>JABIAG010000001.1 GCA_018653365.1 Candidatus Woesearchaeota archaeon
AGGTCCAACCTGGAGCAACAACCAAACCAACATAACAACTAATACAACCCAAGGAAGTTCAGTACATTTCAACATCACACTAACAGACACAAATCCTCACCAATACATATTCAGTTGGTATAATGGAACAAACTGGCAAAATGACACCCCGCTAAATTATACTAATGGAGAAACTATTTCAATAACAAAAACGATTACTAAACAAAATGTTGACATTAACTGGACTTGGCATTTAAATGATTCAGCAGGCAATATCAACCAAACAGATGTTTGGAGTACGATTTTGTATACGCCCCCGACAATAAGTCTTTCAACAATTTACCCATTAACAGACATTAACGTTTCACAAAACGAAGGATTTAATGTCACAGTAAACATAACTTGTAACAATAATGATTGTGGAGACATTAATGTAACCCTTGATCCCATAGCAGAAAATTATGTTTTTCAACCAGCATACACTCAGACATACAGTGGAACATACAGTTGGAGTTATATGATGGGATACAAATTCTCGCCAACAAAAGATATGTATATTACAGAACTTTGTAAATATACTGCCAAAGAAATTCCTGTACAAATATATGATTCTGACTTCACAAAATTAACAGAAATGAATATTTCGGGAAGTGCAGGATGGAACTGTGAACAACTGAATACCCCCATACAGATTTTTGCATCAGACGACTATTATGTTGTTGGTGCATTGAAAGGATTATCCAATAATGGATATTACCGAAGAAATGCTGCAACACCCACCACATCCAACAATGTACAGATTAAAAATGCAGTTTACAAAAGTTCGACAGGAACAACATTTACTAGTTCACACAGCACCACAACATCCCACGTTTATGGAATGGTGGACATAGGGGTCTCCGACTCAATGGGCTCAGATAAAGGAATAATTAGCACAGTTGTTGGGACAGAACCTTTCTGGACAAATAAATCAAGTAATCCATTCCCAATAAACTTAAACCAAACAAATTCTAGTTTGATTACATTTTGGGTAAATGCCACCGGAGATTTGGACACAACATATGAATTCTTTGTATACGCCAACAAATCATCAGACAAAAGCATTTCTAATGAAACAAACCACTGGAATGTTACAATTATAGATACAGAAACGCCACAAATAAACTTTACTTCACCAACAACAACCAGCGGAAATCACGGCCAAACATATATTGATGCCAATGTAACTGTGATAGACAACAATCTTGCCAGCAGCACAATTTATCTTTACAATTCAGAAGGTTTGATTAGTTCAACAAATGTTACAAATTCATCATATCACCAATTTAGTTCTCTAGAAGATGGTACCTACTACCTCAATGCCACTGCCACAGACACCAGTGGAAATTCTCACTCAACTGAAACCAGAATTATTACCCTGGATTCAACTGTCCCAAATATAATTTTAAACTTACCAATAGATGGGCATAACACCTCCAACTCAGAAGTTGAGTTTTCCTTCCAAGTTATTGAAAATTCAACCAGCAACTGTACATTGTACACCAAAGCACAAGATGAAGCAGGATACACCCCCAAAGTTTCAAATGAGAGCACACAACCAGACATGATGACCACACTTAGTATATCAAACCTTGAAAATAAAACATACTCTTGGTACATTAAATGTATCGATAGTGAAACTAATTATAATGTTAGCATAACAAAAACGTTTACACTAGATCAAATACCTCCCCAAATTAACATTGTTTCACCAACAGCTAACGCTAGTGCAGGATATTTCATTTATTTAAATACTGAAATCACAGATGCTACAACAAAAATTGATTCTGCATCATATCAATTACTGAATGCGTCCAACCCCACTCAACAGTTTACAAGCGGAACCTTCAACAACTCAAACGAGTGGGATGCGACCTGGAACACAACCGAATACGAAGATGCAGAATGGAATGTGACACTAAGCATACTTGCAAATGACACTCTTGGAAATATTCAAAATGAAAATGTATCCTTTTCCCTTGACAATGTTAATCCAGTAATACAATTAATTACCCCCGCAACTAATTTGGAATATTATAATGCCAACTTTAGTTTGAATTTAATCACCCAAGATACATCACTGAATTACACGCACTACAATATCAGTTCAACCAATACAGATCAATTCAATTCGATTAGTTATTCAATACCAACAACACAACACACCTGGCAAGATGTGGTTAACGTTTCAGGAATGGAAGACGGCACATATAACTTAACCGTGTATGGGGAGGACACTGCTTCCAATTATCAAAGTACATCAACAGAATTCATAATTGATCAAACTCCTCCTGAATTGACAATACATTCCCCACAAAACAATGCATATGTAAATTTGACCTCTCTGACTTTTAACTGGACAGTCACAGATAACCTCGCAACCACATTTGAATGTAACATATCACTTGGTGAAACAACTAAACAGATCTCTTGTACTAATGCAAGCAACTGCAACCAAACATTTAGTGGATTTGCAGAACAAACACATAATTATACAATTGATTGTAAAGATTTGGCTTTAAATCCAATTAGCACAACACAAAATTTTACCATAGATACAACCAGTCCAATAATAGAATATGTTTCTCCAAGCCTTGCTTCAGGAAGTTATTCACAAAACAATATACTTGTCAGTTTAAACATCGCAGAACAAAACATTGATTTGATAACTACCTTCTTGTATAATTCTACCTACAATCAAATTAATGGCACTTTAAGCTCTACATCAACCTCACTAACAAACTTCACTTCCTTGCCAGATGGAACTTATTATGTTAATGCGACAATAAATGATTCAATAGGGAATATTGCCCACACACCAACAAGAACAATCATATTAGATACGGTCAAACCGCTTGCAACAATTATAAAAAATGATTCAACCAATCTAGAATATGAAAACGATGCGATTAAAGTAAACTGGACAACAAGTGATGATAATCTTGATGAAACCAACATAAATGTTACAAATCCGCTTGGAAATACAGTATTCCATTCAACTAATTCCTCCGGAAGCATAGATCTAGTTTCTGACAATCTAACAATGCTGGGAGTTTACAATGTCACACTTACAGTTACAGATAGTGCAAATAACATCAACATAACAAACACCAGCTTTCTTGTTAATGACATAAGTTATCCAACAATATCTTTTATTGAACCTCAAACAGGCAATAATTCCCAAGATTGGGTTTACATTAATGTGATTGCAACAGATAATCAATTAAACAGCGTAACAATTTATTTATACAACACATCAGAAATAGTAAATCAAAGTGCTAGCATAAATGGAGAACATGCAATTAACTTCACCTCATTACCTGATGGGATCTACCAATATAATGCTACTGCATGTGATAGCTATCAATGTAATTCTACAAATACAAAAACCATCCGATTAGATACTACTCCCCCAACAATAAACATTATTTCACCTCAAAATGCTAGTCACACATCAAATTCCGAATTAAAGGTTAACTATACGGTGTCAGATATTTACTTGGACTCCTGCTGGTACAGTAACAACACACTCAGTGCAAACAGTACCCTAACAAATTGTGAAAATATAACCTCAACAACCTGGGCAGAAGGCCAACACAACATAACAATTTGGACAAATGACTCAACAGGAAATGAAAATCAAGATTCAATAACATTTACAATTGACCTAACCGCACCAGTTGTAACAATTACATCCCCAGATAATAATACCAACACAACTAATGAAAGTTTAAATATTCTTTACAGCGTGACTGAAACTAATTTGAACAACTGTTGGTATAAACATAACACTCTAATTACAAATAATACTCCAACAGAATGCAACAACATAACTTCAACTAACTGGAGTGCGGGTGAACATAATGTAACCGTATTTGTAGATGATTACAGCCATAATAAGGGCAACGCCACCGTCACATTTACAATTTCATTAGACTCAGATAATGACGGAATTTCTGATGATGAAGACAATTTAGAAGGAAATGAATCCCATGTCAGAAAACAAGGAATAAACAAACTAAATATTACTGTTAATAATGGTTCGACTCGAGGATCATATAATGACACTCAAGAAATCAACTTTTATGATTCAGACAACATAATCATTAACTTCACCCACAACTTTGCAGTTTCAAAACTGGACCTGGGAAACGTAACTATACTTAAGGGTACAAATTATTTAGTTGTAAACTTCTCAGAACAGATTCAAGCTGCGTTTAACAAAAGCTTATATGTTGAAGATAATAATTTTGTGAGTCTATGTGTTAAAGATGCAGAGATAAGCGCAATTTCAGAAGTAAGTGTGGCCTGCGATGGGGCAAATGAAACAAATTTCACTTCTTGCTTAGGTAATAATACGGGCACAACAATAGGAAGTCTAACCTGTGTGGATGAAGGAACACAAATAAAAATAAGTAATCTGAAATATTCTGCAATAAGAGGTACACCAGCAGACTCAACATCAACTACCAGTCCAAACTCAGGAAGTGGTGGAGGATCAGGCGGTGGAGAGGCATTAGTTCCCCTTGTTAAAGAACAATTACTTGAACCAATATATGAATGCTTAGAGGATTCTGACTGTAGCAAAAAACAACATTGTAAAAACTATATTTGTTATGAACTGGAATGTTCTGAAAATGAAGATTGTAAAAATGGAGAATCCTGCTGGGATAATAAATGCATAGAATGGTTTGATGTTGAAATCCTAGACTTTGAATCGCCAATAAAAGTGGGGGATTTCTTTGACTTTACCTACTTTTTAAAAGGAATGGCAGAAATTAATGGAGATGTTGAAATAAACTACTGGATTGAACGAGATGGAAATAAAATCACTTCAGGCCAAGATACAATTTATTTCGGAAGCTTCGAAGAAAAAACCAAAACTAAAAAATTATTCTTACCTAAGACAATCTCTTCAGGAAGTTACACATTCTACATTGAGGTAACCCATGGATCTTATTCAGCAAGATCGTACAGAACTATTGAAATAAGTGTTCAAGGAAACACCATAACAATAGGAATGGCAAACAAATTCAGTACTCAAACCGGACCTTTTGCGAGCTATCTTGTATACCCCATAATACTATTTGCTTTAGTTTTATTGATCATAATATACATTCAAAATCGTAATAAAAAACCCAAATTGAAGAAAGTATTGAAAAAGAAAAAACTAGTCGTAATAAAAGAACATTTGAAAAAAACAATATACAAAATAAAAAAGCTCAAAATAAAGAAGCACAAAACAATACAACACTTACAAAACAAGTTAGATCAAATTAAAACCCAATTAAAAACTGAAGAAAATACAGAAAAAACCTCAAAAACAAAAGTAATAAAAAGGCTATTACGCAATATAATGTATAAAACACGCATAATCAAAACTAAAAAACAAAAAGAAGAAATTAAAAAACGTAAAAATCTCAAAATGATAAGCAAACAAGAAGCAAAACAAAGAAGGTATGATAGTAAAATAGATGCAAAAATACGGCTAAAAGAAGCTGAACACAAACTTAAACTGTCACTTATTAAAGCAAAAGGCAAAGAAAAAGAAAATGCCATTAAACTGTTACAAAAAGAAAAAATAAAAGCATCAAAAGCAAAAAGATCCTACTTAAAAAGAATTTTACAGAACATTGGATTACTTAAAACAGATACAGAGCTATTGGCAATTCAAAACATAAAAAAATTGAGAGAAAAAGAAGATGAAAAAGAGATCAATGCTAAAATAAAACTTGATGAATCAAAACAAAAACTAAAACAACAAAAAATAAACGAAAAACAAAACAAACAACAACTAAAACTCAACAAAATAAACGCAAAACTAGAACTAAGAAAAGAAAAACAACAACTAAAACAAGCAAAAATAAATGCTAAACTGGAAGTAAGAAAAGAAAAACAACAACTAAAACAAGCAAAAATAAACGCAAAAAAACAAGAAATCATAGACAAAGAAAAAGAAAAACAAGCAAAAATAAAACAAAAAAGAGACAAAATACGTACTGAAAAGAAAGAAAGAGATAGAGAAGAAAAAAGAGACGAACAAAAAGAAAAACGACAACGGATTTGGAGAATAAATTTGGTACGAGAGGTTCTACAAAAAATAGGGATACTTGATACTCCTGAAGAAAAAACTGCTAAACGAAACAAAGAAAATATGGAATCAAAAAATGAAATAGAAATAAAACAAGCAAAGCAAAAACTAAAACAACAAAAAATAAACGAAAAACAAAACAAACAACAACTAAAACTCAACAAAATAAACGCAAAACTAGAACTACGAAAAGAAAAACAACAACTAAAACAAGCAAAAATAAACGCAAAAAGACAAGAAATCATCAATAAAGAAAAAGAAAAACAAGCCAAGATAAAAATGCAACACTTGGATATTGTAAATCGTAAAAGAAGAAAAACAGAAAAAAGAAAAGAACAAAGTAGGAATCGAAGAAAAATAAAACAAACCATACTCCACATATTTGGGTTATATAAAACTAAAAAAGAATTAAATAACAAAAATGAAGAAGAAAAACAGAAAACGAATAAAGAAAAACTGAAAGAAGACGAGAAAGAAAAGAGGGTAAAACAAAAAGAAAAACAAAAAAGAATATTAAAAGAAATACAATTTGAAAAAGAAAAAATAAAAAAAGAAAGATCACTAAACAATCTAGCTAAAAAAATGAGAGATTTAAATGTCAAACTTAAAAATCTTGAAGAAGAAAAGAAAAACAAACTTTTAGTTGAAAACGAAAAAAGAAAACAAAAAGAAGAAGAAGAAAAAAGAAGAAAACAAAATAGAGAAAAAATATATACTTTCAAAAAAGGTCAACAAGAGGAAAGACGTAGACAAATACGTAGACTTTTACATTCATTATTTGGATTTTATAAAACAAAAAGCGAACTTGATGAAATACAAAAAAACAAAGCAAATGCTGTACAAGAAAGATATAATAAAGAACAAGTAAAGTATGTAAAAAAGATGAACCAGTTAGAAGAACAAAGAAAAGAAAAGAAACTTGAAATAAGAGAAGAAAGATATAAACAATTATGATTCTAAATTTTATTTAATAAAAAGCGTGCTCATCAGTTACTCTTTTATATCATCCTTTCGTCAATTGGTGTTCACCAAATCACAGCACAAGGAATAGAAAGGAAGAAAATGTTTATAAAGGTTTATGCAAAATTTAGAAGAAGAGGTGATAATATGAAAAAATGTGAAAACAACCCATTTGTAGCAATACCCAGTTCGCTAGGAGGCTTATACCTAGGCGCAGCAGTGCTAATAATGATATTCTTAGGTGCTGCAGGAATTCAGGCAATGATATCCATAGCATGGGCATTTGTAGTACTAGGAGCAATTGCACTATATTTTGCATACAAATCAGGAATTAAAAGAGAAAAAAAGTGAAAACACTAATTATAAACGGGACATACCATAAAAATGGTATGACCGCAACATTAACTAAGTCTCTAGAGAAAGGAATAAAAAACGTAAACCCTAAAGCTGATATTAAAACAATAATGTTGTTAGAACAAGAACCCGAATACTGCAAAGGGTGTAATACCTGTCAAAAAGAAAAGAAAAAAAGTATTGGAACCTGTGCAATAAAAGATGATGTACGAAAAACATTAGAAAATATGACAAAATATGATGTCATTGTTTTTGCATCACCAATATATGAATTCTGCGTGACTGCATTAATGAAAAAGTTTTACGAAAGATGTTTACCTCTATTCAAGTTTGAAAGAGGAATCAGTGGCAGAAATAAAAAAAGTAAAAAACGAATTGGAGTTATCATGCTTTCATCAGGTGCACCAACTCCCTTTAACACAATATTACGCATGAGTAGATATCCTGTTTTTGTTGGTAAATTTATCTTAAAATCTGCAGGTTGTGGTAGCATAAAAAAATTCATCGCAGGTGCTATGGAAAATAACAAAAAAACAAAAGAAAAATATGCAAACAAAGCATATAAACTAGGACAAAAGATTGCTAACTTGTTTTAATTAAAAAAAATAAAAAATTAAGCAGCGTCTTTAAATATCAGGCCTTGAGTAACTGCATCGGACACATCAGTAATAGTACATTTTTCTATCTGAGTAATAAATGTACGAAACTGACGTCCAGTCACTACAACCTTTCGACCATCAACTTTAAGCACCCAAGACTCTTTTCCCCACAGTAGACCTGCAGGTTTTCTTCTAAGAACTTTTACATCAACCATATTAAATGCTAAAATTTGAATATTAATAAATATTTTGTTTTAAAAAAAGTAAAAAAATTATTTAAGAGCAATATCTAAACAAACACGAGACTCTTGTGGTGAAAACTGACCGCATCGAGTGATCTTAATAGAAGAACAGTGTTTTTTGCTCTTTTCACAAATTTGTTTGATAAACTGCTTCTTTTCTTTCACTAACTTAGCATCTTTAACATTTAGAAATGAGTATAAATGAATTGTTCCTTTCTTTTTTACTTTAGTAAGTGCAAGCTCCAAAAAATCTTCAGCAGATTTAGGAAGGGGCATCAAAACATGATCAAACTTCTTCTTAATAGTGGGCAAAATTGCTGTAACATCCCCATTAAACAAGGTTACATTGTTAATTTTATTAAGTTTAACATTCTCCTCAGCAAACTTGTGCGCATGAGGATTAATTTCAACAGCATAAATCTCTTTAGCTAAAGAATTTTTAGAAATTGTAACAGGCAATGGTGCAATACCTGAAAACATCACCAAAACAGATTCGTTAGGTTTAATCAACTTAAAAATACGCTTTCGCTCTGTAGATGTTCGACTAGAAAAATATGCAGTTTCAGGATTAACACTCAGACGGATAGCGTTCTCCTTGTGAACTGTTAACTTTCTTCTCTCACCAGCAATAATTCTTAACGTAGGAGTTCTATACTTTCCAGAATACTTCTTTGACTTTCGTGTAATAACCTTAATGTTAGTAAAATTATCTAAAATAACCTTGCCAATAACTTTTTCTTTCTTTTTTAACTCAACAGGAAAATCATTGAAAATAAGAATGTCACCCACCAGATCAAAAGAAGAGGGTAAGATAGCTAGTTCTTTACTTGTTAATTCTTTTTTCAACAATTGTTTTAGTTTCATTTATATAACAACCAATATAGCGCCAAAAACAATAATCAAAGCAGCAATTGTTTTTTGTAAAAGATTCTTTTCTTTAAAAATTCTACCCCCAAAAAAGGTTATAATCACACTTCCCGAACTACTTAATGCGTGAGCAAGAACGGCGTGGGCTGCAGGAAAAGACATTGCAAAATACATTAAAATATTTCTAAAAAACATCACAACAGAAATGAAAGATATTTTCTTAAAATCGCGCTGAAAATCTTTTAAATCACTTAAACCATAAGTAGAAACTTCCTTAAAAGTAACAATTAGACTAATAAAAAACCAGGTATAAAAAAATACGGTGATAAAGTTTTCTTCAAGTAAAATATGTCTTTCAAGAATTGTTGAAAAAGAAAAAACCAGTATAACTAACAGATACATTCTTAGTTCTTTATGCTTGAAAACGGTTTTGAAAGGTTCCAAAAAACCCTTATGATGAAATTCTAAAACGTATACACCTAAAAAAACGATTCCAATCCCGATAAGGTTTTGCCAAGAAGGAAACTCTTGTAAAAACAACATACCCAAAAGAAGGACAAAAATATTACCTAAACCACCAAGAGGAGCAATCTCACTAATCTTTGCATGTTTAACAATTTTGTTTCTCTGCAATATGCCCAGAGCACCAATAACAGCAACAATGAACACTATAACAATTCCTTTTGTTGAAATTCTTAAATTGATAAATAAAGACAGAATGGCTAATAAAATAAGATTAATAAACGATCTAAAAGAGGTGAATTCCAGTGCGTGCTCGTGAATTAAAACTTCTTTACGTGTAATGAAAGCAATCGAACCAATAATTGCAGCCGTTAAAACAAACACCCACCAAGGAAGCGTGGTTAAAAAATCATACATTTTACATAAAATCTCCTAAGCTCTTTTGTTTCTTCTTATCTTCACTCTTTTTTAATTTTTCTAAAGAAGATTCAACACGATCAATAGCAAAATCATGATTTTCAACAAGAAGAGTTTTGATCTTATCTTTATTTAACCGTGACCATTCCAGCACATAATCATCAGTGTGAGGGAGTTTCTTAAACAAATAAAAAACTTCTTCCCAAGGATAGGGAAAAAAATCATCCCACTTTAATTCTTTAAATAATGCATCCCAATCATCAGTTTCTTTAACTTTTTTCAATGCACCCTTAGGACCAACACCCTTAATTCCACCAACATTAAAATCAGTACCGATACACATACTTAAAACAATTAATTTATCTCTATCAATCCCTAACTTATTAAACACCTCGCTAGACCTAATAAGTTCTGGTTTAACAGTTTTATAACCTAATCCATGAATCTTTTTTCGCTTACCTGCAATAGAAAGATTGTGAATAAGTAAATTACATCCAAACAACAAGCTATCATAATCTTGACTAACACATGCAAATGCCTCGCCTTTCTCAACCATATATGCAGCTTGAGCTTCACCCTCGCTTGGGGCCTGAACAATAGGAATTCCAAATGCAGCAATTAATTCTTTAGCATCATTAACCATTTCCTCAGTTAACTTAGAAGAACGTGAAGCGAATTTTTTCATAGAATCCACATCTTTTTCTTGAAGTGCAACTTTATACTTAGCTTCAGCATCTAACTTTAGCTTTTTTCTTCTTTCTCTCTCTTTCTTTTTCAAATCAGGGGCCTCACCATCAAAAACAAAAATGGGTTTTATGCCTGCCTCTAAAAAACGCACAAGCCTACTAAACAATCCAATTAAGTGAGAGGTTACATGACCTTTCGAATCAGTTAAGGGTGAACCATCAACAGCACGAATTGTTGTAAGAAACTGATACAACATGTTAAATGCATCAAAAGCAAGAACCTTACCAGAAAGATCTTTTAATTCGATCTCTTCTTTAGTTATAAGTTCTTTAAGTGAAACTCCCATACTGATAAAAACAACAGGAAGTATATAAAATTAATTAAGAACTAATAACAATTAAAGACTGATTACGCCTTGCCCGCATTCTTTCGCCAATGCCAAGCGAAGTAGGTCTCCCTTTGGTCGAGCCTACAAAAAAATTAAGCCTTACCCCAAGCAAGCATTCCCCACATAACATACATCCAAAAACCCCCAAAAAAAGGAATGATAAGAAGAATTGCCCACCAACCTGGACGGTGCATTCTTTCACAAATTTTCCATTGCCAAACAATAGAAAAAACTACGAAAATGATGATTGCAACAACATAAAGAATCATAAAAGCAGCCAGCATAATAATTAGAGCAGTTGAGCTACCTAAGCCACCTAGAGCAAAAGAGGTAAGTGAAACTAACATTGCAACTAAATAAAGAACCAATCCAATAATTGCTGTTAAGATCGGCCACCAATGCATTTTAGCAAAAGCAGGCAACATCCACAAATTAGCAATAGGGATCCAGGCTAACCAAGATTTTTTGTATCTTAACTTTTTAGCTACTGTCTGTAAAGCCAAACCCATAAAAACATAAGAAAATACTAAAAAAGCACCATAAAAAACAAGCATAATCGCCATGATTCCTGCAGGATATACTCCTGGACTTAAAGATTCAAACATAATAACCTGGATTAGAAACAAATATTTAAATATATCGGTTTCAATCATTGAAAGGATGAAAGGACAAATCAATGCATTACCATTTATAATAATACTATCAATTATCATAATTGGTGCGCTAGCACTCTTCTTTTACCAAAAAACGTCAGAAGTTAACACCCAGGTAATAGGTATAGAACACAATAACTTTTTAAGAAATATTGAGAAAAAAATAACCGAATACTCAAATAAAAATAAGGGAAGTACAGAAACATTTTCATTTAACATACCAGAACAAATAAACCTGGTTTGTTTTATTGATCGAGAAGGAGAGGTACAAAAGTTTTCAAATCCAGAACTAGACATACAAACTAACGCAGAAATAGATAAAAACATATTTTTTCAACCAAAAGAATTTCAATCTGCAAAAATTGAAAACTTTGAGGTTGAAGAAAACCCCTTATGTGTAAAAAATGTAAACTCAAAAATAAACTTAAGACTAGAAAGTTTAGGAAAGAAAACCAAAATAAGAGCGGCCAGTCCTGAAGAAATAAAACAAACTGAATGTACATCCCTAATCTATAATGGAGAAGATAAAGAAAAAATAGACGTTGCATTTATTGGATATGGATATGAAAATAACAAAAAACTAACTGACGATGCAATGATTTACATAGAAAATGTATTTGAAACCATAGAACCCTATGCATCAAACCAAAACAAATTCAATTTTTATCAAATAAATGAGCCAACAGAACACTGTGAACTAACATACTACATAAAATGTAATAATTTTGAGGTTAAAAAACAGGCATCGAAATGCCCAAATGATTTCGTAATAGTTTTAGCAGAAAGAAACAAAATATTGAATCTGGCATCACCAATAAGAAGTTCAGCAATTGGAAATCTTGCAAAAATCAATACTGCTGACAATATTCTAGTACTTGCACATGAATTTGGACACTCTTTTGGAGACCTGGGAGATGAATATGTAGATGATGCATATTACGGCCAATTTAACATCAAAGCAAACGAAATACCCAACTGTGGTGAAGTAAACTGTAAAGAATGGAAAGATATAGAAGGATCAAGTTGCTATAAAGGATGCACATTAAGCACATTATACAGAGCCACTAAAAATTCAATAATGAATCTTTACTTTAAAGATGGTGGCGAAACCTATGGACCAGTAAATGAAAAAGAACTAAATGATAATTTGAGGTTATACAAATGAAAAAAATAAGTTGGTTCTTAATATTATTATTAATTCCATTAGTTTATGCAGAACCAACCTCAATAAACGTACTTAATTTAGAATACAATAATGAAGACATAAACATACTAGAAAAATTTAGTACAATAGGATATTATCCAGACAGAAACATACAACCTGAAAAAGGATACCTATTAAAAATAATGTCACAAGAAAATACAATATTATACTCCTTCAGATTCTTACCCCCTACAACAGAATATTTAGATGGATTTGATGGAACATACAATCTAGGAAGAAGTGAAATAAGTAATAAACTAAACTTTTCATTAATCATACCCTCATTTGAAAATGAAAAAGAAATTTTAATCGTCAAAGAGGGAGAACAAATGAGTTATGATCTAACTGAATCCAATAAAGGAAAAATAATGTTAGGGGGACTGTTAATTTTAATAATAATATTCTTTTTTTTAGCATTCAAAAAAAAGAAAAAAGTGAACCCAGAAGAAAAAATCATAAAAAAAGTAAAAGAAGAACTTAAAGCTGAACAAAAATAATATTACGAAATTCTTTACCTAACTTTTCTTGAGAAGTTTTAGTTAGTGAACCCGGTGCCAATAAAATAGAGGGTAGTTTCTTCAATTCTCCACCAACATATGCGGCATGAATATCTGAATCATTTAATCGTTTCTTATTTTTAGCTTTACAAAAATAAAATAAAATGCCAATACTGCTTGGGATTTCTACTTCTAAATCAATCTCAGATTCTTTTTTTATAATATCATAAGTGACAACTTCTGCATCAATACTTGAGAAATAATCACCAACTTGCTTAAGAAATTTGTCTGAAGAATCAAAAGCATTTGAAATGTGTTTTTGTGTTTCTTTTTTTGGTTTAACTGCCTTTTTTTCAACCACTACCTCTTTGACCTTTGGTTTAGTAACTTTTTTAGTGACTGGTTTTGGCTCTTGCTTAACAGGTTTTGGTTCAGGCTTTGAAATAGGTTTGACTTTTTCTACTTCAGATTCTTTAACTTCCTTTTTAACAATCTCAACAGGAGCCACCTCTGTTTTCTTAACTTCCGGCTCGGGAAGAGGTTCTTCTTTAATCTCTTCTTTAGGTAATAACAAGGTTCTAATGGTTTCACTAGCCTCATCATTAGACAAAGAATAAAACTTCCAAAAAATTTCTTTTTTATTTTTATACGTAACTTCTAAAGGCACTGCAAAATCTTTAATATTTCTTAAAGAAACCCTTAACAAAGGTGAAATTTGAGAATCTTGAAGAACCTTATTGGCTTTTAACTCATTAAATGCTGCTTGATCTTTTTGATGTAAATGATTAGAAAACTTTTCTAACATGCTTTTTTGTTCAGGCAGAAAATACAAAGGAGAAGAACCCAACTTCAAACTACTAATCTGAATAAGCTTTTTAGACAAAAGATCAGATAAGTGTGCAGAAGCAATATATGATTCAACCCGCATATTGTTCGCTAAATCCATAGGCACTATCGGCCCTTTAGCCTTAATAAACGCAATAATATCTTCCTGACTCATAAAAAGAGAGCGTGGAAAGGCATTTATATGTATTTCTAGTTTAGAAAGCAATTATGAAAAAAATTAAGGACGAACCCATTTAACTTCCCAGTAAGTAACATCACCTTCAGCATCGACTGCTGCGATCATTAGCCTTTTTTTCGTTGAATGAGCAACTCTATTCTTAGCGGAGAATTCATACCAAGTTAAACTTTCACCTTCATGAACAGGATAAATAACCCATTTAGCATGATCCTCACCGGGTTTAATACCTCTATCATAAACACGAAAGTCTGCGCCAAACTTAAGAGCGGTCTTAACAATATAACCGCGATCTCTCAAATCTTTAAATACAGTATATCTAATCCAGAAATTCTTTTCAAAACGTTGAGCCTTGTTAATATACTCATCTTTTTTTAGTTCTTTTTTCTTACCATCAAAAATACGAATTTTCTTCTTTTCAAATAAATAAAGTGCCTCTAATAAAGAAAGTTGAACCTGACCATCATCAAGAATGTTTCCATACCTACCATTATTATAAAGATCTCGGGCATCATCAGAAGCCGCAGTAAGAATCCTTTCTCTTGCAAATAACGTCTTTAACCTATGCTTTGCCATACAACAAATGAGTTAGAATTAGTTTATAAGAGTTTTGGTTTTTTAAGGAATCTTTAAAAAATAACAACAATTACCTTAAAGATATGGCAAGGTCAGAAACAATAAGAATACCAATTGGAAAAACTCAACAAGTAATGTACCAAACAGGAGGGCCGCTTCTAGATATTTTAATACCCACTGCAAGAGCTACAAGAAGACTTGGAAAAAAACCAGGCGAACTTGTTTTTGTAGAAGCAGGAAGTCAATATGGAATATTGAGTTTAACTCGAGTTCCATTAGAAGAAACACCCGGACCTGCAATGGGAGGAGAATTTGACATTCCATTAAATCATGCAATTTATGTGAGAAGAAGAAATAGACAAATAAAAGCAATTTGTATGTATGCTTGTGATATTGAAAGATCAGCTTATCAAGGAACTTTAGCAGAATTATTAGAAAATCCAAACATACAAAAAACATAATTAACAACAACTTTTATATACTTTAGTAGATACTTCTAACCATATGAAAATAACATTTTTAGGAACAGGCTGTATGGTGCCAACCAAAGAAAGAAACCACCCCGGAATTTTTGTTAAACAGAAAACTCAAGGGATTCTATTAGATTGTGGAGAAAACATTCAAAGACAACTAAAAATTGCAGGAATAAAAAATAACAAAATAACTAAAATTTTCATTAGTCACTGGCACGGAGACCACTCACTAGGTTTACCGGGATTACTTAACAGTATGTCCCGCTTTGAATATAATGGAACCCTAGAAATTTATGGACCAAAAGGAACCAAAAAATTTTATGAACATATGAATAAATCATTTGAATCAACAGTTGATGTAGAAGTAAAAATAACTGAAATTGAGGAAGGAATAGCATATGAAGATGACGAACTCAAAATAATTGTTTTACCTTTAGAACATGGGGTACCAACAATTGGAATAAGAATAGAAGAAAAAGATAGGTTAAGAATAAATAATGTTAAAGCTAAAAAATTAGGATTAGAAGAGGGACCCTTAATGGGACAATTACAACAAGGTAAAGATATTGTGTTAAAAGGTAAAAAAATAAAACATAAAGATGTAACTTACATTGTAGAAGGAATAAAAATAGCATACATATCAGACACAGTATTTTGTAAAAACACCCTTGCAATAGCAAAAAATGTTGATTTGTTAATTGCCGAATCAACCTTTGAATCAAGCCTAGAAGAAAAAGCAGAAGAATACAAACACATGACTGCACAACAAGCAGCAACAGTAGCAAATAAAGCAAACGTAAAACAATTAGTATTAACACACTTTAGTCAAAGATATAAAGACATAACAGTAGTATTAGACGATGCTAAACAAGTATTTGACAACACTATAGCTGCAAAAGATTTTATGAAAATAAAATTATAATTCTAAACTTAACTAAAATAGAAAGATTTTTGAAACTTGCTCTCAAATAACTTAAAATGAGTAAACAAAGATGGGCTAAAAGAAAAGGAACTCAGGGTGAAAGAGATTTAATCAATTTATTTTGGGAAAATGGTTGGTCAGCACACAGAATAGCAGGAAGTGGATCTAGCAGATATCCCTCGCCTGACGTAATAGCAGGTATTGCAACAAGAAAACTAGCAATTGAAGCAAAAGTATGTAATGATAAAAAAAAGTACTTTAAGGATGAAGAAATTCATGGATTAAAAGAATTTTGCAGAATATTTGGGGCAGAGGCATGGATAGCAATCAAGTTTGGAGGCGAGGAATGGATGTTTATTACATTAGAAGATTTAAATGAAAGCGGACAAAGTTATAATATTTCTATACAAGATTTAAAAAATAAAGGGTTATTGTTTGAAGAAGTAATCAAATAATATAAAATAAAAAGAGTAAATTAAAATAAAAAAATTATTTCTTCTTTTTAGAAACTTTTTTCTTAGCAGGTTTTTTCTTAACAACCTTCTTTTTAATTTTAACAGGTTTCATTTTTAGGGCTTTTTCAATTCTACCTTCCTCAAAAAGAATCCGTTCAGTCATTCGTTCCATATTCAAATCAATTCTAGAAATTCTTCTCTCAAGAACAACTAAAACCCTTAATGAATAAACTATGGCTGCAAGTGTTGCGATAATAATTGATAAACTTACTCCTTCAAATCCTAATGGCATCTAATTCACCTCCGTTTTCAAATGCAATATGAATATTTCAATATATAGCTTAACTTATTTAAAAACTTTTCGAAAAAGAGAATTTATGCAGTTGCCCATTTAGTCTCAAAAAGATCTCTCAAAGTATTAACAGAATACTCTGAATTAATCCACAAAACATAATTTTGAGAAGAATTATTAGTTAAAAATAAAGCCGCATGTTTATCAGTAACACAAAAGTTTGATGCATTTGGAACTGTTTTTAATGTAACAATATTAGAAAGTTCACTAGGTACTTCTGAAGATTCATTAGAAATGATTTTAATTTCTGGTTTTCTTGAAGAAGTTTTAAGTAAATTTTTAATAGTATTAAAATGATTTTTTAAATTAATATTATCAGTAGATAAAAAAACTTTATCTGCATTCTTAATCATAAAAGAAATTTGATTTTTAATGTTTTTATCACTTTTAATTATGCTTGTTAACTCTTCAGGTTTAATATTTTTGAATCCAGAATTGTGAAGTTCGTTAAGGTTATTCATAACATCAGAAGTTTTAAGATTTTCAACAATACTTATTTTTTCATTAGCATCAAGTAAGAGTTTTTGTTTAGTTCTTTCAATAGCTTCAATAGGAGAAACTGCAATATACTTAATAGGTCTACCTACTTTCATAACAATAAATCCTTTTTTCTCTAAACTTTCAAGAACATCATAACATCTACTACGAGGAACATCAGTAATTTCACTAAGATTACCTGCAGTAGCAGATCCTTTCATAAGTAAAGCTAACCAGATTTTACTCTCATAAGTATTAAGATTAAAATCCTTCAATTTACCTAGTAATTCTCTATTAATCATGCTGACTTTGAAGAACAGAAAGTAGTTTATAAAGCTTTCTGGCTTTTAACCATTATCCAGTGATAATTTTATTAATTTGTTAATTGGGGGTGACACCCTGGTTTCTATTGGAAATATTATTTTGATGAAGTTGTGTTTGTTGTTTTTTTATTATTGTTATTTTGATTTGTGCTAGCTTTTCTTTTTTTTCTTTTATTATTATATTATATATTATATATTATATTATATATATATTATATATATATTATATATATATTTACAATATAGTAATTAATTAATTAAGGAGAATAAAGTTAGAAATGATTTGTTTAACTTTTTAATAAAAAAATACAAAATTTTTGGATTATATTATTATATTATATAACATATAGTTTATAATATATAGTATGTATGTTATAATTGTTTAAATATGTAAGAAAGAACACAAACGGAAGGAAAGGAAGAAAACCTTTCCAAATGAAATGAGGGTGTCAGTATGTGTGCGTTATCAAACTTTTTTGAAAAATACTTAAATGCAGAACCAATATTTGAAACTAAGAAGGTTTTACAATCTTCTTATACTCCTGAGGTAATTCCTCATAGGGAAAAACAAATGGAGGATGTTTCAAGAATTTTAGCTCCTGCTTTAAGAGCAGATAAACCATCTAATTTGTTTATTTATGGAAAAACAGGAACTGGAAAAACTATTACGGTAAGATATACCTTACAAGAATTGCTTAAAATAGCAAAAAAAAGAAAAGTTCCGGTAGAATCAATATATTTAAATTGTAAACTCAAAAAAGTGGCAGACACAGAATATAGGCTAATTGCACAGTTATCAAGAGAACTAGGAAGAGACATTCCTGCAACCGGATTACCCACTGAAGAAGTATATAAAATATTTTTTAGTGAATTAGAAAAACGAGAGGGATTAATCTTATTAATTTTAGATGAAATAGATCAATTAATAAAAAAAGTGGGAGATGAACTTCTTTATACTCTTACAAGAATTAATGCAGAATTAGAAAATTCACAATTATCTCTTATAGGCATATCAAATGATACACAATTTACAACTTATTTGGATTCAAGGGTAAAATCTTCATTATCTGAAGAAGAATTATTATTTCCACCATATAATGCATTACAACTACAAGATATATTGAAAGAAAGAGCGGATTTAGCATTTAAGGAAGGAGTTCTTGACGATGGAGTAATAGAAAAATGTGCAGCATATGCTGCAAGAGAACATGGTGATGCAAGAAGAGCACTAGAATTATTAAGAGTTTCTGGTGAATTAGCTGAACGAAACGGGGATGGCAAAATTTCAATTAAACACTTAGATGAAGCAGAAAACAAAATAGAACGAGATAAAATTTACGATTTAGTAGAAACACAGCCAAAACAACACCAAGTTGTTCTTTATTCAATATTATTAGTTTGTGAAAAAAGAAAAGAACGTATTTTTACCGGAGAGGTATATGAGGTATACAAAGAAATTTGTACTAAAATAGGTTTAAGACCTTTAACCCAAAGAAGGGTATCAGACATAATTGGGGAATTTGATATGCTGGGAATAATATATGCAAGAGTGATATCCAAAGGAAGATATGGAAGAACAAGAGAAATATCACCATCAATACCTGAAACAACACAACCAAAAATCAAAAAATTATTAACAAAAGATTTAGGATTAACATAATCTCTGATACTTATGAATATTCAAGAATTACAAAAAGAAATAGTAAATACCTTAATGGAAAAGGGCGTCTTAGTTACAACTGAAATATTAAAAAAAGTAAAAGACTTAGATAATGAAGAAAAAATAAATTTTGTTAAAACTAAGATAGAAACTACCACTGTATTAACTACAGATAATGTTTTAACCACGTTAGAATATTTGTCAAAAAACACTTGTGATGTAAAAGAGGGCAATGTCGAAGTAGTTTTTTCTTATAAAGAAAACAATGAAAAGAAAAAAGAGGTTGCAGATTTTGTAACTTATTTCAGAAATAGATACAAAGCATTAGAACGTATATTAAAAAACAGACCAGAATTACAACGAACATTATCAATTAGTCGAGTCTTAGATAAAAACAAATCCGAAACAGTATCTATAATAGGTCTGGTAACAGAAAAAAGAGAGACAAAAAATGGCAATCTCTTATTAGTCTTAGAAGATTTAACTGGATCAATGAATGTTCTAATCAATAAAAATAAAGAAGACCTGTTTGAAGAAGCAAAAGATATAGTTTTAGATGAAGTTATAGGAATTGTTGGAACAAATAAGGAAACAATTATATTTGTAAATAATGTTTTATGGCCAGACATACCGTTACATAAAGAACTGAAAAAAAGTCCTGATGAAGCATACGCAATTTTCTTATCAGATGTTCATTATGGTAGTATTGATTTTTTACCAGATAAGTTAAATAAATTCTTATCTTGGCTAAATGGTGAAATTGGAAGCGAAGAACACAAAAATATAATTCCAAAAATCAAATATTTATTCATAGCAGGGGATCTAGTTGAGGGAATTGGGATATATCCTGGACAGGAAGAAGAACTAACCGTAAAAGACATATATGATCAGTATTCTGGCGTGGTGGAATACCTTAAAAAAATACCTTCACATATAAAAATAATTATTTGTCCAGGAAATCACGATGCAATGCGAATTTCTGAACCACAACCAATCATTCACAAAGAGTTAGCTCCAGAACTTCATGCCATGCCGAACGTAATTCAGGTAAGTAATCCAGGAATAGTCAAAATACATAAAAGCGAAGGATTTCCAGGATTTGACGTATTATTATATCATGGTTACTCTTTCGATTATTATGTATCTAATGTAGACTCGATAAGAAATCAGGGAGGTTATCACAGAGCAGATCTTATAATGCAATTTTTGTTAAAAAGAAGACATTTAAGCCCAACACATACAGCAACACTATACGTTCCAGACATAACTCATGATCCATTAGTATTAACAACAGTACCTGACTTTTTTTTAACTGGACACATACATTACACTTATGTTGAAGATTATCATAATATAACTTTAATTTGTGGAAGTTGTTGGCAAAGACAAACCTCCTTTCAATTAAAAGTAGGGCACGATCCTGAACCTGCAAGGGTTCCATTAGTAAACTTAAAAACAAGAAAAGTAAAAATATTGAAATTTTAAGATGGCAGAAGAAAAAGAAGTACCTTTTGAAACAAAGGAAATGAAAAAATACTTTGAAAGTATTAAAAAACAGGTTTTAAAAGAGTACGAAATTGCAAACGAAGCAAGAAAGAAAGGGTTTGATCCAGAAGAAAAAGTAGATAGTCCCTTAGCAGAAAACATGATTGAACGTGTAGAGGGAATAATTTCTGTGGTAGCACCTCAATTAGTTGGATCTGGAGCAGATAAAAGAATGTTTGAATTAGAAAAAGAGTACGGAGTGCTAGATTGGCGAGTTGCACTCGTAATTGCAGAAGAGGTAGCAAAAGAAAAATTCTGTAAATTTAAAGATAAAAAAGAGGCAATGGAGGTAGGAATAAGAACAGGATTCGCTTATCATACCTTGGGAATTGTAGCTGCACCATTAGAAGGGTTTATTGGAATAGATATAAAAAATACTAAAGACGGAAAAGAATATTTTGCAATAAGATTCGCAGGACCAATAAGAGGGGCAGGTGGAACAGGAGCATCAGTATGTGTACTAATTGCAGATTATGTACGAAAAAAAATGGGGTATGCAAAATACGATCCTGATGAAAATGAGGTTAATCGTTTTGTAACAGAATTATATGATTACCATGAAAGAATAACCAATTTACAATATCTTCCAACTGAAGATGAAATAAAATTTTTAGCAAGTAATATGCCTATTGAAGTCGGAGGAGATCCAACAGAAAAAATAGAGGTTTCAAACTATAAAGATTTACCAAGAATAAATACTAACAAAATACGTGGTGGGTTGTGTTTGGTTTTTGCAATGATAGCATTAAAAGCACCAAAACTCTGGAAACGATTAGAAAAATGGGGGACTGACTTTTATGATGAAGACTGGCAATTCTTAGATGAATTCTTAAAATTACAAAAAAAGAAAAAAGCAGGAACCAAAAAAAAGGAAAGTAAGGATGAAAAACCTAAATTAACACCTAATAAAGTATTCATTGCAGACCTGGTTGCAGGAAGACCTGTTTTAACACCTCCAATGGGCGTAGGAGGGTTTAGATTAAGATATGGAAGGTGTAGAACAACCGGATTTTCAGCATCAGCAATACATCCAGCAACAATGCACTTAATGAATGATTATATTGCTGTAGGAACACAATTAAAGGTAGAACGTCCAGGAAAAGCAGCATCAATGACTGTTTGTGATTACATAGAAGGGCCTATAGTAAAATTAAAAAATGGAAATGTACTAAAACTCAATACTGAAGAGGAAGCAAAAGAAATTAAAAATGATGTAGAACAAATTCTTTTTTTAGGGGATATATTGTTTAATTATGGAGACTTTTCAGAAAATGGACACATGCTAGTCCCTCCTGGATACTGTCCAGAATGGTGGCAAAAAGAGCTAGAAAAAGAGATAGTAAACTTATTTGGAAGTTTAGATTTAGAAAAAGCAACATCACTAGTTAATACAACTAAAGAAGACCTACAAAGAATCATCAAAGACCCAATAAAACAGTTTCCATCTTTAGAACTAACAAAACAAATATCACAAAAATTTAATTTAGCGCTACATCCAGAATACACTTTCTATTGGAAAAGTATAGTAAAAACAGACTTATTACATTTATTAGATTTTTTAGAAAAGGCAAAAAAAGAAGATGGGAAAATAATTCTTGGTATAAATCCAGAATACAAATTAATATTAGAAAAAATAGGGGTGCCACATTCAGTAATCAATAATGAATTTATAGTAATAGAAAAAATAAATGCAGAAAAATTATTCTTAAATTTAGGCATAACAACAGATTTTGAAGAACAAATAAGTAAGGTAACAAAAACAGAAAAGGTAGAGGTCTTAGATATTTTAATGAAACTTACTGGTTTAAAAATTAAAGATAAATCTGGAACTTTTATTGGAGCAAGAATGGGACGGCCAGAAAAAGCTAAAATGCGAAAATTAACTGGAAGTCCACACAGTCTATTTCCTGTAGGTGAGGAAGGGGATAGGTTAAGATGCTTTCAATCAGCACTACAAAAAGGAAAAATAACTTCAAATTTTGCACAATTTTATTGTAAATCCTGTAAAAAAGATACTGTTATTTCTGTGTGCGAATCTTGTGGAAAAAAAACATTTAAAAGATATTTTTGTAAAATTTGTGGAAAAAACGTAAAAGAAAAAGATTGTGACCATGAAAAAACAAGATACAAAAGAATGGAATTAGATATTAATCATTATTTTGAGGCTTGCTTAAAAAAACTCAAAACAAGAGTATATCCAGATTTAATTAAAGGAGTTAGAGGGACACCAAATAAAGATCATCTTTCTGAACATTTAATAAAGGGCATCTTACGAGCAAAACATGATGTTTATGTGAATAAAGACGGCTCAGTTAGATATGACATGACAGAATTGCCAATAACTCATTTTAAACCTAATGAAATAGAAATGCCTGTATCAAAATTGAAAGAGTTAGGGTATGAAGTAGACATGAACGGGAAAGAATTAGTTCAAGATACCCAAATTTTAGAATTAAAACCACAAGATGTAATTTTGCCCGATTGTCCAGATGCACCTGATCCAACTGCAAGTGAAGTACTGTTAAAAGTAAGTATGTTTGTAGATGAATTATTAGAAAAATTATATGGATTAAAACCTTATTTTAATGCAAAAACAAAACAAGACTTAGCAGGACACTTAGTACTTGGTTTAGCACCCCACATTTCAGCTGCAATGGCGGGAAGAATAATTGGATTTTCAAAAACAGCAGGATGTTATGCACACCCCTTATGGCATGCCGCATTACGAAGAGACTGCGATGGAGATGAAGCATCAGTATCATTATTATTAGATTCATTACTAAACTTTTCAAGACAATACCTCCCAGACAGAATCGGAAGTCGAACAATGGATGCGCCCCTGGTTATGACAGCAAAATTAATACCTTCTGAAGTTGATGACATGGTGCATGGAATGGATGTTGTTAAAGAATACCCTGTTGAATTTTATGATGCAGCAATGAATTACAAAATGCCCTGGGACGTAGATATTGAACAAGAAGGAAAGCGCTTAGGTAAGTGGAAACAATACGAACAAATAGGATTTACTCATGACACAACTTCAATAAACCAAGGAATACTTTGTTCAGCATATAAAACACTCCCATCAATGCGAGAAAAATTAGATGGACAAATGCAAATAGCAGAAAAAATAAAAGCAGTAAACACACAAGACGTAGCAAGATTAGTAATAGAAAAACACTTCATAAAAGACATAAAAGGAAATTTAAGAAAGTTCTCAATGCAACAGTTTCGTTGTGTAAAATGCAATGGAAAATTTAGAAGACCCCCGTTGTTAGGAAGATGCACAAGTTGTGGTGGGAAAATCATCTTTACAATATCAGAAGGATCAGTAATAAAATATTTAGGACCGGCAGTAGACCTAGCAAAAAAGTATGATCTAGCATTATATTTACAACAAACACTTAACTTAGTACAAAGAAGAGTGGATGAAGTATTTGGAAGAGAAAAAGAAAGACAAGAAGGGTTAGATAAATGGTTTGGAGATAAATCAGAAAGCGCTAAACAAACTTAAAAAACACAGTATTACATCCTAATAACAAACGCGTATTTAACTTTTTCTACTTCAGAAACGGTTTCAACTAGATCATGTTGTTTGCCAAGTTCTATGCTGTTGTTACCAATAAACTGAATAGAATACGCTTGTTCAAATAACGTACTTATTTCTTGTCCATCAACTTCTTCACCTTGATAGAACTTTTCTGTTAAATCAATTTTAATAGTATCATTCTCTAAAATTTTATCTTTAAGTTCTAGGTCTACAATGTTAAGAAATAATTTTCCATCTCTTGAATGTTTAGATAAAATAAAGTTCATAGTCTTGTTTTAACAACATACTTAGTACCACAAGCTTGGCAGGTTAAGTTTACTAATTCACCATCTTTACTTAACTGTGTATCTGGTTTGCCACATTTTTTACATAAAACAAATTCTTCAGCATATTTACGAACTCTTTCATTAATTTTAGAAGCAGGAATCTTAGCACCAAAAATAGCATGCGCTTTGTTAATTGTACCAGGCGCTGCTAACTCTTTAAGTAAAAATCGAAATAAATGTTGAACAGGACGTTGAAATGATTCTGCAATCTGAGGAAAATTACTAATAATAGTTTTATTACCTTGTAAATGCCCCTTAACTTTAGGAATTTCAAAACGTTCACGTTCATGAACTGCACTAGGCATATCATCAATTGCTTTAGTTAACATAGCTTCATAATCCATACACTTTAGGAAAGAAAGTTGTTTTATAAATGTTATCCTCATAATGTCCGAAGATTAAAGATTTAGAAAAGTTTTTAAACATAGTTTACAAAATATAAACTATGGTATTGGAATCGCTAATTTCTCCACTAAAAGCAGAAAAAGAACCCTGGGAAATGTTTTTTGTTGGAATAATGTATTCTTCTATTGCAATATTTTTAGCACTATTTGTTTTCGGGGGAGACGAAATGTCCTTAGTTATTGTTTTTTTAACAGTAATGGCTTGTGGAATTTTAATGTATCGAACTATGAAATATGAAGAACATAAAGATTTAGAAATTAAAAGTGAAAGAAAATTGTTAAGACAACACGGAAAAGCATTATCACTATTTTTATTTTTATTCTTAGGCTTTTTAGTAAGTTTTGCTTTATGGTATGTATTTCTTCCTGGTGAATTAGCACAACAAGTATTTTCAATGCAAATAAGTACAATAAAGTCAATAAATAGCAATGTTCAAGGAATGATCACAGTTCCGTTCTCATTATTAAAAATATTATCAAATAACATAAAAGTACTTCTCTTCTCACTATTTTTCTCATTCTTTTATGGGATGGGAGCAATATTTATTTTAACCTGGAATGCATCTGTAGTGGGAGCAGCAACAGGGATAGCAATAAAAAATAGTTTAAGTGCATTTTTAGCTAAGGCTGGCGCGGTAGGCTTTGCAGGATATTTTACTGCAATATCTGTTGGGTTGTTAAGATACTTACTTCATGGAATTCCAGAAATTGCAGCATATTTTATCGGTGGGTTGGCTGGTGGACTAATTTCTGTAGCAGTAATAAATCATAAAGAAAATAATGAAGAATTTAAAAAAGTAATGAAAGATGCATCTTGGTTAATTCTAATTTCATTAGTAATATTAGTAATTGCTGCATTTTTAGAAGTGTACGTCACACCAATATTTTTTTAGGCTAAAATTTTAAGAATTCCTGGAGATATTTCAAAAATTTCTCCTGCTTCAAGAAGTTTTTTGATTATTTTTTCTGAATCTTTGCCCAAATTATCAACAAGACTTTCAGTAGAAACTCCCTCACCTTTATCTAATTCTTTAATTAAATCAATAATTGGGGGTTGCTCTTTAACTGCAGTTTCTTTAATTGGTTTAACAACTGGCTTTTCAACAGTAATTGGTTGTTGAAGTTCTAATTTTCTAACATTAATCCAATTTTTGTCTTCAATCTTTTTAACAATTTCAGGCATGACGTACCGTTCTTCATTATACTCTCTTGGCCTACCAATAACTAAAAGAACATCACCCACACTAAAATCTAATTTTAATTCATTAAAACTTCTCAAAACAATTTCCCCAGTACCATCATCAAGTTTAATCAAGTTTTCAGAAGAATCAATAACAATACCTAAAACATTAACTCTAGAAAACTTTTTGTTATTAATTTCAATAAAGTTGGGTTCCCAACCTTCTTTAACAACATATTCTCCATTCAAAATTTCTTTAATCCAAACTTTAAATGCAATTTCTCTTTTAGCTTTCATACTCAAAAAACCTCCTGTTTTTTGGTCGAAATTTTATGTATTCAAATTTCATTTTTTTTATAATCTCTGGATAAATCCGGGCTTGGGTTCAAAGATGTCTCCTGAACGCCTTAATTTTTCAATGGCTTCCTCACAGGCAGATCTGCTAATGTCTTTCTCACCAGCTTCTTTTACCACATTTTCAAGGGAAATCGGTTTGCCCAATCTGTTTTCTAAATCAGCAACAATTTCTTTAATTTGAATAATTTTTCCACGTTGTGAAGTAGAAATTCCCGTAGTTATAATATCAGTATCAATCTTGCCTGTTTCAGGATCGACCCCAACTTGTGAAAGACAATTATGAAGTAGTTCAATTGCCATTTTAGCTTCTTTTCGAGTAACCTTATTAGAAAGCTTCATCCTAGACATGCCTTCTGAAAGCCTAACTAATGCTTCAAGTTGTCTTGCAGTGATAGGCACTGATTTAGAACCTGACTCGTCAGATGTTTTGTTTCTGATATTAACATAATATCTTTTTAATTCATCCATTGCACCATCAGTAAGAACTGGATTAATTCGTTTAGAATAAGCAACATACTGCCTTAAAAGTTCTGTATTGATTTCAGGTTCTTCAATATTAGGATTTTGGTGAAGTGAAAGAATGTGTGAAGCAAGTCGAGTATCTTTATCAGAATCAGGTAGATCCCTTAATGGAAAAATAAGATCAAATCTAGAAATTAAAGGAGGTGGAAGATCAATTTGAGTAACAATTGGTGAGTAAGGATCAAACCTACCAAGCTTAGGATTAGCAGCAGCTAAAACAGTAGTTTTACAGGTAAGTGTAGCTTGAATGTTTGCTTTCGAAATAGATACTGTTTGCTGTTCTAGGGCTTCATGCATTGCAGATCGGTCTTCAGTAGTCATTTTATCCAACTCATCAATACAACATAATCCATCACTAGCAAGAACTAGGGCACCTGCTTCTAAACTCCAACCCTGAAGAAATTCATCTTTAACAACACTTGCAGTAAGACCTGCCCCAGAAGCACCTTTACCAGAAACATATCTGCTTTTAGGAGCAACTATGTTGGCACGTTTAAGAAGTTGAGACTTACCACATCCTGGATCCCCAATTAATAAAATATGAATGTCCCCTCTAGTAATAACGCCATCACTTCTTTTTTTATTAACTCCACTAAACAATTGAATCAACAATGCTTCTTTAACAAGATCATGACCATAAATGGATGGGGCCACAGCAGCAATCATTTTTTTTAGTAAATGAGGATCTTTACTTAATTCTAGAATTGCATCCTCTTGTTTTTTAGAAATCGAGAGTTCATGAAATGATTCTTCCTTAGGTTCAACATGATTAATATCCACCATTAAATCAAACCTAGTAGAGGGCGCGCCTGTACGCGAAATTATTGGAACCTCTTTAATTTGACCAGTAACCAAAATATTCATTCCAGGATTGGTTCTTTTTTCACTCAAAGGACTAACTAGATCTGCCTTAAGAAATAGATTTATACGTTTAGGTTGTTCTCCCCCTTCTAACTTTTCAGGATTTTCCTCTAAAACAATTCCTTGGGCATCAACGAGCTCTTTTTCTAATATTTTAAACTTGCCTTTCCTACCACAACCACATCTTGTGGGTTCATGAAATTTAGTATCTAATTGAGGAACTGAAATAACATTACCACATGCAGGACATTCAAATTTAGCAATAGTTACTTGAGGACGAACATCAGACTTTTGTCTCACCACTCCATCAATAGAAACAAATTTTCCAATATGAGAACTACGAATCTCTCTAACTTTAACTTGAGCAGACTTAGGTAGGTCTTTGAAACGTAAATAAAAGTTTTTAATAGCACTATTTATGTTTTTAATAGCTAAATTACCGGCTTGTAAAATATCTTCAGGATTATCTAATAATTCTTCAGCAAGTTCAGGATCAAATCTAGAAATTTCAGAGAAACTAATATTTAAATGAAGTTCTTTTTTCCTAATAAGTTCAGCAATTTCTGCTTTTTTTTTATCTAGAAACTCACCCATACGTTGGATTTGTTCTGAAGCATCCATAATAATTCCCCCCGAAATAAATATGAAACATACTAAAATCCAAAAACCTTAGTTTTTGAATGAATCAACTGATTCTTAATATGAATTTAAAAAAGTCACATTACTTTTTTAAGTTGTTCAACAAGCATGTCTAAAGCAATATTAACTTCATCCTCAGATTTTGTACCTGTACAAACAATCTTACCATTACTAAATAATAAGAAAGTAGCTTTAGCAGCAGGAAGCTTATAAACTAAACCTGGAAATTGTTCAGGTTCATATTCTGTATTATCTAACTTCATAGCTAAAACATTAAGGTTCAAATCCATGCCTACGCTGCCTGAAGCAACAATATTCTGAATTGTAATCTTTGGAGCAATTTTAATCTTAATATTAATTTTTTCAAGACTTTTAATGATTTTTTTGATTGATTCATCAACTTTATCAAGTGTTCTAGCACCAGTACAAACAACTTTACCGCTAGAAAATATTAAAGCAGATGTTTTTGGATCTTTGATTCTAATAACTAAACCTGGAAATTGTTCAGGATTGTATTCAGTATTGGATAGTGTGGCAGCCATTCTTTCAAGTGGAATATCATGTTCTAAAGCGGTTGAAACTACTATATTTACAATAGAAAGTTCTTTTTTGCCTTCATTTTGTTTTTTAGCCATTTTTACCCTCGTAATAGTTTATTCCCCTTTTAAAGGAGTTATTTAAATAGTAGTTTATAAGCATTTATAAATACTTCCTTTTTAAAGGTTTATTTACTGTAAACATAGTGCCTCCTACATTTCCTGTAGAGTTCTTGGCTTAGGGGGCCTGTATTGCCTGATTTGGGCTTTTTCATGCTTTTTTTGATTCTGTTGACCCCTCCATTTCCTGTGGAGATTAAGGATAAACTTTATATAGTTAACACTGTTAACTTTACTTATGTTTTCACAAGAAATAGAGACATATTATCTTATTCCCGCAATACGTAGAGAAATTGCTAAAATAATGATAAAAAAAGGACAAACTCAACAAGAAGTAGCCCTAAAATTGAAATTAACAAAATCTGCAGTTTCTCAGTATGTATCTGGAAAAAGAGGGAAAAAGTTTGTTTTAAGTAAGGGAACTGTAGAAGAGTGTTGTGCTCAAATTTTAAACGGAGTACACTATTTACGAGCAATACAGGATTTGTTAATTAAACTGAAATCAAATAAAGAAATTTGCAAAATTTACGCACAAAATTCGGTGCGACCAGAAGATTGTGAGGTATGTAAAGGATGATATATTTAGATAATGGCGCAACAACCCAGGTAGCAACAGAGGTTGTTAAAGAAATGGACGAAGTAATGCTTAATGATTACGGTAATCCTAGTTCACTACATTCACTAGGAAGAAAAGCAAAAGAATTAATTGAGGAAGTAAGAGAAAAAATAGCAAAAGAAATTAATGCAACTGCGGATGAAATAATTTTTACATCTGGTGGATCAGAAGCAAATAATTTAGCTTTGAATGTGTTGGAATCAGGAGACCATCTCATAACCACTAAAATTGAACATCACTCAATTGAGGTTACTCTAAAAGAATTAGAAAAAAAAGGGATTGAGGTCAGTCAGTTAAATGTTGATGCCGAGGGAGTTATTGATTTAGAAGAGCTGAAAAAAAGTTTTAAACAGAATACTAAACTTGTTTCAGTAATACATGGAAATAATGAGATTGGAACATTACAAGACCTGATTAAAATTGGGGAAGTTTGTTCTGAGAAAAAGGTAATGTTACATTCAGATTGTGTACAAAGTTTTAAAAAAGAAAAAATTGATGTTGTTAAAGCGAATTTAAGCATGCTTTCTTTATCAGCACATAAAATACATGGACCAAAAGGAGTTGGAGCATTATATGTTAACAAGAATATTAAAATAAAACCCTTGATTTTTGGCGGAGCACAAGAAAATAAGAAACGAGCAGGAACAGAAAACGTACCCGGCATTATTGGACTAGGAAAAGCGGTTGAATTGGATCTTGAATTAGATAAAGTAAAAGAATTAAGAGATTATTTTATTAAAAAAGTTGAGAGTGAGATGGAGGAGGTTAAGCTTAACGGTTCACGTTCAAACAGATTATGTAATAATGCAAACTTTTCTTTTAAATATGTTGAGGGCGAATCATTGTTAATGAGTTTAGACTTAGAAGGAATAGCGGTATCAACAGGTTCGGCATGTAGTTCAAGAAGTTTAAAACCATCACATGTACTAATGGCACTAGGAATGGGAGCAGAACAAGCACACGGAAGCATAAGATTCACATTTTCAAAATTTAATACAAAAGAAGAAGTTGACAAAACCGTTGATGTTTTGAAAAAAATTGTTGAGAGGTTAAGGAAGATAAGTCCTTTGAGAAAAAAATGAATTATACTAATAAAGTAATAGAACGTTTCAAATCCCCAAAACATATGGGTGAATTAAAAGAAGCAAATGGAAAAGGCAAAGTGGGTAATCCAGTTTGTGGTGATGTTATGGAAGTTGCAATCAAGGTTGAAAACAACATTATTGTAGATGCAAAAGTAAAAACTTTTGGATGCGTTGCAGCAATTAGTACATCTGATGTGGTTTGCGAATTAGCTATTGGAAAAACAATAGGTGATGCAGAACAAATAACTAAAGCAGATGTGGTATCAAAATTAGAAGATCTACCTCCAGAAAAAATACATTGTTCTTTATTGGGATTAGATGCGCTTAAGAAAGCAATAAGTGCATATAAAGAAAAACATTAAATAGTTAATACATAATTAATTTTTTAATGAAATACCAATTATTAATTTTGGGTTTAATCCTGCTTATTATTCCTTCTACTCTGGCTGCAATGGAACCATCTAGGCCGTTTTGTGAACGCCAAGGATATGATTTCCTTGTTAAATACGATGCAACATATGAGGGAGAGAAAATTGGGTATGTTGAAATTGAAAGAACCTGGGAAATCACATACCAAAATATGACTTTAATAATTCCTTTTGAACATAATGGAAGATATATAGAACAAGACGGAATACGATTAGATAAAAGTAAAATAAATCGATCAGATGCAAAAGCTTTTTGTGTTTTAAATTCTCAAATAACTTGCGACTCATATGCATTTTTCAGGGGAGAATGCGGACAAGAATTTAGAAAACCATTACCTTGTGTGAAAGAGGGTGAAACAGTTTTCAAACAATTTGAAGATTGTTGTGAAGGAACGAGACCCTATTTACGAAGGGGTACTGTAGGACAACCAACCTGTCAACGATTAAGTAAAGGATTTTTTACAAATAATATTATTTCTGTTTCTACATTAATTGGAATTATAATAGTGTTAGTACTGATTGCATTAGTATTTTTTTTAATAATTAAAAAGAAAAAAATAAGTTAATAGCCAGTTAACTCATAATTAAACTGTCTGATAAAGTCCTCTTCCATGTTCTTATTGCCCTTAATCAGGCCTTCAAAGACTTCTTTAGTAAAGCAATGCCGACACACGGTCATCTCTTCTCCACAGATAACACAACTATGCAGAGGTTCCATACCTAGATAAAGATTCGCGATGTCCTTCATCTCACTTACCAAACTTGGTTTTGTTTCGTTGAACCACGCTTCCATTTCTCTGCTAAGACATTCTACGCAGATTGGGTTAGTGACGGCTTCGTCACAAAGTGTGCATTTCATCATTTCACCTCACCAGGTTCGGTTCCATTCTGAACACACAATGTTGTTGTGTATTTCATTTTCGTTTTCACCTTTTATTTTTTTTCAAGGGCTTTAACTTCATCCAGAATTAGTTATCTGTTCATCAAAGCCAATGAGCTTTAACAAACCAGATAGCTCACTCTACCAAACAGCTTACACTTAATCGGTTTTGAGTGAGTCATTTTCATGATTATTCTATAACACTTTTGGTATTTAAATGTTGTGTATATTCTGTTGTAAGAATGTTTTTAAAGTTTTAAAAATAAGTGATATCATGAAGAAATTAATACTGGTAAATCCTGCTTTTAGAGGCCATATTCTTGGGTTAATTGGCAAGACCCTTAAGTTTGCAAATCCACCTATTTTTTCAGTATTAGAAGCAATGAGTCCAAAGTGGGATGTTAAGGTTTACAATCAACCATTCAAAGTAAAATATGAAAAAGGACTTGTAGGAATAACATCATTTACTTCTAATATTTATCGAGCATATAAACACGCAGACAAATTTAGAAAGGTTGGAGCAAAAGTTATTATGGGCGGACCCCATGTAACTTTTCGGATAAAAGAAGCATTAAAACATTGCGATTCTGTAGTTGTTGGCGAGGTAGAGGGGGTGTGGAAACAAATATTAAAAGACTATCAAAATGATAACTTAAAATCTGTTTACTATGGAGAACCAAAAGAAAACTTTTGGGAATATTATCAAAACGGTTTTTTAAAACTTAAGGACACAAAAAAAATAAATGCGATACAAGCAACAAGAGGATGTAAATTTCAGTGTAAATTTTGTACGATTCACAAGCTATATAAAGGGGGTCTGAGAAAAGTCCCCATCGAAAAAATTGTTCAACAAATAGACTCAGTAAAACCTTTTTGGCGAACTTCAATATTCTTTACTGATAATAATTTGTTTACAGATCCTGTTTATTGTAAAAAATTGTTCGAAGCATTAATCCCTTTGAAAATTACTTGGTCTGGTTTAGCATCAATAGACATTGCAAAAGATGATAAACTTTTGAAACTGGCAAAGAAGAGTGGGTGCAATAGATTGGGGATTGGTTTTGAAACAGTTAACGAAAATGTAATTAAAAGCAATCCGGGTAAGTTAAATTTGTACCAGGATTATTTAAAATTAATAAAACGAATAAAAAAACACAAAATAAAAATAACGGGAACGTTTATTGTGGGATTTGAAGAAGATACTTTCAAATCTTTATGGAAATTATTTGTTTTTACTTTAAAAGCAAATCTTCATTTGTCTTTCTTTTCAATACTCACTCCTTTTCCCGGAACTGAACTGTTTGATAATGTTGTTAAAGAAAGAAAAATCAAGGTTTTTAATTGGACAAAATATGATGGGTTATCGTTAGTTACAGAACACCCAAGCTTTAATCGTTTTACTATTCAGCCAATCTTTTATTTTTTTAGATTGTCTTTTTTAGTTAATACAACTTGGGGGAGAATATTGTTTGCGTTGATAATTCTTTCCGCTTCTGCATATTTTTGGTAACATTTAAATAGTGGTGTTTCAATTAAATGAAATTAAAGGAGTAACGAGATCAACTAAGAGGTTTATTTTGGTAAAATAAATGTTACTTTAACAAAGATCAAATGGTTCAATTAATTGAACTCGTAAAGAGTGGAAAAGTGGTGGACTTAGTCCTGTTTTTTTTAGAGACTTCGGGGGAATATTCTCAAATACAGTTAACAAAAAAGGTAGGGTTAGCAAAAGCAACTGCAGTAAAATGGTTAAGATTGATGGTAAACGCTAAAATTTTACAAATTAGAAAAATAGGACCAACCAATCTTTATACAATAAATTCAGATCATAGACTAGTTAAAATTATTAAGGAGTTAAATAATGAAAAATAAGGGACAAGTAACCATATTCATTATAATTGGACTTTTATTAGTTATCAGTATCGGATTATTGTTATACTTTGTTTTATCTTCTACTGGAGATGAAATAGACACCAGTTCATCATTACAAACACAAGATGTAGAGTTCATGATTGATAATTGCATTAAAAAAGTGGGTATGGACGGACTAAATTTGCTTGGTCAGAATGGAAATTATATTGAAATCCCAAAACTTTTAGAAGTTAATGAAACGTCTTATTGGATATATAATTATGCTAATGTTATGCCCGTATTAAACTCATCCATTGACGAATTTCAAATTTGGTTTGATGATGAATTTGAGAGTTGTGTAGATTATACTGGGTTTATAGAAAATAAAATAGATGTTGGAAAACCAAAGTCAACAATACAATATGGGGCAGAAGATGTAATTATAACTTTGGATTATCCAATAAATATCACGCAGGGAGAAAAGTCAAAAAGAATAGATCGGTTTGAACACACCTTAAACGTTCGTTATAGAAGAATATATGAACGAGCAAGAGAAACAATAAACGCTCATTTTATACAATTTTTTGATTATAGGTATGCATTAAAACTTGTAAGTCAAAGAGATTTTTATATTGCTTACGAGGCAAATGACGAGCACAATCTGATTTTTACAATATTCGATAATGAAAATCCTGAATTGGAAACAATTTACAAATTTAAATTTGCGACCAATTTAGAAAAAAGTAAGCTTAAAAGAACGGTAGATATTAGTGATGAAAGTTTAAATTTCATGATGCCGTATATATTAAAAAGTCCAGATAATCTCGCACAATTGTTTTTAAATAAAGGTGTAAGAATAAATCAAAATCAACTTTATGTGTGGCAAGAATATTTTACAAACGCATCAAGAATTGTAACTTCTCATGTAACATATACGATTAAAGGAGGGGTCAAACCTGGAGCAAAAACGCAGGAAGAAATAACTTGGACTTTAACCTATCCCATATATCATTTTGGACCTGATGGAACAGAGTTTGAAACACATAATGGTTCCATTTTTCCGCAAAGACTTGCTATAGGCTGGGATGATGAAAAAATACCAAATACGGGACCTATGGGAATTTTGTATAAAGGACCTAATTCAGATTATACTTGGATGCCATTACAAACTAAAGCAAACTATAATTTGAGTCTGGTTTATACCGATATACCTGGGTTTTCAGAATATACTCCTCTGGATTGTAATAAACAAGCGTGTAAATCAGTATCCGTGACATCAAAAAATAAACCTGCCAAATCAACAATGTGTGCAATTAGTGCAATTCTTAAATCTTTATTACCTATTTTAATTATTCTAGTTGTTATAATTTTGATTGTTGCTGCAATCACAACTACAATAGGTCTTGTTGTTGTTGCAATAAAAGCAATGTTTGCAGCACTAATTCCTGGTGGAGCAACAGCCGCAACAGTATCTGCAGCATTTGTTGAAGCTGCTTTTATGAGTACTTTAGCCGCAGGAGGAACTGCTGCAGCAACTGCGGCCAGTGTTGCTGCTAGCGCCGCAATTGCAACTGCGATAACTGTTGTTGTGGTTGCATCGGCATCTCTTGCCATAACTGGGCTCGGTCCAGTTGCGTTGGATTATTTGGGTGCAGATGCATATGACTCCGGACATACAAGTGTTAGTTTTTTGCCTACTTGTGATCAAAAAGTATTGGTAACTTGTGCGGGAAGTAGTAAATTAGATAATGGTTATGGAACTATAACTGCTGAGAGTTTTGGTTCGGGAAGAATACCCAAAGGGGGTACGAAAGAATTTACTGTTTTAGCTGGAGAGCAAGTGACGCTCTCATCAGTTGCAGAAGAGTGTGATGAAGGAAGTACAACCTGTTATTCATGTAGTCATACTTGCACTGCATCATATAAATAAAAACGAAAAATGAAAAACAAATTATTAATTAGTCTGACAATTGTAACTCTTTTGTTAGTGTCAGCATCAATAACTTTGAATAAAGGAGAGACTAAAATTACAGGATATGCAGTGAACTTTGGACAAGGATGTTGTGAACTAACTTGTACAGAAACAGATTCTGCAGATTGTCCAGCAAATTTGTTTAGTCTTGGAGAAAGTTGTTTTAATTTAGAAGAATGCAATTTGGGATGTTGTATAGATGGGGAAGGCTATTGTTATACAAACTATTTGCGAAGTTCATGTGAAAGAGAAGATAATGTTTTTGTAAGGGGAAGGGAATGTTCAGAATATAAAGAATGTCTTGTAGCGCCCCCTTTTCCCGCAGATCAGACAGGGTATATGTTTACAAATAAAGACGGAGTTTTGGGTTCAGTTATGAATCCGTATGCTGGAAATGTGGGAACAAAATTTGAAATCGCAGTAACAACATTAAGTAAAGAAGCAAGTGTAAAAGTCAATATAAGTTCTACAACTTACCAGGTAGTTTTGGAGTTAGCAGATGACGGAATTTTACCTGACTTGTTTGTAAATGATGAAGAATATAGGGTTGAGTGGGATTCAAGAGATCATCCTTCTGTGTGGCAAATAACTCCTGTTAAAATACAACCTATTCTAGATGGGAAAGAAAAAGGATTGGAAGAATTATTGTTTTTAACCCCCAATGACTGTGCACCCTCAATGCCAACCTGGGATTTAACGGCGAATAGAACTAATATACTGTTTGCGAGAAAATCAAATTTAGATTATTTAGATACACAACAAAGAGGAATAGGCCTGTGGCATCAATTATTAAATGATTTATATGAAGTGCAAGAAAATTATGAATTGTATCACTTGGAAAATACCCGAGAAAACACTATAAATATTGCTTCGGATTGTGCAATAGGGTTGGGAGAAAACGACTTAATAATTTTATTTGATTTTGATGAACCTTTTTGTAGACAAGAAGGAAAAATGGTTGTAGCCAGTAACGCAATCATACCAAAGGCAGGAATGACAATAACAAATGCGAACTTTACTAAAAACTTCTGCGACTATGTACACTCACCAATACAAGACCTTGAAGACTTTATAACAAGCTTTCAAAATCCCATAATAGAAATACTTGATCCCCTAGAAAATGTAAGCACAAATGAACCTACTCTGGATTTATCATTTAGGGTAACTGATAATCAAAGTGGAATGTTAAGATATAGTGTTTATCTTGGAAGTGATAATAACCAATTAGCCTGGGGCTATATGGTTGCTAATACTACTGTAACAAGAACTGTGAACTTACAAGATGGATTACATAAGTTATACGTAATGGTTCAAGATCTGGATATGAATGTCATTGGAGAACAAAGAATATTAAACGTAAGTGTAAATAATTTTACGTTACAATCAAATCTTGAACCTGAAATGATCTCGTTAAAAACGTTTACAATGGAGCTAAACGTAACTCATGATACTCAAGAAAACATAACTGCACTAATTTTTGATGGATGGAACCCAGTAATGATTGGAAATTTAACAGTAAACGAAACAAAAATAGCAACATTTAATCTAACCCCTGGAGAACATGAAATTTGGGCAGCAGCATATGACAAAAATGGAAGAAAAGCAACAACACCCGTTTCAGATGTAACTGTATTTGGGGTGCCTGATGATGCAACTTCACCATCACAAAGACTAAGTTTACAGATTGCAGCAATAGACAGCATAGGGGGAATAAATTACACTTCAGAAACAATAAACTATCAAATGTTCATAACAGAAAACCCCCAAACAATAACTCTTGATAAATGTGGCTTGGATGAAGATACTGGAGAGGGAGATACAAACCCTGCAGAAACAATAGATGAGTATTGTTTAAACGAAATAAGAATCAATCAAAATACAATAGAACTAGACTTTTACTACAGTCATGGTGGAGAAAGTTATATACAAGCCATACAAGTAAACGGAACGTTAGAAGGAACTAATTTTAGTGAAGAAAAGATTATAGCAACTATAAAACCTGATGGAGAAGAAGTTGGTGATGTAACAATAACAACCGGTAGTTCAGGACTGACCGCATTAACCGGAGCATTCTTATGGTTTGATGATGAAGAAGAAAGATTTAGTCCAACAGTAGCAGCACCATCTTGGGTAGATGATGAAAATGTGGCAGGTTATACTGGCGGGCCAGAACCTGATGAAGAGGGATGTATCGAAGGACCTGACGGAAAAAGACATTGTCCAATAGATGATGCCGGTTTTTACGAACCAATGTTATTATGTAGTGAAGGTCAAGACCAAGGAATTATGTTTAGGCCAATACAATGTATTGATTCATTCACAACAGACATACAAATAGATAATGGATTAAAAACCAAAGAAGAAACAGGGTACAAATATCAATTAAATTATGAAGTATTTTCTTGTAATGAAGACATTTTTGTCGATATACGTCTAAAAAATTGTGTAATAGAGGGAGTGCCAGGAACACAAGAAGAAGAATTATTCTCTACAACTTTGGATGTGGCATATAAAGTAACCTCAACCGAGGAATACGAAAGTCAATTAAACTGTGCAGAATTCTGTATATTTGTATCCGACGAAACAGTAGCAGATGTTCCGAGATGTATTCCTTTTGAAATACCTCAATGTAGTGATGGAATAGATAATGAAAATCCAGGAGATGGACTAACTGACATGGATGATCCTGGCTGTTCAGAACCAAATGACAATGATGAGGGGGACGGAACAAGTGAGTGTCAAGATACAGACGACAATGATAGAGATGGATTAGTAGATGAAGATGATCCAGGATGTCACGAAGAAGGAAAATTAAGCAAACCCTACAAACCAACTCATAATAATGAAGCAGGCGCAACAACACAGTGTCAGGATGGAGCAGATAATGATGGGGATAAAGTGTGTGATTATGCTGGCTGTACAATTGGAGGGACATTAATGCCGCCAGATCCAGGATGTAGTTCACCAAGCGATGATAGAGAGAACGATGGAACAACAGAATGTCAAGATGGAATAGATAACGATTTTGATGGTAGATGCGATAATGGATGTACCATAGCAGGATTCACACTTCCACCAGATCATGGCTGTTTTTTAGACCTAAGCTGTTACCCTTCATGTTATGATCAAACAATAGATGATGAAAATAGACAGGTTCCAGTATGTTATTTGCTTGATGATAATACAATAGAATTAAATGCCAACATATATGGAACTGGGTCAGAATTCAGATACGTGCTAGACTATACCATACATGCCTGTAGGGCGAGAATGGTATACAATGTATACTTGACTACCCTTGATGGAAGTTCAACTTACAATGTAATTGGAGATGCAGGTGGGACATTAATAAAAGACCAAAGCGAAATAATAACAGATTATGAAATAACTCTCCCAGACCAATACGACAAATTATGTGTATGGACTGCAGGGGAAGGAACACAATGTACAGGGATACAGGCAGGAATGTAAAATGAACTACTTAAAAGAAGAACTAAGACATTTTATCAACGCATTTAAGTTCAAAAAACACCATCTTTTGGGCTTAATATATGACATAATCTTATTAGTAATTTTTGTTATCGCAGGATATGTATTCTTAAAAGTAATACTCAACTTGGCATTTGCACAAGACCCCATTATTGGGTTGATGGAATTCATAAATGAGGGCACCAGAGTTTATACTTCATTTATAATTGGCATAATCCTGTTTTTTTTTATTATTATAGGAATTTATTCATTATTCAAATTTTTAGTTTGGAACAATTTGCTAAACGAAAGTTTTCATCGATCAGGTTTTGCTAAATATTATTTCACTAACCTGTTAATGTTTTTTATTTTACTAACCTTACAGGTATTTTTTGCAATAAAAATGGGCTTTAAAGGATTAGTATTGGCTGTTATCTTAGGAATAATCGCCACACACTTTAATTTTTTATTCAAACTTCATTTTATAAAACATAAAAGCGTTAAAAAAGCACTAGCAATAACAACAAAAAAAGGACTTAAAGTTCATGAATTCGTATTCGTTTACGTTGTAATCGCAGTTTTAGTTTACTTGTACTTATTTGTGTATGCAATACTAAACAGTTTTATACTGTTTCTAATAACCCCTGTATTACTTGTACTCATGATATTTTGGTTAAGACACTATTTCAGACAGAGGCACGAATTTTAAAATGGACATAGCATTCCCAAAAAATAACGAAAAAGAATTCCTAAAAAGAACCAAAGAATTAGGAAAAGAAACTAGATTCATCTACCCATTCAAAAAAAAGTTTAAAAGTACACACAAATACGGATTTTTATCAGATAAAAAAGTAGCACCATATTCAGTTTATTTATCAAAACAAAATGATCGAGCAGTATTTGAAAAAGGTGTTGATCTAATTTATGGATTAGAACTTAGCAAAAGAGCAGACTTTATATTTCATAGAAATTCAGGAATGAACCAGGTATTAGCAAAGATCGCACAAGTAAAAGGAATTACTATTGGTTTTTCTTTTAGTGATTTCATGAAAGCAAAAAATAAAGCTAGACTCTTAGGGAGAATGCAACAAAACTATCGATTATGCAAAAAATACGGTGTTAAAACACTAATAGCAAGCTTCGCACACACCCCTGAAGAATTACAAGATAAAACTACCTTAAAATCATTTAAACAGATCCTAGAAAAAAGGAAATTATTCTAATAACAAAATTACCCCCAAAAATCAGGGTTAACAACACCCCAACAAACAAATAAAATGCAAAATGAGTGGTTCCAACAATTTCTACCTGATCAAAATCTCTTTTAGCAGATTGGATCTTGTTAACTTCTTCATCATTTAACCCTTCTGCATTAGGAGAAACAAGTTTCTTACCAATATTACCCAGACTACACTTATCCTCTTTCCAAATAACATTTGTGGCAAGAATCATGCCTGTTTTTAACTTACTAACTTTAATTTTTGTAATAAAATCATTATTAGTTATGGTAATTAACATGATTCTAGTAACTTGAAACAAAACAAACAAAATTAGGGTTTGAATTAAAAAACTCAGGGAAAAAATGTTAGAAAAAATAGCACGAATAACAACAAAAATTAGGGCAATATAAAAATAACTCTTTTCTAAGTAATTCTTCAAAATAAATATAATGATTAAAACTAAAGCATAACGTAAAAGCTCATGACTAATAAAAAAGAAAACAAAAGAAACAAACCAATAAACACCTATAACAGAAACCAAAATCGAGATTACACTCAAAAAAGAAAATTCTTTTTTAATTAACGGCAAACTTTTCTTTAGATTAGTTTTGGTTAAACTTTTAATAAATAAAACAACCCCTAGCGGGATAAACGTGTTAAACAATAAGGTAAATGCAGGAAAAAATTCAAATCCACCCACAGAATAAAACGATAAAGGAACTAAAAAAGCAAATGCAATAAACAATTTGCCATCTCCAGCACTCCAAAAATTAAAATGCCATAAAAAGTACCCAACTAAAATCGAAATAACAATATTGACAATTATTGTAATTAGTTCAACAGAAACAAAAGTATTATTTAAAAAGCCATTAAAGAAAAAAACATAATAAACAAATAATGCATAAATAATTGCAGAAAAGGTCCATTTATTCCGAATTTTACCAAATTTTAAATCTTCAAAACTAGTTAAAACTCCCAACAAAAATATTACTGGTAAAAGAAGATAATTTAACATAAGAATAAATAATAAATTAGTAGTTATTAAATTTTATTAAGTTAACAACATACAATTGTTCCAGTACGACCACTAGCAGTAGCATACAACATAACTTTGTCAGACGGACAAGAAATATCACCATTCGAATTTGTTCCAAAACTTCGAGTAATTACTTCACATTTGTATTTGATCTGATTCCATAAATTAGCATAAGTACTGCAAGACTGGAGATTATTGTTAGACTCATCAAACCCTCTTAAAACCCCTGTGTAACAAGAACCTAACCCTTGAATGTAATAAAATGATAAATCTGAAGAGGTATCCGAAAAGTCAATTCGACCATTAGAATCAGCATCTACCGAATCTAGATTAGAATCAACAAAATTAGCCAATCTTTGTTTAACAGGGCCTTCAGCAGAAATTAAAAAGCTTCCAATTAAAACTACAAAAACTAACATAAACCAAAATGCAATTTTTCCCGTAATTATTATTTTCATTTTAACATTTATCTTTTCATTTCAATCCAACACTTATTTCTTGTGGTAGCAGCAACATATTCACACTCAAAATCAACATAAGTACAAATTGGATTACCTGAACTATCAAAACCAGTTAATAATTGGTTTTCTAAACAAAGACCTGGCACGTTATCAATATTTGCCATTTGAACCTTAAATGCTTTTTCAGATTCATCAATAATCCCATTATTATCCGCGTCAACACTCATGAAATCAAAACTCGATTTAGTAACTTGACTTAAAGAATTATAAAAAGGGGGAGTAAGAGAGGAAGAAGAGAGCGAATTAAGAGCGATAAAACTAACTAAAATAACAAATAAAGCACAAAGGGTATATTTGGCCTTTTTCTCAATTATAATCTTAAGCATGATTAAATTAATAAAACAATTACTATTTATATATTTCGGTGTGAAAACTTTTAAAAGTTATAGACCACAAACAAAAAATGCAAAATATCAAAATAAAAAACGGAATTGTAAAAATTAAGGTAAATACCTCAATTTATCCTCTAGAAACCATTTATTCCGCACTCTATGTTTTCTTAGATAGGGCATATGTGTTATTAGATGGAAATCCTAAAAAAAACGTAATAGTAAATTTAAAACCCAAATGTGACGAAGATTTGAATATAATCGGACAAGAGTTCAACAATGAACTGATAAACTATGCTAGTTACAAAGAAATCTCCGAAAGAAACAAAGAGGTTAAAAAAATACTTTTAAGCAGAGCACTGTTAACAAATAACCCTCAAAGTGTACAAAAACAACTATTAGAAGAAGACGAAGAGGTAAAAATCCCCTGGGAAGATGATCAGTAAAACAAGAAAAGGATACAGAATAAAATTCAATAAAGAGTTTTATTCAGAAAACACACTAAAAAAAGCACTGGATGATTTTAAAGAGGTATTAACAGGTACTGTTAAAAACAACATGATGATGATAAATTTGAAGGTTTCTGATGAAATCATCCCGTATGAGTTCTGCAACTATGTTTTCAGCTTAACAAAATGAAAAATTTCAGATTTAAAAAAAAAGGAAATGAATACTTGTTAACAAATGATTCAGGTAATTGGGAATTCATCACAAAAGAAGAATATTCACAGTTAAATAATTTAAGTGAAACAAGCGAGTTGTATGGGCGATTAGAAAAAAAAGGACTAATCATAACAGAAAAGAATAAAGAACAAATAGTAGAAGATTTAAGGGAAAAAAAGGGATTCTTATTTCAGGGACCGGGACTACACATACTAATTCTAACTTTAAGATGTAATGAACATTGTGTTTATTGCCATGCTAGTTCAAAAGACCTGAAAGAAAAACAGTACGATATGACCAAAGAAATTGCAGAAGACGTGGTTAAAAGAATATTCGAAAGTAATAATCAAAAACTTTGTATTGAATTCCAGGGAGGAGAACCATTAGTTAACTTCGAAGTTTTAAAATTAGTTGTTGAAAAAGCAAAAGAACTATCCAAGGGAAAAGAGGTATTGTTCAGAATTGTAACAAATTTAGAACTAATGAACAAAGATAAATTAAATTTTCTAATAGAAAACAATTTTGATATATGCACTTCGTTAGATGGTCCAAAAGAATTACATAATAAAAATCGTGGAGGATACGAAAAAGTTATTGAATGGATCACTAAAATAAATGAAGAATACAAAAAAAACAATCAAAAAAGAAACGTAAACGCTTGTTTAACACTAACAAAACAATCCCTGGATAAAGGAAAAGAAATCATTGATGAATATATAAAACAGGGAATGAAAGAAATTCCTTTAAGATCATTAAAAAAGTTAGGTGATGCAAGAAAAAATGTCGAAATTTATTACTCTGTTGAAGAATTCATCCAATTTTGGAAAAAAAGTCTTGATTACATAATAAAACTCAATCTTACGGGTAAATTAATAATAGAAAGAAAAGCACTAATCATATTACAAAAATTATTTGAAACAAAAGATCCTGGGTACGCAGATTTAAGAAGTCCTTGCGGCGCAGTACTTGGACAGGTACTCTATAATTATGATGGACAGGTTTACACCTGTGACGAAGGAAGAATGTTAGACGAAGACTTATTTAAAATAGGTAATGTAAAACAAAGCTTAACCGAACTAACAACAAATGACGAAGCACTGGCAGTAATAAGCGCATCAATAAATGATTCATATATTTGTGAAAGTTGTGTATACAAACCCTTTTGTGGAGTTTGTCCAGTACTAAACTATGCCGAATTTGGATCAACAATAGGAAGAATAGCAGAAAGTGACTGGTGTAAATTACATAAAGCACAATTCGATTACATCTTTGAAAAATTAAAAGAATCACAGATTAAACAAGTATTCATGAACTGGCTTAAACGAAAGATTTAAAATAAATAAGCACATAAAAATAAAAATGACTAAGCTTCCACAAATAAAAAAGAAATTATCTTCCTTTCTAACAAGTGAAGAGGGAAAAATAAGTAAAAAAGCAGCAATAACATTAAGCTTAATTGCAGCAGGAAGTGCAGCAATAATCTTAAGTACGCCAGTAGAAGCAGGAACAACCTGGACATTCAGATGGGCACAACATGAAATACACCATGCAAGTCACAGTAGTTATTAAATCTAAGGAACATAAGTTAAATCAACATTTTCTACTATAGACCAATTAGAACCCAACCAACCATTACCCTTCTTAATCCATCCCCTTGACCAAACATCTAGACTCGCTTCACTTCCACTAACAGGAAAGTGTAAGTATTTAACTGAACTAGTAGGTTCATAGAAAACAGTTGTGTAAAGGGGACTAGTTGCAGTTATAGTACAATCACCCCCATTCCACGCACCACACTGGTTACGTACTATATTTTCACCAGCATCATAATATCTGAAATAAAGTTCAATACCCTTTCCAATAAGATATTCGGGGTGAGACACAGAACAATCAACAAAACCTGTAGTGTATTCACAATAAACTAATGGAACTTCATTACTATCCTGAATTTCAACACCATCATAAAATTTACAACACAAGTTAGTATCATAAACATCTGGGCCACCAACATGACCGTTAATTGGATCTGTTAAAGAAATCACTCTTTCATACCCTGCACACTCATTAACAGTTCCCAACTTACAATGAATATTATAACCAGGATTAGAATCAACAACGTGTTTTAAACAAATTAAGTTAGTTGAAGAATATGCTTGAGAATTAACATGAGTATTATATTCAGTAGCTAAATCAATAACAGGAGAAAATCCAGGAGAACAACCGGTTTGAGAAATCTCAACTAATAATTCACCCTCTTCAGGAATCAAACAAACTTTTTGATCAATATTTGCAGGATTGCCTGCACCAATCCAAGAAGCATGACCATTCTCCAAATCTGAAATTGCAAATAAATCAAACTCTTTAAGTGCAGGATTACAATCTAAACCAATCTTTGAATCTAAAGCAAAAACAGGAGAAATTTCAGGACAATCTAAATCCCCATCTAATTCACGAGACTTACCAGGAGCACAACAGCCATCACTACCATCATCTGCCCAGGTAACTGGATCAAACTCACACAAACCTAATGTATTACATCCAGAGGCATTAAAACAAACAGGAACATCACACGCAGTATTTAACGTTCCATCAGTTACATCCGTTTGAGAACATTCAGCAGTAAAAAAATCACTACCCGTAGCATCATTACCTCTTAACCTTAACTGACTACTAAACGAGGTCCAAACATCATCACGAATCGTTGCAGGAACATCCGCACTAAAACCAATAACCTCCTTATCTAAAAGAGTTCTAACATCAGCAGAACTACCTCCACCCTCACTTACACAACTAAAATCAACACCATAAAATTCATTCTTTGCATCACAAACCCGCATTACAAACTTACTAAAATTTGCATCAACACTATTTTCAGGATTAACCACTTTAGAAATTAAACGATTACTCTCCAAAACAGAATAAAAATAAAATTCATTTTCTTTACCAACAAAAGAACGATCAAATCTTGAAAGCAAAGAATTATCAAAATAATCACCATACGAAGCTAATGCAGGTGCGCCATCAATTAAAGTTTCAATATGTTGAATAGGATTACGTAAAAAAGATAAAAAACTAACATCCCACTTATTAGGAAATGCAACTTCCTCAAATAATGTCTTCAAATTAGTCTCATCTTGAACAACAAATAATAATTTCAAAGGTTGATAATAATAAAGTCCATTCTGAACCTCCCAACCCTCTTGAGGATTTGTTGGAGAATTAAAATCAAGACCAAAATATGCCCTATTTGGGGGATCAACAATTGTTGAAAAACCAAGAATAACTCGTTGAGAATTAGACAAAGGAAGAGTACCAACAGAAGCGTCACCACCATGCTCAATCTGAGTAGAATAATCATCATTTACCAATAAAACACATGCTTCACTTAATTCATTAGTCATTCCTGTAAACTCTGAATCATCATTTAAAAGTTGAAGTATCTCACCACGAGGTACATACCCTCCGGTAAGAGTTGAAAATGTATGTGCAATGTTATCAAAACTATCACAATAAACAGAATAACCATCAACAGCAACATCTGTAGTGGCTCGTTCACCAATTGCAATCAAAAGTTCATTAATTTTACTTGTACGAGAGGCCCAATAAGCAACACCTTCCTTATTTAAAACACAAAAATTATCTCCTGCCATTTCAGGACCCTCCGTAGACCAAAACGTATTGGCTTCTGCACAAAATGAGAAAAGCCCATCTTTTAATGCACAGGTGTTAACTGGACAAGAAATTGTTTCACCAGAAACACTAATTTTTGGAGAGGTAGAAACCCATTTTGTTGGGGTGGTAGTTTTTTGAATAGAAAAAACAGCAGGCAAGTTAACCTTGGTTCTAGAGGTTTCTTCTTCATTATAACAAACATAAGTATTACCTTGTTCAGAAATGGTACTTCCTACTTCTGCAGCAGTACAAAAACAACCCTCTGGAAATGTAATTGCACTTGTTGAGTCATCACAATCATATCCTCCCGAAGGCTCCAAATAAGTCCAATCATTACCCGGACTACAACCAATAACTGTATCCCCCCAATAATTATCCCCATCAGAATTCTTATACCAAGTAGTATTAGGATTTATTAAATTAGCAGCAGTTCCACTATCAAAATTTGGACAATCTTCTCCGGACAGACTCAATAATGATTTCCGAGTACCTTCTCGAATCTCTGCAGGATCAACATCGGGTTTTATTTGACAATCCGCACCATAACCATCGCCATCAGTATCTAAACAATAAACAGTTTCAGGAGTGCTAAACGCATCATTATCTGCAGTTTTACACAAGTCATTAACATAACTATAACCAACACATTCAGTTTCACTTAAACTTCCAACTTGTGAAGCAGAAATAGTATACCAATAAAACGGATCACGACAATCATCACGATCTGTTGCAGTTGTAAAAGAATCACATAAAACGGTCTCAAAAGGAGGCGTACAACCCGTTTCGGGAGGACTTAAATAATGATAAGAATAATAACCATCTCCATCTTTATCAAAAACCCAATTTTCTTCATCACAATCACAGGTTAGTAAAATTTCAGAATCTAAACCAGGTTGAACTGAATATCGAACAAAGTTAGGGCTGGGACCTACTCTAGAACCATCACCCCACATATAAACCTTAATTTTTCTAGTATTAGAAGGCAACCTTGCAGGACCTAAGGTTGTTTTAGAAGCAAGAGGGGCAGTTCTATAAACAGAAAAAAGAGTCATCAACGCATTATCTGCATGATCTAAAGCTAAGACTGTCATTAAAACTGGAAAATCACTCGTTGTAGTTGAGGTAAACTTATATGGAAACTTAATTGAAACACCCCCACTATCAATTGCAGTATGATAATCTGCAGGAATGCTTCTAGTTCTTATAATTTCCCTTGGTTGTCCAGCATTAACATCTACCACTCCAATTTGAGGATTCCCACTAAACGGACAACACTCAGAAGCTTGAGTAGTAATTAAATTAGCACCCTTAGAATCTAAAGTACACTGGCCAAGTACACTATTACACGAATAATCATCATGAGATTGCCATAAGTCTCCAGCGGCACTACAAAATTCACTTCCTGCAACAGAACTATCTAATTTATTACAATCAATAACTCCACACTCATCAGAAACATCATTAACAAAATCACAAGCAACACATTCATCACCAATAATTGCAGGATTTTCAGAAGGATTATGACACCAACCATGTGCTTGAGTACAAGTTTGAGTTAAATTATTTTCATTACAAGACCAAGAACAACCCCCAGAACAGCCAACATAATACTCTCCTGAAATACAACCATCCCCTAGTGGACGATCATAAGCACTAACAGAGAAAGCTAAAATAGATGTGATTACCAAAAATGCAATTAAAGTAGTTTTCAACTTCATTCTATGACTTAAAACTCACAACTAACGTATATAAACTTTTTGATTCAGGATATTTTGTTTAATACTTTACCCCAATGATTATTGCCATTCTTGGACAGGTTTGTCCCTCAATAACTTCTCTTAGAGGGGGTTCAGACACAAACTTAATCTTACAAACAAACCCTGCTTCAGATAGAGCACTAAAATATTCTTCAGAGGAAATAGAAAAATGACTTTCATACATCTCAAAAGAACTCTTTTTAGAGTCATGACTTTGTAAAAAATGATTAAATTCAAAAAAGTCTTGAGCAGAGAGGTTTATCAAACCATTATTTAACTCTTTGAAAGAAACCTGTCTTTTTTTATAACCCTCTTGAAATTCTTTTAACAAATTTAGATCAAAATGATTAGAATCAACAACTAAATTATTTTTCAGGTAAATAAAATCTCGGATTATTATTTTACCTCCCTTTTTTGTTGTTCTATAAATCTCTTTAACAGATTTTTTAAACTCTTCATAACCTGTTACAGACTGAATCTCATGAGCAACATGAATTAATAAAACACTATCAAAAAAATTATCTTCAAACGGTAAAACACTAGCTTTCTCAATTAAAGAATACCTAGCTTTGGGAAAAAAGTCCTTAGCAACATTTACCATATCTTCCTCAATATCTGCTCCGAAAAGCTTTAAATTATCAATATTAAAATCAATAAAATTTAGAACATGACCCACTGCACACCCAATCTCTAACACATTTGGACCTTTAATAAATTTTAAAAAAGAACCATACACTTTAGGATTATTCTTTATTCGATTCTTTAATTCTTGAATCTTAAGTTTAATATCCTCTTCAGTTCTTAAAACCCCCATAAAACAAACTAAATTCTGAATTTTAAAAATCTTTATATACTCAAGAAGGATAACCAAAATATGACAAAAGATACTAAATTTTCTGAAAAAATGGAGGTAACAGATTTTGTATTTGATGGGTCTGTTGCAAATGTATTTGATGACATGTTAAGCAGATGCATTCCTTTTTATGAAGAGACAAATCAAATGATAAAAAAGTTAGTTCTAGAACACGTAAAACCAAACACAAATGTGTACGATCTGGGATGTTCAACAGGAGCCTTACTGAGTATGCTGACAGAAAACTTATCAAATTCTGAAATTAGGTTTGTGGGAGTTGATAACTCAGAGGCTATGATAAAAAAAGCCAAAGAACGATTAGAAGAAAAACAAATAGAATTGATAAACAAGGATTTAGAAAACATCGAAATAAAAAATGCATCAGTTGTTGTGATGAATTGGACATTACAATTCATAAGACCCTCTAAACGAGAAAAAATACTAAAAAAAATATTTGAGGGATTAACAGAGGGAGGATGTTTAATAATAAGTGAAAAAATTTTGAGTGAAAATTCAAAATTAAATTCACGCTACATAAAACAGTACTATGATCTAAAAAAATCAAAAGGGTACTCAGAACTAGAAATTGCACAAAAAAGAGAGGCACTAGAAAACGTACTCATACCCTATAAATTAAGTGAAAACATAATTGAACTAAAAAAAGTAGGGTTTAAAACGGTAGATTCATTCTTTCAATGGTACAATTTTGCAAGCATAATAGCAATAAAATAATTTAAATCAACCTATTTAAGAAAGATTTAAATAGACCTATAAAAATAAATTACAAAATGAAAAAGAGGAATATTGCTATACTAATTATCATTATATTAGTCATTCTTACATTAACAGTGTTTCTAACATATAAACTAACTCCTGTAATAAAATATGAACTAAAAAACCTTCCTGAATTTAAAACAGATGTTGCAGAGGTATCAAGTATATATGACTATATTAGTTTAGAAAATGGAAATTATCTGATAGTTGATGACGACCTAAGAAGAATAGTTGAATATGAAAATGATGAGTTCAAAAGAGTTGTTATGAGTAATGACATAACAGAATATGAAGACCTAGAAAGATTTGGAAGGGTAAGATCATTTTCAAAAATTAAAAATAAAATATATGTAACAACTGCAACAAGAAACCTGTTTATATTAGATCTAGAAAAAGATCAATATGCATATCCTGACCTACTTAATGCTTATTCAATTGCAGAAAATGAGAATAATGAAATATACTTCTTTTCTTTTGAAAAAGAACTAATAAAGGTAGGAAAAGAGGACAAAATATATGGAAAAGAACTTCCAGAAAAACTAAATGAACTAAAAATAAAAAACAAATACATATACGCACTCTCAAAAAACGACAATCAAATAATAAAGATCAACAAAAATTTCAAAGAAGAGGCAGAAGAGGTAATAAAATTAACAGTTAATAAAAAAATAGTCTCTTTTGATGTTGAAAAAGAAATCTATTTACTTGTATATGATTATGAAACTAAACTGAACACGATATTTGTTTATGACCTAGAAGGAAATGTAAAAAACGTAAAAGCACTAACCAATGGAATAGAATCTGGACACATAATAAAAGAAAAAAACAGAATTGTTCTAGTCTCCATAGAAGAAAGCAAACTATATTTTTATGATGAAAATTTTGAGTTAGCAAAAGAAATTAGTGGAAAGGCAATAGACCAACTATATGACTTTTTTGACCCAAGATACGTACTACCTCACGAGAAAGGTTATCTAATAAGCGATGATGATAATGATAGAGTAATATATGTAGAATGCGAGGGTTATGAAAACTGCAATATTAAAGAAGAAATAGAAACATACAGACCAAGACAGATAACAACATATGATAACTTAATCTGCTTTGGAAAATATCAAAATGGAATAAGCTGCTATGACAAAGAGTTTAACTTAGTAAAAAATGTAAAACAGTTTGAAGATCAACTCTTAGAAAGATCAAGAGGAATAAACATAAATGAGGAAGGAATATTTATTGCTGAAAGTGATTCAGGATGTGTGTACAAATTAACCCATGAATTTAAAGAGGCAGGTAAGGTTTGTTCAATGAGCCAACCCTGGTATCTAACAAAAATTAAAGAACATGTTGTCGTGGTAGATGCAGCAGATAATAATCTTAATTTTATAAACCCTGAATCAATGCAAATTGAAAAAACGATCAGCTTAACTGGAGGAACTATCCCCCGGGGAGTTTCTTATAAAAATAACATGCTGTACGTAGTTTTCAAAAGAGATGGAATATTCAAAGCAAAAATATTTGAAGAAGAAAAATTAATAGAAAACCCAGAATTCTTCTTTGTGGCAGAAGTAACAAACGCAAGAGGATCAGAATTTGAGGGAGAAAACTTACTTGTATGTGATGAAGGAGATGGAGTAATAAATGTATATGAAAATGATATTATAAAAGAAAAAATTAAAATACAAACCCAAGACGATTACGAAGCTAACTCATACTAAATCTAACATCCCCTGAAAAACAAGAATTCTATTAACCTTGCCTTTTAGTCTAGGATCAATTCTTATTTCAACCTTTAAAAATTCAGCATTTCCTAACATAAAGATCAACTTTTCATGAAACTTAGTATTCTTAACAACACAGTAATCCTCACACTCTTTTTTACAATCTTTAATAGAATATGTAAAGTTTTCCTGATCACAATCAATGAACGGACATCGTCGTGTTAACGAAAGCAAAACATTACCTAAATACAGAGTAATGTTTTCTTTAGCTGGAAGTTTAATTCCCTGCTCAGGAAGATCGGTTTCAAACCTTCCCACTCCATTGTTTTTTAAGAAATTAATATATAATTTATTGGTTAAACTATTGGCCTTAAAAGTTTCAACATTCTTGCTTAAAACAGTAGATAATATTTCGGGTCCTTTCTTCATCTTTATTAACAGTCTTCCACAATTTATCTTAATATTGGGAAATTCCTTCATTAGGTTTAAAACCCCAAAATCGTTAATTGTCAATTCAAAATCCTCTTTTAGAATATACAACTCTTTAATTAGAACCCTTAACTTTTTAATCCCTGAATCAGTAACTAAAGGAGACAAAAGAACTGGAGTCTTACCTTTTTTAATACAGTACTCAAAAACTTTTTGAGCAAAACTAAGTCCTGGAATTTTTCTTTCACAACATTCGTCCCCAAAATAAATAAAATTATATTTATCTTTAACAGATCCAAGTTGTTCAATGTTTTTTATCTTAATTCCAAATTCCATTTTTTTAGTAATAACAATTATTTTTACAGTCTATTCCAAATCTTTCAATGAAAAGAGCTTTGCACTTATTTTCAAAAGTTTCTTCGTTCAACTCTGACAGTTCTAACACATCCTTAATCAGTTTAGCGTCTAGAAACTTTCTTTTTGAATCATGATCCCTACCTACAATTTTAACCCCCTTAATTCCAATTTCTTCTAATTTTTTTAAAAAACAGATTCCACATTCAGGTTTAAAATTAGTGAGAATAGAAGAAATATTTTTATGAACTAATTCTGTTTTTTGATTACCCTTTTTCAGATTAAGCACTTTACTTGAAAAGGGAACATAACAATTAGATAATTGATGTTCGCCGTTGGGGATGTGACATCTAGAACAAAACCCATCAACATTTCTACAAAACTGATTAAGAATAAACACTTCAAAACAAAAATCAGGATTGTTTTTGACAAGAGTCTCAATTTCATTTATGTTTAAGTGCCGAGGTAAAATTATTCTTTTTACTCCCAATCGCTCATAAAATTTAACTGTTTCAGAATTAAAACAAGTACCAATACAACTCAAAATGATTCCTTTTTTTGGTGCAATTTTCTGGATTAGATTAATTAATGAAGGATCAGCAATAATGTAATTGTCAACACAACTTTTAGTTAAATGTATCTGCTTTTTAACTTGATTAAGCTGTTTATTATTAAAAAAAGAATTATTTAAAGTAAATGAAACTGTTATTGTGGGAACTAGGTCTTTAATTTTCTTAATATTTTTTAGTGATAAAAAGTTTGCATTTTTTTCATTTCGTTTATTTGTTAATTCCCATTTATTTTTAGCTCGTTTGAATCCTAAATAAACTTCATCCACACCTAATTTCTTATATTCAGATATGTCCTCTAAACTGCTTGCTGGAGCTATTATTTTCATTTTTTTAATTTATAATCTAAGTTACTTAAAGATAATATGTTGGAAATCAAATCTACATATTCCAATCCTAATTTTGTGAATGTTATTTTGTTACTTTTAATGTTAATAAATTCATTTTTTAACAAATATCTTAAACTATCTGAAAAGAATGCTTTCAAACTCACATCCCCTTTTTTATTTATTTCATCTAAATCAACATTTAATAATCTTGAACCTAAAAACAATTTTGAATACAATCCTTCTTTGTTTTGTTCTTCATAATACAGTAATCCTTCAGAAGCTTTTCTAAAATGAACTCCATTAATAAAACTAAAAGTACCCTGACCCAAACCTAAAAGATTATCACAATTTAACAGGCCATGCTGGTAAGAAAATAACTTGTTATCTCGAGAAAAATCTTCACCACTAACCTGTTTAAATCCTTCTTGATTAAGAATTTGTCTACCTGTTGTGTTTAGTTCAATCTCATTAACAATCTTTTCTTTATGAAACTCTAACTCCTCTATAAAATGAAGGGGTTGAAACGTAACCTGATCTGGTTTAAAAGATAAAATGTCTAAAAAATCATCCTTAAAAATATCTTTTTGATTTATGAAAAGACCATAAATTATATCAAAATTAACTTTTTCAAAATCCAACGCTTTTACTTTTTTAATAAAATCTATCATATCTTTTCTTGAAGATTTTCTTCCCATCTCATTTAGTATATCATCATTAAAACATTGCAATCCTATACTCACACGGTTAACATACTTTTTAATATAATTCATCAGATCTGAATCAAAAAAGTCAGGAAACAATTCAAAATTAACTTCGGGAACTTTGTTTTTTATTATTCCGAAAAGTTTTGAAAACACTTTTTCAGCATTCTTAACTCCCATAAGTTGAGCACAACCTCCACCAAAATAAATCGAAGAAACAAAATTATTTGACAAGAGCTCTTCATTGTTTTCTATATCTAAGATTAAATTATTAATGTAATCATCACTATTTTTTTTATTTAACTTTTCAATTTTACAAAACTTACAAAACCCTTTACAAAAAGGAAAGTGAAGATAAACAGAAATTTTACCCTCTTTAAAATTAATAATCTTTTTTAGTTGGGAGGGCGTGGTTTTTTTCATAACATGAAATGGAACATAGCGCATAAAAAAGTCAGAGTTTTCAAAATATGTCTGTCTAAGATCTGAGGAAAAATTAGACTGTGGAAGAATGTTTTTAATTTTATTTTGCAATTTTGTTAAATAATTATTAAAAAAAACGTGGTTAAACAACGGATCAACAGAATACCCCTTATTCGCTATAATTCCAGAACCACAATAATCTTTAATCACACAATCTTTGCAAAGATCTAACTTATTTTGAACTAGCTGAATTCGTTCTTGATTTGTCTTGTAAGCATATTCTAAATTGATGCTGCTAACTTGACCTAAACTTATGTTAGAATATGCAGAGGGCTTAACATTGCCATCCTCAGTAATATATACCCTATCATTTCCATTATCAAACCTTTTACCTGAACAAAAATCAATGTTCTTTTTAGCAACAAAACATAAAGGGAACGAGTTAGCAAAAGATATTTTTTTAGTTAGTTGAAGAACACGTTCAACACATTCATTAAGTTTGATAAAATAATTTTTAGACGGCTTGTTCACATCTCTTAAAAAGAAAAAAGAAGAAAAATTCAACGAATCAACCAAACTTGCAAGTTTTTTTAGATCTTTAAGCCAAAATTCTTGAAAAACTATGCACCCCATTACCTCTTTATCTAAATTATTTAAATTGAATTCCTCGAGTTGGGCCAGATTTTGAAAAGAAACCAATAAAATATCAAATGATTCCTTTATCTTTAGAGCATCTGAATATCGATCAAAAGAAATATTAAGAATAATTTTAAGATTAGCACTTTTTATCATTTTAAGAATTTTCTCAAGTTTAGGATGTTCAAAAACATCTCCCCCGGTTAATCTTACGTACTCAATATCGTTCTTTTTTGCTAAATCAACACTATTTTTCACTATCTCTTCAGAAATGAAGTTGTCATTTTTTTTATCTAAATGACAATAATCACAATTAATTTTACATACAGTAGTCAAGCAAAGTTGCAGCTCAGTTAATTTCATATAACTTAAAAGGATAGAGTAAATATAAACTTTCTTATGATCAACTAATAGAAATATATAAATACTAATTCTTTATATAAAACCATATGGAGATTATAATCACAAATAAAGCAGCTTATGTAATGATATTCTTTTTAGCATTATTAGTTATTGGAATGGGTGTAAATGCAAGAGTAGACCTATCTAAAGCATATCACACTTTACAAGATATAGTAAAAAGTAACGATCCTTCACAAAGCGTAGATAGAATGGGTGATGGAATTATTGACGAAGCAGATGAAACTCTAAACATAAACTGGTATGATATGAAAAACTTTCCAAGTTGTACTGGAGAGGGACCTAGTGGTGAAGATAAATTTCTTACCGGATTTTTGGGAGGCGTACCCACTTGCAAAACCTTGGGAGTAACATGTACCGGCACGAATTTAAATACTAATTGTCAAATAACACCCACTGTAACCGGAAGCGTTGTCAATACGGGATTGAGTGTGACACAAAATTTTGTTCCACAATATGCACTTAAAACTGCAGGATCTTTATGGGTGTCTCTTCTTCCTGAAGCAGCACAATTCACAACAGGACTACTTGTAAAATTAAGCTGTTTATCTGCAGGAAATTGTCCTTCTACAACCGAAATGTATAATATTTCTGGACCAAGACAGGTCGATACATATAATTTAGGGACTTATGTTGGAACCGACCAGGCTAATCCTTCAGGTAAATTCTATAAAATTGATCCAACCGGTTGTATTGGTGTAACAACTAATGTGGATGGACTTAGTTTAGGAAAAGCAAAATCAGTTATTGCAAACGCTCATGGAGTATTTGTATTAGATGAATTGCGGGAAGAACTAAATAAGTATACTTTAGAACTAATACCTGTAAGTAAGGTTACAATACCAAATCCAGAATATATGACTGAAGGTACTTTCGGAGGAATAACCAAACTATTAGTATTGAGCCAGGGCTTGACTGAAAGTTATGTTAAAATATACGATGCTGCAACACTAACTTTAGAAGAAACTCTTGCAGTACCTGGAGCATTAGAAGGAATAACACTTGATGATGCAGAAAAAATGTTGTTCTTACCCCAGTCTACGGATATTGTAAGATACCCACTTAATTACGTTTCAGGCACGTATACTCTAGGAAGTAGAACCGTACTTCCAATAACACATTTAGGAATAAAAACATTATACGCAGCAAACTCCCAATTATACTTACCGTTACATCTTGAGAATAAAATAAGTGTTTATAATGCAGCAAATACTGCAACACCTGTACTTTTAGCAGATATTACTACTGCAGACCTATCCGGAACTATGTTGGACTGTGATGATGCAAGTTTATGTGGACCAATAACCGTCAATGGCGAACCCTATCCACCACAAACAAACTCACAAATTGGAACCGGAATAACAACAACACCACAAGCGTGGCAGTATATCACTGGAACGCCAGGAGTATGCCAGTTTACCTGTACAGGAGGAAAAACATATGTTCCGGCAACAAATTCTTGTGGAGAAACATGGTATAATGTGGGTGTGGGAACAACATATAATTGTGCAGCTGCAACAGATCCTGTAACTCATACATTATTACAAGCAGGAGATTCATGCGATACAACACAAGGAGATACTATAAAGTATTATTGTTCAAATTGTAATGCAGATCAAACAAGTTGTGATTATGATAAGTTTGAGTGTAGATTAAATTAATCATTTAAAGATTTTTGAGTAATAATTTTGATAAAACGAAAATGAAGAAGGCACAAGTAACAGTATTCATAATCTTAATGTTGTTAATCCTTATCGTATTTGCATTCTTATTCTATATTATGCAGCAAGCATCACAATCAGAATCAAGAACACAACAACAAATAAGCGCAGAAGAAATAATTGCAAGAACAAATGTAGAACAAGGAACTGAGGCATGTTTAAATGAGGCTGCAAAAGCAGCATTAGTGTTGTTAGGACAACAGGGAGGCTGGTTATATAAAGATCAGATTATTTCCAGTCCTTACGGTCCATTGCAGGTTGGAGATGCAACTGATTTGGAACTGAACGGAAACACAGTTGAATACAATTCTAAAAATTACACAATTTGGATAGAAAAAAAGGCACAAACAGCATATAGTGGAAAAGTGGACGCAGATTTTCAAACATCACCCAATTCAAAAATATTCCAACCCTATTTATATCCTTGTTTGAGTATGAACTCAAATCCATTTAAGCCATCAGAACAAATAAATTTGAGCAGTGCTCTTGTTACTGATTGTGAAGAACTTTATGCGATTGATCAATACATGCCATCATTTTCTAAACTTATAAACTTTCCAACTTTATGTAGTAGAAATCAGAGCGTTTGTACCCCTTGTGAAGTAAACTGTGAAAATACAATACAGCATAAGCTAGAAAAAGTTACGACAAAATATTTTGAAAAATGCTTTGAACAATTGGACTTTCCAGAGTACACTGTTGAAATTGGAGAACTAAATTTAAAATCATTGTTTACAGCAGAAACAGTTGATTTTGAGACAAAACCAAAATTAAATGTATCCTCAAAAGACCAGGTCTTTGATTTAGAACTCTCAACAATACGATCGAGAAAATTCCAGGTAAAATTCAAAGCATTAATTGAAATGCTAGATAGCATGAGAGATGAAGAATTACAAATTGCATCATTTAATCTAAGTAATGAAATCAAAAATTATCTTAAAGGGATTGATGGAAGACCTTTCGCTCAAGACCCAAAAATTGAGGAGCCATTAACACCATTATTTTATGATGGTCATTACTACAAAATATTTTCAATCATACTTGATGAGGGAGATGCAAATATAGATGGTAAACCGTACCAGTTTACGTTTGTGAGAGAAAATCGCGGTCCTGTTTTACAATATATTCATTCTAGAGACTATAAAAAAGCAAATTATCCAACCGCTAAAATTCCTGTAACTCTGTGTAGCGCAGATCCTGATGAAGATCCAATCTTATACGATTTTACGATCAATCCAGCAGTTAGATCTGATGGTACGCCTCTAACTTATTCAATAGGCAAATGCACGACAATTGATTGCCCTTGCCTATATATTCAAACAATTACTAATGACTTTAATTCTGGAAGAATATACACCTTGCGAGTTGATGTAAAAGATGCGGTTCACAATTTTGATCCGTTAATGAATCATACAGATTGGCAACAAGGAATAAGATTAAGACTCACTACTTAGACGAGAGACAACGCAACATTTAAATAGTAGTTCTCCTAAAAATAGGGTAGGGAAAGATTTATTTTAGGTGGGTGGATTAATGCGAAAAAGAGGTAGTGGATTAATTATAGTTGTAATTTTAATTGTTCTAGCAGTTTTAAGTTCATTTTTAGTTTTAGCACCAAGTCCTGGAGACTTCATATGTGATGTTACAGATGCGTGTACTGATGCAGGACAACCTGGTTGTACTGATGTAGCAAATAAACATCCTGATCTTTCAGGAGCATACCAATGTAATCAAATTTTTGCCTGTTGTGCTCAAACAACAAGCGGACAATACTGCCAATCCGAAACTCCATTAACAAACTGTGCATTTTCTAAAATATCACTGCCACTAGTAACATCTTGTTTAGACACTGCAAGCGAACCAAGATGTGAACAGGGATGTTGTCAAAAAAGAGTGGCCAATGGATTACTAGTAACTGAAAAAACTTCGGCATACTTTATCGAATGCCAAGATTTGGTTGGAGCAGACATAGTTTTTTCATCAAGTTGTTTACCTTCTGGATCTCCAGTTCCACAAAATAACGTAATTTTCAACATAAAAAAACAAGGCACTGTCGATGTTGTAACCGGCACAACAATATCTTCAGTAGTAAAAGCAGTATCTGATCAAGATACTGAAGATCAAAGCACTACGTCAGGAACAATACAAATGTTACATGACGTTGGCCTGTACTATTTTACCATTTCTGCACCAAATTACGAACCACTAACCGGAACGTACGAAGTTTCATCTTCGAGTGTTCGAACATATGATGTAGAATTAATTTATAATCCCACCAGTCTAGCAACAATAAATTTTAATGTAGTTGATAGTGCAAGCGGAGTAGGAATTTCTGGTGCAACAGTAAACTGTTTAGAATTAGGCTGTGACGTTTTAGGTTATACATTAAGCACTGGCGAATTAACATTAAATATTCCAATTGCATCAACAGGAACAAGAACCTTTAGTTTCACCCACCCCAGTTATGATCCTTTAACTTCTGGGCAAAGTTTTCCTTTAAATCCTGCAGTACCTTACGACGCACCAAATGTGGAATTAGTATTAAAAACTAGTGGTGCAACTTGTGTAAATGATGGGGACTGTCCTGGTGAAAGGTGCGAACCTGGAAGTGGACAGTGTGTAAGTCTTTGTGAAGACTATTATGGAAGTTTACAACATTGTGCACAATCAAATGCATGTTCAACTGCCGGAGGATCACCCGATCCAATTCTTTCTTGTGCAAACGGTTTAACCTGTTGTGATACAAATCCTGTAACTACGCTGGGATCTTGTCAAGTAGATGCAGTAATCAGTCCAGGACAACAATGTTATTGTGTAGATAGTTACGTAGAACATAATCCTAATGCAATACAATTTTGTTGCCCAACAGGAGTAACCTCACAACAGTGTGGAGCAAAACAATACACAATAAAAGGAAGACTAAAAAATACACAAGCACAATATCTTGATGGAATTGCAGTGTATATAAAAGGATTCGATTCACTAAATAATCCCTTATTTACCTCGCCTTTAAGCAGAGTAGAAGAAACAGGCTTTCCACCAGGAGTAAGACAACATGGAGAATTCGAATTCTACTTAGTTCCCTTAAGTGATTTAATATCAAAAGTAAGTTTATACACAGTCCAGGGCAATCAATGGATTGCAGATTGGGGATACGTGGATGCACAACTAAGATTAAATGGCAGAGATAAAACCGCAGGATTTGATGAATATAATGTTGGCGAAGTAACAATGCCTTATACTGGCCCTGAAATATGTAGTCAGGATTCAGAATACACTCCAATTAGTCCCTCAGTATCAACAAATGAACGAGGACAACCATTCATAAAAACAAGTTGGAGAATGAAAGCAGAATGTGCTCCAGAAGTTGCCAGAGTAATGGTAACAAGATTCAAAAAAGTAGGAACTGCATTTGTAGCTGAAGACACATTTACAGACGAATTTGCAAATTTTCCTGAAAGACAACCAGGAATTGGAGACACGGGATTCTTTTATTATACTCGAGTTGGAGATCCACAAGCAAGTTTTTTCTATGTTGACGCAACAACCGAATGGGAAAACACATACAGATATGAAATTGTTGTAACAAGTAGAAAAGCAAATCGAAAAACAGGAACAACTCTAAGCATGTACACTGGAGATCGAGCATGTAATGGAATGAAAACAACCGACCGATTTTGTCTAGCAGAAGATAGAACAGCAAGTTACAAATGTTTGGACCAGGGAGTAAATGGATATAAAATAGCACTAGCAGAACCTTGTTTGCCAGAAACTGCAAAACCCACTTATTGTATAAACCAACCAATGCTTGGGGGAAACTTACAAACAACCTGTTCATTAACTCAAGATTGTAGTAATTTTGGAACAAACTATGATGGTACGTTATTTGGCCAATCAAACTTTTTCGGAATGTTAAACTTTAAAGAATTTGGAAGTGTAACTTGTGAAGACAGACCATTATGTTACTTAGATCAAGCCGAATATGAAAATAATGACTTTCAAAGAAGACCTACTGATGCCTGTGGAAATTGTGATAAAGTTTCATCATGTTTAGATTATAAATCCGAATACGGATGTGAACGTAATACCTGTAACATAGGCGAGGTAACAAGAAGTGCAACTGGAAGCGAGTACAAATGTGACTGGATAGAATTGCCAGAAACCACAAATTTGGGAGAAGGACTATGTGTTAAACCAACCTCTAAAGAAGAAGAATGTAACAAATGTGATGATCTTAACTTATTAGCAGGATGTACTGAACAAGTTTGTGGAGAAATTGGCGAGTGTGGAAAAACAAGAACAGATAGATTAACTGAAGAATACTTTACTCTTGCTAACAGTCCGGTAGAAGTTTGTACTGGATGCAGTAATATTAAAGATAGAGTGATAACTGGAAAAGGATGTACCTTATTTACAGAAGAAAATTGTAATGTTGATTTTCAAACAAACTCTTTAGATGCAGGGTATGGTACTCCAGATCAAATAAGAAATAGTTGTGAAATAGACTTATGCGTGTGGGGCTCAATAGATCCACAAGTATCAAGAACAGTACAAAAACCTGACTTTTTCCCAACAACACCTGCAACTAGTCAGGGTGGAAACGTATGTAGAAAAACAATTTGCGACAAACTTGATGAAAATAGATACACATTACTTTTATCAGATATGGAATTTAATGAACGATTCAGAGAGTGTGAAATAGACCTAGAAGCTCCAGTAACTACAGCAAGCATAAAAGGAAGAGCAGCAATTACCGAGCCTGTAACTGAAGCATTATACACAGAAAATTCAGTAGCACATTTTGCAATCTCAAGCGATGGACTATTTGAAGATGAAATAACCGAAGCCGTATTGCGATTCAATTATTGTTTTGGAAGGGATATTGCTACTGATTGTCTAACTTCTGCAGAATGGACCGAGATCACACCAAAATTTGGAAGCGCAAAATTAAACGGAATAGATGTTGACGCAATAAACGGTGACGGAGAAAAATACAAATATGTGTTTTACGATGATAATGGTGCAGGAGAATTCACAATTCCAAAAACCGGATTGGGGGTAAGAGGATTTGTAAAATTTTATGCAGAAGACCAAAACTTCAACAAAGAAAAAATACAAAATAAATCATTCCCTATAGATACACAACCACCAACAATTACACTAGACACTAATGGTGAAGATTTCGAACTAACCGAAGTGGTTTCAGGAATCAGTAACTTATTAATTCAGTATACTATAGCAGATGATGCATTTGGTGGCTGTTCGGAAACAATAACTCGTATGGATCAATATCAAGTGATGCACTCAGAAACAAAGTTAGTTCTAGAAACCGACACACCCCAAATTTCCCTATCTAATGTTGCAGACGGAGTTTATTCTTTAATCATTACCTGCAAAGATGGATTTGGAAACGTAGATGAGGTTACTCGAACCATTCATTCAGATACTAATACAGAAATAGAGCGAGAGTCAATAATTGCAAAATATGTTACAGGAACCGCAGAAATACAACTACAAGATTTGGGTTTAAGAGTTAGGGGACAAAACTTCAAATTACAAGCTAATAATACTATTCACACCGGACAAAGTGGCAATCCGGCATTTCAAAACACTAATTGTAATTTCAAATTTTATGATTTGAATGAAAATTTACTTGAAATAAATACTGCGGGAAAGATGCAAGCAGACATACTTGTCGGCTGTGGACAAAAGCCAGGCGATGATTGCAAACAAAGTCAAGAAATAGATCATGCACATTTACAAAGTCAAAACCCAAGTGGAATATACAAAGTAACATACACTTGCTCTGAAGTATTTAGTGCTCAATTAGTTAATGATGTAGAAACTTTTAATCTAATAATTGATAATAAAAAACCAGACATAACTATATATAAAAATACAAACATCTTTGATGACTTTACTGAAACAAACGCAGGTCCACCTCAAGAATTACTAACAAACCCCAGTGTAAAATCCTCAGACACATTTACTTTAAAATGTAGAGACATAAGACAAAGAGTGCCCCAACCAAGCGCAACAAAATGGTTCTCTCAATCAGACCCTGCAACAGGAAGCTCAAGCGTTGATACAATTTCATTAGATCGAACAGTGTTCCGAGATCAAATAATCATTGTACCAATATATTCTTATGAAGTAATGATAAGCCAGAAAGTTGGAAGTTGTAATTATTTAACTGAAGTATACGAATCTGGAAACAAAATAGCAGAATCTCTAATTTTAAAAGATTCACAAATAACCGTAAACCAATTCAATAATTTCATATTTGAAAATCTAGAAATGAACGGAGAAAAATCATACACTTTCAAAATCAAAAAACAAGGAACTTGTACTGGCGTAATTAATGGCGAACCAGATTCAAAAGTAGTTTTAGCAGACGATTCACATCTTCCAACCGAAGCAGGATGCCCTGAAATATTATACAGCAAAACAAACGTAGCAAGCCTAACACAGTTCATAGAAGGAATTGATGATTTTAGTTTAGGCACAACAAGAGTTGTTTATACCAGTGCAACTGACTTAGAAGGCAATGTAAATGCAATAAATTTCAATTTTCAAGACAAAGTAGATAGTAAAGCACCAGTAATAGGAGAGCCAGTAATTAGCGTACCAAACGATCCTGATAATTACATACAATCATCCGTAGACGTTACAGGTGTAAGTGTAACAGTAACAATAAAAGATGAAAAAGCACTATTAACCCCAAAACCAACTGCCTGGATAAGAGTAATAAATTATACGAATCCTGCAGAAGCAGGACTGCCAAAGCACTGGAATCAATACCCCTTAGCAACTACAGATGCATTCTTAGCAGATCAACCAATGACTTACACAGGAACAATAACCCTACAACCTGGACGAAATAAAATATTTATTTTTGCACAAGACGACATTGGAAGAATACAACAAAAAGAGGCAACACTAATTTATTATGTGGATGAAATAGCACCCAACTTAGCAGAAAACGGAATATTTATTGAAAATACAGATCCGTTAGGAAGCAATGCAGATTATATTCCTGCTGAGAATAAATTCATATTAGAAAAGAAAACAAATTATACCTTCACAATAGAGGGTGAAGATGAAAATTATACTCGTTTGATTAGTTCAATCAGGGTTGAATTCCCTGCAAATCCAGGATTCGATTTCGACCTAGTAGAAGATGATAATATTGTAACTCTTAACACATTTGAAGAAAACTTAACTCAAGAGGTGGGAAGTTTCATACCTGTTGGAGATGCATACACCTTTAATGTACTCATAACAGACGCCGCAGGAAATGTTAAAACAGAAACATTCAATTTTGAGGTCGTAGATACGTCTGCACCAGTAATATTAAGCGCAGAAATAATTTGTACTGACAGATGTGTAGATGAAAGTACAGCTACCGATCAAATATACCGACTTGGAAAAAGACCTGCAATACATACAATACGAGTTGTGTTTGACGAACCAGTAACTAGAAATATAGAAGAATTTGAGTATTTAGTAAAACGTGGAAGTTGGCAATCAAAAGCACCCCCTGCAATCGCACAATTCAGAGATGCAGACGTAGCTAAAACAGAAAGGTATTTCCAATTTACCATTTTTGGAAGTCCTGACGAAACAGAAGCAAAAATAGAATTACGAGGAATACACAGTGCAGATTCAGCAACGCCCTTAACATTTGATTCAACAGAATACTTTACACTAATAAAAGATTTAGAAGTACCTTCACAACCAACAATTGAAACTCCTCAAGACAACACGTTTTATCAAACTGGTCAAACAGTAAGTTTTAGAGGAATAGCAAGTGACTCAAAATATTTAGAAATAAGACGAACCAACGAACTAGATTTCTTTAATGATGATCCGTTTGATCTAAATCCCAAATTAAATCCAAACACTATAAGCGTATCAGAATCAAATATAGTATATGACGCAAGTCAAATTTGCATACCTTATACTACTTTGTTAACAAGAATAGCAGATAAACAAACATTGCACGATAATAGTGGAAGTTACCTCTCAATTGGAGGAAGTACATATTATTACCAATACACGTTTGACCAAACACAAACCAAACCATACGACCAAACAGCATGTGGCGCAACAGAGGATACAGATGTCTACCACACAATCAATTTGGTCGGGGGACCAGCAACACTTCCAACACAAAATGGAGTTGTAAACCTAGACATATATACAAATGAGGACCCTGCAGGATTATTCGTCTTTAGCAATGACACAACCCTGCTTCCACAAGATACTTATGTGTATGAATTTGTAGCAATAGACTCAGTAGAAAATAAGGCAGACCCAAAAGAATTAACCTTCTATGTAGATAAAACCCCTCCTTCATTTCATATAACCCCCTTACATAATTCCCGTTCAGACCTAAAATATGATGCTACCGTAAACATTTTTGAAGACTTTGACCTAGATTCAATAGGACAATACAACTCCTTGGATTTGTCAACAGTAGAATTAAATTTAACTAATGCCGTGACTAGCAAATCATTAATCATAACAGATATAACTCCCGGAAGCCAAACATACACTCCTTTCGCAGGTGCAATTCAACCCTCAACAAACGTACAAGTACAAACTGAAGGAGAAATAACACATATAAGTATTCCAAAAGAGGTTTTTAGAGAGTCAGACATAATCGCACAAAGAGAGTGTACTGGAAGTACAGGAAATTCAGACTTGGTAAAAATCCAGGTAATTAATGCTGTTGACAAAGCAGGAAATGCAGCAAGCTCGATTCCTAACCTATTTACTTACGATCCTTGCTCATATGGAATAACAATAAATCTAGATCAAGCATTACAAGGAAGAACGGTACCCGAAGCTTATGAACCAAATAGATTTCAGGGAGCAGCAAAAGCATACGAACGACATTATTATGTAAATAATGATGGAATGGATGTGGATTTAAACGTAATTTATGATGTAAGTAGTATACCTGGGTTTAAGGCAGGAATCTCATCAGCAAAAGCAGAAGCAGTATATCAAGACCCTGGAACAGAGATAGATGCAATATCAATAACAGAAAGCGTAGTTAATAATCACGTTGTAAGATTCCATGGATTAGAAAATGGAAAAGACTACCAAATTGAACTAACATCAAACTTAATAGATATAAACACCCCCACAAACGTGGGAGAAGACTACTTTCATTACTTGTGGATCCATGTTGATAATGAGGCACCAGTAATAAATAGCATATCCTCGCCAGATTCAGTGTTATCCCCAAGAATAATACAAGAAGCATACGTGAATGAAGAGAATGATGTATTAAATTTAAATGTCGAATTTGTAGAAGTAAGCAACACTCCTCAAGAGACAGGATATAAACTTAATACAACTACCTTAACATTAAACGAACCAAGTTTTGATGAAACACAAGAAGTACTTTATTACGATGCAAGCGGAAACAGTCTGTATAATATTGAAGAACCTAACTTAGTTCTAAAAATAGATCCTTCCGAAGCACTAGCTCATGATGGCTGGTTAAACAAACCAATAGAAATAAGATTAGAAGATAAAGCAGGAAATGAACATTTCATGACCTACATTAATTTTTACATAGATTTAAACAAACCGACTATAACTGCACAAGCAGATAATCAACCCGAAGCGTGGAAACAACACTTGCCAGATACAGGGGATGATGTAATCATACTTTGTGAATGTACTGATAATGATGAATCAGGATGTCAAAACGAATTAACATATTATGTAAGTGAAAAACTAAGTCAAGAAGTATATGAAGATGATGAAAGAGTATCCGAATTAATTAATGATTCTTATAGACTTAGTTCAACCTATTCTACAGGTCAAATAGAAAATCTAGATAATTTTGAAGAAGGAGATGAAGGTTATTACGCAATAGGATGTTACGGAGTAGATAATGCAGGAAATGTAAACTATTCAGTAACTCGAGCACACATAGATAACAAAGGCCCATCAATCTTACCCCAATCAAATCCAACAGCAGCAAGCTCATCATTCTATCATGTTGACAGAGGAGAAGACAAATACTTTACAATGTATGATAATCCAGAAATATACTTTAAAACAAATGAGGAATCACGATGTGGAATAGCATTTGATTACTCAATAAATCCTCCAGCAACCATTCCATTAACTGAGGTAACATCAACAAAAGAACACAGATTTACCATAAATCCTCCTTCGGGAATTTTAGCACCTCAAGGAAATAGAGTTCACATAAAATGTCAAGATATTAAATCTAATTCTGAAACAAAAACCCTGGAAATATTGAAAAAATCACAAAGTTATACTCTGGATCTAACTATTAGTGGGGTGAATACAGGAAAAGTATATACTGAACAAAGTATTCCAAGTCAGTTTGACCTAAGAGTAACAGAACCTACTGGTCGATTTAAAGTGGGGTGTGAATACGACTTTGTAAACCCTGCAGACACTTTAATGTTACAAAACATTTATGCAAATTTAACTAAGGATTCAGAATTTAGTACAACACAACAGGTAAGATACTCAGATTTTAAAGATGCAACAGGACCCTTTACAGGATTGCCTGGAACCGGCGGACAATATTCAGTAGATGTAACTGCCAATTGTATGAATTTCTATGGTAAAGAACCAAGTCCTGCTGTAACTGGCCAGTTCGCATATCAACCAAATACTCAATTAGATGTAGTGTTAGTTGAACCTGTAGACGGACAAAAGTATAATAATCTAGACGATGTATTCATTAGAGCAGATACAAACATATTCGGAAATCCTACAGGTCTTACTTGTTTTTTCTCAGTAAGTTCACCACAGTTCAATCCAAATCAGAAAAACATGGACAGTTCAGCACTAATCTCTCAAACTTTTTCAGGATATTCATCTGTGTTTGTTCATGACGGAATACCAAATTATTTAATTGGAGAGGTTGGAGAAACTTATCAGGTTGCAGTAACCTGTATTTTTGGATCACAAGCAGCATTCTCACCTCCTTCAATAAGTATATTAATCGATGACACTCCTCCACAAATAACTGGATTAACAGTATATGATAAACGTTGTGATGATGTCACTAAACAAGTCTTACCTCTTTATGATCCTGGAACCGGAGCAGTATACTATGCAAAAGAAACAGAAATTTGCGTAGAATCAGAAATAACCGAAGCATTAACAGAAATAGAAAGTGTAGAATTAGAATACCCAAGTAGTACAAGAGATATAACTGCAAATTTTAAAAATACAATTCCAGGAAACGGCATATTAATAACAGCAACAACCCTAAACTTAAATTTACGTGAAGGAGACGAAGAAGAAATAATCTTACGAGCACAAGATACAATAGGAAATGCACCCTCAACATTCACAAGAAAAATAATTTTAGACCAAACCCCTCCTGTTATTGACTCAATAATAATTAACCCCACAGGCAGTTTAGGAACACCATTAATGAAAGATAACAAATATATTTACAAGGTAGCAGATGACGAACCTTTAGAAATATCTGTAACAACCGATGAACCAGCTTTGATAAAACTATTTGAATTCAGCGAATTAGATGCATCTTCAGATTATGTAACTACTGATTTTTTAAATACCTTATTAACAATAGGGGAACACACATATAAAATAAATGCAACCGACAGAGCAGGAAATTTACAAACATCTCAAGAATTAGAAATTGTAAATGATCACATCGCACCACGAGTAGATGCTGTTGCAAATAATAAACCAAGTTATTTTGAAATAAGAGGTCAAAACTTTGGAGTTTTAACACCCACTCTAGAATTATATTTCAGAGATGCAACCGGAATAAAATATGGAAACTTTACAACCTACCGAATGTTTAGGAGTGGGCCAAATGTAGATCAAGCAGAAAAATTAACACATGAATGGTTAGAAGTAGTCCCTGAAAATTTAGGTAACGACCAATACAAATTTACCTTAGATGTTGCATCAGATTTAATACCCAATGAGGTATATTGGGATGACTTCCATTATTATATTGCATATGATGTGATGGATAATCTTACAAACACAGGGGGAGAAAACAATTCCAATCATTTTAACTTTGGGGTGAATGAAGAAGCACCACAACTTCATTCAGCAAGTTTAGAAAACCAATATTGGCAAAACCCAAAACAAACACTGATATTAACCTACAACGATGAACCAACAAAAAGGGATCAACACGTTAAAATAAACCGGTTTGAAGTAATCGAAAATTCATTTACTGCAGCAGCTATGGCAAAAGTTGATTTTGAAAACTACGATGCATATTTGGAAGGAGAAGTTATTCCTAATGAAGGGACTGGAAGAAGACAGTTTACCATAACTCCTAACACTGAATGGACTTGCAGCCATTGTATATTTAGGTTAGAGGAAGCAAGAATTGTATTGCCTACGGGAGAACCTGCAAATTCAGCATTCCAATTCGGAGAGATATTATTCTATATTGACAAAAATGATTCAGAAATAATGGAAATAGAATTAGATGCAGATACAAACTTGTTGTATAATGCTGAAGACTTAAGATTAAATGCGCATATGACTGAACAAACCTTAAGTGGTATAAGAACTAAAGATGACACAATCACATTATTGGTCAGATTCAAGGATGAAAAAATAATTGATGGAAGAGAAACTAGAAATCTAACAATAAAACTTGACGGAACACCCATATTTAATGGAGAGGTAGAATCAGACAGAGATGAAGACACACACTCAGTATACGAAAAAACACAAGAAATAACATTAGTTCCAGGAACTAACACAATTACCGTACAATCAACAGACCTATCTGGAAGACAATCAACAACATTCACAAGAACCCTTTGGTTAGATGAAGAAGAACCAACGTTATCTAATCTTGGTTTTGTTTATGAAGATAATATTGTAGATTTGTCAACAACAGAACTAGTATTTAAAACCAATCTGGTCGACTTTGATTTAACAGGAACTTATACTACAGATGATGATGCAACAATATACTTAGATGGGACAAGTTATACAACAGATGGAGTGCAACCTAGTGGAGCATTCACAATACCAAATATAGTTCTAGATCAACCATCTATTGGAAACGAACAAGAAAACAATTTTGACATAGTAATTGAGGACAGTGTTGAAAATAAACAAATAACCCCTTTAAAGGTAATAGTAGATAAGTTAGCTCCTGAGTTAATATTAGTAGATACCACAAATACTGAATTAGACTTGGTTGGGGGAAACCAAATTTACTATCGATACTTAAGTGATGATATTAACTTAACTGTAAAAAGCACAACTGAAGGATTAGCTGGATGTAAAATGTACTTCGGAGGATTACCTGCAGCAGATATGACAGAAACAATAACTAATGAGTTCTTTTACGAAACTGGAACTCTAGTTGGAAATTATGACTTCTATATAGTGTGCGAAGACAATTTTGGAAATCAAAATCAGTTGGATAGCAGTTTATGGCAGTACACTGATCCTGTAATAACTGGAATCAACCCAGTATTAACACAAACACTATTTATACACCCCGAAGACTTTGAAAACGAATTTGACCTAAGAATAACCCCTGTACCAAATACAAATGAAATAAAATGTAAATACGATTTTATACTTGATGAAGGAGCAAGACCCAAATTATTAGATTCAAACCAGAATCCAATAAAGTTAACATACGAAGAAATGCAAGAAGATGATGAATGGGAACAAATAGCATTCTTACCTTGGGGAGGAAAAGGAAAAAATACTCTACGTGAAATAATTGGGGCAGGATATACTACAAATTATTTATCTGTAAATGTAACGTGTAAAGATAGAAGCGGAACCGAAATAGACCAAAAAGTTGATTTTGAAATTGATGATGACTTTAATCTACAATTCAAATTTGATTACCCTCCAACACACGAAGAAGTAAATTGGGTGGCAGATAAAAAAATAAGAACTGGTGAAATGTTCTCAATAATTGTAAATAGGCCAGATGCACAATGTAGTGTTGAGGGCACACCCGACATTGCATTATTAGGAAATCCAACAACAATTAACGATCCTGATTATAAATTAGCAACAAGATACGAATTTGAACAAACAATTGATTCAGGGGCATCAGGAAGACCAGCAAGCGTAGCATTACCTGATGATGCACAAGAATTTACAGTAAACTGTCAAATACTCGGACAACCAATACAAACAAAAACACTAGAATTCATTGGAGACAATACCGCACCCGACGTACCACAATTAAACTTAGTTCAAACAGGCTATAATAAAACCACACAAACTGTAAGATTTACAATTGACAACCTAGAAAACGTTCTCGAAAATAATATGAATGATTCTGTTATAAAACTTCAAGCAGATAATATTAATGGAGGACCAATTTATCAAGATGTTGAGTATAATGTAAGTCCAGATACACTAAACAATTATGTATTTGAATTCGTATTTGAAGATTTAATAAAAGAAACACTAACTGGTGAGGTAGAAGAAAAATACAACTTCTGGGTACAAGCATGGGATGACCTGGAACTAGGCCCTGTTTCAAGTAACATACTTGAATTAACTTATGATAACAAAAGTCCAACAATAGACTCATACGTAATAGAAAACTCAGTACAAAACGGAAATATATACTATGTTGGAAGCGATCCAACTATAACCGGGACTGTAAGTGAAGTTGACTCTATTATAACCTTTGACGCGTTTACAACAACAGGAACAACAACCGGTAATGACTTTATAATAACAAAAACACTAATTGACAATGCAGATATAATAATAAGTTTAAGATCAAAAGACGCATTAGAAAATATTGGAGAAGAAACATCAGAAATAATACTCCACAAAGATTTAACAGGGCCAACATTTGTAGATGCAACAGGTTCACTTAGTGAAGGAACTGGTTTTGAAGTTACAAAATTCAAAGAATTAAGTCAACTACTAATCACTTTTGAAGACAATTCAGGATTTAGCGCCGGACAACAACCAGTTTTAGCAAAAGCTGAAAGAGATAGTGCAGATGTAACTGGTGAGACCACAATTAGTTATTATGGTAGTTTAGATGAAAATTCTAATGGTTTTGACGAAAGGATAATCTATGAAATTGAGTTAGCAAGCGGATTTACTTCCCCTTCAGCAACAGAGGCATCACAATATGAATTCGAAGTAGATGTAAAAGATTCATTTGGAACCCCAACAACATTTAATTTTAAATTTACAATCGATCCAAGAGTACCAGAAATAACTGTAGAAACAGAAGGAAGAACCAGTATTAACGAATTCAAATTTAATATCAGCGACGATTCCAACAACATAGAAACAAGCACACTGACAATAGAACTTGAAGGAAACGAAGAGGGAATAACAAATTACGATTATGCAGATGGTTGTGTAATTAGCACACCCGTAACTAAACACGAATGTACTTTAACAACCCCCTTTACACAATCACAAACTGTAACCTACGAAATTTATGTGGAAGACGATTTAGCAAATTCAAATGAGCTAACTGGACAATACGAACATGATCTTACACCAATAAGCATAGACGAATCAACAATACTTATTGAAGGAGAGGATTCAAGCTATGATATATTAGCAGATGGAAAAACAAATATTACTTTTGAAATCATAAATAACGAACCTCTGGAAGAAATCACTTGCAGTTATAGTTTAGATACTGACGCAACATATCAACAAATGATTGATGCAGGAACAAGCGAGGTAGTAACAATCATTTCAGACAACTTAATCAAATTCTTAGACATTTTCAATTCTGTGGGATCCACAGAAGGAGCACACACACTATATGTTTCTTGTAAAGATGAATCAGGCAATGTAAATGAAAGTATAGACATACCTTTCACTGTAGACACACAAATTCCGGCAATCACCAATGTAGAGCTTACAACTGTTGGACCACATCAAGGCGGACGAAGTGGAGAAGACTTCTTATTCGAAACAGGAAACAATGTGTTAACCATAAGTGGAACATACACAAGTAACGATGGAATAATCGTGACTACAGAAGCTATGGGACAAACATACACCCATACAGATGTAGTAAGTGATGGACAATTTAGCTTAACAACTGTTGTATTAGAAACACCAAGCTCTGGAGATGCAAAAGAAATCAATGAATTAATACTAAATATTACTGACAGTGCAGGAAACGTAAATGATACATTAAAAGTAAACATAACCCTAGATAAAGAAAAACCAAATTTAGAAATTGTTGAAACAAGTAATGCTTTAGTTGGAACCGTAGGAAATGATTTAGTATACTGGACAATTGCAAATGCTGATGTAAACTTAGCTGTTGAAGCAAACGAATACCTTGAAACTTGTGCAATACACTTTTCAGGATTAGATGAAACACTAACAACTAAACCCGCAGACAACAAATTCACTTATTCACTAGCTAATTTCGGAGGAATATCATGGGACTTTGAAATAACCTGTACTGATCGATATGATAATGTAGAAACCTTATATTCAACTCTAAAAAAATATACTGAATCTTCCTTTGACGAAATTGAACTAAGAGTAAGCCCATTAATAATCGATAGTCCAATTTCTGATAATTTCGCTTTAGAGGTTCTCCCAAAACGGGCAGGATCCTACTTAGAAGACCAAGAATTACATGGAATACAATGTGAATACGATTTCATAGGTTTAGGCGCACTATCTGAACAAAGTCAGTTCATAATTAATAAAGAAGAACTATATGATAATGGTAAGTGGGAATTACCTGCAAACTTACCTCGAAGTGATGGAAGAGGAGGAAACAAATTAAATACTCTGACAAACGCACAATACATAGTAAACGCTACTTGTAGAAATTTGAGAGGAACTAAAGTAAACGCTTCCGCGAAGTTTGGAATAAATACTGAATATGATGCAAATTTCAAATTTATCTCACCAGGTGTAAACGAAGATGCAGTACATTGTGAAGACTGTCATGCAGCAAGAAAAGTTGTTGGCGGAGAAACAATAATAATCCTCGCAAACAAGGGAGACCTATCCTGTAATCTTGATGGTACAACTCCTTTAACAGAGGGAGTACTAAACGGAGATGTCGACTTCCCACTAGGAGTAGAATTCTATTTCACACTACCTAATACTGGAGCAGATGGAAGTAGTGAAAACACTTTAGAGGTAACTTGTATATCTAACGCAGACATAAGTGACAACCAACCAAAAAGACTGTATTATTATGAAGATAATCAAGCACCACAAGAAGATCCAGTTATAATCTTACCTTCTAACCGATTCAATAAAACAACACAAACAGTAACTGTAGGAATTACTAACCTGGCAGCATTAACAGAACATAACCTTCATGATGCATTGTTTATTATACACGCAAAAGACCTAAGTAATAATAACGAATATGAAAAAGAATTCCAAATTAATATCACAACAACAGAGATAACATTCGAATTTAATGAACTAATAACTGACGATCCAGGAATGGACGCAGAAAAAGAGTACGAACTTTGGGCAGAAGCCTGGGACGATGTAAGTAATGGACCCGTAAGCTCAATAAGTGCACCACTAACAATGTACTTTGATAATTTAGATCCTGTATTAAGTTTAGAATACACTGGAGTAGAGGGAGTTAATAGTTTAACTGCAAGGAATATTGCAATTAGATTAACTGAAGAAAGTAATTTGGATGTAACAGATGGAATCACCCCATTAATAACTTTGACAGGCGCTCAAGATGGAGATGGTTATGTATTTACTCCAACAGAATACAAAACTTACATTCTAAAAGCAGAACCAACAGACCTAACTGGAAATAAAGGGGAATGGTCAAATACAATCAGTTTAACATATAATGATGAAGCACCAGAATTTAGGGATGAATTACCCTCAGATAATGCGATTGTTGGCGGAACACAGGTAGACTTCAGCATAAGCGTAGAAGATGAAAATGGCTTAGATACAAGTACACTACAAGCATTCATAAATGGAACACCAATAACTCCTATACCAATAATTACAACAAGTAATGTAGGAACAAGAGGAATAATAACATTTACTCAATTAGGAATGGCAGCAGAACCCTACAACATAACTGTATATTTGGATGACATGTTAGGAAATCAGGGAGAATTTGAGTGGACAGTAAACACCAACAATGATGCACCAACACAACCCACCTGGACAGTACCACAATACACAAATAACAAATTACAACCTGTAACAATAACCTTTAACGAATTAGTAGTAATTGATGCTGCTGACGCGGTAACTATTAATGGAGAAGTAATTACTGTACCTGCAACCCCTGCAACAACATTTACATTTACACCAACTGTTGACTTAATGGGTGATGACGAAGAAAAAACAATTAATGTTGTAGTTAACGCACACCTAAGTGGCGGAACTGGCGTGGACTTCCCATTCACAAAAACGTTTACTGTAGATACTATCGAACCTGTAGTAAACACGTTTGAATCAATACCTCAAGAAACAACAGTAGACTTAAATGAAATAACCCTTCTTGGAACGTTCACAGAAACCAATCTAGAAAAAATAGAAATAAACAAATCAACAAGAATATATGCGGCTAAAACTTATGCACTAACTTCATTCATAAACGAAAGTATAGAATTAGACCCAGAAGAAAATTCATTCAGTGTAATAGTTTATGACAAAGCAGGAAATGAAGGGACTGCAACAATCTCAAGATATTACGATAATACTGTTCCCGAAATAAATGCTGCATCTTTACAAATAATTGGAGTAACTATAGAACAAGACGGAACCTGGATAGTGAGTGTTGAGGAAGGAGAAACAATCACATTAACTGGAACATACACATCAACAGAAGAGGTAACAATAACAACGGATATAAATAATGGTGTGGTTACCGTTCCTCCTAATGCAGATACCTTCACAATAGTTGGAGAGTTAGATGGCACCGATGGAGCAGAAGAAACAAATACGATCACGATAACTATCGATGATGGAACACACATAACCACAACAACATTAACAATTATTAATGATCGACAGGCACCAACAGCAACACTAGTACTGCCTGAACTTGGATTTACAAATGATGCAACCCCTGAAATAAAAATTTCTACAGATGAACTTGCAACCTTATGTAACATAACCTATCAAGCAAGTGAAACCGAAATGACTTCTTCAGGCGCAGACTTTAGTTACACTTTCACAACAGCATTAGCAGAAACAGCCCATACTGTATTAATTGGATGTGAAGATGAACGAGGAAATTTCGAAACAACCCCTCTAGAGTTTACTGTAGATTTAACCTCTCCTGACTTTACAACATCTTTTGTAAACGCAGAATTACAAACTACAGACAATTTCCTATTATTTAGTACAGACACAACACAATTACATATAGAAACGTTTGATGTAATCAAATGTAAATACAAACTTAGTACAGAAACACCTTATACGCCAATGAGTGTTAATTTTGGAAACAGCCATACTTCACAAGATTTAACCTTAAATAATGATGAATACATATACAACATAACTTGTGAAGATAGAGCAGGAAATGAAAAAGACAAAGAAGTAAACCTAACTGTAAATACTGCATTACAAATCCAGGCAACAGCTAACCTAAACGGAGAATCAATTAAGAATAATCAACCACAAGTATTTATAATTACTGACAGGCCAGCAACTTGTACGCCAACAGGAAATGGCGCATATCATACTCTGGATGATACGGGAATTGAAATAACTGAATTCACAACTGCTGATGCTACAACACATATTGCATACTTATCAAGCTTAGCAAGTACTCCCGCACCACTAAATGATGGAACCTACGCCTTACCCGTAACCTGTCAAGCACAAACTACTGGAATTAATGATGGAAGCATAAACGTACAATTCACTGTAGATACAAATCTTGATGCACCAGTAATAACTAATTTTGATGATTCCACTACAATCCCTATAGTTACAGCATACCCTGATATACAATTCACTGTAAATGAAGAAGTAAACGCAACAATATACGTTAACAATAATTTTAAACAAGTTTTAGAAAATATTCCTGCAGGAACCATTCATACATTCTCTAATGTACACTTAGCAAATAAAGGAGTGAACGTTATAACTATAAAAGGTGTTGATGCAGCAGGTAATGAAAATGCTGCCAGCGTATTAATAAATTTATCAACTGACAATCCAGTAATTGACGAAACCAAAGTCAGACACCCTGAACACAATGCGCTTTATGGTGGAATAAATGAAACATATGTTTACTTTAATTCAGACCTTGCAATAACTAATGCAGAAGTAACATTGATCGGAGATCAAGGACTAATATACAATTCGGGAACAATAATTATTGATAATGAACAAAGAAAAATAATTTACAATGAAACAGGAAGTTTGATAAGTGATAATTATACGTTCCAAATAAACATAACTGATTCTGCAGGAAGAAAAAGCGAGAATAACCTAATTAGATTTGAAATTGATACAGAAGCACCAGTAATAACTGTACTAAGTCCAAACGGGGATGAAGTAATCACATCAACAACCACAACAGTGACTGCAATATCAAATAAAGAATTAGAAAAAGCAACATTTACACTTAATGGACAAACACAAACACTAGCTCCAGTAATCCCTCCATTCACATTTACTACACAAAACTTGCCTGAAGGCAGACACGAATACGAAATAAATGGAACTCGATACTGTCCAACCACAAATTGTGGATTTAATACAGGAACATACAAAAATAGTTTCATCATAGACATAACCGGACCAACATATTCAAACATAGAATACTCTGGAGGAATCAATCATCTAGTACAAATCATAAACGAAAACGTAGATGGATACACATACCAAGAATACGAATCAGTTCCACAATCAGAAATGCATCCTGATCTACGAACCCTTGGTTTAGAAAATCAACTAATTGCAATATATGAAAATAATTCTAACTCTGAAGAGGTTGAAATAACAATACTAGAATTTGAAACCGCACAAGGAGTACAAGAATATTTAACACTAATTCAAACATATAATTCAGACTTAACAAGTCAGAATTGGGCAATAAGAAGTAATGTAATAATATTATCTCTTAATACAGACATAATACAAAAAGGATATGTTCTTGGAGCACCCTTCTCCGCAGCAAGCGTAGTGGACCACTTAATAAGAGATGTGACCCCTTCAATAACGTTCTTCTTCGACGAACCAACAACAATTACTTATGTATTACAAGATGACTCAAACGCGCCAAAAGCAACATCAATGGTTCAAAATGCAGCAGGAACTAGCTTTACAATAACTGCCACAGAAAACTTAATGGAAACTAATCACAAAATTATTTTGACTGCTTCAGATGTGTATGGAAATCCAAATACGCAAGAATTTTCTTTTAGTATTTTGGCAGAACCTTTTGCAATAGAACTAAAAGAACCATTATTTGGATATACAAAAGAAGACGCAACCAAAGTAGTTATCGAAACATCCAGACAGGGAGATTGTAAATGGACAACCAACTTAGACTGGAACTTTGATCAAGCAATTGCATTTGATTCCGCGAGTTCAACACAACATAATATTACTGGGTTTAATAGATACAACCAAGATCTAAAAATATTATGTAACGATACAGGTTATTCAGGAACAGAAATAACTGATATGTTTAGAATCACAAGAGATACCGCAGAACTAACAGCGGAATTATTTATGGATAATGTTGAATCATTAACAGGTACATTACAAGCAGTAAGTACGGTAAGTGGCAAGACCATGATTTGTTACTACAATGAATCTGGAATTTGGAACATTTTTGATGGACTAAATGAAAGAATAGAAGATAGTTATCAAGCAATACAAAGACAAACTTTTACTGTTGGTGATTATTTAGTTGATGGCCGTGTAAATGAAATTTCTGTGTTATGTAAAGATAAAGCACAAAATGCCTGGACTGGATCCATTGATATAACCGTAAACACCAGTCGAGACTTCGGACTAGAATTAATCAAACCAGTAGTCGGATTTAAAACAGCAGAATCAGAAGTTGAAATACACGCAAAAACAAATCGAGATGCTAGCTGTAAGTATAGATTAGACTCAGGAAATTTATTAGGATTAGCGACAGCAAATGATAAAGACCACACAAGAACTAGGGGACAATTAGACAGCGGAACATATAATTTACAAGTTACCTGTGAAGAAATGGGATCGGGAACACCTGCCGCAGAAAATAGAACTTTCTACATAGATACAACTGAACCTGAGATGGCATTAGTCCAAATAAGAAATTTAATTGATGACGAATATTCATATTATGAAAATGAAATATATTTTTATGTTTCAGCATATGATAATGAATCAGGAATTACCCGATTCAACATAACTCTTTATGAATCTGGAGAGGATGATCCACTAACAACATTAACTTTCTCCAATGTAGATTCAAAAGATGTTGCAGATGACTTGGCAGATTGCCTTGCAAGTGCAGATGAAGATGAAGATGAACGAGAAGAGTGTTATGACGAAACAACACTAACTGGAAATGAAATAGATGATGTTGAAAATTGTTTAGAAGATGAAGACGAAGATTTCAGAGTAAGTAAGTCTGAAGCAAAAGCTTGTGTCGAAGAAAGCTTACCTGATCAAGAATACGACCTAACATATTACATAGAAGATGATCTAAGAGAAAGAGATCTTGAAAACGATACCGAATACGTATTAGAATCAAGAGCAATGAATGGAGTGGGAATTTGGAGTGATGCAATCGAATCTGACGAATTTACAGTAAACTGGGACATGACCCCAGCATCATGTAATGATGATAAACAAAATGGAAACGAAACTGATGAGGATTGTGGTGGAAACGAATGTCGATCATGTAGAGTAAGTGAAACCTGTACTGATGATGATGATTGCTTATCTGATAATTGTGTTTTAGGTGTTTGTAAAACCCCTAGTTGTACTGATAATAAATTAAACGGAGACGAAACTTCTAAAGATTGTGGTGGAAGTTGTGTTGGATGTGACGTAGATGAACAATGTTTAAGAAATTCAGATTGTAACTCAAATAAATGTGATATTGCAAACGAATTATGTGAAGAAGATCCTTGTAATAATGGAATAAAAGATCTGGGAGAGGCATATATTGATTGTGGAGGATCATGTATTCCAATAAGATGTGCAACAGGTAATCCTTGTACCCAAAATGGGGACTGTCTAAGTGGAAATTGTAAAGACTTACAATGTGTAACCACATCAAGCGATACTGATAATGATGGAGTAACCGATCTAGATGATAATTGCATGTCTGTAGCAAATACTGATCAAACAGACATAGATGGTGATAACAAAGGAGATGAATGTGATAATGACATTGATGGCGATAGAATGGACAATGACTGGGAAATAAGATATGGATTAAACCAAAGATTCATTGGAGACGCAAATGGCGACATAGACCAAGATGGATTAACCAATGTACAAGAATACGATGAAGGAACAGACCCCACAAATATAGATAGTGATGGGGACGGAATGAGTGACGGAGAAGAAATAGCAAAAGGAAGAAATCCAAGAGTAGCAGACTCTTCAATATTAAAAACAATCTTAATCATACTTTTAGTTTTGGCAGCTCTGGGTGTAGTTGGGTTCATAGCTTACAAGAAATTCGCTAAGCCACCACTTTCCCCACCCTCTACACCACGAGCGCTAAAACCATTACCTAAAAAATTACCTCCTTTAAAGAAAAAATTACCCCCAATGGGCTTGCGACCTTTAAGGCCAGCTTTAAAGAAGAAAATAAAACCTCTAACAAAAAAACCAATAGTTAGAAGAGGACTCCCACCAAAACTAAAAACCCTAAAAAAACCAATTCCAAACAAAAAACCTGTTAAGGAATACGTTAATTTAAATGAATTAGGTAAATCGGATAAGTCTATAAAGAAACCGGCTAAAAAACAAGACGCATTATCTAAACTTAAAGAACTAGGACAAAAAACTCCAAGTGCTAAGACCAAACCAACAACTAAAAGTTCAACACCACAAAAAGATCCTTTTTCAAAACTAAAAAAGATGAAAAAAACAAAAAAATGAAAACGAAGGCACAAACACAAATGGTATTTGTATTCATACTAATTGCAATAGTAATCGGATTGATAGTTCTATTCGCATATAAAGGAATAAGTAGTACAGTAAATACTTCAGAACAGGTCGTGGGAGCAAAACTAGTAACATCAATAAAGGCAGATGTTAGTTCACTAAGACGATCAAGAGGAAGTTCACAAATATTCGAGTACCAAGTTCCCGGCAAAATAACAAATATTTGCTTTATACGAAGTTGTTCTGGAGACTGTAGTACACTTTATTCTGGATCACTGCCCATCGCGCTAAGTTCATACTCTGCAGACGATCCCCAAAAAAACATGTTCTTATTGGGAAAAGGGGATTTTGTTCTAGAAGCAATATCTTTAGGAAGTTTAGACGTGGATTATGACCGAGATGGAATCACAGATGATTTTCACTGTTTTAAAACTCCTGGAAGATTAAAAATAAGAATTCTAGGAACTGGCGCTAATGCAACAATTCAAAATGCTCAATAAAAAAGGAATGACCTCTACAGTTTTCAACTGGGTATTTATAGCAATAGCTGGAGCACTAATAATGCTATTCTTCTTTAAAATTATAACAACACAAACAGAAATAAGTGAAAACGAAATAACCGCGAGAATAGTAAAAGACATGGAAGATATATTAGTTGGAAAAACAATATCTACGGATTCGGCATCTGAAGTAAAAATATCTGAAAAAGACTTTGAATTCAAATGTGAAGAACCCTGTAATGAATTAACAGGGTGTAATTCTTGGCTTGGAATAAAGAAAGCAGAAAATAGAATAGAACTCAATACACAACCTGTTTTTACAATAGAAAACTTACGATCTAGCAAAATATATGCATTTGCACAAGGATGGGATGTACCATTTCATACAGCAAACTTTCTTTACATTGCAGCACCAGGAGAAAAAATAGTTTTCCCAACAAATTGCAATACAAAACCCCTCTGTAATAAAATTTTTACACTAATACCTCAAAAATTAAAAGATGCAAGAATTGTAATAAAGGGCGAGGATGATAAGTTATCACGATTTAAAAAATACATAGAATTCGAGGTTCCATCAGGGAATCCAACTCGAAAAAAAGAGGTAGTAATTGATGAAGCAAATCACCAAATACATTTTTATGAAAACGGACGACTTCAAGCATCAGAATACTATTTTCTAGAAGAAGCAATAATTGGGGCAGCATTCACACAAGATCATAAAACATACTCTTGTAATATGAAAAAAGCATTCTACAAGTTAAGAAATTTAGCAATAGTTTTAGAAGGCAAAAGAAGTTATCTAGAAATTAATGCCCCCGCAGATCCAGCATTTTGCAGATCGCATTTCCTAACTACCCAAAACCAAATTGCGAGCTTTAACACATTATACAAAGACTTAGATACTGCAAAATTAGTAGAACTTAACACAAGAAAACAAGAATTAGAACACGAAAATAACGAGTTACGCAGAGGATCTTGCGCATCAGTATACTAAAAATGAAAAATAAACAAAGTCGAAGATTTTCAAAAGGACAACTGCACCTAATGGAATCAACCGTGGTAATGTTCGTATTTTTCTTACTCATAATGGTTGGGCTAACAGTATATTCTAATTATCAAAATGCAAAAGTAGAACGAATAAGAATTGAAACAAATGAACAAAAAGCAACACAAATAGCGAAAAGAATGTTATTCGCACCCGAATTAGAGTGTTCCAACAATAATGCACGAACACTAGATTGTATAGAAATCCAAAAATTACAACCCTTTGTGAATCGCGTAAAACAAAGTCCTGCATATTATAGACAAGAATTTGGAAATTCAAGAGTGAGCATAAAATGGGTTTACTCCCCAGGATTTACAGGAACGTTTTCAGCACCTGAATTTTTTAGAGCAAACCCTACCGATATATTAGTCACTTCACCACAAAAAGAACTGTTTAATTTTAAAGCAGGAGGCGAAAGTCATAAAACGTTTACTTTCCCGATCCTATTATGGGATAAAAGACAGGTACCTGAATGGAGCTATTTCGGATGGTTGGAAGTAGAGGTAAACATATGAACAAACGTGCTCAAATGGAAATATTTGGACTCGCCATAATATTTGTAATATTTATACTTGGATTATTGATTTTCTTAAAATTTAGTGGAGATGAACCGATAACTACTGCAGAAGATTTTGTAATGAAACAACTACCCACGCGAATGCTTCAAACCATGATGAAAACAACAACAGGATGCAGAGAACAAGAAGTAGAAGTTCTAGTAGTTGATATTGCTTCGCATGTAAACCCTACCCCTCCTGATTATTGTACTGATATAAATGTTAATTCACAAATAAATTGTAATGGACACACAAGTTATGAAGAATTATTTGGAATAGGCAATGTAGTACCTTCAGTGTTTGCAAATAGTTTAGATATAGAAAAGAAAGATTACGAATTTATAATAAAAATGAAAGGCGGATGCGAAATTTACGCAATTAACTCAACCAATAGTTGTGCAAGAGCAAATAAGATAAGTGCAGAAACTTTTTATTTAACTTCCAATAGAGGGAAAGTAGAAATGATTATGAAAGTATGTGAAAATGTGGGGTATGCAAATGAGTGATATAGTGGGACTGCCAATGTCAAAGTTTATTATACTAATAGCAAGTATAATTTTTATTACTTTAATACTTGTAGTTGTAGTGGGAATACTTAAATGAAATTATGCAATAAAAAAGGAAGTAGTTTAGTACAAACAACCCTGGCTAAAGTACTCATAACCATATTAGTTTTAATAGTGTTATTAGCAATAGTCTATGTCTGGCAAGAAGAAATAACTGGCGGGGCAGATTCTAAAAAATGTAAATTTGAAGTAGTCAGAGTATCACAAACCTCAAAGATTCCAGGAATCAAAGACAAATACTTAACAGCCTATTGTCCATCCAAGGAATTGGGAATTCTAAACTTAGGAAAAGATGGGGAACGAGAAATGAGGGGCTTGGCCATAGACTTAGTAAGTGAAATGGTAGATTGCTGGGACAAATTTGGAGAGGGCAAATTAAATCCGATAAAGGGGGAGACAAATACACAAAAAACACACTGTTTTGTATGTGCATCATTTAGCATGCCAGAGGAGTTACCCTCGGCAAAGTGGGGCGAGTTTGGAAAAGAGTTAGATATAGTATTAAAAAATAATGACAATGCAAGAAAGTTTTTAGCAGACACACTATCAAAGAAAAGTATAGATCATTATGACCATCATATGCAAAAAGTTAGTGTGGATAATAATCTGATCCTCGCAGATAAAATTAAATATACTTATTTCTCCAACTTTCACCTACAAGCAGATAAAAGTTACCATCTAATAAACATCTTTGTTGTAAATAAAAAACAATTCCTTACAAACGCAGTACAAGAAGGAAAGCCAATAAACGAATATGAAACAGTAGCACGTTTGGCGTTTGTAGAAGAATCAAATTTTGAAAACGTATGTACACAATTAGAAAACTAAAATGGAATTCCTACAAAACAAAGCAGCACAAGCAATACTAGCACTAATAATCATGGCATTATTAATTGCCATGGTTGTAGCAGTAAAAAATGCATCAGAAGAAGCAGCAGCTGCCAAATCCTGTGAAGCAAGCATAAAAATACACACAGATCTTATAAAATTAGGAGTGCCAGCAAGACATAATGAAATTGATTGTCCTGCAAAAATGATAGAAATAAACGAAAAAAACGCACAATTTGAGTTAGCAGAATCAATGAGAAAATGCTGGAACCAATATGGTAAAGGCAATTTAAACATGTTTAATGGAGAGGGCATATTTTGTTCTATATGCAATGTAATTACGGTTGACGAACCAGTAGTTGTAGAAAACTTCGTTGAGTATTTAGCAAGCGCGTACGTACCTGGAAAAAGAACAAAATATTTAGCAGACATGGCCGATGTACAAACCGACAAGGCCTATGCTCTAGAGGGATATGAGGAGGCAATACTTCGAGATTCAGCACTAGAAGATTTTACAATAACAAAACAACAACCTTATGGAGTGATATTTGTTCAAGTAAAAGGATATGATAAATTAGGAAAGTATGTACGAACAGCTACAAATGTGTTGGGAGGGGCAGCAGTGGTTGGAACAGGCCTTTTAATAATGAAAGGGTCTACAACATTAAACATAATTCCTGGTTTTGGGACGTTAGCAAGTTGGATAGGCTATACTGTTGGTGGAGTACTGGTTGCAGGGGGAACAGTAACCACAATTGTTGCAGAATATTTTAATGTCTTAAATTTTGAACGTTATTCAGAAGTCGTATTGAGGCCATACACCGAAAAAACTTTAAATGAAACAATTGGATGTGACTACATACCTGTAAGAGTAATAGAAAAATGAAACTAATAAACAAAAAAGGAAATTTTGGGTTCTTATCCAAATCCGCAGTATTATTCATTATAATTATGGCATTAGTGGCGATAATAGTTTACTTCTTAGTAAAATTTTTACCTAGAGGAATAGCCTTCGCGAGGATGTTCGGCAGATGAAATCAGGAATATTAACAGCAGCAGTAATTATTTTAGTATTGGTACTGGCAATGGTAATGTTTGTTATTAATGGTAAAGTTGGGGGCGGACTTACAAGAATACTCGGAACATCAGAAGATTACCAATACTGTGAAGAAACAAAAACAACAGCAAATGAGTTCAATTCAAATTTACAGGTGAAAATAAATGATGGCGATGAGGCCAGAAACTATTATGAATTTCATGCAAATGAGGGTTGTTTTAAAGATCCGTCAAATATAGAGTTAGATAAACAATTAAAATGTGATTTTTTTTGTGAAAATGAAAATTTTAGAGTGAGTGAAAGTATACAAAAAAGAATAACTCGCTTTTGTAAAAGTTGTAGAGGATAGAAACATTTATATAACATAAATCTTTGATTTATGAATATAAATGTCCGAAAAATGGGATTAAGTTATTGCACATTTATATAATAAACTTAGTTATTTAGGAGCATAGATATTCAAAAAATAAAAATGGTTTTTCGATACATTTATATAGGAGAAAGGGGATAGAAAACATAATACCTAAAAAAAACTCGAGGTGTCAAGCATGGAAAAAGGTCAAGGTTTATCAATAACAACAATTGTTGTAGCGGCAATAGCATTATTAATTCTAGTTGTATTGGTTGCAGTATTCACAGGACAATTCGGAGGATTTACACTCGGAGTTCAAGATTGTAACGCTAAAAGTGGAGCATGTTACGATTCCTGTCCAACAGGAACTGCAGTATTACAAGGAAGAACATCATGTAGCAAACTACCTTCTGTAGATGGTGAAGGAAAACAAGTTTGTTGTATAAGCCCAGAAGGGATATAAATATAAAATGAATAAAAACGGAGTAGCAATTGGAGTAACAACAATAGTAATTGTTGTAATTGCACTCTTAGTTCTAGTTGTGGTAATGGCCGCATTCTCAGGACAATTCGGCGGATTCGGACAAGCTGTAAGAGACTGTCCAAGCAAAGGGGGAGAATGTAAATCTGGTTGTCTTCCAGAAGAAACACGATACTTTGGGGTGGGGATTTGTAAAGATGCAGGAAATGATCCCGGTGATGATGGTGCAGCCAAAGATAAATGCTGTATAGATATAGCAAAAGTTGATTAAAAATTATTTTTTCTTTTTAACTTTATTCTCTAAGCAGATAGAAATATTTAAATAGGGTTAAGAGAATAAAAAGGTATGAAAAAGAAAGGGGCAATAGGTGCAGCATTAGTCTTAGTTGGTGTGATGATTGTGGTTATAATTGTGCTGGTGGTTGTTGGACCTTCTTTAATAAAGCAATTTAGAGGATTAGACGGTTATTTAAGAGGTATAGAAACCACAAACAAATTCTGTGATCAAATCGCTAAAGAAGTAACATTGAAAGATGTATCATTACGAGATGGTGATCAAAAATATACTGGACAAACAGTACCAAAACCCGGAGCGTGTGAAGTATTAGCACGGGAAAAAGGAGAATTTCGAAAAGGTAGAGACGGAAAAGGACAACAAGAATTCAGATGGACCTTCTCAAAAGAATCTAATCCTGAATATGGAAATGAGTTCTGTTGCTTATTCATAGTTAATGTAGGTGAAAATGGAGAAGACCTACCTCCTACAAGAACAGGTACTTCTGGAAGCAATACTGGTTCTGATGATGCAACTGGCGCTTCAGATGGGGTAATAATTACAACCAATGCAGCTGGAGATACAATAAAAACATATCCTGATGGAACTGTTGAAACTATTTATAAAACTCCCATAGATTTGATAGATCTAAACGATTTACCTCAAGAAGCAGAGGTTCCTGCACAATGTAAAAATTATAATAAAGACGTAAATGAAATCAATATAGATTGTGGCGGACCTTGTGCTGTTTGTGAATGTGTTTTTGAGACTAATCGTTTTGTCTATTATGAACAACCCGATTCGATTTTTTATTTTGCATTTTTTGATTTGAGTTGGAAATTTACCCAATCAGGGGATGGAACCCCCTCTGACGTTGGAAATTTAGCTCTTGGAACGTATTCAAATGAACTCAAGGAACTAGGACGAGAATTAAGAACAAAAAATGAAACTGAAGGGCGTCAATATCTTGAAAACACTTTTTGCATATTTAAAACGATTACTAAAACATCTTAAAAATGAAACAGAATAAACTAATAAACCAAAAAGGAGTACTGGGAGAGGGAGGAGTAAGATTAATGGTAATAATCGTACTTGTTCTTTTAATGGCAGCAGTAGTTGGGTGGTGGGCAATAACCTCAACAAGCGAATCAGGAACAAGACTAACAGAATTAGGAGAGTGTGAAAGAGGTTTTGAAGGAATGTATGGAATGTGCTCACAAGTGCAATGCGAAGCAACAGGGGGGGATTCAGTAGTTTCAAGTATGTTAAAAACATGTCCATCAACAAGAGTAAGATTAGCATTTCAATTACAAGGAATACAAAAACAAGAAGTTAACAAATACAAATATTGTTGTATAGTAGATCATTGTTCAGATATAACCGATCACGGAGTACCCAGAGTTCAGGGCTGTTTTTACGGTGAAGAAGATCAAGACTATTCGCTTTGTGCAACAGACAAAGGACATAAAACAGGTTATACTGAAGATCTCTGTTTAGGTTATGCAAAAGATTGCTTGCCTGAAGACGGATGTTGTTGTGTAATTCCTGAATCAAAAAACGCATTAAGAAAAAATAAATAATAAAAATGAAAAAAAGAGGGTTCTTAAGTCATGTAACTAATCTAATTCTCGCAGCAATAGTCATATTAGTAATAATTGTAATTGTAGCTAAATTCATGCAAGGACTCGGCGGAAACGAATTTCATCCCGGAAGTGAAATGACCCTGGAACGAGTAAAAGAACAAATTGACATTCTCATGGATTCTGAAGAAGCTTTTGCAGAAACCACTCTCAGATTTAGCATACACGAAGATTATTTATTTATGGCAGGAGACAAATCATCAATTAAGGGCATGCCGTTAATCCAGGCAATGCTAGAAAACATTCCTAATCAGTATGCAGCATATAATCACGCAGAACCAAAATGCAAGGACCGATCTTGTGTTTGTATATTAAATCAAGATAACAAACCATTATGCAAAAGTTTTCTTAATGAAATAACTTTTGTTGGAGAGGAAGGAAAAAATCCGCGTAGTCCACCATACCTGGGCTCACAAATTAGAGGCAGTCCGAATGGAAATGTAGCTCTTGCCAAATTTAACTTAACCACACTTTATGTTGCAAAAATAGTAATTGATGATGACAGATCTGGAAAACAAACATTTGTTTACATCACTCCCATAATGAGATCTGGAACCTGGGGACTGACCATAGAACAAATCAGGGCAAAAATGGCCACGTTTAAAGAAAAAATAGCAGCTGCAGCCTACGAAAAAAACTACGAACTTGTTTCATGCAGTACTGGCGCAAACGGATTTTATAGATCAACAGATGAAGAATGTTCACGATTATATCTGTCAGAAAATCATCAACAACCCTTTTATCCCTCGCCATCATCACAAATAATAAGTTTAGGAAAACTAAAAGATTTCTATGAAGCAGAAGATAGGCTGTCCAAACCATATTGCTGTCAGGTAATAAATGCAGATACTGAATGTACTTCTCAAGCATTACAAGGTTATGCAACCTGTTCAGACACCCTAAGTTGTAGCAGCATAAAATACACTAATCCCCATAATGGCAAAGAATTCCCCTCAATTTCAATAGGTTCAAGAGGGTGCGATTTTACTTGCTGTTACGCATACGGAGCAAAACCTCGAATATTAGAATTTAACTCAGCAGTATATTGTGAAGATGAAATTAAAAACTATGAAGAAACTGATGTTGACTGTGGCGGAACAAAATGTGAAAAATGCGAATTAAACAAACGATGTGAAGAAAATACCGATTGTGCTGAAAATTTAGTCTGTGAAGAAAAAAGAGATTACGAATTAGATGGGCGCGGGAGAAGATTAACCATTCCCGGCGGGTTCGTTTTTGAATGTAAAGGAGAAGAAAATCAATCATGTACTAATATTGCTGATTGTAAATTCGGATTAAAATGTAAAGATGAAAAATGTGTACTAAAAGAAGAGGGAGACCTATGCGAAGCACCAGAACATTGCGGAGAGGGATTAATCTGTGAAATGCGAAAGTGTGTAGATCTAGAAAAAAGAGAGGAAGAAGCTAGATATAAACTATATGAAATCCAAATTCAGAAAGATTTTAACACATTTACTGCGGCTCCAATATATGCACCAGTAATTCTTCCTCAGGGTGAACAATTACCTAGTAATTATCGAGCACTAGGAATAGATTATTTTGAGCCAACAAAACCGTTTAGTTCAATACTCGATGGTGAATTAGTTTATCAAGATGGAACAATATGTGAAAAAGAGGGGTTATGTTTAAATGAGCTAACTTCTTGTGGTGAGGGATGTGAAGAATCAGAGTATTGTTGTTCATTTTTTGATAAGTGTATGAATTCAGAAAGTATAATTGATACATCACTCTATTATCAGTTTGAAGCGCCATTTTTAGATCCAGTTTATGTCAAGTTAGAAAATACGTGTTTACCAAAAGGGTACACTCCAGTGTTAATTTCAAGAGCGCCCTTTTTTTCTGTAAAAGAATATTCTGAAATAACTGATGCAGAATTTTTATTTAATGAAGATGAAATAAGAACCAAAGAAAGTTTAGAACTGGGAGAGGGAGGAAAATTATACTACTTTTTTAAAAAATCTAAAGATGGAAATGAATATGCCCCAATATATGTTGACGCAACTAAAATTGCAAATTTACACTATACCTTGGAACAAATAAAATATGGTAGTCAGGCATTATCAATATATTATAAAGATATTAAAGATGGAGAATTCATTTTTGAACCTAATCAGGGAGCATGTCCAAAAGGGTATGGTTGTCATGATATTATGGAATATAACTGTAAATCTGAATTAACTTGTGAAGGAGACGAATGTTGTTCAACAGATAGTTATTGTTGTGAATTTTCAGGAGAGTGCATTCCAAAAACAGCCTTTCAAAGTACTGATGAGTTTTATAGTTATGCCGGGCCATCAGAAGGATTCTTTTCAAAAATTGGAGAAAGATGCATTCCTCCCTTATCTTTAAAAACAAAAAGTTCAGAACCCTACTTCATAAAAAAAGATTATTCACAAATCTTAGGTTCAGAATTTGTTTTTTATCAAGGGGATGATTCAATACAAAAAGCTACAATTGAGGAACAACAAAGTGAATAAAAAAGGAACTAGCGATGTATTTTTAGTAATATTACAAATGCTAATTGTGGGACTAGTACTAGCATTTATGATAGCAAAAGTTGGAGCAGTAGATATAAGTTTTCTCAAACGTACAATTGTAGTGCAAAACTTAGGGATGGTAATGTCCGCAATCTCATTTCTACCTGGAAGTTTTAGTTATGCCTACCTAACAGAATATGACGAAAAAATGGCAGACTGGTTAAAATTTCCAGCAAAAATAAATGATAAAGATATTTTTTATGATGAAAAAGCTGAAAATGTAAATTCAGGAAATGTAAAATATCAATTATTTATGAATGACATTCAATACGACCAATTAAACAGACTGGTGATGCTCAAGAAAAAAGCAATATTCATAGAAAAAGCAAATAAATTCATTACTTCAGATAAAGTAAACGAAGATCTCAGAAAGTTAGTTTGTGAAAAAGTAACTTATGATTTGAAAGTTAAATCACTAAATGGAGGAGATGAAACTAAGTTCTACACTGCAGAAGGCGAAGAAGTTACAAACGTAAATGAAAATTACGTCAATATGGAAAAACAATACTTCCAGGAACAAAATCGCGTTTATCCGGGAAATAGGGGTTTAAAAAATGAAGACCAAGACGAGGCAACAATAACACAAAAACTAGCTGAACTAATTAATCCAGTAACTGATGTATTAATACAACCCGAAACACTTAGCGAAAAACATATCTTGTTAACTGTGGGGGAATATGAATCCACTAAAAATTTCATGATCATTTACGCACCAATAACAACCTTTGAAGACGATTATAAAATTGGATGCAACATACTAAATAATGTTTTAGACACAGAATTAAAAGATCAAATAGACGGAATAGCAATAATTCCCAGTTTAGGAAACCACATTATATTTGAAGTTGGAAACATGGCAAAACCAAACAACCCCCTTCTAATAAGTGAAGACAATCTAATGTTAATTGCAGAGGGAATAAAAAATGAGTGATGACGCACTACTTTACGATCAAACAATGTATATCATAAAAATGATTTTTCTAGCAGCAACAGTAATCACAATAGTAGTCTTAACCTATGTTTTTTCATTTCAAACAATAAAAACAGACGTATTAGAGATACAAACATTAATCGAAGAAACATATTCGTCCCCCCAAGTATTTGCATATCAAGACACATTAACAAAAAGAGCATATCCGGGCATTATTGATCTAGAAAAGTTCAAAACATTAAACCTCAATGAGATAATACAAACAAATAGAAATGACATCATAATGAAAGTACGCTTACTCGATGATGCTTCTGAAGAAGTAACCATAAAATACTTCATTCCTACTAAAGAGCCAACAGCCGAAGTTTTTCAAATAGCAGAGACACTAATTAAATACCCAGAAAGAACAACAACATTAACAGATTATCCTTTATTAAAACCTGTAACAATACTGAAAGATGGAGAAATGAAAAGAGGAACGCTAGAGTTTTATGCTATCAAACAAAAATGAGAATGAATAAACGAGGAGGGGGACCCTCAGATACAATAGTGTCTGTGTGGAGCGGGATATTTTGGGTATTTGTAATTCTTATATTTGTATTGTTATTCAATTTAAGATCTTGCGTGTCAGGACACGAAGCAGGAGAACAAGCAATAGAAGGACAATTAAGCGAGATGGTAGATCAACATGACATCATGTTAACATATTTAACAACATCATTAGATTATTGTGACAGTTTAGATGCAAAAACTAAAACATTAACACACGCAGAACTGATAACGTTTTTTATGAAAGGTGTTCCTAAATCTATTACTGAAAGGCAAGTAGAAAAAAATGATTATGAAAAAAGATTTGAAAATAAGGAGTACGCAAGATACCTCAAAATTTGGTATGACTGCAACAAGCAATATTTTGGACCTGAAAAAACACTAAAAATCTTAGTAAACAATTATTACAAGTACCCTAATAGTTTTAAAACAAAACTGCCCTTTGAAAATAAATTAATTAATTTAGAACTAGTGTTTGATAAAGGGTCAAAATTAGTTTTTGTCTTAAGTGAAGAAGAATTACAAAAAATACTTGATCAAGAAGACGCCGCAGAAGAAGAATCAACACTTGATTGGGCAGTTATGCACGGAGCACCTTAAACATTAAAATGAAAAGATTAAACAAAAAAGGACTTGAAATCGCAGACCCAATGTTCGTAATAATCACAATAATCGCCTTAACAATAGTTTATATGAATGTTGGATCATCATTACCAGAAACAAAAATTGGGTCCAAACAAACAGATATCTTTGCAACAGTACAGGCAGCTCAAAACGAAATGTTCTTTTTAGACCTGGGAGCAAAGTATGCAGGTATAAACTCAATTTATTCTCTTGCTTTAAAGGGAGGAATTCATGAAACAAACTTATGTGGAAATTATTATGGGAAAAATCTTTGGAACTACAAAAATCCTGAAGACGAATACGCAAGTTGTTTACCTAATATCAAAACTGAATTAAAAAACGAGTTTGAAAAAACTTACAACTCTTTTCTAGCTAAAAATGGTGAAAATATAAATTATAAATATTTTCTAACTGCAACGCCCACATTAGAAATAAGAGGAATCTCTTTAGTAAACAAAGAAAAAAGTATTGAACCTGAAAGAAAATATTCGTACAAACCAACCACAACACAAAAGTATAATTACAACTTTGAAGCATACAATAAAATTAACGAATTTATCACAGTATTAAATGAGAATTGCAACGAAAAAGAAAACATACAAGGTGGCAGCGAACTTACACTTTGTGTGGTAGATACATTATCAACATTTAATGAAGAACTAGACGATTTCATCGAGATTAAAGCAGTTTATCCAACCGATTCTGATTTAGATTTAAACTTTCAACAATATCTCAAAGAATTAGAAAGAACCGGTTATGAAGAGTGTTATTTTGATTTTCCCAAACTTAGCGAAGAATTTCCAATAACATACAAAATAGAAAGTTTTGTCGAAGAAAAAAGTTATTCAGAAATAAGTTTGTTATATAATGAAAACAAGGTCCGAACTTCTAATTCAAACCTGATTTTTTTTATGATGAAAGCCAACCGAGAAAATAAATTTGAAAAATATCCCGGGAAAGAACTAAGTTATGATACTTCAAAAACTGAACTAACGTACGATTTCGAGGGAGGAAAACGAACAGAACCCACAGGGCTAGACTTTTTTAAAATAGATAAAAATAAAGCAGGATTTATACCAAAAAAAGAAAAAACCGATTATCTAACTTATCTAAAAAATAGGCCATGCAGTTATGAAAACAGAATGTTCATATTCGAATTAAAAGAAAAAGAACTGTACCCTAAAAAGGGAGAAATAATTTACTCTTTTGCTACCTATGTTGAAGATAAAAAAGAACCCTTCATATCAGCAGTTAAAGTAGAATCAAAAGAATTTGACGAAGGCACACTACTAATACGCTGGAAACACACCAATTCATTAGATCTAATGAACTATTCAATATTTGTTGATGGAACATTAGTTAAAAAAGTAATCCCCTGGAAAGATACAAAAGTATATGATTCAATTAATTGGGAATATGGAGATGAAAAACCGTTTAATACCTGCAAATTAGATAATAATGATGCATTCAAAAAGTGCGTTTACAGTTTTGGCAACACCTTCCAAGATCTGAACACTTATTATTTTAAAGACAGTAAGGAATGGGTATATGTATTAAACGGATTAGAAGACAAAAAAACCTACGATATTGTGATAAAAGCAACAGATGATGATGGAAACACTTTTGAAACTGAACAAAAACCAGGAATAAGCAAAGATACCCTTCCTTTTGCACCAATCGAATTTCAACTAACTAATGATCCACTAAGAACACATCCACAAACACAAATATACACTGGTGTGGTTGGAGCGCCTCTATTTACTTTATTTAACATGGATGGCACTCTTGGACTTGAGAGTATGGAGTTTAAGTTCGTTCATTCTAGCATACCCCTACAAACGTTTAATAAGGATAATTTAGACACGTATTACCTGTTCGGAGCATCAGTTCCCAGCTATCATTTAGGAGTTCCAACACATTATCTGATAGTTCAAAAAGATCCCTCCTTAGACAATTTAAACTTGTTTGTAGAAGAAATGGGATATAAAACACAAACCATCCCTGGAGAATAATAAAGCTTTTAAATGAACTTTCTAAAAGTAAGATATGATAAAAATTCCTTATGAGCAAGTACTAGACAAAATAAAATCTAATTCTGAGTTAGGAACTGAAGATATAGAAGCAAAAATAAAACAAAAAATGGACCAGCTATCTGGACTAATCTCAAAAGAGGGTGCAGCTCACATAATCGCAAATGAATTAGGAGTGCAACTTTATGACCAATTCTCAGGAAGATTACAAATAAAAAACATTCTACCTGGACTAAGAGATGTAGAAGTGTTGGGAAAGATAACACAAAAATATGAAGTAAAAGAATTTAAGGTGGGAGAACGTGCAGGAAAAATGGGAAGTTTCGTTATTGGTGACGAAACTGGAACTATCCGAGCGGTAATGTGGGGCGACATAGCTGAAAAACTAAACGAATTAAAAAAAGATGATGTTGTAAAAATAACCGCAGCCTATTCTCGAGAAAATAATGGTTACAAAGAATTACATATGAACGAACGATCCGAACTAGAAATAAATCCTGACGGCGAAACAGTAGAAGTCAAAATCGTAGAAGAAAAACAAGAAAGAAAAAAAATAAACGAATTAAAACAAGGAGATAACGTAGAAGTGCTAGGCACGATTGTAGATATGTTTGACCCTAAATTTTTTGAGATGTGCTCAGAGTGTAACAAACGAGCTAAAAACGAAGGGAAATGCGAATTACACCCTGAATCACCAATAACCTATTCATATGTTCTAAACGCATTTTTAGATGATGGAACAGATAATATTCGAATTGTAATGTTCAAAGAACAGGTAGAAGCATTTCTATCTCAAAATAACGAAGGAATGCTAAAAATAAAAGAAAATCCAGAAAGTTTTTCAGAAATGAAACAAAACTTGTTAGGAAGTATAGTAAAATTAGGGGGTAAAGCAGTAAACAACCAAATGTTTGATCGACTAGAATTCATTGCAAATAAAGTAGACCTCACTCCTGATCCAAAAGAAGAAATCAAAAAAATGGAAGAAAATGCGATATAAAACTCATATAATTTTTGCAATATTATTATCCATAATTTTTATTAAAATACTAAAACCAGGAAATATATTATTATTCTTAGTAATCTCTTTAATAGTATCCTTTCTTCCAGATATAGACACGCCACATTCTAAACTTGGTCGAAAAGTGTTCTTTTCCAGGTTTTTAAAACATCGCGGATTTTGGCACTCAATCTGGGCAGTAATATTATTCACATTTATCATTATGCTGTTTTACGTTGGAGTTTACGTAGTTGCGTTTGTAGTAGGTTACATGTCACATCTACTAATAGATATGAGCACAAAAACAGGAATAAGCTTACTGAACCCATTAGTTAATGATCGGATTAAAGGACCAATAAAAACAGGAAGCATATTGGAAAAAGCAATTTTTTGGATAATATTTGCCTTGATATTGTTAGTGATAATTATTTAAATTACGAATTTTATTAAAATTTAAATAGGACAGTACATAAAAAGAATAAAAAGAGGTGAAAATGAAACTATTAGCCATTATTATACTTTGTATATTATTCTTAACTACAATAACCCTTGCAGCACCTGAAGATGCTCCTTTAACACCACAACTAACTTCTGCAAATGAACAAGATTCTATTACTCAACCGCTTCTACCAAAAATGACTGCTGAAGAAGTAAGATTACTAATAAAAGACAGAAAATATGTAACCGAACAAGGAATATATGGAGAAACCGAAGAAGAACAAGAAATATACTTAAAACAGAGCAAAATATCTGCAGCAATGCAGGTTTTTTTGGTTTCTAAAGGAATGTCCTTAGATGAAACAAAAACATTCGAGTTGATGGAATTAATAAATGTTCTAGAAACATCTGTACCTAAAACGATCGAATTAGAAAATAAAATAAACAAAAAAAGTAAATTCGCAAGATTTTTGACTGGGGGCAATGCAAAAGCTGCAAAAGAGTTTAGAATAGAATACCAAAAAAGAAAAGAACCAATTGAAACCTGGCGGCAGGTGATAGCTGAAGAAGAAGATATGGAAATAAAATCCTTGTTATTGGAACAGTTCGAAAATATAGATGTTGAACAAGAACGACAAGAACAATTAGCACAAAAAGAACTAACTTCTAAAGGAATCATTGGGTGGATCTGGAAGTAAGCCCAATTACTTTTATTATTAACAAAAACAATATAAACAACTTAAACATTCTTGAGGCATGCAAACAGTACTAATAACGGGGGGAGCAGGATTCTTAGGAATTAATTTAGTGAGATATTTATTGGAAAAAGAGTTTAAGGTTATAGTATTAGACCTTGAAAAGTTTGATTATGCTGATGTAACCGATGAAGTAGAATCAATCGTGGGAGACATTCGAAAAGAAGAGGATTTGGAAAGAGCAATGAATGGTGTTGATTTAGTTGTAAATTGTGCAGCAGCATTACCATTGTACACCCATGAACAAATAATGTCCACTGATTACAAAGGCGTAGAAAAAGTACTTACCCTAGCTAAAAGGTTAGGTGTGCAAAGAGTAATACAAATATCCTCTTCCGCAGTATATGGGATTCCAGACCATCACCCCTTATATGAAACAGATAATTTAACCGGGGTTGGACCTTATGGTGAAGCAAAAGTGTTAGCCGAAAGAGTTTGTGAAAAATTTAGAAAAGAATTAATTGTACCTGTATTAAGACCAAAAAGTTTTGTAGGCAAGGAAAGATTAGGAGTTTTTGCAATATATTTTGATTGGATAAAAAGCGGATGCAACTTACCAATAATCGGAAGAGGGAACAATAAGTATCAACTATTAGATGTTGAAGATTTATGTGAAACCATATATTTATGTTTAACCGAAGAAAAAGAAAAAGTGAATGACACGTTCAATGTTGGCGCAGAAAAATTTACAACAATGAAACAAGACTTCGGAGCAGTAATTAAATATGCAAAAACAGGGAAAAAAGTAATTGGAACCCCTGCTTGGTTAATAATTCCTGTATTGAAAGTGTTAGAATTTTTCAACCTATCTCCCTTATATAAATGGGTATACGAAACTGCATCTAAAGACTCCTTCATATCAGTAGAAAAAATAAAAAAAGTACTTGGATTTACCCCAAAATATTCGACCTCTGAAGCATTAATACGAAGTTATCAATGGTACGAACAACACTGCGAAGACTATGTTGGAAAAGAGGGAGTAAGTCATAGAGTTCCCTGGAAACAAGGAATACTAGGATTGGTTAAGAAATTCTTTTGAAAGTTAACGTTTTGGAAGAAACTTTTGTGGTGGCAGAGTTTTCCTTTTTTTACTGTCATCCTTTTTCGTTTTAGCTTTACGTGTTCTACTCTTACCACCTGACTTACCTTTAGTTTTAGCCATACCATAAATTTCTCCTGAAACTAAATCAAGAGCCATACTTAATGTATCCCGTAAAAGACGTAGATTAGTACTGGCATTGTCCATCATCCCATAAACAATCCCTAATTCAGAAGGAAGTGCAACTGCAATACTTCTTGGTCCTTGATAAGGGATTCGTCTCTGTCTAGCGTAACTCATATTGAATAGAACTAGCTTGGTTTTTAAAAAGATTTCTGCTAATTAAGTAAAGTATTCAAACTATCAATACTAGCTTCAATCTCAACAAACGTGCTATCAAACCCACGAATCCGACCTAAAATAGATCTAAGCGTAAGATCCGAAAGATGCCTTCCTAAAATTCGTATGATGTCGGCATCTGAAAAAGATTTAGATCGATCAATTTTTCTTTTTGCTTCTTTAACATCTTTAGCACCCCCTCTTAATTTTAAGAATGCACTATTATCATCAATTAATCTTTCTTCAGTTCTCAAAACGTCTTTTCTTTTTCTTTCAATAAACAATTCAGATTCTTTTAGGGCTAGATTTTGAAGTTTAGAACCAACATAACCAATAAGTTCTTGTAAAAGTGGCTTTTTATCTTCTAAATCATTAGCATTAAAATCTCGAAATACCTTGTATAATGCTTTCTCAATGTGTAATACTTTTCGAAAAGCCTCTTTTTCAGGTTTAGAACCTGCTAATTTTTTATACGCACGACCAATAACACGATTAAAATGCTCAGCAGAATTAGTAAGAGTTTGATAAGCCTGACGAATGTTTTCAGCTTGATCTACTGTTTGTCCTTGTTCTTGAATTATGGCTTCTAAACGAACAATAATTGCAACAAGATCCGCACTAACATTAGAATGATTAGTAATAATTATTTTTAGAGAACGAAGCAGATTAATATATGCAGCAAGTTGTTGATCAATATCTTGATTATTTCTTAACATGGTTAAAATTTCTTGCTCTAACTGTTCTAATCGCTCAATTTTTACAGAAATGTCTCGCACAATATTTTGTAGTTGATCAATATTAGCCAGGCCCCCACCAATAATATTATTAATCACTTCCAGAATGTTAGTAATATTAAGTTGTTCATTATCATTACCAATCCTTTCAATTAATGTTTTGACCTGTTCTAGCGAAGTTAAAATTTGAGTTAAAACATCACGAATTTCATGAGACTCAAAAAGTTGTTCCATCTCTCTGATTGTATTCTCAGTTCGTTCACTAGTTCTAATTCTTTCAACTTCTCTTTCACGATCTTGAATGATTGTGTTTAAACGCTCAGAAGCCTCATTTTGTTCTTCGGCTTCTTCTTGGGCTTCTTCAGCATTGTCTTGTTCACGTTCGGTTGTACGTTCAGGAGTCCGACTTCCACCAAAACGTTTAAGCAAAGCAGCAGCCATGGCAACAAGAATGATTAGAACAGCAATAACCATCATGCCGTCATTATCCAGATATCCTTGAGCGTTAACTGATAAGGAAAGAACTAATGCCATTAAAGTCAAAATTAGGCCACTTTTAGGTAACATATTCATAAATAGCACTCTCTGTTTTTATTTCTTTTGATTTTTGTCCACTGGACAACCTCTTTTGTCTTTATTCTCTACAAAACCACTGGACACTGGACAAACTGCGACGATGAGTATATAAAAGATTGTTAGTTTATTAGTTATAGCAGTTAAGAAAACTGCCTCCACTGCCAAAATAGCAGCTGAAATAAAACGCGAAAGCAAGGAGGAAAAAATGAACGAAAACGAAATAGAAAAAAAATTTAGTACAGGAGTTGTTAGCGCAACTATATGGAAAAACAAAGGTACAGATAAAGAAGGAAAAGAGACAGAATTCAGAACGATCACTATAGATCGAAGGTACCAAGACAAAAACGAGGAGTGGAAGTCAACGTCTTCTATGAGAATAAACGACCTACCCAAGGTAGTACTTGTATCAAATAAAGCATATGAGTATTTAGTTTTAAAGGATGCCGAATAGGCATTTTTTTTTAAACATTATAAAAACATAAAAAGGTGAACGATTATGACAAAACAAAAAACAATGGTAAAAGAAGTTATGGAAGAACAAGAAGAAGCACAAGAAGAAATTAAAGAGGTAGTAATAGATGAAAGTTCATTAGAAACTGAAGAAGAACCTCTAGAAACAGAGAAAAAGAAGGAAATAACAATATATGACATACCTGGTGTGGGAGCAGCAACAGCAGAAAAACTTTCAGAATCAGGATATGATGACCTAATGTCCTTAGCAGTAGCAACTCCAGGAGAGGTAGTAGATGCATCAGGAGTAACCGAAACAACTGCAAGAAAAATGATTAATTTTTGTAGGAACTCATTAGATATGGGATTTGAATCTGGAGATGCCTTACTTAAAAAAAGATCTAAAGTAATGAAAATAAAAACTGAAGTAGAAGCATTTGACCAATTATTGGGAGGTGGATTCGAAACAGGAGCAATAACAGAATGTTTTGGCCAATACGGAAGTGCAAAAACACAAATTGCACATTGGTTAGCAGTACAAGTTCAAAAATTAGAACCTAATGCAACAGCAATATACATTGATACTGAAAACACTTTTAGACCAGAAAGAATAATACAATTTGCAAAAGGCGCAGGATTAGACCCTGATAAAGCATTGCAAAATATAAAAGTAGCAAGAGCATATAATTCAGACCACCAAATGTTATTGGCAGAAAAAGTTGGAGATCTTATTAAAGATCAAACTCTTAATGTTAAATTAGTGGTGGTGGACTCATTAACTGCACACTTTCGAGCAGAATTCGTCGGCAGAGGAACTCTAGCAGAAAGACAACAAAAATTAAACAAACACATGCACACACTAATTAAATTAGCAGACAGTTATAATCTCTGTGTTTATGTAACAAATCAGGTAATGTCGAAACCCGACCAATTCTTTGGAGATCCAACCGAAGCAATTGGAGGAAATATAGTGGCACATAATTCAACCTTCAGAATATATCTTCGAAGAGGTAAAAAGGGAAGCAGAGTTGCCAAATTAGTTGATTCTCCAAATTTGGCCGAAGGAGAAGCAGTATTCTTGGTAGAAGAAGAAAAAATAAACGATTTGTAAAGCATTTTTTTTAAGGTCTATTAAACCCAAACGAGAGTTTGGGTATAGATTACTTTAACAATAGCTTTATAAATCTAAGTTGCTTTTTTCTGATTGTTATTTAACGTAACAAAAATAATATTTTTGAACTTAAAAAGACTTATGTGTTTTTTTAAAGTAACAAAATAACTAATGGAGGAAGAAAGAAATGTATGAAGATGGTGGATTTAACCAAAAAAGATTAGCACCTGTAAATGAGGGTGATGAGATAGATGTAAGGATAGAATCTGTAGGAGAAAAAGGCGATGGCGTAGCAAAAATAAAAGGATTTGTAATTTTTGTTCCAGGCGTTAAAGAAGGCGAAAAAATAAAGATAAAGATCAAAAAAGTTCTAAAAAGCGTAGGGTTTGGAGAAAAAGTTGGCGAAGCAGAAGGACCAATTGAAGAAGAAAAACCTCAACACGAAGAAGTAAACGCAGAAGAACTTCCTGACGCAGACAATTTATATGAAGAAGACGCTGTTGAAGACACTGAAGATTTCGGTGAAGAACCAGAAGATGAATCTTCTGAACCTCAAGAAGAGCTTAAGGAACCAGAAGAAGCAGAATAATTTCTTTTAATTATTTTTTATTTTTTTATGAAACTCGAGCATTTAAGTCAACTATTCTATTATTAGTTGTACTTTTTAATTGGGCATTAGAATAGTGCGTATTTTGTTGTGAGATAACAAAATTCTGTAAGTTAGTATCCAAAGAACCAACCCAGTAAATTTTCTTACCTGTCATAATTGGCTTGTAACCATTATAATTAGTGTTATCTAAAAATAATAATGGCGAATTAGAATAGGCAGCAAATAAAGCAGCTAATAAAGCATCATCTTCATTATCTGGATCAATTACAACAACGCTAGAAATTGCGGTCCAAAAATCAAAATAAGCATTTTGATCTTGAGGGTTCAAATGCTCACGCAACCCTGCAGAAACTTTGTTTGTTTCAGTAATATACCCAAAACTATTGCCTTTCATTAAATTAGTTAACTCAGTAGCAGAAGGAACAGATTTAAAGTTATACGCCCTTAAAGGGTAATGAGTTAAAGAGTTATCTTCACTCCAAACAGCAAGAGGAATAATCTTATGAAGGTTCTCCCAAGCAATACCTCTTGAAGAGGTAGCAGGAGTTAAAAATATGGGATTTTGAGAATACTTATTCATATTTTTTAAGTTCTTAGAATAAACATGAAGCAATATGCTTTTTTCATCAGTGCCTGCAGGTCCAACAGCCTTTAATTCAATTTCATAATCCCCTGGCTCTTGATAAATATAACTAAAACTTGATCCTGTATGATCTGGAATTTCATCCCCATCAACATACCAAAAATAGTTGGTGACAGAACTATCTGTTTGAGCTTCAAAGAAAACTTCATTTCCTGAATAAGCAATGCTATTATGAACGGGTGAGGTGATAGTGACCTGAGTTTGTACTGTAGAACTATATCGTTCAACTTGTTGAGAGGCATCGTCGGTTCTATCTCTAATAAAAAATAATGTTAAACCTATCATTATAATTGCAATAATTAGAACAACAATAAGAGTTGTACTAATACTTATTGATCCTTTTTTCATTTGTTTCATCTTAATATAATCTCCAGGTCATAAAATAATGTGTTTTGAGATGATTCTTCAACCCATTTTCCACTTACACAACTTCCTCCAACATCAAAAATATCTAACACTTTTGAATCTGAAATGTAGGTCCAGGTCTCTCCTGAATCATCACCACAACAAGGCGCATTAACCGTTCCAGTCGGAGAGGTTTCAGCCCAACAATATTGCTCGTTATCAGTATCACAAATTCCTGAATCTGCAATTCCTACTTGTGTTCCTTTCCAGGTACAATGTCTAGGATCATTATCTGGATTATTCGCACAATTAGCATAATAATTACAACCATTCAAATCAGGAGTACACTGCAAAGGAGTGTTGGTACAATCATCATTACAATCAGCAACACCATCTAAATCAGCATCAATAACATTTCCCGAAATATCACAATCTGGGTCTAAACCAAAACATTCAGCATCAGAACAAATATTGTCACAAGTTGTAGAGCAAAAGTCTTCTTCAACACAAAACTGAGACACTCCTGAACAGATAAGATCCGCAGCACAATAACTTTGTTCACCTAAACAATCATCACATAAACAAGATTCCCCAACATCACAAGTGTTATCATCATCACAAGTTTCAATCTCATCACTTCCACACTCATCATCACAAGTGCCATCTAAACAACGACGCGTCTCACTAGGACAACCACCAAATCCAACTTCTACAATAAAGGATTGTTCAACATAACGTTCTGAATCACTCACGTTTAATGTAATCCTCTCAGAACCCTGCCACAATAAAGGCGCGGTAAAATTAACGATGGATGTGCTTGGATTATATTTAACTTTAATAGTATTATTTCCTCTAAATTTAATGCTTAAACTTGAAAAGGCGTCATCTACATCAGAAACATACCTAGAGATGTTTAAGGCATAATGCGCACCTTCATTAAACGTAATCTTTGGAATTGTCGTAATTGTTGGAGGTAGGTTAGTAATGTTAACAAAAATAACTTCTGAGTTAAAATTGCCTTGTGTATCATTAACTAAAATATCGAGCCAATATACTCCTTTACTAAGCGCAGTTGAATTTAGACTACCTGAACAGTTAATTTCAAATCGAGAATCATTCACATCAAAACAACCCACTTCACTAATTACATCCTCCGCAACAATAAGGGATTCAACACTTTCTTGACTAGTAAAAGTCAAATTATTGATCGTTGTAAAAATTGGGGGTTGGGTATCCTGCGTAAGCGTAAATTCTTTATTAACAACATTGCCTGCAACATCTTTAGCCCAAATAATAACTGTATTAAGTCCTTCTAAACCTGGAAAAACAAAAGGGTCATTACAATTAACCGAAACTGTTGCATCAAGAGTGTTTACATACCAACAAGAATCTAGGTTTTCATCAGCAACAATCACAGTAAGTTCTTGGGATTGCGCCGAGTAATGATAAGACGTAGCAAAAACAGGATCTACGGTGTCAATTGAAAATGCGATAGATTCATTAATCTCATTATTAGCTAAATCCCTAGCAAAAAAAGTAAAATTATAGTTTCCATCTGCTAACGTAATTGTTGTAGCTGTTGTGTAAGTAAAAGAATCAGTCCCATTAGAATACCATAGTGTGTTGCTAGCATCATCTGAAGAAAAATCAATTAAAATATTATTCTGATTGTAAGATGTATTTTCAGGAGAGGTCACGGTTAAAATTGGGGGAGTGTTATCAAAAACACAACACACCTTGTTTGTGTAAGCAGAACAATCTCCAACATGAGCATCCTCTGTTCCAGATAAAGACATAATACACTCATCACTTCCACACGTAGCATCCATATAACAACTATTTACATTACCCAAACAAACATCATTTACATAATTAGTCGAATCACCAGCATGTTGATTAAATGGAGTTGTAGAAACAGTTCCTGATAACGAGATTAAGTACGTGTCAGAACAACCATCACTAATGCTTGCAGTAATTCCTTGACAACATAGGTCAAGACTTGTTTCAGAATATCCATAATATGAAACATGAGAATTTGTTAAAGAATAAACTGATAAAACTCCCGTTTCACCACTGTCACATTCAGACTTAAACGAACAAACATCCGCAAGTGCAGGAGCAGCAGCTAATAAAACAAATACAAAAATTAAAAAAATATTTATTCTTTTCATTCTTATTTAGGTATCCAACAACGGAATTGGTTAGAGGCTGTATCTGCGCTGAACCACAAAAGACTCTTTCCACTGGCCGCTTTATATATAGTTCCTCTATAACTTCCGTGGTAAGCAGAATCACTAAGCCATTCACGTTGTAAATCTCCATCTATTCCAGTAAGTTGAGTGTTAAATCTCGCTGCGCTAATATGCCATTCTTCTTGAGTTGGAAGACGTCCACCAAATTCATCAAAGCAATACATAGTTGCATCATACCAATCTTTGGTAGTTCCAGAACCTTGATTAATTTGCATACAGCCTAATTGTCTATTTTGTCCGCCTTCAATACTTACAAATTCGGCAGGACAATTAATTTTCAAATTGTTAACAATAACTTTCCCTGCATCCACTTTAAGTGCACTTTTAGGAGTATCAAATAGTAATTGAAAGACCAGATCTAGGTCTGCACTACTTGAATGTCCGTCAGGATACGCATTATTCTGGTTTGCTTTGCAACTTCCTCCTATAAGATGAAAGGTATACGTTTGATCTTTAACTAAATTGAATGTTCCAAAAGAGGAAATATCATAATTAATCCAACCATCCGAGGATTTAACACCGACAACATCTTCATACAAAAAGGATCCAACCCCATTTTGATTAGTTTGAATTCCATTATAAAGAATTAATTTAACTGATGAAGGAGTAGTTGTTGGAGCATAGACTCTTAAAGTTTTCAACGCATCATTTGTTGGTGCTTTAAATGTTTGCTCGAGACCTCCGGCAGCATTAGTTTCCGCATGCTCTTCGTTTAATCCTATGGTAAAATCGCTTTTTACATCAAGAATTCCCTCAGGTTGACTGGTCCCAATACCCACATTGCCGCCCATAATTGCCATGGTGTTGTCCTGTGTTACAACAGTTCCGGTTTGATCATTTAATCCTATTGCAATTGAATAGTCACCTTGTGCTTCTATTCCTCTACCTGTTGCTATTGAATGAGTGCCTGAAGCAATTGTATAATATCCTAGTGCGATTGAGTCACTGCCTACTGCACGGGTGTTACTTCCTATTGCTGTTGATGCACCTCCTACGGCAGTTGTTTGATATCCCATTGCGATGGAGGCTTGACCTACTGCTATTGTGTTATGTCCCATTGCTGTTGAATAAGGTCCTTCGGCTCGTGTTTCTTTACCCATAACGGTTGATACACTACCTATTGCCCATCCGCCTTGACCCATTGCAGTTGAATACGGTCCATACGCATGTGATAAGTGTCCCATTGCGGTTGAAAAGTGTCCTGTACCATATGTTACGCCTCCCATTGCAGTTGAGGCACTTCCTGTGGCAGTGGTTTGGAGACCCATTGCTGTTGAAGCTTGTCCTTCCGCTATTGTTTCACTACCCATTGCTATTGCATAATCTCCGGTTGCTATGTTATCAGAATGCCCTATTGTTGCAGAACCTCCTGTATCTCCTTGAACTGCCGACGATCCAGAATCTACATCTAATCTTACTGTGGGATTAGGTGTTCCAATTCCAACATTTCCATCAAGATTTACATTAAACGTTGTTTCTGCGTCATTTACTATCCTAAAATCTCCAAAAACATCAAGTTTGGTAATTGGTGTATTTGTACCAATTCCAATCCTTTCTTCAAATTCAATAATTTGTCTAAAAAATGAAGCTGAAGTAAACGTCTGACCAAACATATCAAATATATATTCTCTTATTTCTTCTTCAGATCTTGCAACTAAATTCAGATCATCCATGTCTTCACCACGTAAATATCGAGTAAGAACAATCAAATCCCCAAAATTAAATTGCCCATCTCCATCAAGATCTAAATCGTCATAAATAAGCTCGACAGCATCTACCATTTCTTGGGGGGTGTTTGTTGCAAACGTAAGATCATCTACATAATTACCAATCAAATCTTCTGGAGATCCTAATCCCTGTGATATTAAGGGTAAGTAAACATTTTCATAATTATAAATGATATACATGTCCGTTATGGTGAACACGCCATTGCCATCAATATCTAATTTACTCCCCATCACAAATCCATCAACATCTAATTTACCTTTTGGCAAAGTAGTTCCAATTCCGACATTTCCATCATCATCTACATAAACTACATCTACGGGATCTCCATCTGCAGAAGATAATGAATTACTGCTTAAACTATCTAAACAGTTTCCATTTCCATCACATATAGTTCCTGTAGTAGTTAGGTCTCCTGCTGCATTTATATTTCCATTGACATCAAGTGCTTCAGTTGGATTCTGATTGTTTACTCCTACTCGGTTATCTGAAGTTATAGATAATATATCTGAAAAAAATCCTTTGTTAATGCCTAATCGGTTTTCTGTAGCATCAGCAGAAATTGTCCAATCATTATTTGCATTTTTGAGTTTTAAACCAGTTCCCTGACTATCTACTGTTTCTACCTTAATGTAATTTCCGTGATTAGCTCCCTTAAGATGAAGAAGTTCTTCTGGATCTGTAATCGCTCCAATTCCCACCTTTTCATTATAAATAATTCCGTTAGTAGTGCCATCGTTCCATTTTCCTGTTTCAATTCCTGTAAGTCTTGATCCATCTCCAATGAAGTAATCTGCATACATCTCACCATCTAATAAAATCTGTGTTGGAGATGTGGGTTCATCATTACCAATCTGAAGAACTCCGCCATCATTTAATAAATTAACATAATTACCTAATCCTCCCCTGCCATTATTATCATGCAATATTATTTCGGCTTCATTATTTGAGATTACTAGATTTCCTGAAAGAGTCATGTTAGTTCCAACAAAATTGTTCTGAGTTATTACATCTGCTTGAGAATAAAAGTAGTCTGGAATTAATAACTCATTAATTTGAACATGGTTGCTAAAAAGTGCTTCTCCTGAAATTCGAAGTGCAAGATCTGAAGGGTCAGCAGCAGTCAGAGTTAATCCACGTCCAGAAATATTTCCTTCAACAGATAATGCTTTTGAGTTAGTTCCCAAATTTCTTATATTAACATCACCTAAAAAATCAAAGTTTCTGTCTTTATCTATAATTAAAAAATTACGTCCTGAATAAGGTACTGCTGGATTAGCATCATTATTTCCTAATATGAAACTATCTCCTGCAGTTTTAAATAACCAATTATTGAGACCGTTTTTAGAAAAAGCTAGGATGCTATCTTTAGCACTATCAATTTTTATAGCACTAAAGTCTTCTATTCCTGTTCCTGCATCATACACGTGAAGGTTTGCATGAGGTGAAGGTGACGTAGTTCCCATTCCAACATTTCCCTCATTTGTTACTGTAAGAAGATTTTCATCGCCTCCTGTAGCTTCTTTTACTATAAAATTACTATCTCCCATTCCTCCTATTTTTACAATTACATCTTGATCATTATGGCCTTGTAATTCTAAATTATTACTTACTGCAGGAATGATTCCCCCATATCCTGCTCCTGATCTTAAAATTATTCCATCTGTATTTGTACCTACTGTTAAGGTTCCATCTTCAATATATACTTCGTGTTCTCCACCATATCCATCACCTTCTATGTGGAGCATTGCATTAGGGGTTGGTGTTCCAATTCCCACATTTCCATTTTTCTTAATTGCTAGCCCTGAGTTCCAAGTTGCATCATCAAAATAATCAAACAAAAGAGTTCCTGGGTCTGACATGTCCTCACCATATGCTGTAATCATCCAACCTTTGTTACCTGAACCCGCATTACTTTCTTCAAGGGTTTTTGTTGTATCTGGACGTGCAGTGTATAATTTTATTGCATTATTATCATTTGAATTGCCAGATAATACTAACTCTGAAGCGCCAGTAGGATTGAAGATGTCTAATTTTTGAAGAGGTGCATTGATGCCAATTCCAACATTACCATTATTATAATAAACTTCTGCACCTGCAGCAGCACCAGCATCATTATACACTAGTTGGCCATCAGTTCCTGCAATCGGACCCGGTTCACCATTACAAATATTTTCCTCAGCAATAAACGTATCCGCACCAGTGTAAGCGCCATCAGAATCAGTATCCTCATAAATAAGAACGTTAAGTCCGTCAAAAGGACAACTTCCTGATGTACCTGAAGCGGTTGTGTAAACTCCCATGTTAATTCCATCAAGTCCTGGAAAACCTTGGGGGCCTTTAAGATTAGTGAAAAGTGCCCAGTTAAGTGAGACCCTTTTATAAACATCTCCTGTCGAACTATCTAAATAAAAATCTCCGTCTTTTCCAATGTTAGCAGCTGTTGGAGCAGCGTTACCACTAATCCAGGTAACGCCATCTGCGCCAATTAATCCTGTTGGAGAACCAATCCAGTTACCTGCGTCATCAATAACATCTATTCCATTTATTCGCAATGAATTAGCAAAGTTATCTATGTTCATCGAGTTAGTATTTGGAAAGACTGCTAAATTAACTATTGCATGAGTTCCACCGATTGTTTGAATACGTAACTGCTCTCCTCGGGTTATATCCCCAGTTGAAAGCCAGGCTCCGCCACTTCTTCGGAATACTGAAGCAGATCCACCTGTAGCAGTATCAACACGGTTTTTAATAACATTAATAGCAAGAGGGTCTCCTGCCCAAATAAACCCATTCATTTTTTCAGCCACAACTTCTACAGAGTATTCTTTAACAATGCCTGTAAGTTGTGAACCATCACCAATAAAAGAGTTAGCAGTAATATCTGCAGTAGTTGTAGAACCTCTTCCAGCAACTGTAGAAAGAGTATCTGCTTCTGAATTAAGAGTCGCAATTGTATCTGGATGAATGTCATCCGCAGTAATAGTTTCATCTAAAATTTTATCAGAAGTAACTGAATTTGCAGCTAGTTTTTCAGTTGTAACAGCTAAATCATCAATTTGATCTGTGTTAATTGTATCTAATAACGCTAGAGCACCAAGCCCAACAATGTTGGCAGGATTAAGATTTGTTAACGCAGCACCATTTCCTGAAAAGAAATCTGCAGTAACGGTTCCAACTATGTCTAAAGCAGTACTTGGAACTTTTCCAATGCCCACCCAGGTGTTAGCAGAATCGTAATTAACATTAGCGCCTGCAGCAGCGCCAGCATCATTGAAAACAAATTGACCATCTGTTCCTGCAATTGGGCCTGCGGGGCCATCCGCACCAATAATTGTAGCAATAACTTCAGTCCAGGTTGTAGCATCTGTTTTTTTGAAAACTTTACCCGAAATAGTATTTAAATAAAGATCATCAATAGTACCAACTGTACTAATTGGTTCTATAATTCCGCTAAGAACTGCTTCACCTTTCGGACCAGTAATATCATTTGTTGTTTGATTTGAACCATCAACATAATTAATTGTTAAAGAACCATCAGTCTCATGATCTATGGAAACAATTCCTTTTCCATGACAAGCATATGTTTCACCAATTAATTCATCAGTTCCAGATTGATATCCTGAAGTTGAGCCTTCTTCAGAATAAAAGGTAATCTTTTTACCGCCAGCATCACAATTAGGTCCAACGGGTTCATCATCAAAATGAGTTAAAGGAACAATTCCTGTAGAAGGACCGACCCATTCACCATTAAAATCAATAATTTTTATTCCATTAAGTGAGATACTACCGTCATTGCTAATAATAAAATCATTTAATTTAAGAAGATCACCCTCTCCTGCTTGAGTTCCCCAAAGTAAAGGAATTCCTGTCACACTAGAAAAAAAGCTTTCCATACCTGTTTGAAAAGGGCTTGGATTTGAGGTACATTCACATCCCTGCATAAATCCGCCAGGGAAACCACCAATTTCACAAGCATCATTTTCTTGAACTTCACAACCATCAGCATCAAGTTTATCTCCTCCATTGTTACAAGCATAAAAGTTAGGTTCACATTGAAGATTTTCTGCAGTTTCCGAACAACTAGAACCATAGATTACATGGTTAGCATTAAAAGCAGTTGAACTAAATTGAACTTCGCAACCATCTCCTGCATCACCATTACAATCTCCAAAGTCTTCTACGCTATCTCCATCTATATCTTTACAAGTTCCACAAGTTGCGTCACCCCAAGCGTTAGCTGTACAGATGGTTTCAAGATTGCCTTCTTCACAAGATTGTTTTGGACTACACCAAGCTTGTCCGCCATTATCACAAGGAGCGTCTGTTGCATCATTGCTATAACAGTCAACAATAAATCCTCCACTTGATGGAGCACCAGCTATTGGTTGGGATGCCGTCTCAGAATCTGTTGGTGCGAAGACCAAATCAGAAACATAACAAATGTATTCACCACAAATGTGTTCATTACTGCCTGCAGCATCGCAAGAGACTGCCCCCTGTGTTGAGGGACAGGCCGCAGGATTAGCTGCCCATAATTGTTCGCTTGCACTTACAAAACTAGTGAACATTAAAACTACAAATATTAGAGTTAGTATTTTCATCATTTTAATTACCTCCTCCACAACAAGCAAACGCTTTTCCCACGTTACAACTAGTTACGGTACTTTTTCCACCATTATCATTAAATACCCAATATCTTCCATAAACGCTTGTATGGTCTGTTGTCCAACCATCACAATCTGTAACTGCAACAGTGTTATATCCTGGTGGGCCTCCATTAATCCAGGCCTGTCCTGTCCAACCAGGTAAAGAAGTTAAATCTTTATCATTAATAGTATTAAAAATTTCTTCAACAGTACAAACATGAGTTCCTGCTAGCGCTGTGTTGATATCAGTAGAACAAACATTGTTTGCACCTTTATATCCGTTTAATACATTTCCATTAGATGTTGCAGAGGTTCTACCAACAAAGTAAGTTTTAGATCCTGAAGTTCCTCCAGTACCTGAACAAGTTTCTGCAGTACCTAATTGGGTGTCAGTAACGCCATAACCGGGAGTACCATCATCATCAAGATAAAATGTAATTAAATCACCGCCATTAGTACAACTAGTAGCACCCCCTGTAGTAGTATGAACTAAAGGATTTGGTCCAACAGCTCCATCATTACCTGCATCTCCCTTTATTGTGGTGATTTTGTTTTCCCATCCTGTTGCTGTTTTTATAAGTATTTGAAAAGTGTCTGTTCTTAAATAATAATCATTTTCTACTGCAGTAGTTGCAGAAGTTTCATCAGTACCGGAAAACCAGGTAGCGCCATTAACTCCATTTGTTCCGTCTACTCCGTTTGTGCCGTCTGTTCCTGCAGCACCTCGTAAGTCTGATGTTGAAAGTGTTGAGCCATCTGAGTATGTTAGTGTTAGTATTCCTGTTGTAGATTCGTATGTTGTTGAACTAATACCTACTCCATCAGTACCGTCTGCACCATTGGCTCCATCAGCACCATTTGTGCCGTCTGTTCCTGCAGTACCTCTTAGGTCTGTTGTTGAAAGTGTTGAGCCATCTGAGTATGTTAGTGTTAGTATTCCTGTTGCAGATGCGTAGGTTGCGGAACTAATGCCTACTCCGTCAACACCATTTGTTCCATCCACTCCATTAATTCCATTTGTTCCGTCTACTCCGTTTGTGCCGTCGTTTAGTGTTGTGGTTGTAGCTCCACAGGTTACGGTGTGGGTTCCGTCACCATTATTTGTAATAGTACAAGAGTCTCCATCCACCCCATCAATTCCATTTACTCCGTTTGTGCCGTCGTTTAGTGTTGTGGTTGTGGCTCCGCAAGTTATGGTATGAGTTCCGTCACCATTATTTGTAATTGTACAAGAGTCTCCATCAGTCCCATCCACTCCATCTGTTCCTGCAGTTCCTCGTAAGTCTGTTGTTGAGAATGTTGTTGCATCTGAGTAAGTTAGTGTTAGTATTCCTGTTGCAGATTCGTATGTTGCTGAATCAATACCCACTCCATTAGTTCCATCAATTCCATTAGAACCGTCTACTCCATTTGTTCCGTCTATGCCGTTTGTGCCGTCGTTTAGTGTTGTTGTTGTAGCTCCACAAGTGATTGTATGAGTTCCATCACCATTATCTGTAACAGTACAAGAGTCTCCTGTTGCACCAGTAGCACCTCGTAGGTCTGTTGTTGAGAATGTTGTTGCGTCTGAGTATGTTAGTGTTAGTATTCCTGTTGCAGATTCGTATGTTGCTGAACTAATACCTACTCCATCAGTACCGTCTGTACCATCAACACCAGGGGGGCCTTGAAATTCATTCCAACCCGTGTTATCACAAACATAAATTTTATGTTCAGTAGAATCATAATACATAGAACCCTCATTACAAGTTGCTGGTGCACTAGTTAATGGAAGTAATCGCAATACGTTTTTAACAGTAAGATCATCGGTAACTTCTGCAGCGTTATCAATACCTGCACCAACATCTCCGGAGGAAGTGATTGTCAGAGCTGACGCTATGGTCCCTGGATCTATTTGCGAAGCTGGGTGACCAGGATCAGTGTTTGCCTGGGCTAGTGCTGTTAATAATAATAGCATTCCAACTACCAAAACTCCAAGTTTTTTCATTTTGTAATTCCTCCGTTATTATTCATTTAATCCACCTCGAATTTCAACATTAATCTGTTGTGAGGGATGAAAACTAATTTTATGTGAAGCAATAGTTAATAATTTTGAATCAGCATTAAAAGAAATAGAGACGCCGCCAAACATTTTTTCAATATTTGAAAGGTCAAGAGAATAATAATTATTTCCTGAATAAAATAATACTTTGTTAGTTTTAGTTATGAAATTAGAGGTAGTGGAAAATTCATTAATCTTAGTATACTCTCCAAGTGTGCTCTTTAATACTAGTTGTAAATTTCTTGGGGTAACGCCGTTTTTGAAAGTGTACTTAATTAAATCTTGATTATTTTCACTTCTTACCTCTTTGTTAGCAACAACCTGAAGCTCATTCTTATCAATGTCATAAGCAAAATCATTAATTACCAAACCATCTTCTATTGTTGGAGGACTAAGAATGGTGTTTAACTCAATTGCGGCACCTGTAGAAGAATCAACATCTTTGATTACAAAAAATCCTGCTACTAATATGCCTAATGCAATTAATACAAATAAATTGTTCTTAGTTTCGTGTTTCATTTTCAAATTTTTCCTTCATTCTTTCTAGTCGTTTAAACGCATCATCCAATTCTTGATCTAACTTTTGATAAACTGGTTTTTCTACAGGTTTTGGGATGGGTCGCTTTTGAATTGGCGCATTCAGTGATTGAATTGGAACTTGATGACTTTGCTTTGGTTGCTTAATTGGGGGCGGTACTGAACGTGTTGGTAAGGGAGGTAGTGTTTTATGAATTTGTGAGGGTGTATGAAGATGAGGTAGGTCTAAAGACTCTTTTGACTCTTTTATTGGCTTAAGGGGGTTAGATTTTTTCTTTTTCTGAATAACTCTCACCACTAGAATCGCTATTACTATAATCATAACAATTATTACAGTACCTAAAATCATTTCAGCTGAAAACTTAAACGATGTTGGAGCAAAAAGTTCTGGGGGGGGTTCGGACACATCACTTAGGGTTGGGTCTGTTCCCTGATTAAACTCCTCTAAGTTAGAGATTCCATCATTATCAAGGTCTTCCTGAGCATCAGTAGCACTATCAAATCTTAAACCGAACATCATTTCCCATTCATCGGACATGCCATCATTATCAAAATCTCCTGGAAAACTATCTTGTTCATCAGGAATTCCATCACGATCAGTGTCTTCAATGGCTAGAGCTAAAGGAATTAAAACTAGAATTACTAACATTAAACTCAACATACTACTTTTTTTCATTTTTTAATTCTTCCCTCATATAAATTTCAATCTTTTTTGATAACAAAAATGCGTTTTTTTCACAAAACTCTCTATAAGAATCATAAATTTTAGCATCAATACTAAATGTAACCTTCTTTTTTTTAATCAAAGTAGTGTACAAAACGTTAATCCTTATATTTAAATCTTTTTATTTAATTTGACTTCTTTTTATTTCCTTCTGCTTCTTTTAACTCTTTTTTACTTCTGTTTACTTCTTTGTAAGTATAGTTTGTGCCGGCCATCAGTTAAATTTATAAACAACCCACCAATTCCAGTATACATTACCAAACCTGCATGAGGTGAAAAAAAATGCAGATTCTCATGAGTGTTTGGTTAAGGAGAAAAATAAGATGACTGAAGAATCACTATTATTACCAACCGACAATTACCTAAAAGCAGGAATCCATATTGGAACTAAATTTAAAACCAAATATATGGAGAAATTCATCTATAAAACCCGACCTGACGGGTTATCTGTATTAAATTTACAAGAAATAGATAAAAGAATAGGTATAGCAGCAAAATTCTTAGCAAACTACGAACCTGAAGAAATCATGATAGTATCCCGAAGAGAGGGTTCTTTTAAAGCACTGAAAAAAATGAAAGAACTTCTTGGATTAAAAGCATTCGCAGGAAGATATCCTCCAGGAATACTAACTAATCCTGAATTAGAAAATTTTATTGAAGCGAAAGTTATACTAGCATCAGATCCTTGGGCAGATAAGTCTGCAGTAAATGATGCATTTAGAGCAGGAATCACCATAATTGGATGTTGTGATACAAACAATCAAACAAACAGACTGGATCTGGTAATTCCTTGTAATAATAAAGGGAAAAAATCATTAGGTTTACTATTTTATCTTTTAACCAGAGAATACATGGTACATAAAGGGTTGATAAAAAATGCAAAAGACTTCCAAGCAAAAATCGAAGACTTTGTTGAAGAGTAGTTTAGTTTTAATGCTACTTGTTATCTTAGTTGGATGTTCATCCCCATTTGAAAAAACATTAAAACAAGTAGAAAAAATTGATTCTCAATATGGAATTTCGCTAGATGATTACGGACAGGGCCTGTCTTATTTTGATACTCATGCACGAACAGTGCCTCTAAATGCAGAAGAAATAGATCAAGTAATAAGTAAATTAGAAGCATTAAAGCAAGAAAAAGATGAAGATTCATTAGCGTACATAAATTTCAGAATAAACCTATTAAATGCAGAAAAATTCTATAAACGTGCTTCTCGTCGACCATTTGCAGGAATACATGACGCACTAAGATGTTCTAGACAACAAGATATTTTAATATCTATAAATGATGCAAGAAAATCGATAAATGCATCAACAGATGCAGTAGAATCTTATATGCGGGAAGAAGTAAAAATCAATTTAACAGAAAGCTGGGTACATGGAGTATTAAATGATAACGGTCAGATTTATCAAAAAATTAATCAAAAAGAGAACACAATTCTTAATTTTTGCAACTCATCCCAGACTGAGTAATTTTAAAAGTAATATTCTTATTTTCTTCCAAACTTCTATGCTTTTTTAAAACTGCTTTTCTCATACTACTGTGTCCTTTAACAATTTCAATTACACACTTGCTACCATAAAATAATAAGTCTCCCCCCACCATTCTAACCCCGTTCTCAAAGTTAGAATACACTTGGTTTGTAATCAAAACAGGAATCTTCCTTTTTCTAGCAATTTCAGTAAGATAAGAAAGTTGTCTACCAAGTTCTCTATTAATTTCAAAAACATCTTCGCTTTTGCCTAATTCTAATCTATAGAGCATAGCAATGGTATCAACAATAATTAATTTGATGTCATCTGTTATTTTTTCTTTTAACTTCTCTAAAACTTGTTTTTGCTCAGAAAATGAGGTTGGCTTGATAAAATTAATCCGGCTGAATATTATGTCAAAATCATCACCTGCGATTTGTTTAAGACGATCAACACTAAAACCTCCCTCAGTATCAATATAAAGTACTTTTCCTTTATTCTTAGCTGTTTCAGCAGCAACAAGAATACAAGTACAGGTTTTACCACTGCCTCCTTGACCATAAATAGTAGTAACTACATCAGTTTCAAGGTTACCAATTAAAAAATCAAGGAATTCACATCCTGTAGCCATATTAATTTCATAATTTACGAGTTTTTAAGGATTGTTGTTTAATAGTTACACCAACAGGAGAAAGGTTTAAATAACCAAGTAATAAAAAGAAAGCATGAATAAAAAATTAGTGGTGACACTGCTGGTATTGCTGTTTGTATTCTCACTAGGAATTCGACTCTACTTTGTTTTTCAAACACCTCATTTCAACTTGGGGGACTCATATTTTACTGAAAGACAGGTAACAAGCATACTTGAAACAGGATTGCCAAATTATATTGATGTTTTAAGCTTTTCAGGCAAGACCCAGGCATTTGTACCTTTATTCTATTATATTCTTGCGTTGTTTAATACGGTCATGCCCTTCTGGTGGGTTGGAAAATTAATACCCAATATTTTGGCTTCATCAATAGTATTTTTCTCATTTATATTAGCAAAAAGAATAACCCGAAGTGACGTTGCTGCACTTCTCACTGCATTCTTATCTGCATTTATTCCCATATTTTTTATCCAAACACTCAACAACATTTCCCCCTATTCGATTGTAATCCCTTTAATGTTGTATCAACTTTATTGTTTTATGGAAAAAAAGTTCACAATGTTTGGAATATTGGCAGTACTTCTTCCTTTAATCCATTTTTCAGCAGTAGTTTTACCAATAAGTTTAGTGGTATTTGTTGTAATATCACGAATAGAACGTTTTAAGGTAAAAAAACCCTACGCAGAAATGATTATTTTTTCTTTAGTACTAAGTTTATGGTTATTATTAGTATTTTACAAACAAGCATTCGCATTTCATAGTTTTGAAATAGTATTCAAAAATATGCCTTTCAGTGTAATCGGACAACACTTTGCAGAAGTCAATCTTGCAGAAGCAATATACCTCACTGGAATAATTCCGTTCATATATGGTATGATCTCCCTCTATAAATTTTTATTCCGAAAAAGATTTTTTGAAGGATTTTTAATGATATCTCTTGTAATCACCCCTGCATTACTGCTTTGGTTAACATTTATTGAAGTAACACAAGGAATTCTTTTTTTAGGGGTATTTGTAACAATATTGTTTAGTTCACACTATAATTCAATTAAAGCTTTTGTTAAGAAATCAAAATTTTCTCATATAAAATATTATCAACACTATTTTGTGGTATCATCTATAATCGCATTTGTTTTAACATCAGTATTGCCCTCCTTCTTTTTAGCAGGGGCACTAGTTGACACAAGCTTAAACGAAAACGAATTTCAGGCAATGACCTGGATAGAAGAAAACACCCCCCCCGATTCAGTAATTTTAGCACAGTTAGAAGAAGGAAATGCAATTGCATCAATAGCTAAAAGAAAAAATGTAATCGATAGCAACTTCTTATTGGTAAGAAATATAAATTTGCGACACAGAGAATTTGAAAAAATGCTAAATTCACCTTATAAAACAGAAACAATAAGCTTAATGAACAAATACCAGGTAAACTACGTTTATATTTCAAAAAGAAAGATCGTTAACGTTTTTGAAGACAAATTCCAAGGAACTTGTTTTGATGAAGTATTCACAAATAATGATGTAGACATATTTGAGGTAAAATGCGAAATTCGAACATAATTCCAAAACAGTATCGCTGGGCAATACTTCTTGTAATTGCTACACTATTACTCATTACACCCCTATTTTTACGAGAAATGCCTTTTAATGATCTTACTTACGAACGAATAAAAGTACAAGATCAGGGCAAACTAAACTTTTACACTGAAGATACGTTGGTTAAAGGGGGAAGAGTACTAGTAATTACGCCGTATGACTTGTTAGTGATGTTGTTAAAAGATATACCTAAAATAACTCTAATCTTGCCGTTAATTTTTGGATTGTTATCTGTTATTTTGTTTAAATTTTTCCTTAAAGAATTTAATGTCTCTGAAAACCGGCGATTCTTTATAGTGTTATTATTCATATTAGCTCCTGCGTTCATTTTTACATTTAGTCTAAACAATTACTACTCTCTTGTTTTATTACTAAACTTTTTAGGACTATTTTTATTTATTAAAGGCAAAACTCGGTTATCATTAACAGTTTATACAATTTTAGTATTCTTTGGAGTATTCGATTTTTTAATGTCTTTACTAATTTTATTTTTGTTAGATCAAAAATTAAAAAAAGGAATAATAAAAAAAGCATTAATCCCCATCTTGGTATTTGCAGGATATTTAGTATTCATTATATTTAAAGGAGGGATATTCATTCCTAAACTAACTGCGACTTTAAACGGAGTTCTTGCAGATATCGGACCGTTGGGGGGGATAAGCATCTTTGCACTAATTTTAGCAGTAATGGGCTGGGGCCATAACTGGAGAAAAAACAAAAAAGCCCTTGCAGTACTTTTTTTAGTTCTTATAATAACAATCTTTTATGCTCGTGCAAGCTTTTTCTTATTTCCACTTATAGCAATACTAAGCGCATCAGGATTAACCATACTTTTAAGTAAACAATGGAGTATTAATTCACTAAAAACATTCACGGTTCTTATCTTCTTATTAGGTATATTATTTTCAGTAATATCTTATGAAACTAGTGCACTAACAGAAAACCCTACTGCAAAAATAGTACAAGGCCTAGAATTCTTAAAAGAGAGTTCAAGCGAAACTGATCTAGTTTTAACACATTATTCAAGAGGGCTTTGGGTGGAAGTTTTTGCTAATAGATCTGTGTTGTTGGATTCAAATTTTGGCGGAATAACAGATTATGAAGAACGATTAAAGGATATGGAATCTGTTTTTCACACTTATGACATGAGAATTGTCCGAGAAATATTAAATAAGCATAATATAAAATATGTAGTAGTAGATAGCGAACTATATCAGGGGTTGGTTTGGGAAAAATCCGATCAAGAACTGCTACATCTAATGACCGATAAAGACACATTTAACAAAATATATTCTAATTCTGAAATTACCATCTGGGAATTTAAAGGATAAAAACGATAAGGTTTAAATAGGAATCAATAGTTATTCTAAGATATGGAGCTGGGCGCTATACTGATGTATGTAACAACTTATTTTGGTTTATTTACAGCCATATTCTTTTTTATGACATTGTTAGAAAATAGAAAAAGTTTGAAAAGTCCTAAACCCACTCGACTACCAAAAGTAACAATTGCAGTACCTGCATATAATGAAGAGAACACCATAGCAGGGACAGTAAAGTCTTTGTTAGCAATGAAGTATCCCAAAAACAAACTTGAAATATACGTTATAAATGATGGGAGCTCAGACAATACACTAAAAGAAGCAAATAAATTCAAAAAATATGGTGTGAAAGTTATAGACAAACCAAATTCTGGAAAAGCAGATTCATTAAATCAAGTTATAAAAAAATGTAAAGGGGAGTTTTTTGGAGCATTAGATGCAGACTCCTTCGCACATCCGGAAGCAATAAAAAGATTAGTTGGTTACTTTTCAGACCCAAAAATAATGGCAGTAACCCCCTCTATGATGGTGTTTGAACCAAAAGGTTTCCTTCAAAAAATACAATACATAGAATACCTGATGGGAGTTTATTTAAGAAAAATCTTTGCATTTCTAGGAAGCATACATGTAACCCCTGGACCCCTCTCACTCTATAGGGTGGAATTCTTTGAAAAATACGGCGGGTACGCATTAAACAATAGAACAGAAGACATAGAAATGGCATTAAGAATACAAAAAAAAGGATATCAAATAGAAAATGCAATAGACGCATACGTATTCACAGTTTCACCAAGAAAGTTCGTCCCGTTAACAAAACAAAGAGAAAGATGGTATTCTGGTTTTTTACAAAATGTTTTGGCGTACAAAAGCTTATTCTCTCGTAAATACGGAAATTTAGGATTGTTCATCCTACCTGCTTCATTTTTATCTATAATACTAGTAATATTTGCAGCAGGATATGCATTATTTAGCATGGGACGAAATACCTGGCGAACATATACGCATTTAAGAGCGGTGAATTTCGAATTCTGGAGAATGTTCGATTTCAGACTAGATTTTTTTTACTGGGACGTAAGCATGATTATGTTTTTATCAATGATTACACTAGTAATCGGAATATTTATAATATGTTTAGCTAAATACTTAGCAAATAGAAAAGAAAGCATTGCCTGGTCATATATTTTATTTATGATCTTTTACTGGATACTATTCGCTTATTGGTGGGTAATTTCTGCCTGGGCATGCATAAGAAAGAAAAAAATACAATGGGGCATACAATATGAATGATGACGCAATAAAAACAGACAAGATGAAGTATACCGCAGTCTTCGCAATAACAACACTAATATTTGTAATAGGCTTTCTTTTAGGAAGTTATGCATCTGGAGTTAAAGCAGATAAACTTAACATGTTAGAACAAGAATTCAGATCAGATATAATGGCACTAGAACTCCAATATGAAATAATAAAAGAAAATCCGTGTGACTCAATTTCTGTTGCAGGTCTTAATGAACAACTTTATGTGTTGGGCGCAAAATTAACCCACTTGGAAAATGCAGAAGGGGAAAATCCTCAAACAATAAATCATCTAAAAAGTTATTACTCAATTTTACAAATACGTCATTGGTTAATTACTCGAAAAATAACAATATCTTGCGATACCCCTTTTAAAACCGCACTTTACTTTTATTCTAATAAAAACTGTGATAATTGTGATAAACAAGGATATGTATTAACTTTTTTACGAAGAAAATATCCACAAATAAGAACTTACACGTTTGATGTAGATGTGAATAATGTGGCATTAGATTCGCTTAAGGAACTATATGGAATAGAAAATGAAGAGGTGCTACCCATTTTAATTATAGATGGGGATGTTCATTATGGATTTAAAGATTCTGACGAATTAGTTAAAATAATGGACTTAGATATCTCGGTAAATGTAAGTACGACTAACCTATCAAATACTTAAGCAATTATATTAATTGAGAAATTAATCAAAACTAGAGAATTAAGTTCAAATATCTTTTTAAAACAAGTTTAGTTCTTATATTATATGAAGAAATGGATCTTTCTTTTGATTTTTGTAATATTTCAAATAATTATAATTTTTAATACCCCGTTAGTTAGCTGGGACGAATCAGTATATCTTGGAATGGGCAAGTTTATCTATTCTAATGGTACTGTGGGGCTGTTTGAATCATTTAGACCAACTATGTTACCCTTATTATCTGGAATGGGTTGGAAACTGGGGTTAAATACAGTTACTTTTGGAAGAAGCTTAGCACTAATTTTCAGTGTTGCAAATTTAGTTGCTTTTTACTTTGTTAGTAAACAATTCTTTAAAAAAAGAATGGCAATGTTGGCAAGTCTACTATTAGCAATCATGCCAACATACTTTATTTATACAACTCAGGTATTTACAGGCATAATTGCAAGCTTCTTCGTACTATTAGCATTTTATTTCTATTTGAAACGAAAATATTATTGGATGAGTGTTTTTGCAGGAATTGCAACAATAACACGATTCCCTGCAGGAATGTTTTTTGTACTGTTTCTTATTTTCATGATAGTTAAAAAAGAGAAATTGGCAGTTTTGACTAAATCAATCCTATGTTTTTTAGTATTTATTTCCCCATATTTTATCATCAATTATTTATTCGGAAATGGATTGCTATCTCCAGTGTTATCTGCACTAATACACCAAAATAATTATGTGTTTCAACAAGATTTTGGATTTTACATAAAAGAGATGATAATGCAAGCCTTATTCTTGATATTTACCTTACCTGGCATTTACTATGTTATAAAAAATAAAAAATGGGATTTATTGCTCTTATTCTTAGTGCCATTAATCTATTTTACATACATTGTGAATAAACAAGCAAGATTCATGAACTTATTCCTCCCTTTTGTTATCTTAGTTGCAGTTTATGGATTTTATGAATTATTAAAAAATCTCAAAAAAAGTAAAGTAAACACTTTTGCATTATTAGCATTTTTATTAATATCAATGATTCTTTCAATTTCCGTGATTGTAAACGATCTAAAGTTGGATACTAGTATAGAAGAGTTTAAGATTGATTTTGAGGGGACAATTCTTACAACAGACCCAATATTTAGCGCATACAATGATAATAAATTCCTTCCACTTTATTTTGATATTAGTTCAGGAAACAACGCCTTAAACTTTTTTGAGGATGATGCAGAACTAATAATATACTCTGATGTTTATCCTTGTGAGGTTTATGAAAATTCTCTCGAGTGCGAACAATTGAAAAACAAATTAGAAAAAAATATATTTGCCAAGAAGTTAGTGAAAGAAACAATACACTACAAATTCTTTAAGTAGAATAACAAGAAAAATAACTTAACTTTTTTATACTAGAACATATATTTCTGATTATGGTGTTAACAAAACTCAAAGCCCTTATAATTGGATACGCCCCAAAAGATAGAAATTATGCTGGGGCCATGAAAAAAATAAATGCTGCACACAGTTTAATAAAAACAAATAAAACATTAGATGCTGCTAAAAAATTAGGAATTAAAGAACGCACACAAAAAATATTTAACAAAAAAGAATTAAATCAAATACTAAAAATAATTCTTGCTACGGGATTTGATAATGTTGTCAAAACTTCAAAAAATTTTGACTGGGTCTTCAAAAGAAAAGTCAAATCCTCGGATAGTATAAAACAAGCTAAAACAAAATCAATAATTCTAAAAGGAATAAAGAAAATGAAAGCAAGCAATGACCCTGCACATGATTTTTCTCACATAATGAGATGTTTGCGATTTTCAGAATTTATGTTAAATAATACTCGATTAGAACTAGATTGGGGCGTTTTAGTAACAGCAATAGTTTGGCATGACATAGCAAGGGTTGATAATCAAGGAATTTTATACCAAAAACGATTCCGATGGTTTAGAAAAACACCTGTAATTAGAGATTTAAGCCTGTTTGGGATTTACATACGCGATGCATATGAAAGCGTGTTAATAGTACATAAAGAATTCAAAAAAGAAAAACTGGATAAAAAGTTCATAAAGTCAGTTAGTCATGCAATATATGGATCAGATAATAAATTCTTATTTTATGACAAATACGCTTTTAAGAAAAAATATCAAAGATTTATTGCAGATTTAGATAATTTAGACATGGTAACAATTGCAAGATGGGAAGATCTAAACCGAAACGTGTTAGATAAAAAAATATGCGATAAACATTTTTTAAATAGAGTCGCATTACTGAATTTTATCTTTAATGTAAGAAGAGTAGAAAGAAAACTAAATTATAACATATCAAAACAACTTATACAGGTAATAAAAGAGTCAACATTACTGCATTTTGAAGAGTTTTATAAAACTGATTTAAAGTTTATAATAAAAGCGTTAAATAAAAGTAAATAAATAAAATAACCACTACATTTTTAAAACAAAGTTTATTCTTTTTGATCATGTTAAGAAAACCAATCGTAACAGTGGTGGGACATGTAGACCACGGAAAAACAACCCTTCTAGATTCAATTAGACAAACCACTGTAACCGAGGGCGAAGCAGGAAAAATAACACAAGCAATTGGTGCATCAATCATACCGGTAGAAACCATACAACGTGTTTGTGGAAACTTAATGAAAGAAGAACTAAAATTACCTGGACTTCTCTTCATAGATACTCCGGGGCACGCAGCGTTCTCAACTTTAAGAAAAAGAGGGGGAAGTTTAGCAGATATAGCAATCGTAGTAGTAGACCTAAATGAGGGATTCATGCCCCAAACAGAAGAAGCAATAGACATACTTAAAAAATCAAAAACTCCCTTTTTAATCGCAGCAAATAAAATGGACTTAATACAGGGCTGGGAGAAAAAAGAGGGAACAATTCTAACTGAAATTAACTCACAACACCCAAAAGTACAACAACAATTAGAAACAAAAATGTACGAATTAGTTGGAAAATTACACGAAAAGTTTGAATTAAACGCAGATCGATTTGACAGAGTACAAGACTACACATCACAAATAGCAATCGTACCTATTTCTGCATTCACACAAGAAGGATTGCCCGAAGTACTAATGGTACTTATTGGCCTGGTACAAAAATATTTAGAAAAGTGTTTAGAATGCGATGTTACTGGAAATGCAAAAGGAACCATCCTTGAAGTAAAAGAACAAAAAGGAGTGGGAAAAGTATTAGATGTAATAATCTATGATGGTTCGTTAAGACCTGGTGATCCAATAACCATAGCAGGACTGAATGGGCCCATTTCTACAAAAATAAGAGGGTTGTTTGAACCAGCACCCCACTCGGAAATGATGGAAAAAAAAGCAAAATACAAATCAGTTAAAGAGGTATTAGCAGCAACAGGTGTGAGAATCTTAGCACCAAATGTTGATGATGTAATAGCAGGAATGCCAATAGTATCCTGCAGAGATAGCGAAGCTAAAGTTTGTGAAGTAGACGTACAAGAACAACTAAATGAGGTGTTAATCACATCAGATTCTGAAGGAATCATAATTAAGGCAGATACGCTGGGGAGCCTAGAAGCACTAATCAGTTTAGTTAAAGACAAAGAAATACCCATAAGAAAAGCAACACTTGGCGAAATAAATAAAAAAGACCTAGCAGACGCAGAATCAAGTTATGAAAAAGACAAACTCAAATCAGTAATTTTAGCATTTAATGTCGAAGGAGAAGAATCCACAGACAAAGTAAAAGTAATACGATCAAACGTAATCTATAAAGTAATAGAAGAATACGAACTCTGGACTGCAGAAATGAGAAAAGACGAAGAAGAAAAAGAACTGGGAGAACTGATTAAACCTTGTAAAATAGAAATAATGAAAGGTTACGTATTTCGACAATCCAACCCTGCAATTTGTGGAGTTTCAGTAGAAGAGGGAGAAATAAAAACACAAATGCCCCTTATGAACAAACAAGGAAAAGATATTACTGTAGTTAAAGCATTACAAGAAGAACAAGAAAACATTTCAGTTGCAATTAAAGGCAAACAAGTAGCTTGTTCAATGGGTGGTGTGACAGTAGGAAGACAGGTAAATGAGGGAGATACATTGTATAGTTCCATTCCTGAAGAGGACTTTAGAAAACTAAAAGAACTAAAACACTTACTGGCAAAAGAAGAATTAGCAGTACTAAAAGAAATCGCATTAATCAAACGAGAAATAAACCCAATGTGGGGAGTATGATTGTTATTACATGGTTTTTTGTTCTCTAACTAATAAATGATCTTTATCTACCGGAATTGTTAATGGAAGCCAATCCCAATCTAAGTTTTTTTCAAAGACATCTCTTTTCATAAATACTGCATAATTAGCAAGATACACTCCGCCACGTTCATTTAGCGAAATTCTTTCATAACCCGCTCTTTCTTCATCTGAAACAACTACATCAAGTCTCGCACAACCCCTATCTGAGTTTAATATTTCATCAGACGTAGAAAAAGTACAGGTATCATAAATCGAACAACCTTCTGGACACGTTTCTGTTCTAGCACACATTGGGTTGGGGAGTATGAATTCATCGCCTCTTTTGAAATAAGCAAGGGCGGAACTTACAAAAGAATGATATCTGGCCTCTTGAAAATTTGTTTCCCAATCATCTAATCCCCATACTTGTTTTAATGCACTAATGGATCTTTTGGACAGGTTGTTAAAACAATAAACATAACCAAACTGTCCCCCAGAATCCATTTTAGTAATTGGAAGGTTAAATTTAAAAACATCTGTGAAACCCAAACAACAATTCAAATCAACAAGTAAATTTTCAACTGGAACGCTTCTAAAAATGGTTACTGCATCTTGTAAGCTAATCCCTCCTTTGCGTTTGCCATCAACAAAACCTAATTCTCTTAAAGGCAGGGGGAAGGTCGCTTTTCTTTTTTGATCGTATAAATAAACAAAGGTTTCAAAATTTCCGGGGGTGTTTTCAGGAGAAACATAAGTTGTGTAGATGTCAACTTCCTCAGTTTGGGCGTGTCCCTGAAAGTGACTAAAAGGAAGATGATGAAAAGGAATGCCGCCAGAGAGTCTCAGTCTTTCATTAGAATCATCATATTCATATTGTTGAACAACAGTATCTAAGTCTAAACATTGTTCTAGCTCATCAAGTGTAACCCCTTTTAAGCTAAGTTTCACTAGTGGTTCAGTTCCAAATTGGGTAATAACGCTCACTTAACAATTAACCTGACTATACTTAAAAAGATTATTGATAAAACTTCATCCAAATCTTTTTAAACCAGTTAAGAGAAAGAGTAGATAATACAAACCCGACTGTAGGCACGATAGAATTGATAAATGGTTTTGGCAAATTAGCAGTGTAAAAAAATAGTACAATAACAAAATAGGTTAAAATTGCAATAATCCCTCTACGTGTAAAACTAGTCTCCCACTGTTTATTTAACTCAACCCGGTTGTTTCGCTCTTCAATGGTTTGTATTCTTTTTTCTATCATTGATTAACCTTCTCTTTAATTAAACCCTCAATTTCAGAACTCATTTTCAAATTATTCTTATGACAATGGACCCTGAACGATTTCATTAAATCATTATCCAGGGTAAAGTTAAAACGTTTTTTGGCGGCAATTCTCGATATTCTTCCAGAGGATTCAAAATTATCTAGGGCATCAAGTACATCAGAGTACTTAACAACTACTTTGTTTAACACATTTTTAAATTCCTTATTGCATAACATCTTTAATCATACTCGTAATCTTTGGAATGTCTAACACATTATCCTTACTGATGCTTGTTAATGTTTTAACCAAAACATTCTTGTTAAAACACATGTTATAATTATCAAAATAAGCCATTAGAACCAGAGCTGCTGCCTTAAGATCGTTGTTATAAATTACTAGTGCTCTGGTTAAATGACTCAAGTGGCTAAGCCAACTTCCCCCACCCTCAATTACATTAAGGGCGTTCACTAAAGAGTCTGAATGAGAATGTTCTTTCTGAGTAATATCTCTTACTAATGCTAAATTGTCGTGAAACATACACATTCATACACACTACTTGTATTTAAATGTTTGGTTTGAAAAAAAGTGTGTAGAAGTGTGTATTACTTCTTGATGAATGTTAATTTTTTGTCTTCTAATCTTAAATTGTGCGAAAGAAATACCAAATCAAACCTGCCTTTCAAAAAACTATTTGGATGAAGAACATCTGCAGCACCATCCGACAATAAACTCTCAATTTTTTTAACAACCTTCTTCGGACGCTTAAAAGTTTTCAAACCACTCTTATACCCTGCATGTTTTAAACCCTCATTAACCAGCTCAGTACAAAAAAAAGCAGTAGGCCCCTTAACAAAATCAAAATCATATGGTTTACCAAACTGGGTTTTAACATAACGAACTAATTTTTTAATAATGCTTCTTCGATGTTTAACTTTAGGAATTCGTAAAATAACTAAGGTATCATATTCAGTAAAAACATGATAAATAGACATGTATTGTACACCTGCTGCAATTGAGTGAATAAACTTATTCTTTCCAACATACAAACAAGAGTGTGTTACAGGTTCATCAATGATAGTTGACAAAACAGTCTTAAGATTACCTAATAAAACCACATCCCCTTTTTTCAAAACTCTTTTAACTCGTTTAAGATCCTGTTGAGAAAGAAGATTTTTACGAGAGTGTACAATGGCACAACTTAAAAGAAACGTAATGTTATCTTTCACTTTTCGATGTAATGGATAATTACGAGGAAAGTTCTTAATAACATTATACTTGCTAAACGGGTTAAACATAGTTTTTCTTTACATTCTTAGTATAAAATGCTTTTGAAAAAGTTTATTAAGTTGAGATGTAATAAAAAATGTATGATAAAAGAAATTATACAAGAATTCTCACTAATGGGAAGCAGTTATACGTTTGGAATTGTATTCTTATTTGCACTAATACTTCAAAAATATCAATTAGCATTACAGTTATTCATTGGCGTAGTTATATTATTCATAATCGGTTACGGAATTAGATTTTTTTGGTATAAAGACCGGCCCCAAAAAGAAAAACACCAAACTTTATTACAAAAACTAGATGCATCCTCCTTTCCAAGTCTACACGCTGGAAGAAGTATCATATTAGGATCCTTAATTGGATTCTTTTTTAATAACACCCTGATATTTGGACTGTTGATGCTATTAATATTACTTAATGGGTATTCAAGAGTATACCAAAAAAGACACTACTGGAGCGACGTTTTGGGAGGTTGGGGTGCAGGAATAATCATAATATTAATTTTAATGTTATTCTTCTGAGAATTTTTCTATCTTAAACAATTTAGAAATAAGATAAAATAAAGGACCTAAAACAAAATATGATATCTGCATCCATAACGGTGCGTGCAAACAATTACAAAATTTAATTCCTGCATAAGTAGTTGAGGTAATATTTTGAACATTAAAAAAGTTGAAAGCAAAAGATTCAGAAACTAACAAAATAACCCAAAAGAAAAAACAGAAAAGAAGAAATCTAACAGCAAAAGTAGCCGTTTTAAAATATTCATCCAATCCTGAAAAAAACATATGCATACCGTATAAACCTATTGCCCATCCAAAGAAAGGAAAGGTAGCAAAACCAAAAAATGTAAGAAAATTCTGATTATACGAATAAAAATTATTAGCAAGTAAAACCCAAATAAATGCAAGTGCTGTTGAAATCGCATACCGCTTAATAGATTTTATTCGTTTAGTGGAAATCATATAAACCCACATTAATACAAAAGTAGTTAAGAAAAAATATTTAGGCAGAACAAATCCGATAATTATGGTAAACACAACTAACGTCCATTCATAAATCGTAAGCCCAAGTAATTTCATAATCGTAACAGTCTAGAACTAGTATATATTGTTTTTGGTCCCTTTGTGAAACAAATTAAGACTTGATTATAGTTTTAAAATAAAGATAAATTTATATATTCTTTAAACCAATTGAGGGTACATGACAAAAAAGATAGTTAAAGTTGCAATATATATGGCCTTCCTTATGTTGTTATTTGCAATCAATTTTATTCTTGTAACTGGTATGCTTAATGATCCAAAATGTGATGCTGAATGGGGATCATTGCATCCACCTTGTAACGGTACTGAGCCATTTTGTTTTATTCAACCAGCAATGAGTTTTGATGAACAGGATGAAATTTGGGCAGTTGAATGCGGAATACTATATGCTTGGGATGGAACTGAACATGAATGTCAGGTCGCAGGCCAACTTATTGAGTCCGAATGTAGTGTCAGGTGTGAACAAGGAAAAATTCTCAGCTTAGGTGATGGAGATTCATGTGATGGTGGTGTTTGTTGTGGTGGTTCTTGTCGTTCACCATCTGATTGCTATGAATGTGTGGCTAGTAAATGGGTAAGCAAGTTCGATTCTGATAATTGTGAAACCTGCGAAAATAATAAAATTGTAAAAACAACAGGAAATAATTGTAATCAAGATAAAGGTACTTGTTGTGCAGGCACATGTAATCTAAAAAATGAATGTAAAACCTGTGATACAACGGGTAATTGGATTGATACTCCTAATGCACTTTGTGATAATGGAAATGGCCAATGTTGCACAGGGGGAGAATGTTTGCCAATAATGGGATGCGAATTATGTATTGATCTTGGCGGGGGTACATGGGCAAAACAATTTTTACCAGCCGACGTAACATGCACTGATGAAGACGGTAATGGAAACTGCTGTGCTGGGACATGCGAACACTTAACAGGTTGTGATTTTTGTGATAAAAGCAGCGACCCAATAGGTACTGTTGAAATAGGTGCCGATAATGAACCTTGTACTGACTCAGGAGGATATGCAGGTTCATGTTGTGGGGGTAGCTGTGAAAAAATGTCTGATTGTGAGGAATGTGATTCCGGAGAAATTGAAGATAAAGATGATGGCGGATCTTGTGGATCCGGTTATTGTTGTGGCGGATATTGTTTACAGTCACCATCAGTATGCGATGGTGATGATGATTGTGCACCGTTTAAGACAGCAAGGGGATTACAAAAAACCTGTGTTGAAGAAGTATCAAGTGCAGTTAATGCATGTGAAAAAGAATGTGCAATAACTTGCACCAATGGAGATGCGTATGAAACGCCCTGTACTGACAAATACGGAGAGGAGTATGTTCCTTCCTGTGATGAAACAGATCACACAAGACACTATTATGTATGTGGAATAGATGGAACTTGTGAAGAAGCTGCAGACCCAACTTACGATTATCTTTGTGATTGCGTATTGGATCCTAGCGTATGTGGCCCATATACTTGCTGTGGTGAAGAAGAAGGATGTGTCCATCTTGATAACAATGATGCAAATTGCGGTTCTTGCGGTATTACTTGTGAGACAGGCATATGTGCAAATGGTGTATGCCAATGTAGTAACCCCAATGAAGATATGTGTGAGGTAACTAGTGACGGATTTGGGGGGTGTACAGATACTAGTTCAGATTCAGAATTTTGTGGCATGGACTGTTGCAAAGATGTTTCTTCGGGGGGATTATCAACATGTACAGATTGCACAACGTCAGGAATGATTTGTTTATCTGGGGGATGCGCACTTCCTGCCTCAAGCAGTTCATTTAAGTCAGCTAGCTTTAGCATATATCAAGCAAGAAAAGAATCTGATTCATTAGGGAATACAGTTGCCTACCAATTTTTGCCCTCTGGTCAAAAGTTTATTTCACCAGTTGATTTCTTTTTAAAATACAGGGGAGAAGAATTTAATGCAGACAATAACATTAATGTTTATAGATATGAAGATGATCAAATGGAAGTAAAGATAATAAGATCAGCTTCAAAAGAAATTGGTTTCGAAGGAGGAACTATTAGTATTGGGAATGTAATTTTAACTATTCCTCCCAGTACATTATTTAAAACTACACCTATAATAATTAATGAAGTTTATATTGTAAATGAATTAACTGAATTCGTGAATAGTGAAAGTAATGAAGCTGAGAATTATTTAATTGATGAGCAGTATCAACAACAAGACAAGATGAATGATTGGGGAATGCAAGAACCAGAGGGTATGCAAGACGAAATGAATGAATATATGGACGATTATGGGATGCCTGATGAAAGCCAAATGCAAGATGAAAGTCAAAGTTACAATGAAGGCTTTTTTGGAACAGAAGGGTATGCTTTTCAGTCAAAAGAAAGGATGAAACAACTTTTTTCACAAACAAAAACAAAGAGTGCATTAACTTTGACAGTAATAATCATTGCTCTAATATTGGGTGTTTACTTTTCTTTTAGCATTATTAAAAATCATAAATAATAATCAGAGGTTGGTTCAAAATTGAAAAAATAAAACTAGTGAGAATAAACTTAAGAAAATAAAACCGTGCATAAACAACAATGTTTGGGCACGCCTGGTCAATCCTAAAGTGACAAATGTTCAAAGTTCATTAGATAAATAAACAGTAAACTATTTTAATCAAGACGTATCTTAGTATAATATGGAACTAAAAATATTAAATTCTCGCGAATTAAAAGAATTAAGAAAAATAATAGAAAAACAATACGGAATAACAGAAAAGTTAGATTACGTTTTCTTATTATCTGGAAAAGATGATGTTTATGTAATTAATGATTCAGTTAAGAATCTGGATTTGGATAGCATAAAAATAAACACAATAGGAATTTATATCGGTGAAAACAAATTTGACACATTTAGACCCAGTATAGAAGGATCACAAATATTTGGCCCACTAGCAAAGAAGAACATATTAGAGGTTGATTACAAAGTTATGAAAATGTGGATGTATGGATTAGACATTCCCTGTAAAGAAGAGTTAGAAGGATATGTAATGATAAAATCAGGTACTGATTATATTGGATCAGGAAAATACAAAGAATGTGCTCAGAAATCCGAGATTTCTGGTACCACGACAAGTGGTAAAATTCTAAACCATGTACCAAAAGGAAGAAGAATACATGAATAAAAATGAGTAAAGAACAATATGACAAAATTGCAGACGAATATTCTCGAATGCGTAATTCAACAAAAGAATATGTCCTTATCCCTACTTTTAAAAAAATAATTGGCAAGGTTCAAAACAAATCAGTATTAGACCTTGCTTGCGGAGAGGGGTTTTTTACAAGAATTTTGGCTGAAATGAATCCGTCAGAACTTATTGGACTTGATTTTTCTAAAGAATTAATAAAAAAAGCCAAAGATCACAATTCAAACATCACTTATCTGGTTGAAGATGTTTTAACACTAAACTTAAATAAACAGTTTGATTTAATTACTGCAGTATATTTGTTAAACTATGCTAAAACTAAAGATGAATTAGCTATAATGTGTCAAAATATTTACACTCATTTAAATGAAACTGGTAATTTCTCAACAATTACTACCTCGCCTTCACTTAAACCAATGAAAGACTTTGAATATGAAAGAAAATTCTCAAGTGTTGCAGGAAAAAAATTATTTGAAGATGGTGACGAAGTTCGAATGGAAATTATGCAGGATGGAGAAAAATTATTAGAAGTAATTAATTATTATTGGACAAAAGAAACTTACGAAGATTGTTTGAAGAAAGCAGGATTTAAAAAAATTCAATGGGTAAAAGCAATAATTTCTGAAGAAGGCACGAACTTATACGGAACTGAATTCTGGGATAAGTTTCAAAAGAATCATTCAACAATTGGGATTGTTTGTGAAAAATAATTACTCCAAACCAATCTCTTCTTTAATACTTTTAACAGCATCAAGAGCAATCTGCAAAAATTCACCAAATTCTAACCCTATTTCTTCAATCTCTCTAATTAAATCACGATTACAATTAGCAGCAAAACCCTTATCCTTAAGTTTCTTCTTCAAACCCTTAACTTCCATATCAGAAATCTTCTTACCACGCATCAAAGCATAAGCAAAAATTATTCCAGTAAGAGTTTCAGCAGCAATCAGGGCATGCTCAACCTTTTGAGTTCTTTTCTTATCTTTAAAAACAGGAATGTGTTCATAACCATAAGCATGAGACTGAACAATTTGAATAAACGTTTCATCAAACCCTTTTTCTTTTAGAATTTCTTCAGCTTTAATCGTATGCTGAGACCAATCATCTTTAGTTAAACTCCAATCAACATCATGTAATAAACCTAACAGGCCCCAATACTCTTCATCTTCGCCAAAATGTTTAGCCAAGGCTTTCATAATAACTTCAGTCTCAAGATAATGATTCATATCACTAACTTCTTGAGGCATAGAATTAAGGAGTTCTAGGGCTTGATCTCGCGTTAACATTTTTACTTAATCAAATCTTCCATGTTCTTACCAGAACTTTTCGTTTCTTTTTGAGATTCTTTAGCAATCTTTTCTAGATCAACACCTAATTCTTTTAGTGCACCAATATGTACTTGCATTAGTTGTTCAACAATAGAAAGGATTCTAGCCATTTCTTGCCGTTCCTTAGCTAATGTAGATAACGCTCCCTTATGGAAACCAATTTGTTCTTCTTTAGATTCTTCTGTTTTTGCCATAGTAAATGGAATCCTTGATGCTATATAAACCTTTTGATAAAGCTTAAAAACTTAACTTCATTCTTGAAATTAAAAATGTTAGGAAATTATCATGTTCATACAACTATGTCTGATGGAAGCTTCACCCCTGATGAAATTGTTCAGAAAGCAATTTCTTTAGGATTAGATGAAATTGGTATTGCAGATCACTATTTTACAACTAAAGACGGAATTGGGTTTGTAGATGATTCCGACCTTCCAGAATATATTGCTGTTATTCAATCACTTAATGAACGTTATGCTGGGACGATTAGGGTTTTAGCGGGGTTAGAAATTGATTCCAGTTGTTATAATGTTAAACGATCAAGATTGCCTTTTCATTTGTTAAATAGGTTAGATTATGTAGTCTTCGAATATGTTGAAAATAGGATGTTAGGTCAACAGATAAGAACTGAGTGTGGATTGGAGGTAGTTGAAACATTAACTGAATTCAGAGATCCTTATATGGCAGTGGGTGTTTATACTTTAAGGGATATTATTGAATTAAAAAGAAAGTTGACGTGTTCTGTTGGTTTGGTACATCCAAATCTAAATCGAGATTTTGTTCACTACGAACCGCAAGAGCTAGCGAGAAGTTTACAACAAAATGACATATTTATTGACGCATATGTTAAAACAGAAAAGACAGGGGATCCGGCCCAAGATATTAATTGGCCACTAATTGGTTTTTTTAAAGATTTAGGACCTTTTGGCGATTCTTTTAGAGATCAAAGAGTTGAAATCGCGCCTGGAACAGATACGCACAGTACAGATAATATTGCAGTAGCAATTAATGCAATAAACTTACTTGTTGAACAAGGTTTCCAATTGAAAACATTTTAATGTTTAAGAAATATTTCTTCATTAAATGAGTTAAGACTACTTTAATTCATTTTTCCAATAACTTCTACCTTCTTTATCATTAGCTCGCCTAAACATGTGCATTGTGTCAGGATCTTGTTTACCAAGTTCATCTAATACTCTCCTTTCAAGAGTTGAAAATGTTACATTTTCAAAAGGTTTAAGTACGTTATATAATGAGGTCAGGGCAGAAGCAAAAATTACCATTCTGTTTAGTTCTGTCTGAGAATAACTATTTGAAGCAATGGCTCGAGATCTTTGATCCATGTGAACCCATTCTTGTTGTCCTGTTGCATCCGCGTTTACAATTGCTGCCAATTTAGTGTTTTTAATTACTGTGAGAGGATACGCTCTTAAAGAATTTGGTTTAAAGACATCTATTACCTCCTGTAATGAGCTTCTTTGACCCGCATAATCATCGCCGGGTAGTCCAATAATTAGTTCAAGTTTAAAAGGAATTCCATTTTGAGAAAGTTGAGGGAGGAAATTATACGCCTTTGTTAAATCATTACTTCTTAACCAGGAAGGAACGCACGGATTGAGAGTTTGAAGACCAATAATTACTTCTTGCATGTTAGTGGATGCTAATAAATTGATGGTATCTTCATTAAAAACTTCTGATCTATAATATGCAGTGACTTTGGTGTCTGGCGCATACTGGGTATACCATTCTAAAATTTTCTTATCTCTCCCTAAGGGGAATGCTAAAATAGGGTCAATGATTGCACTTTCGTTAAAGCCAATTCTTCCAATACCCTTGATTTCTTCTTCAGTAATCGCAAGGTTTCTTGCTTGAACTCCTTGACGAATTCTGTGCCCACAAAAACCACAATTATATGCACAACCAACCGAAGTATCATGCCAAGTAAATGTTTTATCAGTATCTTCAAACTCTGTAAGGGCGGGCATGAAGGGTTCAGAATAAATTGGAGTGTACTTTGAGGGAAAAACAACATCTTTGTGAGTTGTTGCATCACCTTCTTGTCCGGTTAGTATTGATAAAATAATTCTTCTCAAAGGATCTTCACCCTCACCAGAAACGAGTTGCGTTCCTGAAGGAAATGAACATATATCTAAAGCAGATACTTCAGGACCTCCAATTACTATTCTAGGGTTAGCAAGTAACTCTGAATTGGCAATAGTTTGAACTTTGTCAGTAGTCCATATGTATGCAGTCATCCCAGTTAAATCAGTACTTAAATCATTCAATCTTTTTGTAGTAACTTCAGGAGATTCATCCATATGAACTGGAAGTATTCTGATCCGTACATCTGGAATCGCTAAATTGTGTGCAGCAAGTCTAAACGCTGCTAAAGAATATCTACTAGGGTATTCCTCTAATCTATGATAAAAACTAACTAAAGATACATTTAACATCTTCTTTCAACCGGCACAATATACGATTTATGATAATTTAATACATGCATCTGTTTTTTTTCTTCAGGAAATCGACTAACCCAAACATCTTTTAAGTGTAAATTATCTTCAATTAATTGCCCAACAAAAATATTGTCTTTAGCATAAGGTAAAATCAGTTCACCTTTAGGAGTTATCATAATCAGGGTCCCGGTGTAATCATTCTTTTCACTATCGGCAAGATATATTTCTGGAAACCAATCTGTTAATTCACGATGCAATCTTCGAAATGTATCTGTGGGAATATCATACCGTCTTCTTACACTTTCTTTTTCTCCTCCTCCACGAATTGTAAACTGTCTTAGTTTCCATATTTCTGGCGGACATCCAGCAAGACATTCACCTACTTCTTCCATCTCACCTAAAGTCTTCTGACTGACTACTGAACTAACTTTTAAATGGCTTCTTTCTCTTTGAGAAAACTTATAACACAACATTTGTAAATGTTCGCGTGACACATAAGGACGTTTCATTTTTCTAGCTAAATTGCCATCTAAAGTATCTGCAGTCAGGGATAACCAATCCACCTCAAGATCAAGAAGTCTTTCAATATCTTCTTCTTTTAGTGTAACTGAAGTTGACTCAAGATTCAAACCTAACTTATTTCTTTTTACATATTCGATAAGTTCCCAAATATCTTTTCTCCTAAATGGTTCCCTACCTGCAAAAGAAATCATTTCTGCGCCACACTCAATAACCTTATCTATAACTCTTTTTGCATCAGAAGTAGAAAGATCTTCAAGTCCTCTAAGATCCGTAGTGGGTGTAAGACAAATCTCACAATCAGCTACACACATTGAAGTAATAACATAAGAAACATACTTTGGCGTTGGCATTTCTTCACTTTCTATTGGACGCACCATGGGGGAGATAAGAAAGCTTCAAGCAATATTTAAACGTTTTGGTTTTTTTAAATGTGATAATGTTAAACAATAACTATATAAATAATTAAAGAATTCAAATAGTATGAAAAAGAAAACTCTAAAAACTGTAGTAATCACAATTATACTTATCTTAGTAATCTTTTTTATATTCAAATACATAAAAACACCTGATGTTGTTCTTGATCCAGTAAACCTAGCAGATCCATTTTTAGGACCAGAAAATGCAGCAATAGTAGTTGTTGAATATTCAGAATTTCAGTGTCCATATTGTGCAGCAGCATTTGGAACACATGATGTACTAGTACAAAGATTTAAATCACAAATGCCTAGTTGGGAGCCATCTGTACCAGGATTAGAACAATTAGCAAGAGAGGGTAAAATAAAATTTGTATTCAAACACTTCCCGCTAGCAGGACATGAATACGCTCAAAAAGCAGCAGAAGCAGCAGAAGCAGCAAATGCACAAGGAAAATTCTGGGAATATCACGACGCACTATTTGAAAAAGGTGGAGCTTTTGATGATGACACATTAATAGAAATTGCAGAAGAACTAGACTTAGATGTTTCAAGGTTCAAAGCAGAACTAAAAGGAGACGTATACGCAAGATCAGTAAGAGATGACATGCGAGAGGGACAAAGATTAGGTGTGGGAGGAACCCCTGCATTTCTAATAAACGGACAGTTAATAGAAGGCGCACAACCATTTCAGGTATTTGAAGAAGCAATCGCAAGCTTAGAAGAATAATCTTTTTAAACAACTTTCTTTCACTACTCATATGACTTTGCAAATTCCCTTAGGATCACAACCCCCAAGATTTGAAGTACCTGACGTAGTTTATAACCATGGACCAAAATTACCTTTAGATTTTTCTTATGCCAGTGATAGGTTTGGTTACGTAGCTATAGTCTTTGGTGAAGCCGAACTTGGAATGAACTGCCAATATGAGCATTCTGCCATGATTCTTACAGAGGGAAAATTAAATCCTCAGTTTAGAGTTGGAGTTAGAAACCTCTTAGTAGCATTACAAGAAGGAACTTTACGTTTGCTAAACGAACAAAGATTTCAAGAAGTAAGAACACAGTTAATAACACACTTAGGTAAAAGCAAAGACCCTGGACTAAGAACACTTCCCAATAGATTAACACGACAACCCACTGAATTAAAAGCGTTGTTGATTTAGAAACATAACTTTATATAATCATATAAATATTTATATACTCATATTCTAACCTTAACCTTATGTCAATGTTTAAAGATATGCTAAAAGATACAGAAAGCCTATTCACTACAAATGTAGAAGCACTAGATTTTGATTACCTACCAAAATTAGTGCCTTTTAGAGAGGCAGAACAAAAACAAATAGCTAACTGTATTAAACCCTTATTTCAAAAAAGAAACGGAAGAAACATATTAGTACACGGAAAGCCAGGAATTGGTAAAACCGTTGCAATAAAACACATTCTAAAAGAGCTAGAAGAAGAAACAGATGAAATCTTTCCAATATACATAAACTGCTGGCAGACAACAACTTCATTTAAAATAATGATAGAAATCTGCAACCAATTAGGTTACAAGTTCACTCAAAACAAAAAAACAGAAGAACTAACAAAAGTAGTAAAAGATATAATAAACCAAAATTCTGGAGCAGTAATAATCTTTGATGAAATAGACAAAGTAGAAGATACAGACTTCTTATACTTATTACTGGAGGAAGTATACAGAAAAACAATTATTCTAATTACAAATTATAAATCCTGGTTCACACAAGTAGATGAACGAACAAGATCAAGACTCATACCTGACTTGTTAGAATTTAAAGAATACACTGAACAAGAAACAATTGAAATATTAAAAGCCCGAATGCAATATGCTTTTGTTCCAAACGTTTGGGACGATGACGCATTTAACCTCTTAGCAAAAAAAGCAGCAGAAATGAAAGATATAAGAACAGGATTATTCCTCATAAAAGAAGCAGGACAAATAGCAGAAGACAAATCAAAGAAAAAAATAGAAAAAGAAGACGCACTACAAGCAATAACAAAACTAGAAAGTTTCTCAATAAAAAGCAGTAACGACTTAGTAGACATAGAAAAAGAAATACTTGAAATGATAAAGAAAAATAATGAAATGAAAATTGGAGACCTGTTTAAGATGTACGCAGCAAAAGGAAAAGACATAAGCTACAGAACATTTCAACGAAGAATAAAAAAATTAGAAGAGGGCAAGTTCATAAATATACAAAAGTTAGACGGTGGAGCAGAAGGCAAGACATCTATTATCAAGTATGGTGAAAGTAAAAAATTAACTGATTTCTAATCATTCTAGTACTTGTATGACTAAGTCTATTTAACCGCCATACAAACATCTAGAATATGATGATGTTCAGGATGTTCTTCAGGTCTGTTTAAGTATATCTCATAACTTGGTCTTGACATATCTATCTCTTTATTATTTTCTTTTATCCATTCAACAACTTTATTCCATGCAGGACCATATTCTTCTGGGCCGAACAATTCCACACGCATTACAACATATTTTCCGCCAGGAAGAGTTTTCTTTTTTATTTCATTTTCAACTTCAACATTTTCTTTGAGAGTCATACATACATCTAATTTAAGTTTATCTGGCGGAGTTGTGTGTGGATCATCATGATAAACTGACATGAAAATAGTTTCATTATTTATTAATTGTTTAGAACTCGCCCAACCACAAAGTTTACCAAATAACTCTTTAAAGACTTGAACATTTCCCATGTAGTTGCCAACAAAAGAAACATAAGCAACATTTCTTTCTCCCAATTCCTTAATTTCTGGTTTGTTTATGAGTTCCACATTTATCACCTATTTTAAGATAATGTGTTAAATATATAAATTTTCTTATGATTCAAATTTAAGTTATAATTGTTTGCCCCTCTTTTTTATTTGAGATAAATTTATATATTGTCAATCATATTTAAGCTATGGTGATGTAAATGAATATGTCTGAACTTGAATTTCATAGAAAAGTACTTGAACATTTTGAAGAACTGGCTGAATATAAAAGTGGATTAAATGCTCGAGCATTAACGAAGATTATAGAAGGACTTACGGAGTTAGTAAAAGTTGAGTCTTCTTTTAGCGGAGCAGAGGATACTCAGATTCACGTTGGTCTATCAGGATTTAAACGTAAATAAACTGCAAATAAATTTCTATTTTTTCGTTTATTATAATCTAGTTTAAGATGATTTAATCCGCACTAGACAAGACTTGTCCAATGCTCAAACCCGCTAAAACCTCCAAATTCTAACTTTCTAAAAGATCCTTTAAAAACAATTCTAACCATTGGACAAACCCTGGAATGAGGTATATAAAGGAAACAATTCTACTAGTAATTGTTGATTCGAAACGGGCATTATGCCGAGTAAAACCCGTTTTAATTTTTAAAAAAAGAGGTGGTTAATATGATACAACAAAAATCGAAGATTTTTGAGCATCATTTCCAACCAGGAGGAAAAATGATAGACCTAAGCCAAAAAACAATAAGTGAATTATTTTATGACCAAATTAAAAGAGTGACTCGCGAAAGTAGTTTTGACATACAATACAGTGAGTGGTGGGCAAAATGAAGTCTGTCAATAGATTAGCAATGGACCTAGTAGATGAAGCAAGATGGACTGGAGAGTTAAGTGGAGAAGAAGCAGATTATATACTCGATTATATACAAACCGCGTGAGGTGAAAAAATGAATTTCAATAAAAAACAAAATTATGTAAGTTGGGAAGAATACATGAACAAGGTAGATCAGTTTGAAGATTTTATTTTCAGACAAAGTAGTCGAGGAACGTTCTTGCCATAAAAACCCTTTCAAAATCAAAGAGTTTAGAGTGTCAAAATCTGCAGGGTCAGTTTTTAACACACCAAAATTACTAAACCTTTGTTTTTTTATTTTTTTAAATAACGTATTTCGCTAATAAGTAGATCACAATTGTTTTTTATACAACAAAATTTTGAAAAAGAAATTTTGAGCATCAAAAACATCCCTGTTGTTTTTAATGCACCTCTAACCCCTTCCAACCCTCAGAAATGAGGGATTGGTTTTTATTTTTTTCATTAAATGAATGTTAATCCCAAATCTTCTTAGTTTTTAATTCAGAAATGTTATTCTCCAACTTTTCTAAATAACTTAAAAGTTTTTGTTTTAAATGGGTGCCGAGTTGTTCATAAGCACTAAAGTTTTGATGTAATTTTTTGAATGGTTCCTCAACATTAGAAGTATTGTGACCTATGCAAACCATATATGCTGAAAGCATCCATTCAATGAAATCAGATTCAGCAGAACTTTTTGCTTCAGCTAAGTAAACTTCATTATTCTCTTCAGCTAGCCTATACTCTGAGCCGCGATAATATTTATTTTCTTGTCCATTTCTAAACTTGCCTTTAACAACTAATATTGGTCCGCCTTTAATTGGTAAATATCTAAAGAACAGTAAGAGTTCAATCAAGATTAAAGTAATTTTGTGTGTTTCAAAGATCAATTTTATGTCTTCAAAAGATCGTTTTTCCATATCACTTATCATCCTTCTTGTATGACTAATAATTCTAATGTGTTTTCTTAATTTTCGTAAATTATGTTCATCCCCCTTAACTGCATCACTTACATAATTATCATCTTGAATTTCCATAGCTAGAATGGTTAAAACTGAATCTGCGATCATATTTAATAAAAGTTTGGTGCTACTAAATTCATGTTTACATAAATAACTTAATTCACTATCCTCTTCTTGAAGCATCTTAAGTGTATCATGAACACTCTTCCACTCAACTCCTCCCTGTTCTACATAACTCTCTAACTTTTTTACTCCTGTTTGAATATTATTGAAATGTTTTTTTAATATATGATCTTCATCATTTGAATATTTTAACATTAATCTCGCAACTTCTTCTTCATTTTCTCGTGCTCTAGAAATGCCATGATATAACTCATGTTTTATAACATATTCTGAAGATAATTTGTGAGTTTTTATTCCAACAATGTCAATATATAAATAAAAATAAGTTAGATCGTCACTTAAATTAATCTGTTGTTCTATTCTACCATTTGAAAAACAAAAAACACAAATAGCTTGTTTGGTTCTTATTATGCTTGAAGGATAACCTCCAAACTTTTTAATAAAATTTTCTAAGATGTTCAAAAAAGTGTTAACTTTCTCTACTGTAGAATGATCTGAAGAAAAGTGTTTTCTTTCTCTTAAATCAGTTATGTTATGAAGTTTATTCCAATGTTCTAAGGCATCAATTGTGATAAACCACTCGATGTTAAGAGGAATGTCTTGATTATCCAATAAGTCTTTCTTAAAATTAATGCTTTCAACTTTTTTACCATTATAGTTGCTGATATGCATATAAAAAAATAAGTTAGTAACTATAAAAACATTGTTATTAATTTAACTTATCCTGATTTGACATTGTTTCTAAAAATTATATAAAAAAGATTAAACATTACTAACTATTTACACAACATTTTTAAATAAGTTAGTAGTCACTAAAATATGCAAGTAATAGACAGAAATGAACTAAAAATATACAAACAAGACTTCTACAAAAGAATCAAATCTGGAAAGATATTTATCTACCCAACAGACACAATCTATGGACTGGGATGTGACGCAACAAACGCAGAAGCAGTAAAAAAGATAAGAGAAATAAAAGAAAGAACCAAATCACCATTCTCAGTAATAGCACCATCAAAAAAATGGATAAAAGAAAACTGTGAAATAACCAAAAAAAGAGCACTATGGAAACTACCTGGAAAATACACCATAATATTCAAACTAAAAAATAAAAATGCAGTAGCAAAAGAAGTAAACCCTGGAATGAATTCTTTAGGAGTAAGAATACCAAAACACTGGGCAAGCAAACTAGCAAAAGAAACAAATTTACCAATTATAACAACCAGTGTAAACAAACAAGGAGAAGAATACCTAAAAGTAATAAATGATATTCCACTAGAAATTAAAGGACATATTGATTTTGCAATAGATGAAGGACCAATAGAAGGAAGCCCATCAACACTAATAAACACAACAACAAACGAAGTAATAAAACGATAATTTGTCCTAAAAAAGAGACATCTTTATAAAATTACCATTCTTTTAAAACTCTATGAAAATACTGGCAGCTGGCGACATACATGGAGACACAAGAAGAGTACAAGAGCTAGCAGAACAAGCAGAAAAAGAACAAGTAGATCTAGTGGTGTTGTGTGGAGATCTAACTCAAAATGATGAGTCAACAAAAGGACTAATAGGGCCCTTTCTAAATAAAAATAAAAAAGTAGTAATCATACCTGGAAATCATGAAACCCTAGCAACTGCGGATTTTTTAGCACAATTATACGACGTAACAAACTTACACGGATACTCCATAAAGAATAACAACATAGGATTATTTGGATGTGGCGGAGCAAACATTGGAACTGCACAATTAACAGAAAAAGAAATATTTGAAACGTTAAACCAAGGGTTCCAAAATGTAAAAGAATTAGAAAAAAAAATCATGATCACACATGTGCATCCAACAAATACAAAAATGGAAAAGTTCTCCGAATTTGTCCTAGGAAGTAAAGGAGTAGAAAATGCAGTAAGAACATTTAAACCAGACTTATTGCTATGTTCTCATGTCCATGAAGCAGAAGGAATAGAAGAAATGCTAGGTGGAACAAAAGTAATAAATGTAGGAAGAACAGGTAAAATAATTAATATTTAATACATCACAATTTCAGAACTTTCTTCAGGCTTTTCATCATCCTTTTTCTCATCAACAGCATCCATGAATGCTCCAACATTAGGAAGATCTGCACTTACATTTTTCTCCGCAGGACTAGAAAAAACATCTGCAACATTTGGATATTCAACATTGGAAGAACTCGATTCAATAGTTGAATTAGACAAGGGTTCAGAACCAACTAACACATTTAACAAATGAATAACCTTTTTAATCTCATGATGAGAATCTTCTTTAGTATCGATAGTGATCTTCATACTGTATCATAAGAAAAGATGTATTTAAATTATTTGTTTTTAAAAAGCAAACCTTTATAAATCCCTTCTAAATTCTCAGTTTTATAACAATCACCTTCTCTCAAAGGCAAACCGTCTTTGAAATAACACAAAAAACATGAGTGCTTGACTTAATAGTTAAGTATAATGTAAATTGAAACAAACCCGTTGATTGATTAAATCAAAAATTCAAGTGCAAATTTTTGATGTTCATGAAATCTGTTTCATAAACAATCAATCTAACAAATCTTTTAACTTCAAAAGCAAATTGCGATAGCTTCAATTCCCGTTGATCCTGCGGGAGGTTGCTGCTATTCGGATTCGACTTAGACATGCAAGTTTACTCTCTTCGGAGGGTGGCAAACTGCTCAGTAACACGTCAATAATCTGCCCTTAAGTCTGGAATAACCTCGGGAAACTGGGGCTAAAACCGGATAAGAAAATTCTACTGGAATGTGTTTTTTCTCAAAGGTAACGCTTAAGGATGAATTGGCGTCCGATTAGGCTGTTGGTAGGGTAGTGGCCTACCAAACCTACAATCGGTATGGGTCTTGAGAGAGATAGCCCAGAGAAGGACACTGAGAAACTGGTCCTAGCCCTACGGGGTGCAGCAGTCGCGAAACCTTTACAATGCACGCAAGTGTGATAAGGGAATCCGAAGTGCTTACACATAGTGTAGGCTTTTTTCAATGGTAAATACATTGAAGAATAAGTGGTGGGTAAGACTGGTGCCAGCCGCCGCGGTAACACCAGCGCCACAAGTGGGAACCACGTTTATTGGGCTTAAAGCGTTCGTAGCAGGTTTGATAAATCCTTTGTGAAATCGTTGCCCTTAATGCAACGGCGTGCAGAGGACACTGTCAAACTAGGAACCGGGAGGGGTCAGGAGTATGCCAGGGGGAGCGGTAAAATGCTATAATCCTTGGTGGACTACCTTTGGCGAAGGCGCCTGACTAGAACGGATTCGACTGTGAGGAACGAAAGCTAGGGGAGCGATCCGGATTAGATACCCGAGTAGTCCTAGCCGTAAACGCTGTGGGCTAGATATTGCATTTTCTCCGTGAAAATGCAGTGTCGAAGCGAAAGTATTAAGCCCACCGCCTGGGAAGTATTGTCGCAAGACCGAAACTTAAAGGAATTGGCGGGGGAGCACTACAACAGGTGCGGCGTGCGGTTTAATCTAACTCCACGCAGAGAATCTCACCAGAAGCGACGGCAGGATGAAGGTCAGGCTAATGGTCTTACTTAACGAGCCGAGAGGTATTGCATGGCCGCCGTCAGCTCGTACCGTGAGGTGTCCGGTTAAGTCCGGCAACGAGCGAGACCTATACCTACAATTGCTAACGAGCTTAGCGATCGAGCACATTGTGGGGACTGCCCTTGAAAAGGGGAGGAAGGTGTAGGCAACGGTAGGTCTGTATGGTCCGAATCTTCTGGGCTACACGCGCGCAACAATGGTTGGGACAATGGGATGCAACTCCGAAAGGAGAAGCTAATCCTCTAAACCCAATCGTAGTACGGATTGAGGATTGTAACTCATCCTCATGACGCCGGAATCTGTAGTAATCGGATTTTATCATAGTCCGGTGAATACGTCCCTGCTCCTTGCACACACCGCCCGTCAAGCCAGTCGAGCAGGGTCTAGGTGAAGCTTAGCCTATTAGCTAAGACGAACCTAGGCTCAGTGAGAAGGGTTAAGTCGTCACAAGGTATCCGTAGGGGAACCTGCGGATGGATCACCTCCTTTTATTTTTTTATTATAATTTATTGTAATAAAGTAATAAACTTGGTTTGTTTCAATTTGCACTCATATTCATCGGGCCTGTAGTTCAACGGTAGAACGTCGCCCTTGCATACGCGAAACGGACATCCGATCTTCGCATCCAGAGAGGCGGAGGTTTCGGGTTCAAATCCCGACGGGTCCATTCATACTCATTTATTAAAATTCATCGAGAATTTAAACCTCTTGATGAAAGGAGGAGTTGTAATCTTACTCAAGAATAACTCATTTTTGAGCAGCGCTTTGTCTGCTGAATTACAATAATGAAGCCATGCATAGTAGAGTGTTCGGATTAAGCTATTAGGTGGATGACTTTGCTCAAAAGTCGAGGAAGGACGCGACAAGCAGCGATATGCTTTGGGGAGTGGCAAGTACACTTTGATCCAAAGATTTCTGAATGAGACTTCTCATCAGATCCTTCGGGATGGATAACGCGGGGAAGTGAAGCGTCTCAGTACCCGCAGGAAAAGAAATCAACCGAGATGTTGTTATTATCAGCGAGAGAAAGCAACGAAAGGCAAACTGAATCTTTTATAGAAATATAAAAGAGATGTGGTGTTTGGACTGTTATAATTTGTCGCATTTAGACCTGAAATTTTCTGGAAAGAAATGCTAAAGAGGGTGATAGCCCCGTAAGGGAATAATTGCATGAATAGACAGGATCCAGAGTACTACTACTTTGATATGTGGTAGGAATGTAGGAGTCATCAACTTCTAACCTTAAATACTATTTGAGTCAGATAGCAAACAAGTACCGTGAGGGAAAGTTGAAAAGGACCCCTAACAGGGAGTCAAAAGACCCTGAAACCTAATAGCGATAGTTTGGTACGGCTTTACGAAGTTGTACCGTAAGTTTTGAATAACTTGCCAGGGAGTTTATTAATGTGGCGAGACTAACCAAACGGGAGTCGAAGGGAAACCAAAGACCGCGCAGGTAACGAGGCGGTTAGGTGTGAAAGTGCCTATAGTCACATTAGTTTAACCCGAAACCGGACGATCTAATCCTGGGTAAGGTGAAGTAAGAGTAAGATCTTATGGAGGCCTGAAGAGATGCTACGTGCAAGTGCTCTTCTAACCTGGGATTAGGGGTGAAAAGCCAATCGAGTCCGGTGATAGCTGGTTCCTATTAAAATTGGCCTTAGTCAAGTCTTGACCGAGATAGCCAACACTGTAGAGATACGGATCTAAGATTTTTGCCTGGAAACGGGTGGGTCTTTCGTCCAACTCCGAAGGTGTTGGCATTGTAGACGTCAGGAAACGGCGTATCGATTTAAGGTCGGTGCGCGAGAGGGGAACAACCCAAACTGTAGTTAAGGCCCCTAAATACTGTTTAAGTGTTAAAGGGTGAAAAGTGTCGTTAGCCATAGACAGCAAGGAGGTTGGCTTAGAAGCAGCCTTCCTATAATAAGTGCGTAACAGCTTACTTGTCGAGGTTAACGGCCTTGAAAATGGACGGGACTAAATCAGTTGCCGATACTACAGATCACTGCAAAGTGTATGGTAAATAGGTGTACTGTTTGAGTAGAAGCTCTTCTGAAAAGGAGGGTGGATCGGGTAGTAATAAGAATCCTGGTGGTAGTAAGAGCGAAGCAGAGTGAGAATCTCTGTCACCGAAAGGGCAAGGGTTTCTTGGCAATGAAAATCAGCCAAGAGTAAGTTGGTCCTAACCTCCATCACAAGTTGATGGGAGGGAAAGGGAAAAAGGTTAATATTCCTTTACGCTTTAAGTATAAGTGGCAACACAAGTTTTTTTGCTAACGCTTTGGAATAGGCTGACACAAATTATCGTTTGTGTTAACGAGAATAAATCAAAGGAGTATCGTTATGATGAGAATTTGATTAAATCTCGGAATAGTGGTTCTAAAGAATCATTCAGTTGATTTCTTGAGCCCCTGAAAAGGCAAAAATTCAGATCTTAAAGTGCCATACCCAGAACCGGTACAGGTGCCCCTGGGTGAGAAGCTCAAGGTGTAATGGTATAATCCGACTAAGGGAATTCGGCAAATTGGCCCCGTATCTTCGGTACGAGGGGTCCCTGTGGTTGTGTAATTTTATGTTATGCAATTGCAGGGCGCAGAGACTAAGGAGGTCCGACTGTTTAACAAAAACTTAACCTTCTGCTAGCCTGTAAAGGTGCGTATAGAAGGTGACGTCTGCCCAGTGTCAGTATCTCAAACTTTCTTTCAAGGAAGCTAAGGACTGATAAACGGCGGGGGTAACTATAACTCTCTTAAGGTAGCGAAATGCCTTGTCGTTTAATTGACGACTCGCATGAATGGCGTAACGAGATCTCCACTGTCCCTAGTTGGAAGCCACTGAACACTCTATCCTGGTGCAAAGGCCAGGGATCTCCAGTGGGAAGCGAAGACCCCGTGAAACTTTACTGTAGTTTGTCGTTGTGATGTTAGTTCTATTGCATAGTGTAAGTGGGAGCTGTTTGAATCATGCATTTTCGGGTGTATGTTAGGCACTAATGTAACACCACTCCTTAGAATTGGCGTTGCTTACTTGTTTACAAGGACATCGACTGATGGACAGTTTGGCTGGGGTGGCACCCCGCCGAAAAAATATCGGCGGGGCCCTAAGGTTAGCTCAGACGGGTTGGAAATCCGTTGTAGAGTGCAAGAGCAAAAGCTAGCCTGATTGGATCTTTAATATGACGAGTTCCAAACACGAAAGTGTGGTCTAGCGAACCTCTATGTCCTCATTGATGGGGGCTAGAGATGACCGAAAAGTTACTCCGGGGATAACAGAGTTGTCGCGCCTGAGAGCTCATATCGACGGCGCGGTTTGCTACATCGATGTCGGCTCTTCCTATCCTGGATGTGCACAAGCATCCAAGGGTGAAGGTGTTCACTTATCAAAAGGGATCGTGAGCTGGGTTCAGTACGCTGTGAGGCAGTATGTTTGATATCTACTGGAGATGTAGAATGTCTGAGAGGAAGGATCTTCTAGTACGAGAGGAACGAAGAATCGAAGCCACTGGTCTACCGGTTATCTGATAAGGTATGCCGGGCAGCTACGCTTTAAGAGATAAGTGCTGAAAGCATCTAAGCACGAAACTCACCTCAAAAAGAGACATTTTCGGGATTCCTGTAAAAGACAGGTTTGATAGAACCAATGTGTAAGTTTTAAGGCAACAAGAAATTCAGCATGTGGTTACTAAACGTCCCTACCAGAATATTTCTATGCATGGCATCATTTTTTTTCTTTTAAATTAAATGATTTTTCATAAACAATTTTTTATAATAGCGATAGCGCTTTTATTTACTTGAAAGTTTTTCAATGTTTTTGTAAACTTTTCAATAATTTCTAACAAAACTTTATTAAAAATAAAAAGTGTTGTTGTTTTATCGTCGAGAGATGTTTGAGGTGATAAAATGAAAAAATTATTTTGTTTAGCGATAGCTATGTTAGTTTTGCCTTTAGTTTTAGCTGTGCGAATTGAGGAAGTGTATTATGATCCTGTTGAAACTGAGTCTGGAGGCGAGGCTGTTGTTCTTTACAATCCATTGGATTTGGCAGTGGATATCTCTGGGTGGACAATAAAAACAGAAACTTCTGATGCTGATGTGATTTTGCCATTAGAAGCTGTTATTGGCGCTCAGGGATATTATTTAATTACAGATATTGGTTGGGATGAAAGTAAAGATGATGAAATGTGGAACGGTGCAGATTATGAAGAGGCGATGACCTTGGGAAATAGCGATGCAGGTGTAGCTTTAGTTGACTCTTTGAGTCAGATTGTTAGTAGTGTTGGTTGGGGAGATAGTTCAGAAATAGAATCAGGATTGTATGAAGGCAGTCCTGCAGTTGATGTCGAACCTGGAAGTTCTTTGTTACGTGTTCAGAGTTTGGGAAATAATTTTGTTGATTTTGTTAGTTCTTCACCTCAATTAAATTCAGGTAGTTCTGATGGAAATGAAACTCATCAAGGCATAGTCATTAATTTAAATGTTTTAGACTATTCTGTAAGTGTTGATTGGGTTAATATAAGTCCTGATGCGTTTGGAGATGAGGGAGTGCAAGTCTTATTGAATCCTGGACGAGAAAAAGAGATTATTATAACTTCTATGATTACTCACGAGTTTAATTATAGTTTTATTGAAAATGTAACTGTTAATAATCAAAGCATGGTTTTAATGGATGTCGTTAATAAAACTAGTGCAATTTTTGAATTAAAGTTAGATTTAAATTATAGTATTCTGCCAGGAAGTTATGATGTGCTGGTTTTTGTTGGAGAAGAACAAAAGTCTAATAATTATGAAATATTGAGCTTGATGGCAATAGATGTTGATGTTGAAGAATTGAATCTTGAAGTTAAAGAAAAAAACTTGCGTTATGCACTTCTTGGAGATCAAAATTGGAATGTTGGAGATAAACCATCCATTAAGAATATTGGTAATGTTGGGCTTGATTTGGGTGTTAAGGCTACAGAGTTAGTGGGTGAAGATGCAAACTTTTTATTGGAAAACGTCAGATACTCTTTTAATAACGACTTTTACTCAAGTAAAGCAGGACAATTATCAACAGAACTCGAAATTGTTAACCTGAATCTAGAACCGGCAGACATTAACGAGTTTGGGTTGGAATTTTTTGTAACGGAAGAAGTTGAGAAAGGAAGTTATGAAGGAAAAATAATGCTTTCTGCTGTGAGTTCTGAATGAAATTATTTTTGTTGTTTTTATTTTTTTTAAGTTTTGAATTAGTTAGTGCAGGGTTTGGTGTATCACCGAATAAGATAATTGATGCAGGAGAAGTCTATGTTATTAATGCAGATGAGTACGAAACCGAATATGTATTAAAACCTAGTGAGGGAGTATCTATTAGTGAAACCTCTATTTTGGTTGCTGCCAAAGGAAAAGAAAAAATTAAGATAAAAACAAGTGAAGGTGGAACTGTCGAAATAATTGAAAAAAAAGAGGGGCTTTCTTCAAGCATCATTATTCCTGTAGAATCTACTGCATCTAATATTGAATTTTATGCTGCTAATGATAAATCAGGGGGTTGGCTGGGAGTGATAGGGATTAATGTGGTTGGTTTGTGTTTGGTGGGGGTTTTAAAATGGAAGAAAAAACTCTTTTAGTGTTTTCTATTATTCTATTTTGTTTTGGGGTATCTATGCTTTATTTAATTTATTCTACTACCGATGTTTCCGAAGTTAAGGATATGCGAGTTCATATGGGAGAAACAGTCAAGGTTTATGGTGAGGTCGTTCGTGTAAATGTACGCGATGGTGTGACCTTTATTGATATTAAACGAGAACAAATAGTTCAAATTGTCTTTTTTGAAGAAATGGACTTGGGTTTATACTCTGATGTAGAAATTATTGGTGAAGTTGCAAAGGGAATGCACGGTTACGAATTATTAGGAAGAGAAATTAAAAAAATAAAATAAAAAGAATTAATCTGCTAGCGCTAGATCGTTGTTTGAAATTGGAATGTTATCCCCTGTTTTGAAATCTTTTTTATTCAAAATGTTTGGGATTATTTTAAGTCCTTTAGCTAAAGGCCAATCAAACCAAGCTAGACTAAATCTATCAGGGGTTAGTCGTTTGTCGATAAATTTAACAGTAACACCGGGCATTTTTCGACCTTCTGTGGTCATAACGCTTCCACCAGTTTCGTCTTTTCCTGCAGTTCGACTCATTTCTCCTAAACTCACGTGAGTAAGTTCATGAAATGTAAGTTTAACAATCCTATATTCTTTTGCAAATTTCATTTTTCAGCCTCCAATAAGCTCGATAGTTAAAATCTGTAGTTGAGGTATATAAACTTTTTTAATTTGTATAAGATATTTTAGACTTTTCAAAATGGAATATTTGTTCAGGAGTGGTTATTTTCTTTTTCTTCATAATGTCAAGAAAATTTTGAAATACCTGATTTGTAACTTGGACATCGCTCATTGCTCTGTGTTCTTGGTTATTTATTATGTTAAAATGATCACAAATAACTGATAGTTTTTTACTTTGAAGATCTGGAAGAAGTCTGTTAGCTAATTTTCTAGTACAAAGTTTTTGGTTATTGAATTCTTGTTTTAGATGTCTTAATGCATTTTGGTGTAAAAATCCATGATCAAATGTAGCATTGTGTGCAATTACTGTGTGATCTTCAAGAAAGTTAAGAAAATGAGGTAGGGCTTTTTTTATTGGTGGAGCATCTTTTACTAATTCGTTATCAATTCCGGTGAGTCTTGTTATAAAGCGAGGAATTGGCACTTTTGGATTAATTAAGGTCTGAAATTCATCTATTACTTTGTTATCTTTCACTTTAACTGCAGCAAGTTCAGTAATTTGATGAAAGTGTTTGGATAAACCCGTTGTTTCAATATCTACTACAGCATACTCTTTTAACATCAATTGACTTTTGAATAGATCTTTAATAAATATTTTGGTAGTTGATTTCTGAAAACTTTTCAAAAAAATAAGAATTCTTTCAACTTTTTTGAGATGAAACATATAAACATTTCATACATTATGTGTATATGTTTTATGAATTATTATTGGGTATTGGTTTGGGAATTGTGGGGGGAACAATTACTGGATTGATTCCAGGAATACATGTAAATCTCATAACCATACTTGTCTTATCTTATGTTAGCTCACTACTAAGTTGGTTTTCTGTATTTACGATAGGTTGCTTTATAATTTCTCTTTCTGTAACACATACTTTTTTAGACGTGCTTCCTGCAATTTATTTAGGAATGCCCGATTCAGCCACGGCATTGGGTGTTTTGCCAGGACATAGATACTTGTTAAAAGGTTGGGGTTACATGGCAGTAAAATTAACTTTGATAGGCAGTTTTTTTGGTCTGATTTTTGGGGTTTTATTAATACCTTTGTTAATTCTTGTTGTTAAACTATCCTATCCGATTCTAAAGAGTTTAATGGTAATAATTCTGTTAAGTGTGTTTGTTTTTATGGTTATTAAAGATAGGAAGAAAGGTTGGTCTATTTTTGTTTTTATTTTATCTGGAGTCTTGGGGTGGCTGGTTTTAAATACATATAATTTAAAATATCCTCTATTTCCGTTATTGACAGGAATCTTTGGGGTTTCTACTTTGTTGTTTAGTATTAGAAGTACCAGTACAATTCCTGAGCAACTGATAAGCTCTGAAATAAAATTAAAACATAAAGTTGTGATTAAATCACTTTTTGCCGCGGTGTTAGCGGGATTTTTAACCTCTATGCTTCCGGGAATTGGTTCATCGCAAGGAGTAGTTATAGGTAAAGAATTTGCAAGAAATGCGGGGGATCATGGGTTTATGGTTATTCTGGGAGGAGTCAATACTGTAAACTTTGTTCTATCTTTGGTTACCTTGTTTGTGTTGAGTAAGGCACGTAATGGTGCGGTAGTTGCAGTGCAGGAGTTGATTGGTCAAATCGGGTTGAACCAATTATTAGCATTTATTGCAGTGGCACTAATCGTTGGAGGTGTGGGTGTTGGGCTGACGTTGTTTTTGGGGCGAGTATTTAGTGGAATTATTTCTAGGGTTAATTATAGAGGCCTGGTTTTTAGTGTGGTGTTGTTTATAATTGTATTAACCCCTTTTGTTTCAGGATTTAAAGGGTTATTAATATTGTTTACAGCAACTGTTCTGGGTTTAATCCCCGCAATAGTTAAATGTTCAAGAACACATGCGATGGGTTGTTTAATGATTCCAGTAATGTTATGGTTTTTAGTATGAAAAAGTTTTTATAGTTTGTTAATTGGGTTTTCAATGGTGATAAAAAATGTCAAAATCTGAAATGATTGGTTTTGCAGCGTTAATATTGGTAATTGTGATAATTATTGCGTTAATGATGTGGGGACTACCTAAATATGGAATTTATAAATTAGAATTACAGGGAAAAGCAGATCTAAAAGAGGCAGAATGGAGTAAGCAAATTCTTATTGAGGAAGCAAGAGCTTTGCGAGATGCAGCTAAGTTAAGAGCAGAAGCTGAAGTAGAACGAGCAAAAGGCGTAGCAGAAGCTAATAAAATAATTGGGGACAGTTTAGCGAATAATGATGCATATTTACGTTATTTGTGGATACAAGGATTGCATGACGGAAGTAGCGAAGTAATTTATATTCCAACAGAGGGCAACCTTCCAATATTAGAAGCAACAAGAAATGTTAGATAGGTTTAACATAACATTTTTAAACATTGTTTTTAATATTTTATTACTTTTTTTTAAAAAGGGGTGATAAACATGGCAAAAGAAAAACCAGAATGTAAAGGATTTGGATTTATTTTAATCTTGGCAGGAATATTGTTTTTACTGCAAGATTTGAACGTATGGAACTTTTGGGGATTAAGTTGGTACACTGTAACGTTAATCGTAGTAGGTATTAAGTTTGCAGTAATGGCAGTTAATAAATAGTTTTTTTTAAAATATAAAACTATATAACTTAATTCTTTTTTTATTTTTATTATGCTTCCTAAGAAAATTTCTGAAATAGTAGATAATAATGTAAAAATTATATCTAAAAAGTTAGAGTATAAAAAAGACTTTTTTGGGGATAGTCCTGCACCATTCATTGGAAGATATGGCTACCCAAATGTAAATGTGGGTGTGTTATCAGCAATTGATTATTCTAAAAAAGATGAATTAGATAACCCTCAATTATGGAGTAAGAGTGGAAAAGGGGTTGACGAGATTGCTGGAATTCGAAGTAGTTTGATAAATTCACGTTTTAAATCAAATATATTTTCTAAACAGGAGAAGTTGAACTTACTTGCAGAAGAGGTGGGCATATCTTCTAAACCTGTTGAGGTAGAAATAGGATTGAAAGATAAACCACAATTTAGATTAAACACATATTCACATGCAACTCCCACCGGACCAAATGCCGATCTCGAAAAAGCAAAGATAACGTCTAATGTTAAAGTAGATGTTAAGGTAGAAAAAGCGCATTCAGACGTTCATTTGAAGGCTGCTAACGCTTTAAACGAATTGTATAAGAAAGGAGTGGATGAAAATAATCTTGCTCGAGCGTTGAGTGTTGGGGGTTTTGGAATTGGAAAGAATAGAAAGTTAGTTCCAACTAGATGGTCTATCACAGCAACAGATGACATTTTAGGGAAAAAACTAATTTATGATGTTAAAGGACTTAACTCATTAGATTGTTATAAACTTTACTTTGGGGGGATACTTGGCAATTATTATTTAATTATGATGTTGCCCGAAATATGGGGTTATGAACTGTTTGAAATGTCCTTAGCTAACGTTAACAATTACTCTACAGATCACGAATTTTATGCAGGTAGGAAGAAGTATTCATTTTCTTGTGAGGGGGGTTATTATACTGTAAGGTTGGGTGTGTTGGAGCGAATGATTGAACAGCGGAAACAAGCTACTGCATTGGCATTTAGATTTATAACTTCAGAATATACTGCTCCTCTCGGGGTGTGGGTAACAAGAGAAGCAACACGAAAAGCACTAATGAGTAAGGCATTCGAATTTAACTCTTATGAAGAAATGATTCTTTTTGGAAAACAACTTATTATGGATGAATTTAAATTTGATTTGGGTAAGTTGATTAGTAAGAGTGTATTGTTAAAAGAAAGAAAGGTACAGAAAAAGTTGTTTGAGTTTACGGTATAGAAAAATTATTAAATAAACTGGATGGAGTAAGATTATGGTTGATTTTAAGAAAGAAGTTGCAAAGTTAAAAGACGTATATGAAGAGATCATAAAGTTCGAGGTAGACATATCTCAACCCATCATGCCTAGTTTGGACTTTTATAAAAGTCGACAAAACTTGTATTTACAAAGTTTACAAACAGTAGTGGCAGAGTTAAAAAAGACCGTAAGAGTAATCGAGGTTGAAGAGGGTGAAGAGGCAGTGCTGGATCGAATTAAAAGCGTTGTGGGAAAACTTGATACTAAAAGTAATGATGAGTTGAAGTTATTAGTTGAAGAATTAATTAAATTAACTAATGATGCGAACATAAAAGAAGAACAAAAAATAGAATTGCCAGCATCAATTCCAAATGATATTTATCCAGAAGTAGAAGCAGACATGAATGAAATGCAGAAGTGTATGAGTGCGGGGTGTTATAGGAGTGTAGTAATTCTTTGTGGACGGATATTAGAGGTAGTGTTACATCGAAAATATTTTGAGGCAACACAAAATGATCTACTTGAAAAAAGTCCAGGTATTGGTTTGGGAAGTTTAATTGCTAAAATGAAAGAACGAGGTCTTGAGTTTGATCCTGGATTGACGCAGCAGATACATCTAATAAATCAAATAAGAGTATTTAGTGTACATAAGAAACAACAACCATTTCAACCCTCAAGAGCACAAGCCCAAGCTATTATGTTATATACTGGAGATGTTTTAGAAAAAATGTTTAAAGAATAAGTTGGGGTTTAATGTTTATATCAAAATTGCTTTAATTCTTCTTATGCCTGCAGCTGAACTCTCTTCCTTCTTTATTTTGAAAGTACCTAGCTCTTTAGTGTTAGTTGTATGAGGCCCCATGCAGATTTCTTTAGAGTAGTTTCCAATTGAGTAAACAGAAACTTTATCTGGATATTTAGCACCAAATTCTGCCTGTGCACCCTGTTTGATTGCTTGTTCGGGAGCCATTTCTTCTTTTTTTACTTCTAATCCTTGCTTTATGATCTTGTTTACTTCTGCTTCAACTTGTTGTTTTTCTTCGTCTGTAAGTTTTCTGTCGAAGTTAAAGTCGTAACGCAGTCGTTCCTCAGTTATGTTGGAACCTTTTTGTTTAATACTTGGATCTTTTAGTACTTTTCTTAAGACCTCAGCAAGAATGTGGGTCGCAGTGTGAAGTTTAGCAGTAGTTTCTGAAGATTCAGACAACCCCCCTTTAAACTTTTTTTCTGCTCCAATTCGAGATAGTTTTTGGTGATCTTCATATTCTTTATTGAATCCTTTAACGTCAATAGGTACATTATTTTCTTTAGCTAGTTCTTCAATCATCTCAATTGGGAACCCATAGGACTGGAAAAGTAAAAATGCTTCTTTTGAAGTTACTTTATTGTCTTTTTCAATCATCTTTTGAAGTTCTTTAAGTCCTTTATCCAATGTTTTTTGAAATTTATCTTCTTCTCGTTTTAATTCATCAAAAATGATTTTTTGTTTTGTTTTCAAATGAGGATATTCTTCCTGATACATTTTAATAACTATTTTAGCTAGATCTACAGTTGCATCAATTTTGAAAAGGTCTACATCAAGTAAACGTAAATGTCTTAAAGCTCGTCTAATCAATCTTCTGACAATGTACCCTTGATCGGTATTGCTTGGCGAAATACCATCAGCAATAATAAATGTTGCAGCTTTAATGTGATCTGCAATAATTCGAATTGAACACATGGTTTCTTTCCAACATTCAGGCACTGTTTCAAATCCCAAAGTTCCTTTAGGAAAGCTATATTTTTTATCTGAAATCTTTTCAATTTCTTTAATGAGGGGTTGCCAAAGTTCAGTAAGATAATGATCTTCATGACCCTGAAGAATAGTAATAATTCTTTCAACTCCTGCTCCAAAATCAATATTTTTTTGTTCAAGTTTGTGGTACTTCCCTTTTTCGTCTTTATTATACTCCATTAAAACATCATTTCCTAATTCAACCCAGGTATCATCTTCAGGATCGAATGATTTGGGTGCAGGTTTATTGTTATCTTTCCAATAAAAAAATTCAGTATTAGGACCACAAGGACCTGAAGTGCCTGCAGGACCCCAAAAGTTTTCAGATTTAGGAAGAAAAGCAATTCTTTCTTTTGGAATGTTTAAAGATAACCAGGTTTGTTCCGATTCAGTATCTTTTGGAGCATCCTCATCTCCTTTAAAAACAGTTGCAGCTAATCTTTCAATAGGAACATTTAATTCTTTTGTAATAAATTCAATGGTTAATTCTATTGCCTCTTTTTTCCAGTAATCTCCTAAACTCCAATTTCCAAGCATTTCAAAGAAAGTATGGTGGTTGCTGTCACCAACTTCATCAATATCCACTGTTCGTATACACCTTTGAACATTTACTAACCTCTTTCCTTGAGGGTGGGGTTGTCCCAATAAGTTAGGAACTAAGGGTTGCATACCTGCAGTTGTAAATAGTACTGTGGGGTCATTTTGAGGGATTAAACTAGCATTAATAATCTCTTTATGCCCTTTGCTTTTGAAGAAAGCAATGTACTTCTTTTTGAGTTCTTTTGCAGTTATCATTTTTATTTTGGACTCATTTTGTGAGTAATCTAAGTAAAGTTGAGAAGGGTTCATTTAAATACTTTTTCTCTTTTTTTCTCTTTCAAATGGAAAAATATATAAACAAAATTAGTAAAGTATAAGATAAAGATTTTAATGAGGTGATTAATATTCCAGAAGACACTCCAACAGATGCAGTAATACAATATAAGCAACAAGGATATGATGATGAAACAATAAAGCAAGGATTGTCTCAACAAGGATATGGTCCTCAACAAGTTCTAGATGCATTTAATCAAGCAGATATGAAAGGACAAGCAATTGCCGCTCCTGTACAAGGAATGCAACCTGCACCTCAACAATATGAAGAAAATACTGAAGCAGTAGTAGAATCATTAATTGAAGAGAAATGGCAAGATTTACAAACACAATTAAAAGCAATAACTGAGTGGAAAGAACGAATAGACTCACAAGTAATAAAGATCACACAAGAAATGGGACTGCTAAAAGAAAATTTTGATAAATTACACGAAGGAGTGTTGGGTAAAATTTCTGATTATGACGCTAATCTAAAAGATGTGGGTAGTAGTGTAAAAGCAATGGACGAAGTATTTAAAAAAGTAATTCCCACAATGACTGAAAGTGTAAATAAGTTATCTCGATTAGCTAATAAATAATTCTTTTTAATCTATTTTTTTTAAGTACTCTATTTTTTTACGCTGGCGGCGTCATAGAAAGAAGTTTAACTGCTAATGACGCAACAATCAATAAAAATATAACACCCATTACTTTCGGATGAAAAATAGTTCTAGTAACATCCTCATTAAAGTCTGCCGAACCTTCTGTTTCTTCCCCATCTACTGCACTGCTGCCTCCAGCAATAACATCTCCAAATACCTGAGAAAGTCCAAATAAGAAAATAGCAATACTAAAACCAACAATTACCCATATAACTAGTTTATCTTTAACAAAATAGTTTGTAATTACATCTCCTTTAACACCAAATGCCATCATTAGTAATAAGATAAGGAAGATTACAACCATAACAAAAACAAACCAAGGAGCCATTATTGTAATTAAAGCAACAATTGGCGGAAAGAATAAAGTTAAAGAAGCTAAAACTAATGCAACAATTGCATAAACACCCTTATTATCCCCTAATAAAGCAGTTTTGGTAAGAAACGCATAAGCAAGAACATAAATTAATAGGAAAGTAAAAATAGGAGAAAAATGTCCTAATAATCCAACATCTAATAAAGTAGCCATTTTTTAAAATTAAGCGGGTTTATGCTCGTCTGCATTTCCTCCATTAGATAATGCTTCACCTATATGATGGCTTAGTGCAGCCCTGTTGGGAAATGGTTGTCCACATTTACACTTATGATCTTTAATTCCACTTCCGGTAATAAATTTAACAAGTACACCAAATATTATAACAATGATAATTATGGCCTGAAATTCGGGATCGCCAAACCAACTAGTGAGTCCATATCCACTAACACTTCCAATACCAATATTATCAATGAATATTAAAGCTACCACTATGAGTGCGACCCATTTAATCCACCTCATATGAAAGGACATGTCGTCACTATTTGTGGATAATGCTCCAATTAACATTAGTGCCATAACTACGGCAATTATGAGTAATGCGACCTGGGGAATCGATGAATTAATGACTTGAACAACATCAACTTCACCATAATAATAATTACTTGTTACATGGGGAATGATAACTAATAATGCAATAACTAATGCAAGAACCATTTGCATTCTTGGTTTCTCTTTCATTTGCGGAATTTGAGAAGAGACAGCATAAACTACTGCAAAGACTAAAATGAATGGAAGAATAACTTCTATTAAATCAGGGCCAATTAGATTAAGTGCTTGTTGAAAATACATTGTTTTTTCTGTCCTCCTTTTTTATTTTTGTTTCTTAGTATATAAACTTTTCTTTAACTCTCTTCTTCATCAGTACTGCCTTTGTCCTTACTTAAGAAAAACATAAACCCACCAATTATAACTAAAAGAATAATTACTCCAACAAAAGAGCTGCTCCAATTACTTGCCATGAAACCCCATGCAATTTCTAACCAACTTTGTCCGTTAACTCTAATTGCGTCAAGGAAAATGAATATTATTGCGATAAAAACAATTGCCATAAAGAAATTTCTCCATTTCTTTTCTAAGAAAATTCCCTCTTTCATCTCAGAAGGCTTGGTAAAACTTCCAACTAATAATAAAAATGATGCGGATAAGATTAATAATAAAACCATATTGGCAACTGCACGATTTATTGCACCCACTAAATTAGTTGAGGCAACAACAAGAAATGCTATAACAAAAGCAGCCATAGCATTAAGATTTCTTCTTGGATATTCTTTACCATTAATTTCCTCAAGACCAAAAATTTTGGACTTTTCAAGAAGAGCAAACGTAATTGTGAATACTAATAAAAAAGGAAGAACTACATCATACACTCCAAGACGGTCTAAAAAACCAACTGCTCCGACTAGAGCACCTCCATCAGCCATTATTAAATAACCATTTATTTAGTATATAAACCTTTCGATTCCAGTTCTCGATAAAAACCAAAGTTATTTAAATCGATCTGATCTTCTAAGCTATATGTTCGAAAAACTAACAAAAGAATACGAGAAGCACGATCTGGCTAGAGAGGGCGTTATAATAGTCTCTCGAGAGGTTATAAGATCTAGTAAAAAAATAATTTCTGCAGTACACAATGATAAATTAGTTGATGCTGCAAAATACAAACAAAAAATATTAAAAGAAATTGGATTGATGCGAAAACAAAAAGATAAAGCTAAAACAGGAAGTTATTCTGTAGCAATACAAGAGTATATCGAAGCAATACTATTATTAGAATATGCTAAAACTGGTAAAATATTAGAATTTAGTAATTTTGGCTGCACTCCAGATGAATATATAATGGGGATTTGTGATTTTGTTGGAGAGTTACAACGAAGAGCGGTTTTAAAAGTATCAAAAGGAGATAAGAAAGAGATCAAAAAAATATATGCTGACGTTCAAAAAATATATGATGGACTATTAGACTTTAGTTTTAGAGGCGAGGTTCGTAAAAAGTTTGATTTGGTTAAGTATGTGATGGTTAGATTAGAAGAAATACAGTTAGAATTAAAATTAAGAAAATGATTTCTATTGTTTTGATAGAGCCTAAAACACAAGGAAATATTGGAGCAATTGCTAGAGTAATGAAAAACTTTGGGTTTAGTGAGCTAGTATTGGTAAACCCTAAATGTTCTTTGGGAGACGAAGCATATATTCGAGCAAAACATGCTAAAGATGTTTTGGATAATGTTAAGATTTTGAAAAGATGGCCAAAACTGGATTATTTAGTTGCAACATCTTCTAAAACTGGTCGAGATTATAATATCCCTCGAAATCCCATAACTCCTGCTGAGTTGGGCAAGGTATTGCCTTCTAAAGGAAAGATAGGGTTGGTTTTTGGGAGAGAGGAAGATGGACTGAATAATTTAGAATTAGCAAAATGTGATTTTATGGTTAAAATTCCTACGGATAAGGATTATAAGGCAATGAATTTAAGTCATTCTGTTGCAGTGATGTTATATTCACTTAGTTCATTGTCAAATGATGTTGTCCCAATTTCTTTAGCTGAGAAAAAACAATTATTCAAAATGTTGGATAAAGCGTTGCTCAAAATGAAATTTGTTTTAGAAGACAAACGAGAAACACAAAGGTTAGTGTGGAAGAAAATGATTGGAAAATCGTTTTTATCTAAACGAGAAGCGTATGCATTAATGGGATTCTTTAAGAAGTTAGTGTAAAAGAGAAAAATTTATTAATGATAGTGCTGGTTAAGAATCATGGTTAAGAATCTTTTGGACGAAGATGGTATGAAATCAATACTTGCATGTTGTGACGGAAATGAAGAATCTGTGTTAAACGAAATTCTTAAAGCATTGGCATCTGGTGCTTCAAAATTTGAAGAAGCTTTTATGAATTTTTTAGAACCAACGAAGTTTAGAGCTTTAAAACAAAAATTTAGAGAGGCTAAAACGCATACTCAAGATGTAGATTTTGATGAACGTTTACATGAGTTTGATTTACAATATAATGTACAAGTTGTTTTTGGTGAGGCCGGTGAAGGGTTTACCCAGACAATAACTGACTGGTTAGATGATGAAGAACCATTTAATCAACATGCAAATATGCGTTTTCTTATTAAGTATTTCAAATTTAATTATATCGAGGCTTTTGATTTCATGTTAACTAATATAAATCAGTTAAGAAAGAATAAAAAACGACAACTTATCTTAAGTATTTTACAACTTTTGCATTTAGGAGATGAAAAAAAAATCTTAGCCGCGTATGCTAGTTTTCAAGCAAAACTTGTAACTCAGGGTTTTGGTTTTGAGGGGGTTGTTATAGGAAAACCCAGATTACCTAATGAAATTAAAAAGAAAGGCGTTGTTAAGAGAGCCGCTTTACTTATAGCTATGGCGTTTATTGGTGCAGGAGGAATGCGGGGTGCGCAGCACTTTTTAGGAAAAGACGTTATGTCCATTGCACCTATTAAAAGAGTAGTTAATCATAGTGAAATAAAAAAGAATATAACCCCTTTTGAAGAAATAGTTCAAAAATCTATTAAAAAAGATTTTGAAAAAGAGTTAGATGAGCTAAGCGGATTTAAAAGTCGAAAAAAACACCTACTCAAATTATTTGGAAAAAATGCAGATAAAGCTTTGAGACAAGTAGAAGAACTTGAAAAAGAAATTGCAAAAAAGATTGAGGGATTTAAAAGGTTTAGAGTTAATTTAACCACCCTTGGAGTAAGTAAAGAAGCTTTAATAATGCCAGATGCGATTATTCAAGCGTATGAAAATGTTTTAAGAGATGTTAAAGGACAAAAAGCAAGATTTACTCCGACTTCTTAAGAAAATAATTTAAAACACGCTTACTGTTCTTAGGTCGGGCATTAGAACCTAGTGTATAATATACTTTTTCTGCTTTATCCCCCCAAGAATAATTACCTTTTTCTTCTTTAACCTCTTTTATTTCAAGCTCTTTTAATGCAACGCCTTTCTTTAGATGATAATAAACTGACCTGATGTGAACTTTTGGAAAAATGTCAATGTAATAAGTATACAACTCATACCCATACACCTTTTTTTTAACATTAATGATTTCAATAATGTTTTGACGTATAACTGATTTTGTGGGTCTTCCTCTCATAAATTAACTCTATATTTTGTTTTTTAATAACTTTTTGTTTCACTTCTATTAAATACAAACATTTAAATACCTTTTAGACCAGAAAATATGTATGGAATCCGTGCAGTATCAAGCACAACCAATGGCACAACCTCAAGTACAGCCACAAGTAGGTCAACCTCTAACAATTAAGGATTACATAAGCATAATTGGGAAAAGAAAAAAAATAATTCTAGTCCTGGCAGTGGTATTCATGATTATAGTTCTGGTCTTTCTAACTCTAGCAAAAGGAGGGAATGAGGTAAATTCACTAATCTCTCTAGTGGGCGAAAAGGGTGAAATTGGACCGATTGTAGAACAAAAAGTAATTCTGGAAGGAAGTGACGTGATTGAACCCGTAATTGCAAAAAACTTTCAAGAAGCAATATCTCTTGATGATTTTAAATCAAGTCATATGACTGTCGAATTAGTCAGAGAACGAGTTGACAGAACAAAAGAACAATTAGTATCTTTCTTATCTTTAACAACTAAAGCAGATACAAAAGAACAAGCTAAAAAAATAAATGATGATTTAGTGAAGCAGTTTTTTGAAATAATCGAACCAAGATATGGTGCACAAAAAGCAATTAAAGAAAAAATAAGCGTATTTGAAGAAGAAGAACAAGCTCTAAAAGAATACATTACATTAATTGAACAAGTAATATTTGAATCCTCACAAGAAATAGAAAATGCAAATGAATTAGTAACAAAATTTAAAATACAAATTGATGCATATGTTAATAGATTTGAATCCGAGAATATTAAAGGAAAAACCTTGGATTATTATCCTCTAATGCACACTAAAGTGTTAAATGATATTTCACGATTCAGAGAACAAGTTATTGAAGCAGAAGAGGCAACTTGGCACAGTTCACATCGAGATGCAGCAGCAGAACGATTCATAAAACAGCTTAATGCATATCAAGATAAGCTAACTTCACAAAATATAAGTGAAATGCCTGTAGAAAATTTTGTTTTAATGCAGTTTGAAATGGAAGAAGCACTAAACCAATTTCAAAAAGATGTCGTAGGTAATACCACTCAAGATGATTTTACAGGAGAGCAAGCAATGAATCAATTGTTAGATAAACGAAAGGCGTTAAGTGACGTAAAAATACAAAAAGTACAATTTGAACAAGACTTATTATTGGAAAAGAATGCATATAGTGTTTTAAGTTCTCCTAGTTTAGCAAATTCATTAACTTCATCTTCAAATGCAGTAATTAAAGTATCTAAAGACTATGAAGACGTATATGCTGCTCTAGAGGCACAAGAGTTACTTACTTCTTCAGAAATTATGGAACCAGTAATAGTAAAATATTCCGATATGTCTTTTGAAACATTTATCGCTAGAAATTTGAATATTGACAAAGTGAAAGTTGTTACAAACCAAGGAAACAATCAAATATTACCTTTCATTACAATTGATCTAGCTGGGCCTACTTCTGAAGAAAGTAAGCAAATGCTTCAAGAAGTTCTAGATAACTTTTTTAATTATATTAACGAGCACAATAATTATGCAGATAAAGTAAAATTAGTTGAAGAAAAAATTGAACTAAAACAGGATGAAATAAACAACATCAAAATTGATGTAAACTTGTTTGAAACAGACATTTATGGACAAAATTTAATGAAATTAAGAGAAATATCTTTACTAAAAACAAAGTTATTATTATCTGATTATAAAAAACGGCTTTCAGATATAAGTACTGAAAAAATAGATTTACAAGATCAATTAAGAAAACAGGGAACTTTTAATTTAATAAGTGCACCATTAACAATTCAAGGTCCTGGAGAAAAGTTTGCACCAAACAAAACTAATTTTATTCAAATAGGCATCACTGCGGTGGTAGGATTTTTTATTGCAATATTTTTAGTAATCGCATATGAGACAAAATTTCCAGAATATCAAGCGAGATATGCACAATTTGTACAAGCACAAAACCTCCCTGTTCAACAGGGTTCAGTTCAACCCGTTCAACCTGTCCAACAACCAATACAGCCAATTCAACAAATGCCACAACCAGTTCAACAACCTGCTGTACAGAAACAACCCTTGATATCAAAATTATTTGCCAAAGCACCCCCTGTTCAACAAATAGCCCAACCTGTTGCTCAAGCTCCAGCGCCACAACCTGTTGTTGAAAGAAAACCTTTCTTTCAAAACTTATTTGCAAATAAAACAAAAGATGTATATTATGTAACAAAGAATTCGTTTGATCAAACAGTACGAAACCAAGACCCTGGATTAGAAGAATTAAACCAATTAAAAACAACTAAGTTAGATGATACTGTTAAAGATGAATTTGAAGTAATGAGTAAAATAAAGAAAAATTTGAAAGCAATATAATTCGACTATTTCTTTTCTGCTTCAGCAATTTTTAATCTTGTTTTAAGAACAGTATCAGGGTTAAGAGAAATACTATCAATGTTTTGTTTTACAAGAAATTGAGCAAACTCTGGAAAATCACTTGGGGCTTGACCACAAATCCCTATCTTTCTTTTATTCTTTTTGGCATGAGTTATAGCAATGGAAACCATGTCTTTTACTGCTTGATTCTGCTCATCATAAACATCACTTAAGATTTCAGAATCTCTATCCACGCCCAAGGTAAGTTGAGTAAGATCATTACTACCTATACTAAACCCATCAAAAATCTTAGCAAAATCATCTGCAAGAATAACATTAGAAGGAACTTCACACATAACATAAAGTTCTAACTTGTTTTTACCTTTCTTTAGACCATTTTGAGCCATGATTTTAATTACTTTCTTTCCTTCATTTATTGTTCTACAAAAAGGGACCATTAGTTTAATATTGTTTAATCCAAATTCTTCTCTGGCTTTTTTCATAGCTTTGCATTCTAAAACAAAAGCTTCTTTATAACCTGGTTTGTAATAACGGGAAGCGCCTCTCCAACCAATCATGGGATTATCTTCTTTAGGTTCAAACTGTTTTCCACCAATTAATGAAGCATACTCATTTGTTTTGAAGTCAGATAAACGCACAATTACATCTTTTGGATAAAAAGCAGCAGCGATAGTTCCCACCCCTCTTGCCAATTCATCAATGAAAAACTGTTTTTTATCTTTATAATTGTACGTAAGATCCTTAATTATTTTTCTTGTTTTCGAATCTTTTATTTTGTCAAAATGAATAAGCGCCATAGGATGAATCTTAATATAAGAATTTATTATGAATTCCTCTCTTGCTAAACCCACACCATCATTTGGTATGAATGAGAAGTTAAACGCTTCTTCAGGATTGCCAACATTCATCATAATCTTAGTTCTAGTCTTAGGAATAGTTTTTAGATTAGTCTTTTTAATTTTAAATGGTAAATTTCCTTTATACACAAAGCCCATCTCACCTTCAGCACAACTGACGGTAACCATTTGTTTATTCTTTATTGCTTCAGTAGCATGATTTGTTCCAACTAAACAAGGAATGCCTAATTCTCTACTAATTATGGCAGCATGGCAGGTTCTTCCACCACGGTTAGTTACAATTGCGCTTGCTATTTTCATGATTGGTTCCCAATCAGGATCAGTCATATCAGTAACAAGAACTTCGCCTTTTTTGAAACCATGAATTCCTTTAACATTCTTAATAATTCGAGCTTTTCCCTTACCAATTCTTTCACCAACGCTACTTCCAGTTATGAGAACAGGTCCATGTTTTATTAATTGATATTCTTCTAATGTGTTAATATCTCTTTGTGAAGTAACTGTTTCAGGACGGGCCTGAACAATGAATAATTTTCCTGTGTTACCATCTTTAGCCCATTCCATGTCCATTGGGGTGTAACACTTTCTTTTATTAGAATAATGATCTTCAATTATACATGCCCATTTGGCTAAAAGTAATATTTCTGATTCTGTTAAAACAAATTTCTTTCTTTCAGTTTCATTTACACTTATTATCTTTGTAGGTTTTGAAGAATCATTAGAATAAATCATTTTGATCTTCTTTTCTCCAACTTTCTTTTTTATTATGGGTTTAAATTTGTTTAAAGTAGGTTTGAAAACATAATACTCATCTGGGTTAACAGAACCTTGAACTACTGTTTCTCCAAGTCCGTAGGCTGCAGTTATAAACGCAGCATTTTTGAATCCTGATTCAGTATCAATAGAAAACATAACTCCTGATGAAGCTAAATCGGATCGCACCATTTTTTGAACTCCTATTGAAAGAGCAACCTTAAAATGATCAAAGCCTTTATCTTCACGGTATGAAATAGCTCTGTTTGTGAATAATGAAGCAAAACAATGTTTGCAAGATTCTAATAAATTATTAATTCCTCTTATGTTAAGAAATGTTTCTTGTTGGCCAGCAAAGCTTGCATCAGGAAGATCTTCTGCAGTTGCACTGCTTCGTACCGCAGTATCGCAATTTTTGCCATATTCTTTTTCTAATCTTTTGTATGCTTTAGCAATTTCAAATTTTAATTCATCTGGAAAAATTAAACTTCGTATGAGTGTTCTTACTTGATCTCCTTTGCGTTGTAAGTTTCGTAAATTTTTAGTATTAAGTCCTTTTAGAATTGATTTAACTTTTTTTTCAGCGTCATTTGATCTTAATAAGAATCGGTATGCCTCTGCAGTTATTGCAAAACCATTAGGAACGTTAACATGTTTCTTTTTTAGTTCACGATACATCTCACCAAGGGATGCATTTTTCCCCCCTACAATTGGAACCTCTCCAATTGAGAGTTCATTAAACCATAAAACTAATTTACTCTCTTTTTTCATTTATTCAATCACCCTTTTTCCCACACAAGTACTACAATATTGATTTTTTAATAGAGGTAATGGTATATAAATGTTTTGAAAAGTGTATTCAACATTATCTAATCTTTTTTTTAATAAATTCTGCAAGTTTATCTGCAATGTTGGCGTTTGATTTTTTTTCTGTAGAACTAAATACTGGAGAAAGATTACACTCAATAAAATAATGCTTATTTGTGTGATCAATTACGAAATCAATACCACAAAAATCACAATTTAAACTTTTTGAAATTTTAATCGCATCTGTTTTTATTTTTTTAGATATTTGAATTTTAGATTCGACTTTAACACCAATCCTGGAAAAACCAGTTTGTTTTTTTATGTGTGGTGTGCGAGCAACGGATGCAATAATTTTATTGTTAAGAACAACAACTCGTAAATCAGTTTTTATGTTTTCAAAATCTTCAAGTAGGAATTCCGAGGGATCATTTTTTTTTAAGAATTTTGTAATTTCTTGTTTGTTTTTAATTAAAAAACTAAATCTGCCTTTACTTCCTAAACGTTTTTTAACAATTACAGGGAATTTTAGTTTGATTAACTTTTTGGATGAAACTTTTTGAAGAATGCGAGTGTTTGGCATATGAACCTTGTTTTTAAAGAACAAATATTGGAAAAGTTTGTCCTCAAAATAAGGATGCTTCTTGAGTGCATTTTCATCTAAAACTTTACACTTCAAACAATTAAGTAAATCATTTTGAAAAACTGAAAAGTTAAGATTTACGTCACGAGGATCCCTTAGAATAGCAAAAGACCATTTTTCATTACACACGTGTTCAATCTTTTTGAGAGTGAGCGAGGAGTAATTTAAAAAAGATACATTGAACTTTCGCTTTTTTAGCGCCGCAATTATTAATTTAACTGAACGTCCTTTTCTTGTTGCAACAATTAATATGTTTTTAGCCATTTTTTTCCATTAATGTAAAACTTTCTGGAAGCAAGTCGGGTTTTTTTAGCTTCAATTCCTTTACAAATTTAACATCTTTAAGTCCAATTTTACCAAAATACAAATCATTAATGTTTCCTCCTCGCGAAACAAAGTTTTTAACTTGATAATAACCATCTAAATAAATATAATCTTTAGAAAAACCCCCTGGTAAAGAGGTATCAACCAATCCTCGTTTAGCTCTTAAAGTTAGTTGAAATGCCTTGTTCTTATCAAAGAACCTTCGAAGTTCTCTAAATGTTTTGAAAAAACTATTTTTTTGAGCGGTATTAACAGCAATAACTCTGCCTGCATAATTCTGTAAGAAAACTTTTTTTAAAAGTCCAAATCGTTCCTCATTATAAACTGCAAGTCCTTCTTCTGTGATTAAATATTTTGCTAAACCCTTTTTAAAAATTTGTAATTCTTGTTTCTTCCCATTCTCATATCTAAAAGCATGAGTACCAATTTCATGAACAATTAATCGATTAATAAAATTCTTTGAGAATCTTTCTTTTTGTTTAAGAATGATTAATTTTTTATCTGACTCAACAGAACAACTTGTAACCAAATCTTTGTTCTTGATTTTATAATCTAAATTAAACCTTCTCAAGTTTTCCATTAGAATCTTAACTGCATCTTTTTTAAGGATTTTCTTAGCAGGTTTTAGATTAAGTTTATCATTTAAAATACGATATGCTTTGTTAATTAGTTTTTTACTAGGAAGACCAAACACTTTAACACTTTTTTCAGTGAAATCAAAGCAGCCCAAGCTGTTAAGAAGATCCACGTGCCTAATTAATTCTCTTTGACGTTCTACAATAATTGTGTCGAGAAAATCTCTTTCCTCAATTGCAATTGAAGAAAGTTTTTGCCTTAAAGCAAGAAGTTTTGTTGTTGGAAGAGTATATTTTAATGTGGGGTTCTTAGATTTGTTACTCATAAATACTTTTTTAGCATAAGACGCGTTAATTGGATTTATTAAAGAAAAGGGGAGTTGACTGGTTGCATCAGCTAAAATTTTATCTGCAGCCCTAATCTCCTTTCGAATCTTCATATTTAACTATTTAGTCTAGTATATAAAAACTTTTTTATAAGTCTGAATTGTTTAGGTGATATGTTTAAGCGATTAAGGTTTGGAAATGCAGGAGCTCCACTGAGTTCGGTTTCTAGAAAAATTCCGGACGGGATCCAACGACAAAAAGAATTAAAGTTAGATGGACTAGAGATACAGTTTGTAAGACAGGTCTATCTTCACAAAGAACAATGCCCTGAAATAAAAACATTGGCTAAAAAAGAAGATAAAGTGTTAACCTGTCATGCCTCTTTTTTTGTAAACCTAAGTTCTAATGATAAAGAAAAACAAACACAATCCCTGCAACGAATTTATGACGCTGCAATAATGGCAGATAAGTGTGGAGCTAAATTTGTAACCTTTCATGCAGGATATTATCACGATAACGATCATGAAGAGGTGTATCAAACAATTAAAAATAACCTCTCACAATTAAAAGACAAATTAGAACATGAGGGCTGTAAAATAAAATTAAGTCCAGAGACAACAGGCAAGATTTCTCAATTTGGGAGTTTGCATGAGCTAGTGAGATTGGGTAAAGAGATCGGAACACACCTCTGTGTAGACTTTGCACACTTACATGCGCGTGAAGGAAAGGTTAATAGTTATGAAGAGTTTTGTAATGTTCTGAGTTTGTTGAAAACGGAGTTAAATTGTTTAGATAATATGCATATTCATATGGCGGGAATAAATTATGGGCCTAAAGGAGAAAGGAATCATTTGAATCTAAAAGATTCAGACTTTAAATGGAAAGAGTTAATGAAAGCCTTCAAAGAGTTTGGGGTTAGGGGGATAATTATTAGTGAAAGTCCTAATATTGAGGGAGATGCAATGTTAATGAGGGACTATTATGAATCACTCTAAGGCTTTAAGACAATTAAATGAGTTAAGTGAGCATAATTCAGATCCGCGATTAGCTGCAGAAGGCTGGAGTGAAGATTGGCAAATTTTAATTGCAACATTGTTGTCAGCTAGGACTAGAGATACAGTAACAGTTAAGGTCGCCACAGCATTGTTTGAAAAATATAAAACTCTAAAAGAAATTTCAGAATTAAATTTGGAAGCGTTGGAACAGGAAATAAAATCCGTTAATTTTTATCGAAATAAAGCAAGATTTGTGTTGGGATGTGTAAAAGGAATTTTAGAACATTTTAGTGAAGGTTTGCCTTGCGATGCTTCGGAGTTAGTTAAGTTAACTGGTGTAGGAAGAAAGACGGCAAATGTGTTCATTGCATCAATGGGTGGAGATGCCATAGGTGTGGATACTCATGTGGGGCGGGTGGCGCGTAAGTTGGGATGGACAACTCACACCGATCCTGATAAGGTTGAGAAAGATCTTTGTGAACTGTTTCCTCAATCTTCCTGGCGAAGTGTGAACTATATTTTAGTTAAGTTTGGACAAAGTAATAGAGGGAAAAAAGAAGATTTAATTTTAGAAAAGATAAAATAGAAAACAATCAACTTTATTAATCCTCATCATGATGGAGAGTTATGGCAGGAAGAGTACAAAGTCCATCGTCAATTAATTTATTTAGACAGTGTCCAAGAAAATATTTCTATCAGTACATTCTTAAGTTAGTTACTGGTTCGAATATACATCTAGTTCGAGGAAAAGCAGTACACTCAGTGTTGGAAAATTTCTTTAAAGTCAATATATCACAAATTCATTCTGAAAACTTTGATTTTGAATTACGAACTTTATTATTTGACATGTTTAGACAGGAATGGAGAAAATCAAAACCCGAATTAGAAAAAATAGGTATAACAATACATAACCAGATTTATTATTACAATGAAACCAAAAGAATGTTAACAAATTGGTTTGATGGATTTGTAGGTAAGTTACAGGGATTGATGGTTGATCGAGGACTAGTTGAGGGATTCAAATATTTAACTCCAATAACTGAGCAGTATTATGAATCGTCTTCTCATAAGGTTAGAGGGTACATAGACGCAGTACACGAATGGGCAGAGGGAGTACACATAGTAGATTATAAAACTTCTTCACGAGATAAGATGAGCGATGATTATATGTTACAATTGGGGATATATGCAATGATGTACAAACAAAAACACGGAGTTGCACCCAAAAAAGTAGGAATTAATTTTTTAAAATTTGGTGAAAAGTTCATAGATGTTGATGATGTGCTTATTAGAGATGCAGAAGCAGCATGTGAACAAATACAATTTGATACTCAAAGCGAAGAAAAAATAGATTATCCCAAAAAACAATCTGGATTGTGTAAATGGTCAACAGGACAGTGTGATTTCTATGAAACCTGCATTAAGGACAATTAACTTTTTATTTATTAAAGTTTGATTAAGTTATAATCATGAAATGTTATAATGTTTTAACTGAAAAAAATGAAGAATGTAACGAGTTAGTTGTAAGTAAAGAACGGGGTGTCGAATTTCTGGTATCTATTCCACATTCAGGGATATTAATTCCTGAAAATCTTAAAAAAAATATTGTTCTAGATTCTTTAAGAAAAGAGGGAGACCTATATACTGATGAAATATTTACTTTGAGTAAAGGAATTGTGATCAAATCTAAATTAATGCCTTTAGTGCTTAATGTGAGTCGACACAAAACTGGGTTGAAAGGGGATGTGCCAAAACACCTCTTAAAAGATCCAATTCACACCTCGCGTTTAGGTGGACAAAAACATCCTTTAATTGAGTATACTTCTGTAGAAAAAGAAGAATTACTAGTATATTATGATCAATATCATTCCAAAATTAAAGAGAGTGTAATAAAGATAAAAGAAACAAACGGTTTCGTGGTTGTTTTAGATGGACACTCACTACTTTCAGTCGGGTTAGAAAACACCCCTGATAAAGGAAAAGAAAGAGCAGATTTTATAGTTGGAACATTAGATGATACTTCTGCACATCCAAAAATTATTGAAACTTTTTATGAAAGTTTGAAGCGTAATGCTGCGGAATACGATTTAACGGTTGTTAAAAACAAACCCTACAAAGGAGGATTTATTACCTCAAATTATGCGAATCCCGCAGAAAAGGTGAACGTGATCCAATTAGAGATAAAACGAAGCATATATCTTAATGAAAAAACATTTGAAAAATATCCTAAAAAAATAGAAATGTTAAACTTGATTCTTGAAAAAGTAATGAGCGAAACTATTAAAGTTGCTAAACAAGTTTATGATTAGGTTTTTGTTCTTATTTGTTAAATGAGTAAGTAAACGTCGGTCTATTAATGTTAAGGACGTTAGATATGATAATCGTTATAAATAATTCTACATTACTCTAAGTTATGAATCCATACCATATTAGATTAACCGAAGCAGGCACAATTTCAACGAGAATAAGAGAAGATGTGGGCACTGTTATGATTGTAGGTTCTGTTGCATATAATCCTCAAGCAGTTACTCCCGCATCAGATCTAGATGAGGTCGCAATAGCGGATTTTACTCAAGTAGATTGGCAAGAATTTGAACGTAACTTGGGACAACCAATAAATCCTACTTGTGTAAAATATGCGCGAAGTGGAGCAATAAACAGTTTTAGTGTTGTGTGGGATACCGAACATTTTGAAGTTGGACTTCATATGTGGGATTTGAGTGCATTAAGAAATGTAGTTAATCCAAAAGTGCACAATCATGTTTTTAGACCTGATAATTTTGATAGGGGTTTTTCAAGTACTGCAGATGAAGAAACATTGTTTAATTTAAGAGGGGAAAAGAGAAGTTTTTATAAAAATCCACAACAAGTAGAGGGGGGAACAATACTTGACTTTTATCCCTTGGTTGAAGCGGATGGAGATATTTATGTTGGAATACAATTGAACAATTTATTATTGGATCCTTGTTTCTTATTTTATCATGGAGAAGCTGAAAGTTTATTAAATTCTTGGAGTGTATCACTTAGAACAAGATTGATTGCAACTTACGGAACCAGTTCAGAAGAAGTTAATTTAGTTAATTCTTTAGATCCAAGATTGAGAGCTAAACTAGGTCCTGAATTAGAAAGACGCCTAAAAACATTCTTCTAATACGAACATTTTTAAACTAATTCTGCTTTTTATATTGCATGGAAATATTGAATGAAGTATTGGAAAGAGTAAAACCTTCTGCAGCTGAAGCAAAAGCGGTAAAGAACAAGATAGCCAAATTTGTGAAAAGTCTAAAAATAAAAGATGCAACAATTGAGTTAGGTGGATCAGGAGCAAAAGGAACCTGGTTAAAAGACGTCTTTGATGTAGATCTATTTGTAAGATTTAACAAAAAATGTGTTGGAAAAGACATTTCAAGCATACTAGAACAATCATTAAAAGAATTTAAACCAGAAAAGTTTCATGGAAGTCGTGATTATTTTCAGGTTAAAAAAGATGGTTTTGTTTATGAATTAGTTCCAGTAATCAAAATAAATAAGGCAGATGAAGCCCTAAACATAACTGATGTTTCCCCATTACATGCAAAATGGGTAAATAAAAAATCTTCTTCTCAAATTAAAGATCAAATCAGAATTGCAAAACAATTCTTTAAGGCAAATGAATTATACGGTGCAGAATCTTATATTAAAGGATTCTCAGGCTATGTTCTAGAAATCTTAGTAATCTACTACGATGGTTTTGTGAATTTGTTAAAAGCATGTGTAAAATGGAAAGAAAAAGAGATTATTGATCTTAGTAAATTTCACAAAGATGTAATGTTTGAAGTTAACTCATCTAAGTTGGATTCTCCATTAATAGTAATAGACCCTGTTCAAGCAGGTCGAAATGCTTCAGCAGCATTATCTTTAGAAAAGTTTAGATTATTGAAAAAGTTAGCTCAAAAGTTTTTAGATAAACCTGCAATTAAATATTTTGAAAAAGAAAAAGTGGATGTTGATAAGCTGGGTGGATTGGTAATTGAACTTAAAGCAGTAAACGGAAAAGAAGATATTGTTGGTTGTAAAATTGAAAAAGCATTTAATTTTTTTGCACGTTCATTAACACATGAAGGCTTTACCATTAAAAAAAGCAAATGGTACTGGGATGACACGATAGTGTTTAATTATGACGTTGAAGAAAAATTGAGCCCTGAACGAGAAATAATCGGCCCTCCACTAAAAATAAAAGCTGCAGTAAAAGATTTTAAAAAGAAATATAAAAAAACGTTTGAAAAGAAGGGCAAGATATATGCTAAAATAAAACGCAAATATTTAACTTCCGAGAGTGTGGTTGAAGCAGTACGAACAGATAAATATCTAAAAGGAAAGGTAAAACTATGAAAGCTATTATTTTAGCAGCAGGATATGCTACGCGATTATATCCATTAACATTGAATAAAGCAAAACCTTTGTTAGAAATCGGAGGGAAAACAGTAATAGATCATATTCTAGATAAAATAAAACAAACAGACATAACAGAAACAATCGTTGTAACAAATGATAAGTTCTATAAAGATTTTGAGACCTGGAATCCTGGAGTAACCGTGTTAAACGATGGAACAAAAAATGAACAAGATCGGTTAGAATCTATTGGGGACATAAACTTTGCTTTGAAAAACGTTGATGAAGATTTTATAATAATCGCAGGAGATAATCTGTTTACTTTTGATCTAAACGAATTATTGGATTTTGCAAAAGACAAACAATATGTAATAACTGGCAGGAATCTACCTAGTTTAGAAGAAGCAAAGAAACACGGAAGCATAGAAGAAATGGACGGAACTGGAAGAGTTATCCAGTTTGTAGAAAAACCTGAAAATCCAAAAACTAAATTATCTGCCATCATGATGTATTGTTTTAAAAAAGAGGGCAAACAAGAAATAATTAATTATCTTGAAACCGAATATAAAAAAGAAAATCCAAAAACCCTTATTGAGTGGCTAACACAAAAAACAGAGGTGTATGCTTGGATAAATGATTCAACCTATTTTGATATTGGAGATAAAGAAAAACTAGACGAAGCAGAGAGGTGGGTGAATGAGCATACTTCTTAAAACGATTTTTTTAAGTTTATTACCCATATCAGAATTAAGGGGAGGGATTCCTTTCGCAGTTTTTAATGGAATGTCGCCATTGTTTGCTTATCTTATCTGTGTACTTGCAAATATTTGTGTAATTCCTATTGTTTATTTATTTTTAACATATCTACATAATTGGTTTTTGAATATTAAACTTTATAATAAATTATTTTTGAAATATGTAGAAAGAAAACGAGGCAAGGTAGAAAAATATATTGGAACTAAATGGGAGTTTCTGATTTTAATGTTATTTGTAGCAATACCCCTTCCTATCACTGGGGCGTATACTGGAACTTTGTTAGCCTGGTTATTTAAAGTAAAGAAAAAAGAGGCATTCTTAGCATTAGCATTAGGGGTAGTAATTGCAGGCGTAATTGTGAGTTTAGTTACGTTAGGTTTAATATCTGGTGCAGAAGTATTTGTTAAATAATTATTTTTTCTTAGAAGTTGCTTTTTTAACGGGTTTCTTTTTTGCTACAGGTTTTTTAGCAACACGTCTACGAGGAGTTTCATCCTTAAACTTGTATCTAAACTCATTTCTGTTCCCTGTAGTTTCAAAAGCAATAGTCTCAGTTCTTCGTAATTTCTTTAAACAAGCAGTAATGCTACCAATAGAAATTCCTAATGCTTTAGAAATCTCTTTAGAAGTGTACCATTTAGTTGGATGTTTCTTCAAAAAATCATAAACTTCTTGTTGTCCCATGCTAAGATTGAGTGAAAGGTAGTATATAAAACTATCTTTTTTTAGTGTCGATTCCAGAGTAGAAACGTTTAAATATTGGTTGAGTTATTGAATTGGTATGAAGAAAGGAAAGAATAAAACTGCCCTGGTTAACGCAATAGTATTTGTTGTAATCCTTCTTGCGTTCGCAGGAATGATCTCAAGTTCTTCAACTGTTGTAACTAATGGTGGGGAATATTTTTCTCCTCCAGCAACACACATAATCTTGTTTAACTTTGCAGTTCTGATGTTAATCTCTCTTGTTGTTGCTTTGTTAGTTCACAATCACAAAATTCAACGAGCTTTTTGGAAAGTTGAACACAAAGTCGTAAAAGATGTGGTTAGTTTGGAAAAAGATATTAAAAAAGAGCTACAAGATATCGGTAAAAAGATAAAAAAAATAATGTAATTCTAGCTTTAAAGGTAAGCTTTTTACAGCATCATTCCAATTTGTTTCATTCTGAGCAAAAAGCTTTTCTAACGCAAACCTTTTTAAATGGTCAGAAAGTATGCGGGAGTGTATGGCATCCACAATAGAAGAATTAGGAAAAAAGTTGCTTGAAAAAGACGCATTTAAACAAGTTCTTGGACAAGGAGAGGCAAAAAAACAGTTATGTTCAGCATTATTAACTGGGAGACATGTATTAATTCTAGGAAATCCTGGAATCGGTAAAACTACTTTAGCAAAAAATATTGCTGAATTGTTACCTGATATGAATTCTAAAGGTAAGAAAATAAAAGGAATACATAGATTTGTAAGGGTACAAGGAAGTCCTGATTTAACTGTAGAAGACTTATTGGGAGACATAGATCCTATTAAAGCATTAAAATTTGGACCTCTAAGTAAAGAGGCATTTACACATGGAAAGATATTCAAAGCAGATCAAGGAATATTGTTTTTTGATGAACTAAACAGGTGTCCTGAAAAATTACAAAATGCATTATTACAAGTATTACAAGAGGGATATGCAACAATTGGAAGTTATGATGTGGATTTTCCAACGAATTTTATATTTATAGCAACCATGAATCCTGAAGATAGTTCAACAGAAAAAATTTCTGATGTATTGCTGGATAGATTTGATGTAGTTTACATGGATTACCCTGAAAGTTTAGAAATAGAAAAAGAGATTGTTGAAAATAACGGAAAAGAACTTGTAGCTGTGGATGACAAACTGTTAACTCTAATGATACACTTTGTAAGAGTATTACGAGAAGACAAACGAATTGAAAAAAAGCCTTCTGTAAGAGCTTCATTAGGGCTTTACGAACGAAGCCAGGGAAATGCACTTTTAGCTGGAAGAAAAAATGTAAACTTTAAAGATGTGAAAGATGCAGTTCTATCCGTATTAGCGCATAGAATACAATTAAGACCAAGTGCGAAATACGCAATGTCTCCTTCGGATATAATTCAAGAAACCTTCAACGACTTTTTACGTTCAGAAGGAAAAGAATACAAAGAAGAAGGCGATGTTCCCTAATGAACTAAGTGACGTCGAAAAAACAAAAAAGATTGAAGAATTAAAAGGCCAATTATCTTCCCAATTTGAAGAAGATAAATTAATGCATTCTATTCTAAAAGGCGATAAGAAAAAAATAGATGAAGCTAAACTAATTGAAGAGGGTATAAATAACAATGTTGGTGGCTTCACACCCGATTTAATGATGCAACAACTAGTACAGAATTATGCTAATGCTAAACGATTATATGGAGAAACTATACTTCGTTTGTTAAGTTCTTACAATCCTGATTATATTGAGAAAAATATTAAGATCCCCGAATTTCAAAGAGAATTAAAAGATAAAATAACTAAAAAAGTAACAGACTTACAAAAAAAGAAAATACTAAATTCTGATGGAAGCTTTTCTAAAAAAGGCGAAGAAATGGCAGCATTAATCATGTATGTAGAAGAAGTGGATAATTTAACACCCAAAGGAATTATTGGAGAAAAAGTTCACAAGAAAAAAAGTTTCTATGGAACCAGATCTGAAGTTAACAAATACAAGAAAGGCGATAGATATGCAGATTTGGCTTTGAAAAAATCCATAACTAAAGCAATTAAGCGTGGACATACAACTCTGTTAAAAGATGATCTAATGACTTTTGAAAGAAAATCTAAAGGAAATGTTTATGTAATTTATGGATTGGATGCTTCTGGAAGTATGAAAGGAAAGAAAATCGAGGCAGCTAAAAAAGCAGGAATTGCTTTGGCATACAAAGCTATAGCTGAAAAAGATAAAGTGGGGATGGTAGTGTTTGAATCAGAAATAAAAGATTCAGTAGCACCCACAACAGACTTTCCATTGTTATTGAAGAAGATTTCAACAGTGCGCGCAACAAAACAAACAGACATGAAACAAATGATAAGAAAAGCGGTTGAGTTGTTTCCTGATATATCTGGAATTACTAAACATTTGATATTGTTAACTGATGCAATGCCTACTGTTGGTTCAAATCCTGAAAAAGAAACCTTAGACATGGTTGCAGAAGCTAGAGCAGCGGGTGTTACTATATCGCTTATTGGTGTGGGATTAGAGAAAAAAGGTGAGAAGTTAGGTAAAGAAATTACTGAACTAGGGAATGGCAGATTTCATATTGTGAAGAATTTGGATAGATTGGATGCAATAGTTCTAGAAGATTATTATGGGTATAGCTAAACGAAACAATTTTAAATGAAAACATTATTTAGTTCTTATGATCTTATTAGCATTTGTAGACTTGCATGAACATGCACCTTTCTTAAAAGTGCTAAAACGAAAAGCAAAAAAGTGCGATGTAATTCTTTGTGCTGGTGATATGAGTATATTTGAAAACGATTTAGCAGGAATGGTGAAAGAAATAGCATCATTTGGAAAACCAGTTTACATAATCAATGGCAATCATGAAGAGGTATCCAATGTTCGTAAAGAGTGTGAAAAATATAAAAACGTGCACTTTGTCCATAAAAAAGTGGCTAAACTTGATAAAGAAATAGCATTATTTGGATATGGAGGTGGAGGATTTAGCTTTACAGATAAAGGATTTGAAAAATTCATTCAAACTAACAAAGGCAAGTTAGGAAAGAAAAATGTTCTATTAACACATGCACCTGCACACGGAACCAAAGTAGATTTGGTAAATGACGAACATGCAGGCTGCAAATCTATTAAGAAATATTTAAAACATTTTACCTTAGCAATAAGTGGACACATACACGAAACCATGAGCGAAAAAGAGGTAGTTGACAAAAAAACATTAGTAATCAATCCAGGACCTGCAGGAAAGTTATTAGAAATTTAATTCTGAACTGATTTTCGAATTCTTATTTTTTAGTAAAACAACTCTAGAATTAGGTTTTTCATTAACAATTTCGTAATTGGAATTGTGTTTAACTAGTTCTTGTGCAAACTGTTTTACCTCTTCATGATAAGGCATACATTTTGGATTAAGTCTAGCTTGTGAATGGCCTGCATACATGTAACCCTTAATCTCTATGAAATCTGAATTATTAGCTATTAGCTTAGCATATTCTTCTGGTTTTAACATATTTTGTGATTTAGTTAAGGTGAGTCTGACTACAGAACGAGGGAATTGTTTTAGTAATGTTAATGATTGTAAAATCTTTTCCCAACCATCTTTTATTAATGGGTTGCAGACAGATTTGTAAACTATCTTGTTTGGTGCTGGAAGAGTAAGATAAATTTGAGTTGGAGGAGTTTGAATTAACTGAGTAATCATTTCAGGATTGGTTCCATTAGTCACTAAAAACGAGGTTAAATCTTGTTTTGTTAGTTCTTTGATTAGTTCTGGTAAGCGGGGGTAAAAGGTTGGTTCTCCTGAGAGAGAGATCGCAAAGTGTTTTGGTTGTTGAGACTTCTCAAACATTTTCTTTGAACTTCCCTTAAAACCCAAAAGAACTTTCTTGTGTTCTTTTATACAGCCAGAAATGATATCTTTTGGATCATCAATTGGTCCAGTCCATTCTTTACTAGTGTGTTCAATGTCTCGCCAACACCAATTACAACGCAGTGTACAAGTATTTAATGCAGGGGTCATCTGAACACATAGATTAGAACTAATTCCATAGAAAGTATTCTTGTAGCACGAATCAACCTCTCTGATACACTCCCTGGTCCAATAACATACTTTGATGGCGGAATGGTTACCAACTATTCTATACCCTTGTTTTTCCAGTGCTTTTTTATTCATAATTGATGTAGTAGGGAAATGTTTTTAAAAGTTTAGGATTTTTCTGAGTTTATGGAATTAAAAGAAGCAATTGAAACCGTGGAAAAATCAACAGAGTTCATTGATTGGAAAAAAGAACATCCAACTTGGTACTTAGCACATGGATTTATGATAAGAGAAGATAATGAATGGCAGGTTGGTTACACTGAAGGAGAAAGGGTTGTTACATTCTTTTTAGATCCAGTTAAACTAATGCCTGAACAAGAAGCCTGTAAAAAACCAGATGTGAAAATTTCAGAATTAGATAAAGAAGATCTGATATTAAGTTTAGAAGATGCAATGAAGATATTTGAAGAAATTAAGGCAGAGAAGTATTCGGCTGAACAAATAATGAAGACAATAGTTCTAATCCAAAATGTTGAAGGAAATATCTATAACTTAACTGGGCTAACACAATCACTTAAAACGCTAAATGTTAGAATTGATATGACCGGAAAGATTAGAGAAGATTCTTGTCAAGGATTAGTTAGTGAATAATTATTTCTTTTTAGGGCTTCGAATTAAATCATTATGAATTTGATGCTTTGGAATTGACTTTTTTGTTTTGCCTTGTTTTTTGTTGCTGTTTATTAAAAAGAATGAAGAGATTAAACCCAATAAAGAAAAGCCAAACATGATCAAGAACAAAATAGTAAACCCTAAATTCTTAGCAATAAAACTTCCAATAACTGAAGCAACACCAACTACAATCAAGGCCATACCTTCCCAATCTCCCCATTCAGAAGCACTTTTACCTTTATCTAAATGAGCAGAGTACGTAGCATCCCAGGAAGGATTCTTAACAGCATTAGCTAAACCAAAAACAATCTGAACCACAAATAGATGCATTGGAGATTTGATAAAAATATAACCTAAAAAACCTAAACACCCTAAAGAATAACCCGCTATGATCATAGCATTACGATATTTTATTTTATCTTCAAACCTTGAAATTATAAAAGTTAAGACTCCTGCAATAATCGCAAAAATACTATATGCAATACCTGCAGTAAGAATGTCGCCACCAATTTTTTCAACAAAAATAGCGTAGATTGGTGAGAACAAGCCACCAGCAAATAAGGTAAGCCCAGAAGTCATTAATAATATTTTAAGTACTTTATGCATGAAGTTTATTTAGAATTGGAGTTTATAATTATTGTGATTTAGTTGATAACTTTTGTCTTTAACTTCTTACAACAAAAATCAAAGATTTTTGAGCAAAAAGTTATTCAACAATTTTTGTCTCTAACTTTTTGTATCCAAAGAAATCAGTAGTGTAATTATATGCCCCTGCATTTAAGAAAGTAAGTTTGTCCCCGACTTTTGGACTGTTTAGTTTTACTTTGTAACGGAAGATGTCATCTCTTGTTGGAGAATTGCCTTTGATTAAGTAGAATTGGCCCTCTTCAGATTCTTGCTCTAACAACATTTTATGATGTCCAATCATCGTATCCAAGGCACAATTATAAATTGTAGTGTTAACAACTATTGTGTTCTGATTAATTTGAATAATCTCTGTTTCAAGTTTGGTACTGGGTGCAGCAATAAACCTTCCTGGCTCAATAATTGTTTTGATGTTGTTATTATCAAGGAATTCTTTAGTTTCTTTGATCTTTGAAAAAATGTAAGGAAGAACTTTTGCAGTATAACTTCGATACATGGAGGGCAGGCCACCCCCCAGGTTTAGGAACGAGATTGCTTCAAGAGTAGTTTTAGTTAAAGAATCTTCTAACTCTTGCTTAATTTCCCATTCAGTAACGTTTTGAGATTTACGATGAGTATGAATTCCTAATGCTTTAATCTGTGGGTTATCTTTGATGTTAGCAATGATCTCATTCACTTTGTAGGATGACATACCATAAACAAAGTACTGACCAGCGCCAACGCGGTGCTCTTGGAATTTCATTCTTAATGAAAGTGAGATTGAAGTTTTGGTTTGTTTGATTATGTTAAGGAGTCTAGAAAGATCAATCTCGTTGTCTATAACAAAATCACGAATACCTTTATCTATTAATTCCTTAAGTTGTTGTTCAGATTCTGCTTGAGTAAAAAAAGAAATACGATTTTTATCTTTAATCATGTCGATTTCTTCTTCAGCATGAATAGAAATTTTGGAATCAGTACTGTCTTGAAGAATATTTCCAACTTCCCTATTAGTTTTGTAACTGTATGATACCTCTATTCCTAATTCTTTTAGCGTGTTATATTGTTCTAAAAGTTTACTCTTGCTTAGAATAAATTTAGCATTACTCATCTAAAAAACCCTCTTTACTAAGTTTATCCAAAACACTAGTCATTACCAACGGAAAGTTGATAGATACGTCACCAATAACTGTAGCTGCTTCCGCATCATCTTTTATTTTCCCCCAAGATTTAGCTTCGTTAGTTGTAGCGCCAGCAAAACTTCCTGAGTAAGGATGAGAGGAGGTCATGTAAACAGCATAATCCATTCCTCCACTTAATAATGCAGAGAACACAGCATAATGTTTACTTATACTTCCACCTAATGAGATAAGTCCTTTTTTATCATCAAAACTTAAATCAGTACATGCTTTCTTCATATCAGCTAAAGTGTCAACTACGAAGTCAGGATGTTTTTGTTGGAATAAAAATAAATGAAATCCAAAAGCACTGTCAGCAATACCTGGACAAAATATTGGGACATTATTCTTTGCTGCTTGATGGAGAATTGAGGCGGGCTTGTTAATTCTTAATCCAATTTCTTTTAATAGGTCCGCTGCAGCAATTCTTTTATGGGTTTTGTAAATATCTTCTAATGTAATAGACATCCAATCCTCAAACTTCATATAAGACTCGTTTTTAATTACTAAATTACCAATTCTGTTTTCACCTTGCTCATGTAATTGATTATCATCCGCATTAAACGTTCTAATCTCAAAATTATCACCTAATGATTTGATAATATCTTCTTCTATGCTGCCTGAAGTAGTTACAAGAATATCTGCCATCTTTAATTCTATTAATTGAGCAAAAAAACCTCTAAGTCCAGATGTAACCATGTTAGAAGTGAAGGTAAGGAATATCTTTGCACCTGACTTTTTCATCTTAAGAATGACCTGAGATGCTTCATAAAGTTCAATAGCTTGATAGCCTACACTACCAAAATTGTCGACCAATTGTTCGACGGTCATATCTTGTTTCCATGTAAAATCTTTAACTGTTTTCATAATGATTACCTCAAAACACTGTCTAATAGAACTTATCTTCCTGACTGGCTGACAGTGTTAAATAACATATATGTTAGAGAACTTAATTAGTTTATAAAGGTTTTTCTAAAGTCAATTCATAATCTTTGAATCCTGCTTTTCGGTAGAATCTTGTAGCTGCTTCGTTCTGAGCTGTTACCACAACTTTAATGAGTTTGACATTATTTTCTTTACACCATTTGTTGAATGCGTTGTTTAATTTAGTTCCTATTCCCTGACCGCGATACTTTTCTAAAACAAAAAAGCTCTCCATTTTCGCTTTTGTTGTTATTTTTCTCCATAACTCATTTTTTAATAATTCACCCATGATGTAACCAACAATCTTCTTATCTACTTCTGCAACAAAAGTGCAATGGGTGGGTTTGATAATATAATTTTCTGTGTCTTCAACTCCTGCTTTACTAAAAATCCATTTTGGTTTCAATAATGGATCATAATCTTTGAATTCTTTTAAGATCAGTTTGTGAACTAGTTCTTGAACTGATTTAAAATCTTTTAGAGTGGCTTTTCTGATGATCATTTGATGATTTCATCAATTTTGTCTAATAAAAGTTTTTTCTTTTTATCATCATAATATCCCTCAATCTTACCTAATAACTTTCCTTCTTTGAAGAAGAGAAGTGCAGGCAGAGTGGTGATGTCGTATTTGGTTGTGAGTTCAGGGTTAATGATTTCGAGTTTACGATATTTAATGTCTGTAAATGGGAACAGGTCTTTGATTGGCAAGGAGCAAAGAAGACAATTAATTGTCTCTTCTTCAAAAAATTCAACTACTGTGAGCTGTTTTGATTGAAGAATTTCTAAATCAAACTTATCTTTCTTAATTAAGAAAGCAGGATGAACTGGCATAGCTCCATAGCGATCAATGTACAAATCTTTTCGACTTCTTGGATCTGCTTCAAATTCTTTTTTTACTTGTTCAAATTCGTCTTTTGCTTTAGCAACCTTGATTGCATTAACCATACAAGAAGATTCACAAGCACCACAATTAGTACATTTAGAATTATCAATTCTTAGAGTGTTGTTCTCTTTGTCCCAGGTAATAGCACCTGTTTGACAGGTCTCAACACCAGCACACTCCTCAACATTATCACAAATTTTGAAGTTAATTAAAACAGGCATTAGGTTGGTAAGAGATGAACGTTATTAAAGTTTTTGTTTAATCCCTGAAAAGTTTTATTGACGATAAATGCAAAAAGGCGTTGGGTTGTTTTATTCATTCACCAATGATAACTCCATGTAATTCACTTAGTTCGTGAAGCCCTAATACCTGTAAATTTGTGGTACAGAATGGCTGAGAGACAAACCCTTATGTTGTACTCCATTATATCCTTTGTAACCTATATGTTGTAAACTGATCTACTTTTTAAATGGTTTTCTCAGTAATAAATATATAAAATGACCGTGAGCTTTAATGCAATAAAACACAATACGACCCTTGAAGGTTTCATGGATGATGAAGCCGAACAAGAGGAAGAATAAAGCTCAAAATTCTACTAACTTTTCTCGTGATTTAAGACCTGATCTAATTCTAACCTGCTTGTTGAAATGTTTTGTTAACAGTTTGATTAAAGAAAGGTTTGCTTTATTCTTATCTGCAGGGGCCTTGAGATGAACAAGTAAATGATCTGGTTGTTTAATTATTTTATTTTCTCTAGAACTTGGTTTGACAATAATTTTAACTATCATCTCTTTCAGTATGACCACATTTAGTACACTTAGTAAATTTACTTGGAGGTTCATCCGCTGAACGCATCTGCTTAATTTCGTAATAAGCTTTATCATTACCACACTTAACACAAAGCTGATCACAAACCGGAAGAACATTAACTTCTTTTTCAATAACTTCCACAAGTTTTTCTTCTTTAATATTTTTATCTTTTAATTGAATGCCTTCTTCTTTAATCTCTTTAAACCCACAACCACATTGAAGTACGGTCTTATTCTTTTCTTTTTTAGGGAACATAATACTCCCGCATTTTGGACAAAACATTTTATATGATCAGACTCCAGACATTAACTGCCCAGATCTTAATCCAACCAAGATACGGAATCTTAAATAAAGCTTTCCCTATGATCTTATCTTTTTGGACTGGAGCGTCCACACCAGAATTATGATCTCCTTTAGTAACTATGTGAGTTTCATTAACTGCAACAACTCGGTGGATTATTGGATAAACCCTTCCAGACCAATAAACAGGAATGTCTCCCTGGTTTATGGTTTTTTTACTTGAAAGAAAAATTATGTCACCCATGTTAAATCCATTCTTCATTTTAAATTTAGAAAATTTAGCCTGATCAATATTTCTATCCTCATAAAGATCGCCACAAATCTCCCAATAAGAATTAAAGTTTATGTGTTTATCAATATCAAAATGTTTTCCACAAATAATGTAATCCTCAGTTAACTGATCATAAATTAAATCATGCTCCATACTACTTGAAACAACTGCAACAATTGGATGGGTTGTTCCTAATACTAATCCCAGTGCAGGGTAAAATAAGAACTTAATAATTACAAATGCTAGTATGATGTTAACAATCCAGGAAGTTATAGAATCATCATGCCAAATGAACTTCCAGATTTTCTTTAAAGTCATAAAGAAATAATAAAAATAAAACAATAAAAAGCTTTTGTTTTTCTACCCTTATTTCTTTTTAGTTTTTTTCTTGGTAGCTTTCTTTTTAGCTGGTTTTTTCTTAGCTGCTTTTTTCTTGGTAGTTTTTTTAGCTGTTTTCTTAACTGCTTTCTTTTTAACTACTTTTTTCTTAGAAACTTTTTTAGCTGCTTTTTTCTTAACCGGCTTTTTTTTAGCTGCTTTTTTTACTGCCTTCTTCCTAGAAGGTTTCTTTTTAGCTGCTTTTTTAGTTGCTTTCTTTTTTGCCATCACGCACCTCCTTTTTCAAAAAGTGAAACTTTTTAAATGTAACTGCGTGTGGTAGTATTTAAATGTTATGATGTGATTTTTTTGGAAAAGAAAGCAGCAAATTATTTTGAGGGCACATTACAATTGAGAAAATGTAGTGATGAGATAATACTTTTTGTAGAAGGTTTATTCGAAGAATACAAAGTTGGAATTGCGTTAAAAACGAAATCTAAAAACGGATGGGATTACAAAGTAAGCTCAAACTCTTTTTTATCAAAGCTAAAAAATATTTTACAAAGAAAATACAATGGCAGATGTATTATGTCTAGAAAACTATTTACGCGTCACAAACAAACAGGTAAAGAGGTTTATCGAATGACATTATTATTTGAAGAACTTCCATTTAAAGTAGGAGATATGATCTCGGATAGGGGCGATGAGGTTAAAGTGATCAAAATTGGTGAGAAGATAGTAGTTAAAAATGTAAAGACAGGGAAAAATTATTTCTTTAATCCATAATACCAATTATAAACAATCAATAACTTTTTTAATTCTGAATAATTTAAATTTTTTTATGATAGAATTAGATGGAAATTATATGGAGGGCGGGGGACAAATTGTACGAATAGCATTAGCACTTTCTTGTTTAACAAACAAACCATTTAAGATTAAAGATATTCGAAAAGGGCGAGGAGTGCCTGGATTGAAACATCAACACCTGAAAGCAGTCGAATTTCTTTCAGAAGTCACCCAGGCGTTTGTAGAGGGGGCAGAATTAAAAAGTACAAACCTAATTTTTTATCCCAGAAAAGAATTTTCAATAGGCAATATAGAAATTGATATAGAAACTGCGGGTTCAATAACGTTATTGTTACAATCAATACTTCCTTCTTGCATTTTTAGTGAAAGAAAAAAAATAGTTTTGAAAATAAAGGGGGGTACGGATGTCGCGTGGAGTATGCCCTACGATTACTTAGTTAATGTTCTATTTCCACAACTAACTTCCTGGGCAGATATTGAAAGCAAACTTGTTAAACGAGGTTATTACCCAAAAGGGGGTGGCGAGATAGAACTAATCATCAAACCAAAAGGAAAAAAAGAACTAATTCTTTTAGAACAAGGAAAGTTAGTACAAATAAAAGGTGTTGTTAACGCATCAAAAAGCTTACAGGAAAAGGGGGTAGTTGAAAGAATTGCACAAACTAGTGAATTAATGTTAAAAAGATTTGATAATCCAATAAATGTACGTAGAGAGTATTGCGAAAGTTATTCTGATGGATGTGGAATTGTTTTATGGGGAGTGTTCTCAAAGAATGGGGATGCAAACATAGATCCGGTACGTGTTGGTTCAGATGCGTTGGGAGAAAAAAGAAAAAGTTCAGAACAAGTTGGTAAAGAGTGCGTTGAAAAATTAGTGAAAGAAATAGAATCGGGTGCGCCTGTTGATGTACACCTAGCAGACAACCTTATTATTTATTTAGGGATGGTAGGGGGTCAGATTAAAGTAAGTTCTGTTAGCGATCATGTTTTGAGTGCAATTTATGTGGTTGAACAATTTTTAGATGTAAAGTTTAAAGTAGAACAGAATTTAATCACAGTTGAGCAAGTTTAATCTCAGTTTTTAATTGTCGTAAAGCATAATTAACCTTTCTTCGTTCATCAGCATTATCTATTTTTACTGAAATTCTTTCAGTTCGAGTTATTAACTCATTAGCCTCATCAAATCTTCCAGATTTGATTAAAGAATCCGCAGTTGAAAGTAAACTATCAAAATCACTAACCTCTTCTAACATTGCAGTTTGAGGCATTGCTTGTTGTGTGAACTGTTGTTGAACTGGTTGAGGTTGAAACTGTTGTTGGGGGATTGGTTGCGGAACAGGTTGAGGTTGTTGTTGGATTGGTTGAGTCGGAGGTTGTTGTACTTGTTGGGGGGGTTGTTTTTCTGTAAGAAGTTTTTTAATCTTATCAAACCTGCCCTGAACCTGTTGATGAGGTTGCGGTTGAACTAAACTCGCAGAAAGTTCTTGAAGTTTAGTTTCACGATCTGCAAGAACACGTGCTTTGTCCTCAACTAAGGTTCTGCCCTGTTCAATTTCCATAATATGATTTTGTTTTTCAGCTCTAAGTCTGTCAATTTCGTTTTTTCTAGAAGCAATAGTCTGTTCAAGTAATACTTTTTGCCTTTGTAAATTTTCAACCTCAATTGCTGCAGAATCTCGAGTTTTTATAGAACCCTCAATGCTAACCCCTTTAGTTTTTAATTCTTGTTCTTTGGTTAATAATTCTTCAACTCTTGTTTCTGTTAATCGTTTTAAAGATTCAAGGTTGCCTTTTGCTTCCATTAAATCAGAACCAATCTTTTTAAGATACATCTCTCGTTTTTCTAAATCTGCTAATTTTTTAAATTGAGAACCCATTGCACGCTTATCGGCATTAAGTTTTTGAATGGAAGCTTCCAGATCTCCTTTTTCAGCAATCAGCTGATTCATTCTTGCCTCTCTTGCTAGTAAGTTTTTATTTTTATTTTCAAACTGTTGATTAAGATAACCAATCATTTGTTTTAACTCCTCAATCTTTCGTTCTTTTCTAGCAAGACCCATCTCTTTTTCAGCAAGTTGTTTTTCAAATACGTGAAGTTGATTAACACGTTTAGGAGCATAACTAACATTTTCTCGAAGCTTAAGCTCTTTTTCTTTTTTAGAAAGAATTTGCCTAACACTTTCTAACTTCTTAAGAATGCTATTAACTTCAGCATGTTTTTTCTTTAATGATAAATCCTGTTTTTGTGTTTGTTTTGGAAGCGGAACTGCTTTTTTTAATTTAAGTTCTGATTCTTTTCTCTTTAACAACTTTCTAGCTTCAGAAAGTTTAACAACCATTTGTTTAACAGCTTCCTCTCTTTTTCTAAGTGTTTCAGCGGCTCGTTTAGAATTGTTATCAACGTTAGATATGTTAATTAACCCTCGTTTGTCTTTAATCGCTCTTTCAATAGCCTTCTTTTTTAATTCTAAAGACTTAGCTTCCTTTTCTAATCTGTTGATGTGCTTTTCTTTCTTTGAGATAACTTTTTCTCTAGCAGAAATAGTTTTAGTACTAGTTAAAAGTTCTTGTTGTTTCAAATTAACAATGTTTTTGATTTTTTTAAGATCTTCAAAAGCTAACTTAAATTCTTCTGCTCTAGCTTTAAGTTCTTGATCTTTTTTCTCTAAATTTCTAGCAGCTTTAATTTCCCTGGAGAATTCAACACTTTTAGTTTGTAAACCATCTAATTGATTTTTTAGTACGTCTTTTTTTGATTCTAATGCATTCAATTCTTTTTCTTTAGTTCTTATACTCTGTTCTTTTTCTAAAATTTCTGAAGAGACCTGCGTGGGGGTTGCTTTTATGATTTTTTCTTTATTTAGAAGTGCTTTTTCTTTTTTTTCTAATTCTGCTTTCTTTTTAAGAAGTTGAGCTGAAAGTTTGTCAATTTCTTTAAGCTTTTGATCAACAGATTGCGATGCCATCAAATAATTAAGTGTTATTCTCCTTTATTAACTTTTGGTTTTTTAAAGGTTCTAAAGAAAAGTTTTTAAGTGTAAGAATAACTTAGATAGTTAATGGTAAAAATAGTTTCAGTAAAAGAAGCATACAAACAATGGGCACATAGGTATGATAAAGACCTGCAGTATTTATTTGAAAGTGAAGAAGAAAAAATATTGCCTTTGATTGGAAATGTAAAAGGAAAACAAGTATTAGATCTTGGTTGTGGTACTGGAAGGTATAGTGTTCTCTTAGCTAAAAGAGGGGCAATTGTAACTGCAATTGATTTTTCTGAAGAAATGATTGAAGTAGCAAAGACTAGAGCTAAAAAAGAAGGAGTTAGAATAAACTTCATAGTTTTAGATATTAGAAAAAAATTACCTGTCTTGGAAAAGTTTGATTTAATATTATCCATGTTGGTTTTGAACCATTTTAAACATCCTAACCTGATTTTGAACAAAGTAAACAAAGCACTTAAGTTGGGGGGAGAATACATTATCTCAACACCCCATGTAAATAAAGGAAAAACATTTGCACTGGTTCAAAGTTTAGGATTAGATGCTAAAAAATATCAACAAACAAAAGAGGAGTATTTAGACTGGTTTAAAAAATCGAATTTTATTATTAAAACATATCTGGAAGTGAAGTTTTCTAAAAAGGCAGTGTTACATGCTGAAAAAGATGGAATTGATTTAAAACCTTATGCAAACAAACCCTTTCTTATGGTTTTTAAAATTAAGAAATTAAGCGTTTAATTGGTTGTAAAGTGTTTGTTGTTCAGCTTCTGTTGGAGGAGTTAAGCTGCCTCTAACCATCATATAACCTATAGCTAATAATTCAGGATTTAAAGGGGGCACTTCCATATTGTCAACAAGTAATTTGCTCGCTTTTAATCCCTGACTTGTTTCAACCATTGCAATTCGGATCAAAGGAATTTTAGTGGGAAGGGGCTCTTGACTCATAAACATATCTACTAAATGGTCTATTACTTTTTCTTCATTAGTTCTTTCTCTTTCAGCCATATGTTTTGGGAAGGGAGAATTATATTTAAAGGTTTAGTATGAAGATGTGGTTCGAAACTTTTATAAAGACATGCTTAGTTTTAGATAAAATGGAAAGGAAATGCACATCATGTGGAAAAAGCTTAACAAATGATTCATCTAGTACAATCTTTAATTGTCCAGGATGTGGAAAACAAGAAATTAATAGATGTAGTCATTGTAGAGAATTATCAGCAAAGTATAAATGTCCTGAATGTGGATTTGAGGGACCTAACTAAAAATGGCAAGAGTTATTATAACTTTTAAAATAATGCCTACTAGTCCTGAAGTAGATCTAGATGCTGTTGAAGCAGAAGTTAAAAAACTAATCTATGCCTTTGCAGAAGAAGAAGTTGAAACTAAAACTGAAATAGAACCTGTGGCATTTGGATTAAAAGCAATAAATTTACTATTCGTTTCTGATGAAGAAAAAGGAACAACCGAAGCTTTAGAACAACAAGTTACTGACTTGGAAGGTGTTAATTCTGTTGAAGTAACTGATGTAAGAAGAGTTATTGGATAAAAATTCTTTTAATAAATTAAAAAATAAAAGTTTATGACTAAGTTTAGATAACTCGAGTCATAACTCTTTGCTTTATACGCATGAAAATTTTACCATTTCTAGTCTCGATTTGTTTCCAACGCATAACACCATTTTTAGCTTTCATATAGTTTATTTGCATTTTATCTCCCCCCTTTAAATTGAATCCCGTACTTTTTTCCTAATTTTGATCTTAATTGCACTATCCAAATTTAATGAAATTTTTCTTGACTTTTTCTTTAAGTTAGTAACCCAACCCACCTCAGAATGAATAAGATCTAACTCATTAAAGAAAATAACGAAAGTTCTAATTCTTCTTTCAGATAATGGTGTTGCTTTAAATGATTTACAAGCTTTAACATAATTCAGATAAACTTCTGGTCCGGTAGTTTGAGCTTTACTCTTTAGTAATGTTAGATAAAGTATTTTTTGATGTTTAGTTAATCCAGTAAGAGTCTTAATTAAAGAATCCCTTTCTAAGTTCTTATCTGCCTCTTCAACAACTTCAAGAGTTAAGCGTTTCTTTCCTCTAGCTAATGAGATTTTTCCACAAGCATCTAAAAGTTCCAGGGCTTTTCTAGCATCCCCACCACGTTCAGATTCGATATCAGCAATTTTGCCTAATACCGCGCTAGAAACAACCTTTGGAAGATAAGCTTTGGCAGCTCTGTTCGCAAGTATAGCTTTTAGTTCTTGAGTTGTATAAGGAGAAAAAATAATCTTAATTCTTCCAAAAGAAGATTGGGTCCTGGGAGACAGGTAGTCGTAAACCCTTAGGTCATTAGAGATTACAATCGAGGACAGTTTGGAGGTTAGGTTGTTGTTGATTCTACTAAGCCGATATAATATGTCGTCACCCGATTCTTTTAAGACGTAATCTATCTCGTCCAGGACCACTAACACATTTGTGTTATTTTTTAATGAACTTCTAATCTCTGTCAATACTTTCTTGGTTGACCAACCCAGTTTGGGAACCTCGGTGTTCGAAAGACGGGTCAGTATCTCTAGTAAAATTGAGTATTCTGTTCTGTTTTCAGAACAGTTAATGTATACTACTTTAATTTCAATATGTTTCTTTTTTGACTCTCTCTTGAGTTCATTACATATTTCTAATGTTAAAGCAGTTTTTCCAGTACCCGGTGTTCCATAAACGAACATTGAAGCAACTGGTGAATTGAGTAGTATTGGTGCAAGCTCCATAATTAAATCATTACGTTCACTCACTCGTCCAACCAAGCCTTCTTTAGGTAATAAATCGTATAAAGCATCACGATCTTTGTAAATACTTTTTTTTAATACCTTATCGAAAGTTAGTTTTCTCACTGATTAACACCCCTATTTTTGAAGAATAATATAAGTACACCCCCCGATGCTATCCTTCTAATTCTATTGAAGTATAGGTACTATATAAAGGTTTCCTTTTGTTCCGTTGCTTCCGTTATTTCCGATGCTACCTTTTCGTATACTGGGAGGGGTCTTATGGTGTAAAGTCTACGAATACTTTTAAAGCAATATTAGTTACTTTTGGGTATGTTATACGATGTTTTGATGAATCGAGAGGGAGTAAATGCCCTTAAATCATTATCTTCTCAGAAAGTAGTTGATTTAAGCGAATTGGGAGCATCAAGAGGGGCAATTTTAGTTCTAGAACGAAACGAATTGGTACAGGTAGATGAGGACTCCATAAGCATATCTCTGAAAGGAAAACAGGTAATTAAATTATTAGATGAACTGAAAGCATTAGTAGACGGTAAACGAAAAGATCGTGTTGCGTTATCCTTTAACCTTAATGAGGAAGAAAAAGGATTGCTATTGTTATTAGCTAAGAATAAATTTAGTTTAGAGATGGATAAATTAGTTAAATTATTGAAAAAAGAGAAAAGAACCCGGGCTTTTAAGGTGAATAAACTGGTGGGTGCACTGAAACAAATTAATTTGATCAAGATTGAGAAAGATAATGTTGTAATGACTGAGTTGGGTAAGAATACTATTAAAGACGATTTATTACGAGAGTTTAATTTAGAAGGTTAACTAATTCTTCATAACTAATATTGCTTCTAATGCCTTTATCAGAGAAATGAGTTCTAGCGACCTTGAAGCCGGCTTTTTTTATTTTTTCTATTAGGGTTGTGAAGTTTGGTATTGTTAGCTTTTCTTTCTTGCAGATTGAATGAAGTTGGTAGAACCCTACTTGTTCTATCTTTGATTCTGCTTCTAATATAGTTAAGAATTGTTTGGTTTCTTTATCTTCACATTCTTTTAACATTGCCTTTACTAACTTATGATTCCACAATTGTCCTGTCCATAATGGACCTGCATCGTTGAATGTGTCGTGTTGTTTAATTATGTTGTCACATTCATCTTTGGATTTTAAGCAAGTGAAGAAAACTCTCATGTAATGATCTTTAGAATAAGAAAATATGGGAGTAAGGGCTTTCTGATGTGAAACACCTATTAATTGTACTCTTCTAATTAGAATTCTTAATCCTATTTCATGCATGATTGCATTTCTGTTTGGGGTTGCCCAATACTTTCTTTTACAAGCTTTAGGATATGTTCCAGAAAGTGCACTAGTATCAGTAGCAGTAACAGCCAATATTCCCTCTCTAGCTAAACGTTTAATTGAAGCATCAAGAAAGGGAGTTGGCGGACCAAAGGGGTCAATATCAATGTAATCAAAACCAGTACTGTTTAATAGAAATAAGTTGGCATCTTGGTTCTCTATATATACTAACCTTTTTTTTCGTAGTGCTTTGTGTTTAAGATTATTAAGTTTGAAGTTATCTTTGATTAATTTGATAGCTTCCGGAGAGTTATCATTGAATGAAATATTTTGTATTTTGTCTGCTTTTAATTCACGCATAAATCTTAGTCCACGTATTCCAGTACCCGAAAGTGGAAGTGCGATTTGCATTAAGTGCTTGTTGATACTGTTTAATAATAGTATAGATAGGTCTCTGTTAAGTTTCATAACTTCATTATAAAATACTGGAAGATCTTTAGATACTTTTTCACTTTCATAAGTATATATAGATGTATTACCTTCTTTAATTGTTTTCATACTATTAGTTATTAAGAAAGCTATATAAAAGTTATGAAGTTTCTCAATCTTATGAGTATAAATTGTAATTGGACATTGAATGATGCACTTGAACGAATAGAGTTTATAGATGGAAATTATGGGATTTGGATAGTTTCAGAAACCGAATCAGTAATTTCTGGAAGAGAACTTAGAGCTCCTAGCCTAAAAAAAAATGTGCTTGCAAGAGATGATATAATCACAAGATTGAGTGTTCATTTCAAGAAAGAGTTTGATAACCTATGGGGAGTTGTTGGCGCGTATTACGGACGACCTGTTGAAGAGTATGTTGGAGCAGATATCACTGCTTTTTTTAGCGAAGCAAATCGAAATGCATTAATGCATTCATCAACAAAAATGGTTCATCGTATGCATCTTTGGATTGGGGCAAAAAGTTTTGTATTCGGAATCGAACAAAAAGGAGAGGGCTTTGATGCATTGATGATAGATCGGACTAGAACTTATAATCGTTTTGGACACGGTTTTGACGAATTTAGAAGAATAGAAAGTCAAGTATTCTTTGATGATGCAAGAAATGCAAGAACAATCTTTATGGAGCAGTATCCTCCAATTAGGGATTAGCTTTTTAAACCATTTTTGACTTCTTTTATACATATGATAAGACGAGTAACATTAGACAGAAAACCAGAATTACAAAGAGGATACCGACTTCCTTTTGAGGGTGATGTTCAAATTAGTCAGGGCAATAACGGGCCGTGGAGTCATTTTTCATTTCAGAATAATGGACGAAGAACACCAACAACATATGATTTCAGATTCTCAGTAGACTTCAAGGTTCCGCCTGGAACTCAGGTAATCGCAGCAAAAGATGGGATACAATGTGGATTTTATAACGCTCCTGAAGAGTGTTATGAAGGGGAGGACATAGAGGGGGGATGGGGAGTTAAAACAAATTTTGTATTCTTAAGACATGAAAATAATATGATGACTTGTTATTCCCATTTAAGTAGAGAGGGGTTTAGGTTTAGAGACGGAGAGTTTGTTAAACAGGGAGAGGTAATAGCAGAAACTGGAATGTCTGGATGGATAGGACCCACACCTCATTTACATTTTGGCGTATTTTCTTTATTAGTGGATTCAGTATACATGGCAACATTTCCAGTAAGTTTTGATAATTATCATGGAACTCTAGACCATGCAGAAGTATTCAGTGCGGCGTCCAATTAATATCAGTTAGCTTTTTAAATCATGTTCTATTGAGTATGGTTATGGCTAAAACAAGTGAACTAAAATTTAAATCTACTTCTGAAATCAAAGTACCTGATAAATTAATAGATCAAATTCTAGGCCAAGATGATGCTGTAAACATAATGAAAAAAGCAGCTAAACAAAGAAGACACGTACTATTAATTGGCGAGCCAGGAACAGGTAAATCTTTGTTAGGAACAGCACTAGCCAATTTAATGCCTGAAGAAAATTTACAAGACGTATTAGCATTTGCAAACCCAAACGATGAAAATTCTCCACTAATAAGAGTGGTACCAAAAGGACAAGGAAGAGAACTAGTAAGCAAATCTAAAGTGGGAAACCAAAGTATGTTTAAATTCCAAAACGTACTATTAATAATACTATTAATTTTTGTAATGGTTGGACCCTGGTGGGCATTTAATTATTATCTAAGTTTATCATCAACAGTATCCGCAATAATGTTTGTAGCATTTTTCGTTGGAGGATTAATCTTCTTAGGAATGTTTATGATAATGATGAACCTTGGAAAGCGTGGTGGAATGTTTCAACAAAAAACAGGAACACCAAAAGTTATCGTAGACAATTTTGAAAAAAAGAACGCACCATTTTATGATGCAACCGGAGCACACGCGGGAGCATTACTAGGAGATGTATTACACGACCCACTACAATCAGGAGGGCTAGGAACACCTGCAAACGAAAGAGTCATGGCAGGAATGATACACAAAGCACATCTTGGAGTATTATTTGTAGATGAAATAGCAACACTACAACCACACACACAACAAGAACTACTAACTGCATTACAAGAGGGCAAATATGAAATAACCGGACAGTCAGAAAGGTCTGCAGGCGCAATGGTAAGAACCGAGGCAGTACCTTGTAATTTCGTATTAGTTGCAGCAGGAAACGTAGAAACAGTAAAAAATCTACACCCTGCATTACGAAGTAGAATTAGAGGATACGGATATGAAATCTTCATGAAAGAAACCATGAAAGACACAACTGAAAATCAAAATAAACTCTACCAATTTATTGCACAAGAAGTAAAAAAAGACGGCAGAATTCCACACTTTTCAAAAGAAGCAGCAGATGAAATAATCAACGAAGCAAGGAAAAGAGCAAGTCGAAAAGGACATCTAACTCTACGATTAAGAGGATTGGGAGGGTTAATACGCGCTTCTGGAGACTTAGCAAAAGAAGAGGGTGCAAAACAAGTACAATTAGAACACATTCAAAAAGCAAGAAAAACAGCAAGATCACTAGAAACACAAATGGCAGATGTTTACATCGAAAGAAAAAAAGAGTATGAAGTAATAAAAACAACTGGCAAGGCAGTTGGACGAGTAAACGGACTTGCAGTAATGGGAAGTGGTGAAAGTTATTCTGGAATCATACTCCCAATTGAGGCCGAAGTAACTCCTGGTGGAAAAGAAAAAGAAATAATTGCAACAGGAAAACTTGGCGAAATAGCAAAAGAGGCAATAAAAAATGTTTCAGCAATAGTCAAAAAATACTTCGGAGAAGACATACGAGAAAAATATGACGTATATGTCCAATTCTTACAAACTTACGAGGGCGTAGAGGGCGATTCAGCCTCAATTGCAGCAGCAACCGCAATGATCTCAGCACTCAAAAAGATACCTGTAAAACAAGATTTAGCAATGACTGGTTCATTATCAGTTCGAGGAGATGTTCTACCTATTGGGGGAGTTTCTTCTAAAATTGAGGCAATAATTGGAACAGGTATAAAAACAGTAATAGTACCAAAATCAAACCTTCAAGACGTAGTTATAGACGAAACCAAGCTTAAAGGTATAAAGATAGTTGCAGTAGAGCGAATTGAAGAAGTTCTGAAAGAAGCACTAGTATGGAAAGGAAAAGAGAACATCTTAAAAAGGATTCTAGCCAAAAAGTAGTCTTTCCTCTTTAATAAACGGAAGCTTTATAAATGCTTTGCGATTTCCCAAAAAGATGAGCATAATATTCTCTCTAGACACAAATACGCAATTTACAGAAGAAAACTAAGGTCTAGTGAGAGGACTAAAAAAATTTATGCCCTGGTAGTGTAGTGGTTTATCATGAAGCCCTGTCGCGATCAAAAATCATAGAAAGGCTTCGACTCGGGTTCAACTCCCGGCCAGGGCGTTGGGCCGGTAGCTCAGCCTGGTAGAGCACTTCACTTTTAAACGAAAAGAGGAAAATCATTTCGTGTCAGAAATGAAGTGGTCGCGAGTTCAAATCTCGTCCGGCCCGCTAATGTTTACAAATACAAAAAAGGTTCCAAAGATGGCAAAGAAAAAAATAAAAATTAACAAACACGCTCTGATCCCGGAGCACAAAAAGCTCTCTGAACCAGATAAAAAACAAATTCTAGAAAAATTAGGCATCACAATTAAAGAACTACCCCTTATCTTAGTGAGCGATCCAGCACTAGAGGGATTGAACGTAGATGTAAATGACGTAATCAAAATCGAAAGAACAAGTCCAACAGCAGGAAAAACAATATTTTATAGGTGCGTTGTAGAATGAATAAAACAAAACTATTACTCGAAAGATTTTTTGAAGAAAACTCTTTAGTAGCTTCAGATATTAATTCATTTAATCACTTTGTAGACATAGGAATACAAAAAGTAATAGATGAAAATAAAGAATTAGAACCCCCAATTCTACCTGCCAACATTGACGATTTAAAAATAAGATTAGACAAAGTTTGGTTAACCAAACCTGAAGTAATAGAAGCTGACGGAAGTAAAAGAGAAATCCTACCAATCGAAGCTAGACTAAGAAAACTAACATATGCAGCACCAATAATGCTAAGTATATCTGCTCATATAAATGGCGTTCAAAGAGAAAGTTTCACAACACAAATTGCAAGCATGCCAGTAATGCTAAAAAGTAAAAAATGCTTTTTACATGGATTAAATAGAGACGAATTAATCGACAAAGGGGAAGACCCAGATGATCCGGGAGGATACTTTATCATAAACGGAACAGAAAAAGTACTAATTTCAGTAGAAGACCTAATGCCAAACAATTTCTTAGTAGAACAAGAAGCAGTAAGTGGAAACTTTATCGGGAAAATATTCTCAGAACATGGCGCATTCAAAATACCTCACACAATCACAAAGAAAAAAGACGGAATATTCTACATCTCATTTACAAGAGTAAAAGAGGTACCTCTAGTTGTATTACTAAAAGCACTAGGATTAATTAAAGACGAAGATATAGTAAAAGCAATATCCACTGACGAACAATTCGATGAAGTACTAGTAAACCTATATGAATTCGTAAACATAAAAACCAAAGAAGATGCAATCGATTACGTTTCTAAAAAAGTAAACATCACACAACCAAAAATAGTTCGAATGGAAAGAACACGAGAAATGTTAGACAGATACTTACTTCCACATATTGGAATAACTGAAGACTTCCAAATAGAAAAAGCATACAACCTATGTAAAGTTCTAAAAAAATACATTTATGTAGCACAAGGAAAACTACCAAAAGACGATAAAGATCATTATAAAAATAAAAAATTAAAATTAAGCGGCGAATTATTAATGGATCTTTTCAGAGCAAACTTAAGAATCCTAATTGGCGACATGTTATACAATTTCCAAAGAATTGTAAAACGAGGAAAAATGCCCTCAATAAGAGTAATCATAAGAGAAAAACTACTAACATCAAGAATTTATAGTAGTATGGCAACAGGATCCTGGGTAGGCGGACGAAAAGGAATTTCACAAAGACTATCCAGAATAAACTTTTTAGACATGTTATCACACTTACAAAGAGTAGTATCCCCTCTTTCATCTTCACAAGAAAACTTCCAAGCAAGAGAACTACACCCAACACACCTAGGAAGATTATGTCCTGCTGAAACACCAGAAGGAACAAACATAGGATTAAGAAAAAACCTATCTTTATTATCACAAATTTCACAAGATGGAAACGAAGAAGAACTAGTTACACAATTAACTGCACTAGGACTTAAAGGGGTGAAAAATGAGTGATGTATTCTTAAACGGAAAATACCTTGGAAAAGTAGATGATCCTAAAGCATTCGTAGCTAGTATAAAAGATGAACGAAGAAAAAATAAACTAGCTGGAAGCGCTAACGTATTATACAATGATGAACAAAATGAGGTTTACGTATTTAGTGCAGGTGGAAGACTAAGAAAACCACTAATCCTTGTAAAAGATGGAAAGTCATTAATGACTGAACAACACGAAAAACAATTAGAAAAAAAAGAAATAAGCTGGACAGACCTGGTAAAACAAGGAGTAATAGAATACTTAGATGCATCAGAAGAAGAATCAGCATATGTTGCTTTTACTGAAGAAGAAGTAACCGCCGATCACACTCACTTAGAAATTTCACCACTAGTAATGTTTGGATTATGTACCTCACTATTTCCTTTTGCAAATTTTACACAAGGAACCAGAGTTTCTATCGGATCCAAAAACCAGAAACAAGCATTAGGATTTTACGCAGCAAATTATCAATTAAGAATAGACATGGATATAAGTTTATTACACACACCTCAAGTTCCAATAGTAAAATCAGTAATGCATGACGTAGCCGAATATGAAAAACACCCTTCAGGCCAAAACGTAATAGTTGCCATAATGGGTTATGACGGATACAACATGGATGACGCATTAGTTATCAATAAAGCAAGTGTTGATCGAGGATTAGCAAGAAGTACTTATTACAGACCTGTAGTTTCAGAAGAATTAAGATACTCTGGTGGACTAACTGATGAAATAAGCATACCTGATAAAGAAGTAAAAGGTTACAAAAGCGAAAAAGATTACGCATTCTTAGAAGAAGACGGAATTATTAGCGTTGAATCAAATGTAAAAGAGGGCGACGTGATTATAGGGAAAACCTCTCCTCCAAGATTTTTATCTGGCTTAGACGAATATAACTTAGCAAGTTCTACTAGAAGAGAATCAAGTTCATCATTAAAACATGGCGAAAAAGGAATTGTTGATTTTGTACTAGTAAGTGAAAGTTCAAACGGAAACAGACTAATACAGGTAAGATTAAGAGAACAAAGAATACCCGAAGTGGGCGACAAGTTCACATCTCGACATGGACAAAAAGGAGTAATTGGATTAATCGTTAATCCAGGAGACATGCCATTTACAGCATCAGGATTAACACCTGACTTAATATTCTCACCTCACGGAATTCCAACCAGAATGACTGTATCCCACTTACTAGAATTATTGGGTGGAAAAATTGGAGCTCTAGCTGGACGATTTGTAGATGGAACAACCTTCGAATCAGAAAAAGAAGCAGACCTAAGAAAAGAATTAGCCTCACTAGGATTTAGAGATAACGGAACTGAAACCATGTACAATGGAATTACAGGAAAAAAATACAAAGCACGAATTTTCGTTGGAAACATGTACTACTTAAAACTAAGACACATGGTATCAAACAAACTTCATGCAAGAGCACGAGGACCAATCCAACTATTAACCAGACAACCAACCGAAGGAAGAGCAAAAGAGGGAGGATTACGGTTAGGAGAAATGGAGAAAGATACATTCGTAGCACACGGCGCATCACTATTATTAAAAGAAAGATTCGACTCTGATAAAACAATAGTGCCAGTATGTGAAGAGTGCGGACTTATTGCAGTTTATGATAATTATAAAGACAAAACATTCTGCCCAACCTGTGGTGGAGACGTAAACATATCAAACATAGAACTAAGTTATGCTTTCAAATTATTATTAGATGAATTTAAAACACTAGGGGTTTACCCAAAACTAAACCTATCCAACAAATATTGAGGAAAAAATGGAAGAATCAGAAAAATACGTATACAAACGAGTAAGATTCATAGACTTTGGAGTACTATCCCCTAAAAAAATTAAGGAGATGGCCTCAGCAAAAGTTGTAACTCCTGAATTATATGATAAAGAAGGTTACCCTGTAGATGGAGGCCTAATGGATGTAAGACTAGGAGTTATCGATCCAGGTCTAAACTGTAAAACTTGCGGATCAAAACTAAAAGAATGTCTAGGACACTTTGGATTCATAGAATTAGCAAGACCATTAATTCACATCAAATTCGTATCACAAATACAAGCACTACTTGCAGGAACCTGCAGAGAGTGTGGAATACCTCTAATGACACAAGCTAAAATCGAAAAAGAATTAGCAAACATAAAAAAATTAGAAAAAGAGGTTAACCAAACAATCGTTGCAAAATACATTAAAAAAATAATTGCAAGACTAAAAACACAAACTGCTTGTCCACACTGTAAAGCAAAACAACCAAAAATCAAAATCGAAAAACCAACAACCTTCTTTGAAGCAGAAAAAAGAGTAACACCAATTGAGATAAGAACCAGATTAGAAAAAGTATCTGATGAACATCTACCTTTGTTTGGAATGAATCCAGAAACTGTAAGACCTGAATGGCTAGTATTAACACTCTTACCCATTCCTCCAGTAACAATGAGACCTTCTATCACTTTAGAATCAGGAGAACGATCTGAAGACGATTTAACTCACAAATTGGGAGACATTGTACGTATAAATCAAAGACTTTTTGAAAATATTAATGCAGGAGCACCAGAAATTATCATCGAAGACCTGTGGGATCTCTTACAATATCACGTAACAACATTTTTCGATAATGCAGTAGCACAATTACCTCCAGCAAGACACAGATCTGGACAACCACTAAAAACCATTACTGAAAGAATAAAAAGTAAAGAGGGTCGTATTCGTCATAACCTTGCAGGAAAAAGAACAAACTTTTCAGCAAGAACCGCAATCAGTCCAGACTCAAAATTAAAAATTAATGAAGTAGGAGTTCCCAAAATAATTGCAATGAAACTATCAGTTCCAGAAAAAGTAACTGAATGGAACATGGAATACATGAAACAATTTGTAGAAAATGGACCAAAAAAATACCCTGGAGCAAATTACATAGAAAGACCTGATGGAAAAAAGAAAAAAGTAACCTCTGAAACTAAAGAAGCAGCACTTGAGGAACTACAACCCGGATATGTAATTGAAAGACATCTAATGGACGGAGATATTGCAATCTTTAACAGACAACCCTCTCTACACAGAATGAGTATGATGTGTCACAAAGTACGAGTTTTACCCTACAAAACATTCAGAATGAACCCTGCAGTAAACCATCCCTACAACGCAGATTATGATGGAGATGAGATGAACCTGCACATACCACAAACAGAAGAAGCAAGAGCAGAAGCAGAAATACTGATGCAAGTACAAACACAATTAATTTCACCAAGATACGGAAGTTCAGTAATCGGATGTATCCAAGATGCAGTAAGTGGAAATTATGTACTTACAAAATACATGAAAATAACAAAACAAGAAGCAATAGATTTACTTTACGCAATTGGCGTAGATGAAATTAACATTACTAAAGAAATATTAGACGGAAAAGAATTAGTATCAGAATTATTCCCAAAAGACTTTGATTTTAAAGGAGAATCCAAAACTGGAGAAGAAATCGAAATCAAAAAAGGGAAACTAGTACATGGAGTACTTGACAACGCTAACTTAGGAGGCGGCGGAGCAGGATTGCTACTAAGAAGAATACATCAAAAATACGGCGAAGAACTAGCAGTAGACCTATTATACAAATTATTCCGACTAGGAATTGAGGTTATAACAAGATACGGCTTTACAGCATCACTATCTGATCTAGACCTTCCAGAAACTGCAGAAGAAAAAATTCAAAATGTTCTAAAAGAATCAGAAGGAAAAGTAAAAGAATTCATCACACAATATGAAGAAAAAACACTAGAGTTAATTGCAGGTAAAACCCTAAAAGAAACACTAGAACTAAGAATTTTAGAAGCACTAAACAAATCAAGAAATGAGGCAGGGGAGTTAGTAGCAGAATATTCCAAAAAAGATTCAAACCTAATGGTAATGGCAACATCAGGAGCAAAAGGAAAGATGATAAACTTTACTCAGATGTGCGGTTGTGTAGGACAACAGGCTTTAAGAGGACAAAGAATCAATAAAGGATTTAAAAACAGAACTCTATCAGTATTTAAAGTTGGAGAACTAAGTCCAAAAGCACACGGATTTGTAAGATCAGGATTCAAGGGCGGACTAGGACCTTCAGAATTCTTCTTCCAAGCAATGGTAGGAAGAGATTCACTAATGGATACTGCTTTGCGTACACCAAAATCAGGATATCTTTACAGAAGATTAGCAAACGCAATGCAAGACTTGAAGGTAGAATATGATGGTACTGTAAGAGACGCATCAAACAAAATTATTCAATTCAGTTATGGTGAAGATAACATTGACGTATCAAAATCAGAAAAAGGAATAATCAACGTAAAAAGAATCATACACGAGGTTGAACAATCATGAATATTCCAAAAGAATACCTGAACGAATTTCCTGAAAAAATAATTGACGATTTAAAAGAATCAGGAAAAGGATTGACAGATTCAAAATTCAAAAAAGTGTTAGAAAAAACACTAGAAGAATACAAAAAAGCAAGAATAACCCCTGGAGAATGTGTTGGCCTAGTTGGAGCTGAAAGTATAGGAGAACCAGGAACACAGATGACCTTAAACACATTCCACTTTGCAGGAGTCTCTGAAATGAACGTAACAATGGGACTGCCAAGAATTATTGAAATCCTAGATGGAAGAAAAACCATCTCTACACCAATGATGGAAGTATACCTGAAAGGAAAGTTAAGTGGTGAAAAAGTAAAAGCTCACGCTCTAATGCTAAAAGAAACACTATTGGGTGTTGTAGTTGATGAATTCAATATCGACATAGCAGACCTAAAAATTGATGTACTATTAAAAGAAGATAAACTAACTGAAAGAAGTTTAACCTCTGCAACAGTAGCAAACGTAATCAAAAAAGCAATCAAAAAAGCAACAGTAACAAAAGAAGACAATACCGTTACTGTTAAACTAACTGGAAAAGATGCATCACTAAACGAATTATACAGAACAAAAGAAAAATTAAAAGACGTATTCGTAAGTGGAATAAAAGGAATAAAAGAAGTACTTCCAGTAAAAAGAAAAGAAGAATTCATAATAATTACTGCAGGCTCAAACCTGAACGAAGTAATGGCACTAGACTTTGTAGACACTACTAGAACCACTAGTAATGATTTATACGAAGTACACGCCGTGCTAGGAGTAGAAGCAGCAAGACAACTAATCATAGACGAAGTAATGAAAGTTATGGAGAATCAAGGTTTAAACGTTGATGTTAGACACATAATGCTAGTAGCAGATACAATGTGTGTAAACGGAAACATAAAAGGAATTACACGATACGGTGTAGTAAGTGAAAAATCATCCGCTCTAGCAAGAGCATCATTCGAAACTCCAGTAAAACATATACTGGCAGCTGCACTGACTGGTGAAAGAGACGAATTAACTTCAGTAGTAGAAAATGTAATGTTAAATCAACCAGTTCCATTAGGAACAGGACTTCCAGGATTGGTAACTGAGGTGAAAAAGTAAAATGGCTAAAAAGAAAAAAGCAATTGAAGAAAATGTTTTAAAAATAAAAAAAGCATTAGAAGAAGAAAAAGTTATTCTTGGAACCAAACAAGTACTGGAAGGACTACGTGAAGGAAAAGTAAAAGAAGTATACGTATCTACAAATTGCCCTCAAGATGTTCTTAAAGACATTGAACAACTAGCATCAATTTCTGCAATAGGGGTAATTAATTTGACTCAAGCAAACGACGAACTAGGAGTTGTTTGTAAAAAGCCATTCTCTATTTCAGTAATGGCAATCAAAAATGAGTAAAATTCTATACGATATGGAAACAATGAAGTTTTCCACCCTATTTGAATCTATGACTCGATCACGTCTAAAAGATTGCTTTAAAGACGAAGGATCAATCGTTTTTGTAGTAATGCCAGGTTATATGGCAAAAGCAATAGGCAAAGGTGGAGTAAATGTTAAAAAAGTTAGTTTTAAAATTAAGAAAGAAATTAAAATAGTCGAATTCAAATCAAATGTTCTAGAATTCGTAAAAGGACTAGTTAGAGTTCCAGGAGTAGAAATTTTTGAAGAAAATGGAATAGTAATTAAATGTCCAAATTCAAAAATAAAAGGCCAGGTATTTGGACGAGAACGAGAAAACCTGAAATGGATGAATACATTAGTAAGCAGATATTTTAAGACAGAAATTAGGGTTGAGTAATTCTTAGTGTTTTTTTAATGTAATTAAATAAGAAGGGGGGGTGATAACTTTTTATCCTCTTTAAACCACAACCTTTTTACAAACATCATTTTGTCATAGACTGACTTCATTCTGGGTATAAAACTTTCGCATTAGCTACGAAAGCTTTATAAAGGGTTTGAGATTGCTTTTATTTAATGGGAAAGAAAACTAATGGTATAAATGCAGCTCAAAAGCTGAAGAAACGAAGAAATAGTTCTAACTGGCTTAGCAGAAGTTATAAAAATAAAGTTTTAGGTCTAAAAGTTAAAGCAGATCCATTAGAAGGAAGTTCACAAGCAAAAGGCATAGTTCTAGAAAAAGTACAAATAGAGGCAAAACAGCCAAACTCAGCAATGAGAAAATGTGTAAGAGTCCAATTAGTAAAAAACGGAAAACAAATCACAGCATTCTGTCCAGGAGACGGAGCATCAAAAATGATCGATGAACACGACGAAGTAAACGTAGAGTGCATCGGTGGAAAGATGGGAAAAACCAAAGGAGACCTATCTGGAATAAGATGGCAAGTAATTAAAGTTAATGATCAAAGTCTAACTGCACTACTACATGGTAAACTGGAGAAAGCAAGAAGATGATAAAGTTCTTTGGAAGATGGGATGGCGAAGGAGTAATCGTACAAGATCCTGGACTAAAAGACTACATAATTTTAACTCCAAGACTAGTACCAAAAAGATATGGTAGATTCGCAAGTAACAGATTCCACAAATCAAAATGTTCAATCGTAGAAAGACTAGTAAATAAAGTAATGGTACCCGGGCATAAAGCAAAAAAACACAAAGCAAGCTCAGGACACATTACTGGAATGAACATACAAGCACTAAGAATCGTAGAAAAAGCATTCGAAATCATAGAACAAAGAACAAAACAAAATCCTCTTGCAGTATTTGCTAAAGCTGTTGAAAATGGGGCTCCTAGAGAAGAAATAGTAGCAATCGAATACGGCGGAGCAAGATACCCAAAAGCAGTAGAATGCGCACCACAAAGAAGAATAGATCTAGTAATGAGATATGTAACACAAGGAGCATATCAAAAAGCATTCAAAAAGAAAAAATCAATCTCAGAAACACTAGCAGACGAAATTTTAGCAGCATCTGCAATGAAATCAGAAAGTAACGTACTAGCAAAAAAACACGATTTAGAAAGACAAGCAGACGCTAGTAGATAAACAAATTTCTTAGTAGTTAAGTGAGGAATAGAAATATTTATTAAGATTTTATTCTTAATTCCAATTATGAATTGGGCAATGGTTCTAATAGGGGTGTTAATAGCTATACTCTTAGCAGTATTCTTATACACTCGCAAAGGTAAAAAACAAAAAACAGACTACTACTCCCTTTTTACAATAGGTATAATCTGGGTTGCAATTGGAATTCCCTTAAAAAATGTTGGATTATGGGGATTGGGACTAGCATTCATGGTTGTTGGGCTGGTACATAAAAGTGAGTGGAAACAAAATATCAAGGATAGAAAAAAGCTAAACACAAAAGAAAGAAAAAAATTACTGTGGATTTTAACAATATTAGGAATTGTAGTATTGTTAGGGTTTGTAGCTTTCTCAATATTTAATTAGAATATAAAGGATCTGGAGTTTCTTCATGAAGTTCATCCCAGTGTTTATCCTCATCCAATTGAGTTCTAATTCGGTTATATGAATTAAGTAAAGATAGGTTTGGTGAGGGCGAATAAGTAAACCACATTTCTTTTTCATCTTCTTGAACTCTGTTAACCGAATATAATGCTTGGGAATTTTCTTCTGTTTTCACTACAGGAAGCTTTCTTTCTGTTTGTGGTAGAATTGCATGAGATTGTAGTTTTTTCATAGTTTTGAGAAGTTCCACTTGTTTTAAAAAGGTAACTGATATTAATTATCTTGATAGAAATCCAGGGCTTTTTTTAGCTCTTTTTTGTCTAAATCATTAAATTCGACCTTAGAAAAGTGATGTTTAGAATTATGTGAATCCCAGAGCAAAAACCCGTTTGTAGTATGATCATGAGTGTTCACGATCAAGTCAGGGGGGATGTAATATGATGAATACAGGTTATCTTTCACTAATTGCTTAGAGAGTTGATCTGGGGCGATCTTCTCATATTGAATACTTCGTAAAATAATTCGTAACGAATTTAAGATTTCTTCTTGACCATCATAATTAAGACATAAATTTAGAAAATACTGATCATGATCTGCGGTCTTATCTACAACTGTTTTAATAGCGTCTACGACTTTAGAGGGGAGATCATACCATTTACCCAAAACAGAAACTTTTATCCGCTTATCATGAACTAAAGGATTGTCAGCAAGATTATTTAACAAGTCAACAATTGAATCCATGTTCTGAGCAAAGTTTTCAATATGAAACTGAGATAAGTTAAATGTGAAGATTAGAATTTTATTCTTAATACAAAAATCTACTGACTCAATTAATCTCTTATTTCTTGATTCTAATGCTGATTCCACCGAAACTGAATTAATATCAGCCCAATATCCTGCATCTTTAACATTAAAAGCAATATGTTTTGGTCTAAGGGAGGTTTTAAACATGATTAAAGGGAATGTCAAGGCAAATATAAAGATAATGGATATATTTAAATATCAAAAGAATAGAGACAAAAAATGCTATTTGAGATAATTGCGGTAATTGTGTTAACAATTGCAACTTATACAGATATAAAAGAAAGAGAGGTATCAGACTGGTTAAGCTGGGGATTTGTAATCTTTGCATTAGTACTAAGAGGGGTGATGTCTATAACACAAAATTCATACTTGCCTATCTTAAAAGGTTTAGTTGGATTTGGATTGTTCTTTGGAGTAGGATATTTGCTGTATAGATTAAACCAGTGGGGTGGAGCAGATGCAAAAATTCTGGGGGGATTGGGTGCATTGTTTGGAATTTGGATTGTTGGAGGCTTCATGATAAATTTTGTAGTTAATTTATTACTTGTTGGAGCAGCCTACGGATTAATTTATGGCCTAATTTTAGTATGGAAAAACCGAGCACAAGTAAAACTTGTGAAATTAAAATACACTAAGTTACTAACCTTTACGGTACTTATTTTGATAATTATCGGAATGTTCTTTTTACCTGATGTGCAACTTAAAATAATGTTCTTAATCTTAATTCTATTAGTATATGCTATGCCTTATGCAATGGTTGTTTTGACCGCACTACAAACACAAGTACTAAAAAAATGGGTTTCACCCTCAGTATTAACAGAGGGAGACTGGATATCAAAAGATGTAATTGTAAAAGGGAAAGTAATCTGTGCAAGAAAAGATAATGGAGTTAGTTTAGCACAAATTAGAAAGTTAAAACGGTTAAAAGTAAAAAAAGTATTAGTAATGGAAGGGATACCCTTCTTACCAAGTTTTTTGATTGCATTTATTCTAACTTGGTTAGGTGGAAACTTTATAGTTTTTGTAATAAACATATTAAGGTAATCGGGTAATAACGCTCTTAACCCAAGAAGAATCTTTTATTTCTTGTTTTTCCTCTTTAACTTCTTCTACTTCTTCAGCAGGAGCTTCTTTGCCTAAAACTATTTTGTTACAAGCATTTTTCAACTTAAGCTCAATCACTCCAAATTCTTCTTTGTCTAATTGTTTTGGTTGCCACTCAAAATTCAAAGAATCATTTTGTTTTCGCGGAATTATATTAACCGCAAGATGAGGAATCTTCTGGCCTGCGCCTGTTCCATTCTGAATTAAAGTATTTGTTCCTTCAGCACCAAATGCCTCAAATAAAGCAGATGAAAGAACATTAGCAGTATCAAAAAGTTTTCCTGCAAGTTCTTCAGGAACTTGCTCAAGAATAGTATAATGTTCTTTAGTTGTAAGAATTATGTGCCCAGGTACTGCAGGAGTATCACTAAGAAAAGCAACAAGGTTTTCATCTTCATAAACCTTTCTTTCAATGTTCTCACAATATTTGCATGTCATTAAGTAAATAAGCTAGCAATATCATCTAAACTAGCAGCCTCTTTTGGTTTTTCTTTTTCTGGTTCGGGTTGTTTTCCCGGTTTTTCTTTTGGTTTGTCTTTGGTTTCTTTTGTCTTTTTTCCTTTTGACTTTCTTCCCCTATTCATTGGTGAAGACTGAATTTCTAAATTAGCATCAACATAGTATAAACGATTCTTTTCTCTTGTGATCCCAACAACTTTAACCTTTTCTTTAGGTTGTTTACCTTTCTTTCTACCCCTAACCATCTTAACTCTAGAAATATCCCCTTCCTTATCAACAAAGTAAAGAAAACCTTTTTCTTTTTTTGATTCTGATACTTCGGGTTCAGGAGGTACGGGTGTTGTCTCTTCAGGTGTTGGTGGAACCGGAGTTGTTTCCTCAGGAGTTGGGGGGAGAGGTTCTGGTTGTTGTTCTTCAGGTTCTTCTTTAACTTCTTCTGCGGGTTTGGGTTCATCATCCGCAATTTCAATTCCTAACTTCTTAGAAATGAATGCCTTTAAATCAGAAGCAAGAGATTCAAGTTGAGTAGTATCAATCTTATTTTCTTGAAGGTCAAAACAGGTTAAACCATCCTTATCTTTTCTTGGTACAATATGAATCATAAAGTGTTGAGCTCTTTGACCTGCAGGAAGACCATTAGCAATAAAAATACTAGTTCCTTCACATTTTAATGATTGTAAACAACAATTAGAAAGTGCTTTAGTAATCTTGCCCATCCGTTCCATTACATCTTGAGGTACTTGAGGACCAACCTGGAGATGCTTCTTAGGCATAAGTAAAATATGGCCAGGATTAGCAGGATTAATATCTAATATTGCTAAACAATCATCATCTTCGTAGATACGAGTGGATTCGATCTTTCCATCAATAATCTGACAAAAAATACACTGTTGTCTAAAGAATGCTTCACGCTCCTCAGGAGACATCTTAGCTAATTTTTCTTGAAATTCTTTTATTTGTTCTTCAGTAGGTTGTTCTTGTTCAGGCATAATAGAATGATTGGGTTGAGGTATTTAAATGTTATTTGTTTTGAGGTTAGGCCAACTCTTTTTTTAGAATTTTATGTGCAACATTTATTTGTTTAAACTTTTCTGTGTTTCCATTAGCCATATCTGGATGATGTTCTTTTGAAAGTTTCTTATAATTTTGATGCATTTCTTCGAAATCTGTTGAATCTTCATCTACTCCCATAGTTTTTCTGGCTTCTTTTCTTTGTTTAATAATGTCATTATCTTCTTTAAACAAGTTTGAAAATTCTTCGGGAGTTAGTTCTTCATTAACTAAACTTTGAAGAAAGTGTTCAATGACTTGTGCAACCATGGCCAGATTCTCAACAAATTTTGAGGCATGATTATAACTGAAAAATAAATGTTCATCCCACATATACCAAGAAATTAAAGCTTGTGCTTTTTTCATCGCAACACGTTCTAACGGAACGTCAATATCATCTTCAGTTAACCCAAATTTTCTTAGATTGCTAATTATCTTATTCTTGTATTGCAAAGCCTTTCTATCATATGAGTCCCGAATAAATACTTGTTTGAACTCATGTCCTTTAATTTCAGTCATAAGTCTGATATTCACGGTTTGTTTATAATGTTAACTGTATATTGAAGAATATAAGATTTATTTATGAGTAAACCAAAATTTGTATTTGTTGTTTTCTATGCTATCTAATCTACAAAAACCAAAACGTTCAAATTGACATACGGCATTAACTTTTAATTTAGTTAGGGCGTTTTCAGAAAGACCGTGAATTGTTGTGTTGTCTGGCATAAGAATTTCGGTTTCAATAAGTTTTTCTTTAGGAAGCCAATGAATAATCGCGTTGCCATCCTTTTTATAATCTTCAAGATTTGTGCTTACAAATTCAAGTTGGTTGTCTTGTTTTTTAAAATTAAGACAATCCATAAGTCTGATTAGGTTTCCATTTTCTATCTTATTGAAGTCTTCTGGTGCGAGGTAAAATTCTGTGTTGGTGTTGAACTTCCTTCCCCCTTTTTTATTATCTGGATGAAGATCTAACTCAACTGTTTGATTTGGTGCATTGTTGATTGTAATTGCTTTTGGATCTTGAATGAAAAAGAATCTTTCTGCTTGGTTATCTAAAATTTTTCTACTCTCAGCAGCGATAACATCAAAATCTAAATTCGAATTAGCCTTAGACATACCAATTATCTTGGCAAGCTCATAATATGCTTCTTTTGGAATTCCTCTTCTTTTTAGTGCTCTTAATGTAACTAATCTAATATCATCCCAACCATTATAGTTTCCAGATTCAATTAATTGCCTTATTTCTCTACCTTGAGTAACTGCGTTTTCTATCTTGAAACGAGCATACTGCTTGACTTCAGGATTGGGTAGTTGGAATAAATCTCTAATATGGTCTTGTAGTTCTATTCTAGAATCAAACTCGTTACTTCTCAAAACATGAGTTATATTGAGTAAACCCTCTTCAATAGCATTTTCAAAATCATACATGGGCCAAACTTTGTACTTAATTCCTTGTTTGTAATGTTTAGCATAAGCGAGTCTAAAAATAACTGGATCTCGCATTACCGCATTCTTATGTTGCATGTCAATTTTTAACCGCAAAGTTATAGAACCCTCTTCAGGAGTGCCTTTTTTCATCTCTTCCCAATCCGCTTTGGTTTGAGCATTATCTTTACTTCTGCAAGCACAATCTTCCATTGCACGTCTACCTTTAGAAATGCCTTCACTCTTACAAGAACAAGTATATGCTTGATCCTTATTTATTAATTGTTCAGCCATGTCATAATATTGATTCATGTGATCAGAAACAAAAACAGTTTTAGAAGGTTTAATATCAAGATACTCTAAAACATCTTCTTTCATAGCATCAACAAATTCTTCTGTAGATTTTTCGGGATTGGTATCCTCAAATCTCAAAACACATTTACCTTTGTATTTTAGAGAGTACATATAGTTTAGTAAAAAACTAATTGCATGACCAAAATGATTATACTTAGAAGGTTCAGGACTGATTCTAGTTATTACTTTGCCCTCAACTGCATTTTTTAACTCAGGTAGTTCATGACGTGACTCTTTACGCTTATCTTTTTGTTCTTTTTGTTCCTCAAAATAGTTTGGATCAATCTTGAGAAGTTCTGCTTTTTGATCTTCAACAGAAAGTTGGTTAATCTCACCAACAATTTCATTAATTTTTGGCATGATCTCACCCATCTTAGCTTTTCTACTAGGGTCTTCACCTAAAAGCTTACCAACTAGGGCTCCAGGGTTACACTTACCCTTGAATTTTAGGGCGTTTTCTAATGCATATTTTCGAATTGAATCTTCTAAAGACATAGAAAGTTTTAAATTATAAACATATATAAAGTTTTGTAAAGGGCCCTTCATATAGTAGCTATTATTCCCGGCTGGCAGTCGGGCAACTCGGGTGCAAGTCCCGGAGGGTCCACTTTAATGTTCTAATAACATATCACAAAATGTGAAATACATTTTGAATGTATGGTCAACAAGTTAACTCCAACATATCACAAGATTTAAATAGATTGATATCGAAAATATATAAAACTATTTTCGGGGGTGAAAATATGGCATTAGGAATATTATCTCCAGGAGTACAAATACTCTCAAATGTGATTGCACTATTAGTAACAATCTTCATTGGGGCATGGATACTACAACTGGCAGGAAAGATATTTAAAGAAAAAATAAGTTATAAAAAAGGATTGGGCCCAGCAACCATTATTGGAATTGTGGGTTTCTTAATTGCATTGCCAGGAGTGTTTGTTTCAGGACTAGCAATAGCATTTGGAATAGTAAACTTTGTAGTAGTATTGTTACTATACTTGTTCCTACCAAAAATGATGCTTGGAATTAAGAAGGGCGTTGTACTAGGACTAGTTTGGTGGGTATTCATGCTGATTGTTGGCTTGATTATCGCATTAATCGTGGGATTAATACTTGCTGCAATATTTATGGCTAGTGTGCTATAATTTTTTTTATTTTTTTATATTCTTCTTCCGAACAATTAACAGAAATAATGTTTAACTTAGTTATGACAAACCAGGCAAACTTGTCTTTAAATATTTCTTCATTTAATGTGTTAATGTCACTAATTTGCCGCTTAGAAAGCGGTTTTTCAAGTTTAATAATCACTTAAATGCACCCCATTTAATTAAGTCAACTACAAATGCAGAAATAAGACAAAATCCAATTATAAAATAAATTAAAAGGAGTTGCATTTTTGAATACTTGGTGGTTTTAGCAAGACAAATCATTTTTGCCTCCGGTTGTACAAAATATTTTATTGTTGATTATATCATATGAATTTATTTCTGGTAAGTCAACTTTAGATTTGCAACAAATGTTGTGAGCAGAATTTACTATGATTGCTTCAGTTGAGCTGTCATGTTCCCTTAAGGTTAGTTCAAGTTCTTTCTTCATCTCTTTTAATATTTCTAATTCTTTCTGAAGGCTGGCCAATCTACTGGTTGAATTTTTGAGATTTTGTTTAATCTTAGAAATTTCTGTTGACAGGTGTTCATTAGTATCGCTTGTTTCAACTGCGGTTTTTTGGGTGTGGTCTAGCTGTTTGTTGAGTTGATCTAAATTATAATTGTAATCTTCTAGTGTGGTGTCGGTATTTTTTATATTGTTATAAATTACAAATCCTGTGGCTGCGGGTTTGATAATGAAAAGGAAAAGCAATATGCTTAACGGGACCAGTGCAAGTGCATAATATCCTGTGTTGTTTTTTTTCATTAGGTTACCTCTAAAAGTTGAGAACTAAAACTACCTCTTTTCAGATTATTTAAAATACTTTCGGTTTTGGTATATGTAATATATATCGACTGTTTTTAAACTAAAAGCTATCATGAGAGGGTATGATTGACATATTCTTGGTTGTTGGTTATTTTATAATTGTATTATTTATTGGAATATATGCCTCTAGAAAAGAGAGTAAAGAGGGATTTCTTATTGGGGAACGGAAGATGGGAACCCTATCTTTGTCCTCATCAATTTCAGCAAGTCTACTAGGGGGAGGAATATTAGTAGCATATGCAGCCTATGTTTACCAGTATGGAATGTCAGCAATGTGGTTATTTCTTGGATTAGCAGTGGGACTTGTAATGTTGTTATTATACGGGAAGAAGATAAAACATTTCGCTGACAGAAAACAACTCTACACAATTTCTGATTATTTTAAAGAATTATACGGGAAATCAACAGGGTTAGTAACAACTTTAGTGATTATCTTGGTTTTTATCTTCATGGTGGTTATAGAATTTATTGCAGGTGGAAAAATGCTAAGTAGCCTGTTCGGAACTTCATATGCATTTGCAGTTTTGATAATGGCAATAATAATTTTAGTCTATTTAATTCTGGGCGGATTTAAATCTGTAGTTAAAACAGATGCATTTCAGTACTTAATTGCGTTATTGTTCGGAATTATTATAACTTTTGTACTCTTTGGAAAAACTACCTTGCCATTAAAAGAATTCAGTCTGGGGACAATGGGTTGGGGTAATTCAATAGCCTTTGTGATTATTGGGGCATTTGCAGTTTTTGCTGCAGCCGATATGTGGCAAAGGATATATGCAGCTAAAAGTGTAAAAGTTGCTAAAAAGTCTATGGGTTGGGCAATACTTCTTGTTTTGATATTCGGGTTTATAATTGCAATAGTTGGAATTGCTGCCAAGGTTAACTTTTCAGGATTAAATCCCCAAGATGCGATGGTTTATGGACTTTCAAATTTATTACCTACTGGAATTTTAGGATTAGGTCTGGTGCTGTTGTTTGCAGCAATAATGTCATCAATAGATACGGGATTATTTATTTTGGGAATGGGAATCTCAAAAGATATCACTGGATCTTTTAAAACAATAACAAAAGAAAAACTTGTAAGAATTACAAGATACTCCATATTCTGCTTTGTTGTACTTACGGTCTTGATCTCATTATTCTTTCAAAATGTGGTTTCAATAGCACTTGTTTTCGCAAGCATTAATCTAGCATTAATTCCCGCACTAATTGGAAGTTTTCACTTCAACTTGAAGGGAAAAGCAGTATTTTGGAGCATTCTTATTGGGTTGATATCAGTTCCAATCGCATTGCCCTTTTTAGGTGTAACCCCTGAAAGTGCAGTAATTTCTTTGCCTGTGGCTTTGATTGTGTTGTTAGTTGGACAAGCAATATTTAAAAAGAATAAAACTCTAATTTAAGAAATGTTCAAAAATATACTGTTTTGGTGCGAGTTTCCTGAACGGATAAACTGGCAAAAATTAAATACGTTCTTTAAGAATCAGGATTTTGTTGCAGATATTGGTATTGTATGCACAAGTAAACAAGACTACTTAGGTAAAGCAAAAAATATTAGTAAACTAAGTAATGTTAAACTAAAACGTGCCTGGCCGGTTTTGTCGAAGCTAGAGGGTTACTGGTTCTCATCACAAACATCACGAAAATCAATTGATAGTTTAGATCAGTACAAAGGAATGAAAATTAAGCTTGATATTGAACCCCCTCTTCCTACAATAAACTCATATAAACGAAATAAATTTGTGATGGATGCTTGGTTAGCAAGTCAAATGTTTAAAAAAGGAAAAAATCAAAAATATTTGTGGAAAAAAGTTCACGAATTGATAAAATCTGGTGATGTGATGTTATCTACTTTTTCATTTCCAAGATTCATAGCTAAAAGAATGGGGGTGTTGTATGATAAAAAATTAAGTTACAATTATATTTACTATTCTTCTTTTATCCCTAAATTTTTAAGAGGGTTGTATAATGCGTACATGTCACGATTCATTAAACAAAAATTGAAGTTTGATTCAGAAACTTATTTTGCTGTGGGGTTGTTGACCCCTGGAATATTTAATGACGAACCTTGTTATAAACTTATTTCTGAACTTGATCATGATTTGAAATTTTTACTTAAACGAGGAGTTAAGAATTGTGTGGTGTTTAGGTTAGGAAGTTTCTTGGAGCTTAAGGATTCTGCGCGTTGGTTAAAAGTTATAAAAAAGTATTCTCAACATTGAAAAACTTTTTATATGATTAGTTGGCACATTTTATTATACTTATTGGAGGTAAGAAAAAATGGAAGAAGAAATGAATAATCAAGAAACAACTGAAGAGGAACAAACAGAAGCTCCTGTAGAAGAAACAACTGAAGAAGCACCTGCTGAGGAAGCAAGTGAAGATGCAGCTGAAGAACCTGCTGAAGAGGCGAGTGAAGAAGCTGCTGAAGAGGAATCATCCGAAGCTGAAGAAGAACCTGCTGAAGAGGCTACAGAAGAAGCACCTGCTGAGGAAGCAAGTGAAGAAGCTGCTGAAGAACCTGCTGAAGAGGCTACAGAAGAAGCACCTGCTGAGGAAGCAAGTGAAGAAGCTGCTGAAGAACCATCAACAGAATCTGATGAGTTTGATGTTGGCGAAGAAAAATCAGAAGAATCTTCAGAAGATTCAGAACTATAAATTCTGATTATTTTTTTTATTTTTTTTAAAATTCTTGATCTTTTTTATCTAAAATTGCAATAGTTGTTGAAACATCCTGTTCTTTTATTTTATATTTAATTAGTTGACTTAGTTCAGATAATGTTTGAATGTTATTTCGTATTTTCACATCATTATGTAAAATATAAATTAACCTTCCAGTAGGATTTAAATTAGCTAAACATTTTGTTAATAACCCTTCAATGTCAAATTCAGACACTTTCTTTTCATAAAAGTCATTACAAATTATTATGTCAAAGCTTTCTTTGAAGGTATAGTTAACAACATCTTCCGAAGAAAAATTGTGAGTAAATTTTGAAAGATTTCGTTTTGCTTCATCAATAACTTCAGTTTTTTTATCAATTCCAAAAGGAATTAAGTCAAATTCGCTGAATTCACAAATAAATTTGAGTAACATACCATTACCACAACCTAAATCCAAAATTTTGCCTGATTGGTTAATGAATTTAAGAAGAGCATGATATTCTACGTACGGCGGACTTAAATGCCCATTAAGTTTAGCTGAAAATGCGTTTTCATGAATTTTAAACCATTCAATATACTGCATATTTGTTATTAAACCGAATACTTTTTAAATGTATTTCGACTCTTAATAACTGCTATGCAGGTATGGCGGTGTAGCATAGTCTGGTCTATTGCGCTGGACTCATATCAATGAGTGATGAGCATTTATGCGATGAAATAACTTTTGCGTAAGAAATCCAGAGGTCGGGCGTTCAAATCCCCTCACCGCCATTTTTTTAAAATGACCAAAATTTATTCTCAACAAGAACTGGCTGAAGTAATAGCTAAATTAAAACAAGAAGGGAAAAAAGTAGTAACGACAAACGGAACATTTGACATTCTTCATCTCGCACATGTAAAAATTTTAGAAAAAGCTAACGAGTTAGGTGATGTTTTAGTTGTATTAGTGAATTCTGACAGCTCGGTTAGAGAGAATAAGGGACCAAATAGGCCAATCGTTCCACAAGAAGAAAGAATGCAAATGTTGGCCTCCTTAGAATGTGTTGATTATGTAACCTGGTTCGATGAACAAGAAGTGGTTGAACCTCTAGCGAGATTAAAACCCTCTATCCATGCAAAGGGAGGGACATATATTCAGGAAAGAGTTGCGAAAGAACAAGAAGTAATGAAAGAAAATAAGGGTGAGTGGATAAACTTTGAGGTAGTTGAGGGGTATTCTACAACGAACGTTATTGAAAAAGTATTGGATGTTTATAAAAAATAATAGAAAATTTTAAAAATCAATTCTGACTTGCGAGTTTAATGAATGGGGTTCAATATGTTTCACTTTTATCCTCGAGCCATTCCGGGTCTACTTTGTTAAGTATGTTAATGGCAGCTAATCCTAAAATTAGAAGTTTCGGAGATACATATCACAATTCAAATAAAGTAGTGTGCAGTTGTAATACTACTGTTAATAGGTGCAAATTTAGAAATGAAATTAATGAAAAATTAAAAAAGAAAGGTTTCAAGTTTGATTGGAAAAACCCCCTATATCCTCACTTACTTTTTGATAAATTTAAACCCGCTTTTGTTAGAAAAACAAAACTGTTTAGGCTATATGTTAACTTGCCAAACTTTCTTAAAAAAATAATATATAATAAGAAAATAAAATTAGAATGCAACTTTGTAGATTCTTTAAAAGAAATAAACGATTTTTCATTATATTTTGATGGAAGCAAAAGCATAGTTCGTTTTGAAACACTAAAACAATTTGATAAAAACATTAAACTAATACATCTAATCAAGAGTCCGTATTCTTTCATTAATTCCTGTATCAAACACAAAAAAACAAATCTTTCGAGATGTCTTGAGGGTTGGCTAACTTATAACAATACGGTTAGAGAGTACAAAAAAGAATTAAAACATAATTATTTATTAATTAAATATGAAGAACTCGCATCTAATCCAACAAAAGTTCTTAAAAAAATCTATAAGTTTATTGACATACCTGCATTTATACCTGATAATATAGAAAAAGAAAAAATGCATGTTTTAGGGAGCGAAATCAGATTTAAGTTAAATGATATATCTGACATCCAAAATAAGAATAAAGACCCTAAAAAAGTTTTAACTCCTAATATGATACGTTATGTTAATAATAAGATTAAAGATATATTTTGGATTAAACAACTTTTCCCAAAAGTAGAATAAGTTTTTCCTGAATTCTACTTGTTAAAATGATGTTGGTTGAGGTTATAAAAAATAAAATGCTCAGAAAACAAGTATGTTTTCTGGCACGACTAAAGTCAAATAAAAAAATTCCCTTAATAAGGGAATGGAGGTATTACTGGAGTGCTGGTTTCTAGAGTGGGTTCAAACTCATCCCAATATTTGATTAATACAGGGTAAGCTGCGAAATCATCTTCAGTTTCTTCCCAATCAAGAAAATCTCCATAAATATTTTCCCATTCTTTAGAATATGAGTCCCACATATACATGCTTTCCATGTATGATGTGCCATCACGTTCATGAATGTTGAAATGAGCTCCAGGATAATTTTTTTGCATCTGAGGAAGAAGCACATAAAAGTTCCAACCATCAGCAAATTCAATACGGGTTTCTTGAATGGTTTCTAAGACCTCATCAGATTCAACTCTAAGAACCATGTTAGTATCTTCTTCCATGTAAACCCAAATTGAGGTAAATCCCATCACATCTACAACATACTCCAGTTCGTCATCATCTTCCATGATATCATAGAAAACTCGGTCATAAGGGTGGTAAATGTAGGCTGCCAGGAGATTTTCTTCAAAATCTCGGGAATAATCCATTTCAACACCATCTCCGTATGGAAGTAGGTTCCAACCCTCAGAAAGATATATGTTGCGCGTATTGTAATCCTCATCATAACCTTGAACTGCATAGTCAACATCAGTTACTTGTTCAATGTTATTAACTTCTAAAATGCTATCTGCACTAACTAAAGCAGTACTGCAAAGCATAAGAAGCATTAACATAAAAAATAGTTTTTTCATTTTATTGCCTCCGGTATTGTTGGTGGTGGTACAAGACTTTCATTCTTGTCCGCTAGTATTTGAGAAAAACTTTTATTATTATCACTAACCTTCTCTGAAGTATTAACAGAATCAACTTCTTGCAGGCCGGATGTAGTGTAATAAAACATTCCAACTAACAATAAAATTAATGTAATCAATACGCCCATTGTTATTAATAATGTTTTTCTCATAAGGTTGGTTAATTGGGGTGTATGTAAGAAGGCATGTTGTCTAAAACCGACAACAAAGCAAAAAGTATAAAAAGAGATTCATGTTATCTATAGAAAATGGAATTAATCAAAGAATTAGAGGAATTGGGATTGGATGACAATGAGATAAAAGTCTATCAATCTTGCTTGAGACTGGGAGACTCAAAAGTACACGACGTATCAAAAGAGAGCCAACTAATTAGAACAACTACTTATGGTGTGTTGAAATCACTTATCGAGAAAGGAATTGTTTCGTCAATAAATAAAGAGGGAGTTAACTTTTTTCAGGCAGTAAACCCCGAACAACTAATATATATCCTGGATCGTAAAAAAGAAAAAATTCAGGGAATCATACCAAAATTAAAAGAAATAGCAAATACTTCTTCACCCTTCCCTAAAGTTCGTTTCTTTGAGGGAGAAAGTGGAGTAAAAGCAATATTTGACGATTTACTAAAACAAAAAAATGCAGAAGTTAAACACATTGGAATAGTAAAAGAATGGTTTGAGTTAGCAAGAGTGGCAGCAATAATATTTTACAGAAAGAAAAAAGAACAAGGAGTAAAAACTCGTTCTATCGTACCCGATTTAAAAAAACAACGAGAGGCATGTAAAAATAAACTAGTTAAAAATGCAGACTTTCGATTTTTCCCAGGATTAGAAATGAAAGGTTCTATGTTTATCTCACCAACAAACGTAGCTTTTGTAAGTAATCAGGGAGGTAACATAAGAGGATTTGAGATTGAAGACGCTGAATATGTCAAATTACAAAACTTCTTATTTGAAGAATTATGGGAAAAAGGAAAAAAATGAAGCAAAAAAACAAAAAATGGTTAGTTATTGGAATAATAATTCTGTTGGGAATACTTTATCTAAACTATGATTATACGTCAACTAAAATAAAAAACAAAATAATTGCGAAAGAGGTAGATCAAGCACCAGGAGTCGCTCCTGCCGGAACAAGACCATTAATACTTCTACACGGATTTAATCCACTCTCAAGTTCAAGAATAGCAGAATTATCATTTAAAGAAATGCAAAAAGATATTGAAGAAGATCTAGGGTATGTAAACAAAGGACTGCTAACAGATACAACTACCTGTGCAGAACTAAGATACTCACAAGAACCAATAGTAATAAGGGCATCATACTTCGAAAAAATGGAACTAGCAGAAGTAGAAGAGTATACACAGAATTTAAACGAAATTATTAACGTAGTATTGAATTGTACTGGAGCAGAACAGGTAGATGTTATAACCCATTCAATGGGGGGGATAGTTGTACGACAGTATCTAAAAACAATTAATAATAAAACAATCAATACCGTTGTGATGCTGGGAACGCCTAATAAAGGGGGATTGTACAATGTTGGAAAATCAACAAACTGGTTTATTAAAGAGGGAGAATCAAAAATAAATGTTGATGTATTACAATTATCTGAGAATCATGAATTTATGCAGGAACTGAATTCAGAAAATGAAACCTTTCCTCATATAAACTATTACACTATTGCTGGAAACTTTGACGGAAAAGGGGATGGAATAGTATTAGAAGAATCTGTGAAATTAAATGGCGTTCCACACTTGACAGTAAAGTGCGAACACATAAGTTTAAAACATCCTTCTTTGTGTCCTGAAGCGTATGAACTTGTGAAAATAGTGTTTAAAAAGTAAAAATGATATGTTTTTAATTTTAGAAAAATTTAAATACTTATTAATAAGATTTTATAAAAATTAGGAGGGATATTTATGGGAAAAGAAGAATGGTGGGTAATTGATACCGAAGGAGATGAAGGTGCTCGTACGTTTGAGGTGACAATAAAACACTCCAGAGGCGCACTTGATGGCGAAACAGTAACTTTAGGTGTGATGCAAATTTTGGAATTTAATGCAAGGAAAGTGGAAGTTATATTTACAAGTAATCTGCACTTTTTACCGCTTGAAGATGAAATGACTGAAAGAGCATATACAAAATTCGTAAAACGAATTTCATTAAGGACTGGTGAGCGACCTTAATTTTTTCTTTTTTATATTTTTTTATAATTAAAAACGCCCCTGCGGAGATTTGAACTCCGGTCTTTAGCTCCGCAAGCTAATATTCTATCCAAGCTATACTACAAGGGCAAAGTTTAAATAAGATTAGTCCTGATGTTTATATTGTTTTTGGAGGTAATTAAGATGAGCAAAAACTTTTATAAAAGTCATAAACAAATAATTTGGACTGTAGTAATCATGTTAATTCTATTTGCAGCAGTAAGTGGGTTTAATAAAACCACATCCTTTGGACAAATGGATTCTAGTGTCCGGATGGAAGAATCTTATTATAAAGGGGCAGGATTCGCAGAAACAAGCTCACTTAGAATGGATGATTCCGCTAGCGCTCCAACAGAGGGAGAAAGAAAAATTCGTCATACTGCAAACGTAAACTTAGAAATTAAAAAAAGTAAATATGAAGAAACTAAATCTGCAGTACTTACTGTTCCTGAACAATTTAAGGGATTTTATACCAGTCAAAGTGAAAATAAAAGAACATACAAAGAAAATGATTACAAAACATATAGATTAACATTCAAAGTACCTGTAGAAAGCTTTGATATGGCTATAGCTGCAGTGAAAGAGCTTGCAGATGTAAAATCATTAAATGTGTATGCTGACGATTTAACAACTTCTTATGCAGACGCAAAAGCATATCTGGAAAGTTACAAAAAAGAAAAAGCAAGAATAGAACAATTGTTGAATAAAGCTAATAAGATACCTGAAATAATCCAGATAGAAGAGAAACTAATGCAATTACAACGAACAATAGACAGATACCAACAACAAATAACAAACATTGATAGACAAACTGATTACTCACAAATTAGTGTAGTACTAGAAGAAAAACAACCTTTATCAGAATCATTCTACCGATGGACAGGAATAAGAGAACACTTACGAAATATTGTTCGAGGATTTGATAGCGTGCTGGTTGTAATAACTAATCTGATTGGATGGGTTATAGCAATAGGAATAATTTGGTGGATAGTAAAAATAATAAGAAAAAAAGTTTAAAACATTTTTTTAAAGTTTAAAACATTTTTCTCCTTTTTTTTAATTAAAAAGATGTCTTTTTTAATTTTTTTTAATTTTTTTTGAAAAAATTTAATTTTTATTTTTGCAATTTTTTTGTTTTGAGGTTTTTTGTAAGATTTACTTTTATATTTTTTTATTAATTTCAGTAAGACTTCTTTTTTTACTTGTTTTTTTTCGAGATGATGTTTTGAAAACTTCTGTGTTAATCGAGTATAAATTAACATTAAGAAATAAAGAATGATTAGTACAGTAGTAACAATTTCTAAATAATTAATTTGAGCTTTCTTTAGATCTCTCAAAATTTTTAGAGTATTAATGAATGTTATTGAAATAATTAAACCAAAGGTTAATGTAATTAAAATGAGTTTAACCCTACTTAACAAAATTTGTTTTTTATTGGATTTCATTTTCAATTAATAATTTTTTAACATCTTCTTGTGTTATCTTCTTTTTGAATAATTGTCTTATTCTATGTTTAAATGGATCTTTTTTAAGATTAGTTTCTGTAATTTTAGCAGCTAGGTTGGTGTAAAGCTTAGTAATACAAGACTTTGGATTGTGAAAGACAACTGAAGATGTATTCACTATAGCTTTGCTAAACTGGGGGCTTGTTGGAATTGTCGAAATAACCCTGATTTTAGTTGCGTTTTCAATATCTTCTTTAGTTAATTCCGAAGATTTTTTACTAATATTGTTTAATACAATCCCTTTAATAGGAATTCTTTTTTGATTAATTAAACTAATTGCTTTCAATGTAGAACTTAATCCTAGGTAATCCGCATTACTAACAATTAAAACCTCGTCAGAGGCAGAAATTGCAGAAGTAGTAGAAGAATTTAATGAAGGTGAAGTATCTAAAATAACATAATCATAAAATTGTCTTAACTCATTAAGCTTATGTTTAAGTGTGAACATATTGACTTTTTTTGATAAGACCGCAGAAGGTAAGATATATAACCCTGTATTAATTTTATAAACCGCATTATTGGTAGAAGTTTTTCCTTTTAAAATATCTTGAAACGTGTTATCTGGATTAATAATGCCAAAATGTAGTCCCACACTTGGTGAAGAAAAATTTGAATCTACAATCAAAACTTTCTTATTAAGATCTTTAGATAATGCACTACCCAGATTAAGTGCGGTAGTGGTTTTACCAACCCCTCCTTTGAATGAAACAACACTTATAATTTTAGACATTTTTATATACCTCGCATAGACAATCAATAATTTTATTTTTTTTATTGATGGTAATGACTTTTTTTGTTTTAAATTCTTTTAATGTTTTTTTTGCATTTGCAACAGGTTTTTTGGTTTTAATGGGTTCTCTTAAATTAAAAATTTGAATTAATTTATTAATTATTTTTTTCTTTTGCGGATATTTTGTTGAGTTGTGACGTTCTTTTGCTTTTTTAATTGTTTCTTTAATTTTTATTTGTTGATTATTAATAGTAATTCTTGTTTTTATACCTAAGTTTTTTATGTTTGGGAGGTGATTGCCCTGTGCAGAACGAATTGCATTACGAATTTCTTGTTCTGCTGAAATTTTCCGCTTAAATTTATGCTTAGCTTTATTTAACGAATTTTTAGTTTTATACTTGAAAATTTTACTGTGTTTTTTAATATTTAATCTACGTTTTTCTTTGGGCCAAAGGGCGTTGGAATTTAGAATTAAAAAGTGAAATTTTTTCGTTTTTAATAAGTTACGTTTGTTCTTAAAGGTATTGCGTTTTGTTTCTTTAGGAAGACGGAGTTTATTTTTAAATTTGTGCCAGGCAAGTCTATTAGCGAGTCTGAATTCTTTCTTCGCTTTTTTTTCTTCAAGTCTTTCAAGTTTATTTTTCATTGTGAAATTTATTTGTTGCTCCATACATTGATATTTGAGACGTTAAACCCGTGAACCCTTCCACGAATCTGTAATTTAAGACAGTGAGTTTGAACAGCGTGCCAAGAACGGTTAATTGTGAGCGCAATATCTCGAGTAGATTTGGGATTTGGGGAATTTTTTAGAACTTTCAGTATATCTTTATCTATTCTTTCGCCTAATTTGGCTTTCCTGGTAACCATTATTTGTTTAATTATTTGGTTAAGTATATAAACCTTTGTCACCACTAGTAAGTGTGAAGGTTAAGTTGAAGGTTTTATCAACTGTTGAACCGAAGGTTCGCACTTAGAGAATGTATATTTTATCATATCATAAAATTTAAAAAAGAAAAACGACTAAACAACATAAAAAGAGGCGTATAATAGCATACGAGGTACGAAAATGAATAAAGGACCTGCTGTAGCAGACTTCTGGAACAGCGCAGAACTAACTTCGGGATGTATCTCTTGTGGAAAACATTACTTCTACATAGATTGGGATGGAAACATAATGCCTTGCGTATTTATTCCATACTACCAAGATAATCTTAAAGACCTGTACGCTAACGGCAAAAGCATAATGGATGCAATGTTCTCTGACCTATTTACCAAAGGAAGAGCCTGGCAAAAAGACAATTTTACTAAAAAAGATGGTAAAGTAAGAAATTTAATGATGCCCTGTCTTGTTAGAGATAATCACAAAGACTTTGTATCAATTGTAAAATCTTGTGAGGGTGTGAAAGGAGAAGATCAAGCAGCAACAGATGCACTAAATTCTGACGAATACCACGCAGACCTAGAACAGTTTGATGAAGATCTCAAAAAAATAGAAGATCCATACTGGGAAGAGCACTACGAAATGAAAGATTCAGAAGAAAACTCTTCTGAAGCTGAAAAATCTGCGGAAAAAGGTACAATGGAAGAAGAATAAACTTCTTTATTTTTTTATTTTTTATACCAACACTTTTCTTGAGTATCCCATGCTAAATTAATGTTTGAGGGGAGTGAGGGTTCAACTTGATCTAATTTAATATCTTCATTTAATAAAAACGCTAAATCTTCTGCAGTTGGTTCCGCATCTGGATCAAACTCATTAGTCCAACACTCAATAAAATCTCCTGTTCGAGTCGTTCGCCAAACAGGATCAAAAAATATTTTACCCTCTGATTCTAATTGATATATTTCCTGCCAGTCAATAACCCTGTTGTTTGCAGCCTCTTCTTCACTTTCAGGATGAGGAACATACCCTTCTGTTGATTGAGCTTCATTTGGATCACCAAAAGGATTTGTAGGATTGAGCCAGGGCATTGTCCCTTTATGATTTTCAGTTACATTAACTCCATGCAACGCTCCATACTCTGCAATTCTCTTTCGAATATTTGAACGATCAGGATCTTCAACAGGTGGATGATCCTCGATTGCTTTTTCTAAGACTTCTGCATCTGAAGTTTGTTCTTTAGTTCGTAATAATTCCGGATTGGCAATTATGTCTCGATATTTGAGTTCAAGATGGGATGAGTTAAGCCAATGGACTTTAGTAACCCATTTATCCCATACCCGTCCATCTCTAAGCAAACTATATGTACGAATTTTAACACTTTTGTTAACTCCTCTTGCTTCAATACGTTTTGGACTGTCCTTAACCACTTTATGTTCAAAATACTCATCAAAAATCCAAACACTAGAAAGTTGATACTCAATTGGTCCTGCACTAATTTGACCTGTTTTAACAACTAATTCAACAAGCCCATCTCTCATAATTCGATCACCTGGCTTAAGACCTTTTAATAATTCAACATCCGGAGAAAACTCAACAGTTTGATACCAATCACTCATGACTATAAAGTAAGTTTAATGTGTTTAAAAAAACTATTGTGATAAAAGAAAATACGCCGCAGCCCAGATTTGTGTCATCACTTCGCTAACGCTACGTTCTGGACGAATCCATTCTTTGCGTAAAGAAATTACGCCGCAGCTCGGATTCGAACCGAGATATCCTTGCGGAAAGACGCTATCTTCATTGCGTTTGTGTGAACGCAAGATTCGAGGCGACCGGAGTACCAGATTGTCCCACTGCGGCAAATGTATGAGAACTATTTCGAGGGTTCTTGAGTTTCTTTCTTTTTAAGAGCTTCTTTAGCAACTGCATCTAATTCGATGTGTAAATCTTTTAATTGTTTATCCTCAATTGGGGAGGGACTCTCATCCATTGGACATTCAGCTGCTTTATTCTTAGGAAAGGCAATCACTTCACGAATATCATTAGTACCATTCATTAAAGCAATAAGTCTATCTGCACCCAAACCCATTCCACCATGAGAGGGCGCACCATAATTATATGCATTAAGTAAAAACCCAAACTTAGTTTGAGCCTCTTCTTCACTTAAACCAATGAATTTCATAACTCTTTTTTGCACTTCAGGATTAGTAACTCTAATTGAACCAGAACCTAATTCTGTTCCATTAAGAACAAGATCCCACAAGTCACCCTTGACTTTTTCTGGGCAGGTTTCAAAATTATCAACAAATTCAGGATTTGGCATAGAGAACATATGATGTTCAGGTTCCCAACGTTTATCTTCTTCGTTCCAAGCAAATAAAGGGAAATCTTTAACCCAACAAAATTTGAAGTCATCTTTATTGTATAATTCAAGATCTTCAGCAAGTTTATTTCTAAGTCTAGATAAAATGTCATTACATTTTTTTTCTTTATCTGCTATAAACATTAAAATCGAACCTGGTTTAGCTCCAACTTTTGCAATAAGTTCTTTTTGAACATCTTCAGAAAAGTATTTAGCAATATTACTTTCTAATCCGTTTTCAGTAACACGCATCCAGGCCATACCTTTAGCACCGCTTTTCTGACAGAAATCAATATATGCATCAATTTCTTTTCTTCCTAACTCTTTTTGAGGATTGATACATTTAACAATTCCACCTGCCGCTTTAATGTCCTTGAAAACACCAAAATCAGATTTAATAACAATGTCAGTAACTTCAGTTAAGAAAAGATCAAATCTAATGTCTGGCTTGTCATTACCATATTTTTCCATGGATTCTTTATATGAAAAGACCTTAAACTCAGTTATTTCTTTATTTAGTACCTCTTTGAAAATGTGTTTGAAAAGTTTTTCAACCATATTTCTAATATCATCACTTGTAACAAAACTCATTTCTAAATCAAGTTGCATGTGCTCAGGTTGACGATCTGCTCGTAAATCTTCATCCCGCAAACAGATTGCAGTTTGATAATATCTGTCACAACCAGAAATCATAAGAATCTGTTTGTATAATTGTGGTGATTGAGGTAGGGCGTAAAATCCGCCAGCATTAACTCTGGAAGGAACAACATAATCTCTAGCACCCTCAGGAGTAGACTTAACTAACATAGGGGTTGTAATTTCTAAAAAGTCATTTTTGTTAAAAAAATCTCTAGCAGCAGAAATGATTTTATGCCGACTTAACAATCTCTTTTGCATTAAAGGTCTACGTAAGTCTAAGTAACGATATTTTAGTCTAAGTTCTTCACCTGCTTCAACTCGATCATCAACTTCAATAGGCGGAACAGCAGATTTATTAATAATATTAAGTGTATCAGCAAAAACTTCAACCTCTCCAGTAGGAAGCTTTTTGTTAGTCATACCCTCTTTTCGAGCCCTAACTTCGCCCTTAATTTCAATACAAAACTCTCGTCGTAAAGATTCTGCAGCCTCCATAACTGTAGAATTAAATTCGGGATCAAAAACTACTTGAGTTAAACCATATCTATCTCTTAAATCAACAAAAATAATTCCACCATGATCTCTTCGAGTGTGAACCCAACCAACTAAATTAACCTTATCTCCAATATTTTCTTTCTTTAGTTCGTTGTTCTTATGAGTTCTCATACTTTCTGGAATGAACCGGCCTTATTTAAAGTTTTTGTGATTCAAACACAAAAATTGCTAACCTTTATAAACCGATTCGGGTCTCAACAAAAATAAACAAATAAGAGGTAGTGATAATGACTGATAGATATGTGTGTGGACAAAGAAAAATACCTGAACAAATGCCGGTGAGACCTTTACGAAGTAAAAGAGCGCTGGTTGTAGATGATGATAGTTCTGTTGCAAGAGTAATAAAACAATTATTAGAAAGAGAGCATTACAGTGTTACTTTACGAACTTCAGTAGGGAGTGGCATTGCTGCCATAAAAATGGGATTAATACCTGATTTGGCAGTAATTGATGTTTTGTTTCCTAATGCTAGTGGAAGAGAATATCCCGGAGGAGTTGATGTTTATCGAGCATTAAGAGAACGAAGTCATAACACCCCTGTTGTATTTATGACTGGTGCTTATGATGAAGAGCGCTTTGCTGATGTTGATGACGCGATAACTACAAATTGTGCAGTACTTGTACAAAAACCATTAATACAATTAGGTCTTCACAGAGCAATAAGAAATGCTTATGCTAAAGCCGGAAAATAATTTCTTTTTTTTTCTTAAACTTTATATAGAGTTATGGATTAGTTTTGTTTATGGGCCTGTAGCATAATCTGGATAGTGCGGCTGGCTTCGGTTTTTTCCGAGATGAAACCAGTTGATCGGGGTTCAAATCCTCGCAGGCTCATATTCTAATTATCTTTATAAATGAACTAATATTATTAGTTAAATATGGCTGATAAACGAAGATTGTTAATGACTTTGGATAGAATGGCTGTTTTGTCTCATTCTTTAGCTAATGGTGGATTTGGAGAAGCAATATCTGAATTAGAAGACGAAGTACTTCCTAAACTATGGGGGTTAGCAGCAAAACAAGGTGAAACTTTTGACTTTTTTGTTGACGGACCATCTGTGACTGCATTCGCATTAGAATATAAAACAGCAGTGAATGCTGGAGATTTTGCTGGTGCACAAGCTTCTGTAATAGATTACAAAGAATTTGCAGAGCGCGCTGCTATCGAGTAATAGAATAATGCATTTCCGAAAGCTTTATAAATATGTTACTACTTTTTAACTGTATAACCTGATTCTAAAGGTGGACTAAATGGACGAAAATCAATTAAAAACTGGAACTACCACAGTGGCTTTAGTTTGTTCGGATGGTATTGTAATGGGAGCAGACCGAAGAGCAACAACTGGTAATTATATTGCCATAAAGCACGCAGATAAAGTATTTCAGGTATCAGATAATATGGCGCTAACCTTAGCAGGAAGCGTAGCAGACGCACAATTATTAGTAAAACTAATCAAGGCTGAAATTCAGCTAAAAAAATTAAGAACACACCGAGACGTAACTGTAAAAGAGGGTGCAAATTTATTGGGAGGACTAGTTTATAGAAATATAAGACAACCCTCAATGTTACCTGGAGTAACACACTTCTTACTAGGTGGAAAAGATAAAGAAGGATTTCATTTATACGATTTATTCGCAGACGGTTCTGTAGACGAAATAAAAGATTTTGTTTGTTCAGGAAGCGGAAGCGTAATTACCTGGGGAGTACTAGAAACAATGTACAAACCAGACATTAATGTTGAAGACGCAAAAAAATTAGTAGCGAAATCAATAAATGCAGCAATACAAAGAGATTCTGCATCCGGTGGAGGAATAACAATATTCTCAATAACCGAGAAAGGAGTAGAAAAAGTAGTTGACAAAAATTCAAGTATTGATGTAAATCTTTAAAGTTTTATTTTCAAATCTAAAAAAGCTCAGAAGTAAAACTTCTAGCACAACTAACTCATCGTTAAAAATGGATATATTAAAGGAAATACTGAAATTAATACCAAATTCTGAAAGATTAATCTCAGACGCAGGATTCGAGGGAGCCAACATAGTGCTCTACACGAAAGATAAAGACTTTTTTCTAGATAATGGAGGAGTAATTAAGGACTTAGTTAACGAATTTAAAAAACGAATTGAGCTACGCTATGATCCTTCAATGGTTCTAGATATGGAAAAAGCAGAAATCGAAATAAATAAAATATTACCTGAAGAAGCAAAAGCAGATCAAGTAACATTCGATCCACAAAGATCACAAGTAATAATTGAAACAGAAAAACCAGGAACAGCAATAGGAAAACAAGGAATGCTTTTAAAAGAAATTAAAAAAGCAACCGGTTGGACTCCACTAATAAAAAGAACACCCACTATTCGATGCGAATTAATCGAAAATGTACGAGGAGTATTATACCAAAATTCTGATTATCGTCGAAAATTTTTAGACAAAGTAGGTCATAGAGTATATGACGGCTGGGTTCGAGGTAAAAAAGAGGAATGGATTAGAATTAGTCAATTAGGAGCAGGAAGACAGGTAGGACGAAGCTGTTTATTCTTACAAACTCCTGAATCAAGAGTATTATTAGATTGTGGGATAGACCCTGCAGATAAAGAACACCAATTTCCTTATTTAGAAGCACCTGAGTTTAACATACAAGAATTAGACGCAGTTATAGTAACACACGCACACCTAGATCATTCAGGCTTAGTACCCTGGTTATTTAGAATGGGATATAGAGGTCCAGTATATTGTACGGCACCAACCCGAGATGTAATGAGCTTACTTGCAATAGACTTTCATAAAATAATGAAGGGAGATAGAAAAGACCCCTTATTTGAAATGGATGACATCCGAGAAATGGTAAAACACACAATCGTATTAGGTTTTGAAGAAGTAACAGACATAACTCCTGATGTAAGAATTACACTTTATAATTCAGGACATATTATTGGAGCCGCAATGGTTCATATGCATATTGGGAATGGATTACACAACTTCCTTTACACTGGCGATCAAAAATATGGAAAAACACAATTACTAGATCCTGCAGTTACTAAATTTCCACGATTAGAAACTATGATGATTGAATCAACATACGGTGGAAAAGACAATGTACTTCCTTCAAGAGAGGAATCAGAAGATTTCTTAGGAAAAACAGTAACAGAAACTATTAACGGAGGAGGAAAAGTTCTAATCCCTGTATTAGGAGTTGGAAGAGCACAAGAAGTAATGCTAATCGTAGAAAGTTTAATGCGAGCTGGAAAAATGCCAAAAGTTCCTGTATTTATAGACGGAATGGTATGGGCAATAACCGCAATTCACACAGCATACCCTGAATTTTTATCAAGAACAGTAAGAAAATCAGTATTTCAAAAAAATGAAAGTCCCTTCTTATCCGACATTTTTAAACGAGTAGGAAGCCATAAAGAACGAGTAGAAATAATCGAAGAAACAGGACCATGTATAATTTTAGCAACTTCAGGGATGTTAGTAGGCGGACCTTCAGTTGAATACCTAAAACAATTAATGGACAATCCTAAAAACACAATTTGCTTTGTATGTTACCAGGCAGCAGGTTCTCTTGGTAGAAGAATTCAAAACGGTGAAAAAGAAATTGCATTTGGAAATAGTATGAAACAAGAAGTAAACCCTCTAAAAATGAGAGTTGAAGTATTAGAAGGATTTACCGGACACAGCGGAAGAGGACAATTAATGAATTTCGTAAAAAAATGTGATCCAAAACCAAGAAAGATAATGGTTAATCACGGCGAAGTATCCAGATGTTTAGATTTAGCAAGTTCTGTACATAAAGTTCTAAGAGTAGAAACTGTTGCACCTAGAAATTTAGACGTAATAAGATTAAGATAAATAAAAAAAAATTAAGCAGCTTTTTCTTTAATGTTTAAAGCAGCCTCTAATTTAGGTTGATCAAAACCAACAATAATAGTAGCATGCTCATCTTCTCCAACAGAGATTACAGGAACACCCATCTGACCACTTTTTTCGATCATTTCATTTCGTGCCGTCTCATTTGTAGAAACATCTAAATCTTCGAACTCAATGCCCTTCTCTTTAAGAAAATCTTTAGCAGTAACGCAATACGGACATGTTGGTGTTGAATAAACTTTAACTTTAGCCATTTTAATTCCCTCCATTAATATGTTAACAGTGTTACTTTTGGCATTTAAAAGGTTTATGTTTTAAGCATAAAAAGTGTTTTAATCAATATATCCTTCAACCTTCATATACTCGATTAGGGTTAGAAAGATTTTCTTAAGTTCAGGAAACTCTTCAAAGTATTGAGCTTTCTTTTTTATAAGAAAATCAGCGTTAAAATCTTTCCAGTCTTCTTTATAATCTAATTCATGAATAACTGGGTCTAAAGAATCAATAGCTTTAGCAAATTTAGCCTCTTTAGTCTTTCTTTCTTCAAACTCAACAAAACAATCCCAAAACTTATCGGCAAGTTTTTTTGGAAATAAAGATTTCAACTTTTTTGCTGCCTTAATTTCATCTTCCTTAACCTCTTCAGAAAGCAAAGGAACATCTCCAGTTTCAATCTCCACTAAATCATGATACATCAACAATTCATGAACCCTTAATCTGTTAAGATTATTAGGCATAAAAAAATCTGCAAGCAATAAACAACTCCAAGAATGTTCAGCTGAACTCTCTTTTCGACCTTCTACAGATGTAGCTCTATAAACACTCTTTAACTGATTGATCAGTTTAATTTTATTAATCTCTTTCATACTACCTTGAATTGATCAAGGTATAAAAAGGTTTCAGAAATAACATATTTCTGATGACCAAAGGTTTCAGAAAGGGGAAATATTTATGATTTTTAGAAATCCTTTTAAAATATATCAACATTCTTTAAATTTCATGACCCCCACTGACATAAGATTAAATATTGCAAGAGCATTTATTAGTCGAGTACGAACTGGATTTGAAGATGTTTTTGTAGACGCCTATGTTTTTGGAAGTACTTCAAAAAGAATGGCGCATGAAAGTTCTGATTTAGATTTATTTTTTATAATTCATAGACCAACAGAAGAAGAAAGACAAAAATGGAATCCTCCACAAGAAATGAAACCAGGAAGAAATTTAATATTATTTAAACATCAAGAAGAAATTTATGCTATTAGAAATTCGTTTGAAGAAGAATATGAAATAATGATCTCTTGTTATTTTTCATATGATACACAATCCTATGATTTTCTTAAAAGATTAACAGGAAAAACAAGAATGCGATGGAATGAATTATTTTAAAAATAGTAAATCCTTTTAAATCATAAAAAAATTAATTAAACATGCAAGAGAAGATAAGCCAACAATATGGCCCAGTAATAGATATAGCGTTAGATACTATTGCACGAGGGAAGCAAGCATTAGTATTTGTAAATAGTAAACCTAGTGCAGAAAAACAAGCAGAAGAAATAAGTAAGAAATGTAAAGGAAACTTTGACTCTTTGGCGGAAAAAATATTAAATGTTCTTTCCACCCCCACTAAACAATGTAAAAGACTAGCCGGTTGTGTAGTTAAAGGAATAGCATTTCATCACGCAGGACTAGATCAAGCACAAAAAGAGTTAGTTGAAGATGCATTTCGAAGTGGAGAAATAAGAATAATATGTTGTACACCAACACTTTGTTTGTCTGGAGATGCAAAAGTTTGGCATGAAATGAATGAAACTGAAATAAAAAAGTTTAGCATTTCCAATCCTCTTTTTGTCCTTTCATCTAACCAAGTGAAGATGAAAGCTCAAAAAGTTCAAAAGATTGAAAATTTTTCTAAACTTATACAAATTTCTTCAGTTGCGGGATATTCAATTAAAGTTACTTCTAAGCATAAAATGTTTGTCAAACGTGGAAGTAATAAAGTACTGATTGAAGCTTCTAAGGTAAAAAAAGGAGACAAAATCGCAACTTTAAGCAAGATTGCGATTAAAGAAAAAAAAGCTTTTTTATCCAATTTTGTTAAAGATAACATATTACCTGTTGAAAACAGAGAACTTACTGAAGATGAATTTTATCTGATTGGAGCAATGCTTGGAGATGGTTATTCGGGGATAGAAACGTTTGATGACAAAATTAAATATAAAGGAAGTCCTTGTATTGTTGGAATTGATGAAGAAATTTTTTTTAAGATAACTTGTGCATGTAAAAAACTAAATATCTCTGTTAGACAATCCAAAAACTTTGGGGGAACTTCCCAATTAGTGCTTGGCAAAAATAAATGGTTCAGAGAGTTTTTAGTACGATGTGGAGTAGAAAAAGGCATTAAAAAGCACATTGCAAATCAGTTATTGTATGGCAATCTAAATAAACTAAAATTTTTACTTCAAGGATTATTTGATACAGATGGTTATGTTGAAAAAAAAGGAGCGGTAGGATTTAGTAATATCTCAGAAAAACTAATAAAAAATATACAAAAATCCCTTTTGAGATTTGGCATAGTTTCAAGAATAAGAATAAGACCTGCAGGTAAAATGTGTATTTATGAAAAAGAATATGATACTTTGCCTCATTTAGAACTAACCATTCTTAATAAAAAAAGTATTTTAGACTTCTATAAGTTTATAGGATTTCATATAAAAAGAAAGCAAGAATCTTTAATTAATGTTGTAGCAAGAATTTGTTCAAGTTATCTTTATGTGTCTTGCTCTTCTTGTCAATACAAAATATATAAAGATTTGTTTGGTGGAAGAACAAAAGAACAAAAGAACTGGGGTAAAATAAAAGAACAAATAATACTTTTGTTGGGTAAAAATGAAGAATTAGGTTCAAGAGAGTTGAAAAAGTTATTGAAACACGAACCAAGGAAGAACACTTGCCGATTGAATCATCATTATGAATTAATTCAAAAAAGAAGAATAGGTAGTAAAAGCAAGACTGAATGGATATGGTGCTTAAATGAAATTGGTACTTGGATTTATAAGAATATTTTAGTTAAGAATGAATCAACTCATGAATTTTTACGATTAATGAAATGCCCAATTTGTTCAAAAGAGTTAGAAATTGTTTTGAGAGGAAACTGGCGAGATTCTGATTTTGAAGGAAATATTTTTTGGGATATTGTTCGCGAAGTCAAACTTGTTGATGTTGAAAAATATGTTTATGATATGGTTTTACCAAATAAACCAAAAAATGACCATTTATTTGTTGCCGAAGGGTTTTTTGTTCATAATTCTGCAGGAATTGATATGCCCGCATTTAGAACAATATTAACAAGTTTGAAAAGATACACTAATCATGGAATGGATTATATTCCTGTCTTAGAATACGAACAAATGGCAGGTCGAGCTGGAAGACCTCGTTATGACGATTACGGAGAAGCAATATGTATAGCTAGTACTGAAGCGCAAAAAGAGGAATTAATGGAAAAGTATCTGCATGGCGAGGTAGAAAATATTTATTCTAAGCTGGCAGCAGAACCTGTATTACGAATGTATGTATTATCTTTAATCTCTTCAGGAATGGTACGAAGCAAAGCAGATATGATGAAATTCTTTGAAAAAACATTTTTTGCACACCAATTTAAAGATCTAAAAAAAATAGAAGAGTTACTGATTCGAGTCCTAGAAATGTTAAAAGACTGGGGCTTTGTAAATGGAACAAGCGAAGGAGATTTTGTTTCTGCAGATGCACTTGATGAAAAATACACTATAACCTTGCTAGGAAAAAGAGTGGCAGAACTGTATTTAGATCCACTAACAGCAAATAAGTTAGTTGAGGGATTGAAACGAGAACAAAACAAAACCGAATTTTCATATTTACAGTTGATAAGTCACACCCTTGAAATGAGACCTTTATTGCGTGTTAAAAAAAGTGAGTACGATGAAGTTCAAGAAAGAATTGCATTAGCAGAGGAGAATTTGCTTGAAGATGGCTTCTTTGACGAATTTGAAGACTTTGAAAACTCTGTTAAAACCGCATGGTTCTTTGAAGAATGGGTAAATGAACTTAGCGAAGAACAATTATTAGAAAAGTTTGGAGTACGACCAGGAGAAATAAAATATAAGTTAAACATTGCAGACTGGTTATTATTTTCTTGTATTGAATTAAGTAAAATTTCTCTATTAAAAGAAGACGCATCTAAATTAACTAAGCTAAGAGTTAGGCTGAAATATGGAATTAAAGAGGAATTGATGCCTTTGGTACGGTTGAAAGGAATTGGAAAGGGTCGTGCAAGAAAACTCTACAATAATGGCGTTAAAGATCTTAACGGACTTAAGAATGTAGGCTTGGGCGAATTAAAATTATTAATTGGTGAAAAAACTGCTGAAAAGATTAAAAAACAATTAGAAATGGGTTAATTCGAGCCGGATTCTCTTAATTCTATCCAGTTTTTCCAGGTACGATAATGTGGCGAAAATTGAATTGTTAAATCTTTTGGAAGAAAAGAACAAATATCTCTCCAATCTCTTTCTAATTTTTCTAGTGCAGATGATTTAACTCCAGTTTCTAAACCTATACGAACCATATCTACATAGGGAGCAAAAATTAAATGAGTTAAAGAATCACAACCAGCAATAAGCTTCGCTTCAGGAGTGGTGGGTTTAACATCGTTATTTCTATGAGCACGAACACAATGACAAACGTCCTCGGTTAAAATTGCATTATAACCTTGATTTTTTAAAAAACTTCTAGCACGGTCTTCACCCCTAATGGCATGATCTACCTCATTTTCTAAAGGATAATGTCCACAATCATGCAACCACATACCTGCCCGTACAAGTTCTTCATTAATTACGCTAGAATTTTCAAGACTAATTAAAACATAACCTAAAGTTGATCCAAATCCCTCTAGGTGAGCCTTAAGAGTGATGGGAGCATCTTCGGGAATAGTACTATAAAAAAATTGTTTCGCTTCTTCAATAATGTTCATACAGAAAAGTAATGCTTTGATTTTTAAAAAGCTAATCCTCTTCTTTAATTTCCCATTTAGAAACAATAAAGATACCAAAAATACAAACCACTGTAACCAAGATTGCAGCAACTATCTTAATAATAAAGCCACCTCCAGTTAAATTTGTGGCAGCAATTATTTTTTGAACACCTTCGTTAATAATATCTCTCCAGTACAAAGCAATAACAAAACCAAAAGCTGCAACTAATGCAGTAACACTATGAGCACGCAAATTCTTCTTTAACTCTAACGTATGCTGATAAGCTTTAGTCTCTTTTAAAGACATACACTTCTTCTTAGATCTCTTCTTAACCTTTTTCTTAACCATTTTTTAAAACCTTTCTAATCAATCTTTGAATTTTAACTTTTTGTTTATCATTAAACACAAAACAACTACCAATTGGGAAAACTTTTGTTTTAATACCACAAAATTGTAATATGTCCTTTTTTATATGTCTCTTAAATCGTCCCATAAAAATAGAAAGAAATTTCGGAGCACCAGTAGTAATGAAAACGCTTGCACGTTTACCTTTAAGTAATCCTTTAGGCATTTTGTTCTTGAATTCATAACTAAACCCTGTTGTGAACGTTTTATCAAAAAATCCTTTCAAAATAGCAGGCATAGTACCCCACCACAAAGGATAAATAAAGATTAAGTTCGTAGCTTGTTTAATTTTAGTTTGAAACGACTTAGTGTCAGCATTAATTTTAAACGGTTTCTTACTATACAACTCCTCATCACTAAGAACCGGATTGTACTTCATGTTATAAAGATCAATAACTTCATAATCTGTTAAACGTTGTTTTATTTGTTCTAATAAAAAACCATTATGTCCTTTCTTATTTGGGTGTGCATATATGATTAAGTTTTTCATTCTTAATTAAGAGAAGGTTTCTTTATTAAATTTGTGTTTTCGATAAATTTAAATAAGCTATAAACTAAAAAAAGAAAGAGGTGAACAAATGAGCCCAAAAAAAGAACGATTAGAAGCATTAATGAGAATTCTGGTTTGTATTGTTAGTGGAATAATATTTGGAGTGTGGATGATACTAGTAAGAGTTTTAGTAATAGTGCAATGGATAGTAGTAATAATAACTGGTAAAAAAATAAATGATATTGCAAAGTTTTGTGATATATGGAACAGAAATTTTTTTGTAATGATTAGGTACCTAACTTTTGTAAAAGACAAAAGACCATTTCCCTTTGGAAAACTTAAATGAACAAAAAGATAAATTATTGGTTGCCGCGAATATTGGCAATTATTTTTATAATTTTTATTAGTTTATTTGCTCTAGATGCATTTGATGGATCTGGATTCTGGAAAATGATTTTGGGATTTGTAATACATTTAATTCCCACTTTTATATTAATTGGAATTACGGTTTGGGCCTGGAAAAAACCAGAATATGGTGGCTGGGCGTTTGTATTGTTGGGATGTGTGTTTGTTGTCTTCTTTAACCTGTATAAAGATCCCATATCTTTACTTTTAATAGCTGGGCCAGTATTCTTAGTTGGTGTGTTGTTCTTGTTAGAAGGAAAAAAAGGTAAGGGTAAAAGAAAGAAAAAGAAGAGATAGCTTTAAAATATCAACTAATTTCTTAAAATTTATGTCTTCAAGAGCAGAAAGAACAAGAAGAGTGAATGAATATCTTCCTAGGGCAAGTAGGCTTGTGGCGGTAGTTCAAAGCAAGGGTCCAGATGCACTAAACGATTTACCGTATGCAATGTTTGCTTTAGAATCACTTCAAGCTTGGGGAAAATATTTTGCTGGAGAAAACATAGACATGTTTGATGTTACTCAAAGATTAAGGTTAAAATATGAAGGACACGCAAGTTTGCCTGTTGAAGTTGATGCATGTTCCCAACCAAAAACAACGTTTGAAGTATTAAGAGGAAGAGATCAAGCAGAACTGATCCTAGAAAGACAATTTGTCGAACATACTGGAAGGGAATTAACCGAAGATGAATATGATCAAATGCGAGATGCGGTAAAAGAACCTGAACTTTTTACCTTGGCATTAGTTGAAAGATTTGAAAGAAAATATTCTTAGTTGAAATATTGTTCTTATTGGAAAAGAAAAAGAAAAAACATTAGCATCTCCAAACATGTAATGTGTGATATTCTGGAACTGTGGGTTGATCAATACCTAATGTTTTTGTTGTAATTTCTTCTAAGCTTTCTTTTTTTGCTAAATTATTCCATTCTTCAGGAGTGTTAAAGTTAAAAGGAACATTAACTTTGTTTGCTCTCCTGAAATGGATTATTCGATTATAAAAATGGTCAAAAATAATGTTAGCTCTTCTTTGTTGTTCTGAACTAAGATGGGTGAATTCTGTTTCTGTTTGAGTTCCTTTTTTTGCTTCTATGCCATAAACAGATTCAATTACAATTAAGTGGCCATTTGGGTTTAGTAATCTTCTTGCATCTCTTAAAGTCTTAACTGGGTCATCACTATGGTGAAGAACAGTTAGTAATAAAATATTGTCGTAGGTTTGATCTAATGTAACTTGTTCGCCTTGTTTGAATATCTGGAAGGGTAAATTAGTATCTTTAATGTGATCATGTTCATATATGTCTGTCAAAGTAACATTGTAACCTTCTTTTGAGAGAATATGTCCAACTTTACCATCTCCACAACCAAAATCAAGTACTGAGGTTCCTTTAAGATATGGTTTAATTTGTCTTACAATTAAATCTGCTCTACCACTTAGTTTTTCAGCAATTCTTTGTTTAGTAACTCCTCTTTCAGTCAGTAAATCATGTGCTGATTCTTCATATTCTAATTTTGGTTTTTTTGCAAGAGTTAGTAATTGGGTTACAATAGCTTTTGGATTTTCAATATCTAATGTTTTTAAAACAGTTATTAACGTGTTGTTAATGTATGTACTAACTTCTGAATCTGTTAGTATTTCTTTTATTTCTGGTCTTGTTTTTCCGAATGCGTTCATTTTGTTTACCTCGTTTATTACTGTGTAGTGGTTGTAGTATTTAAATGCTATTCTCCCCTTGGGGGGATAAAGAAGAAAGATTTAAATAGTTAAGACGATTAATTTGATTATGGATGTTAAGCCATTAGAAGAATTAGGACTGACAAATGGAGAAATAAAGGTATATTTAGCTTTAGTAAAGTTAGGTGAGACAACTTCAGGGCCAATAGTAGATGAATCTGGTATATCAGTATCAAAAGTATATTATGTTTTAGATAGACTAGCAAAAAAAGGATTAGTAAGTCATGTAGTTAAGAATAATGTAAAGCATTTTTCAGCTGCAACTCCGGATAGGTTGTTAGATTATCTAAAAGAAAAAGAGGAAAAACTAAAAGAACAAGAAAATAGTTTAAGTGAATTAATACCTGAACTAGCATTACTAAAAGGAAGTGCAATAACAAATGAAACCGCACAAGTCTTTGACGGATTAAAAGGAATACAAACCGCAAGAGAAAGAACTCTGAAAATAATGCAAAAAGGAGATGAGATGTGGATAATTGGGATAGCAACAACACCTTATGCGGGAATGATGTCAAGATACTTTAAAGAATATCACAAAAGAAGATATTCAAAAGGAATAAAATGCAAGTTCTTGTATAATGAAAATGCATTACAACATGGTAAAGTATCTGCTTCTTATCCTTTAAGTGAGGTACGTTATATGCCAAAAGGAATGACAAGTCATGCATGGATAGAAATTTATGCAGACACAGTAACAATTGGCATTAACCAAGAAAAATCATTTTCTGTAATAATACAAAATCAACAAGTAGCAGATTCATTTAGAATATATGCAAAGTTGTTATGGGGATGATTACTCATACCTTAATGCTTCTGTAGGTTTTAGTTTAGAAGCTTTATGCGCAGATTCTTCAAAAGAAAAACAAGAAAGAAAAACTAACGTCTAGGTCTAGGTTTGGTTACTTCAGAAAGATATGCAGTAAAAGCATCAAACTCCTCTTGAGTAATTGCTCTTTCTTTCATTAAATTAAACTGATTAGCTTCACGTCTTGGCTCTACAGCCCAAACCTTAAGAGAGGGATCTCTTCCTTGATCACCAATTCTACAATATGCACTTGCACCTCCTGGTTGAATACCGCTAGGAACTTTATCGCTTTCAGTATGCATAGAATAAAACCAGGTTATTTCCTCCGTGGCATCAACTAACGTAACTTCGGGTTTAAACTCAAGAAAAACAGATTGCGAACCTTCTGTTGCTTCACCAATACTTCTTAACCTAAACCTTGGTCTGTACATTTTTGGAACATATGACATATCAGGTAAGAACTAAGTACTTGTTTTAAAGATTTCGATGTTTTTATTCACAAAAAGAAAGAAAAAAATAATCAATCTAAATGTTTAATACAATTAAACAAATTAATTTTGTGGTTTTTATTCTCATCAAGTTCAAATATTGAAAGAGAGGTATTGTGAAAATTATCAATTGTTTTTACCTCATTTGAAGTTTTATTTGTTATGGCTGCTGTTAAAGCTTTATTTATGCCTCCATGACCCACCAATAAAACCGTTTTGTTCTTATGTGTTTCTAAAAGTTTATCTAAAAAGTTTTTTGCACGATTAAACATTGCTTCAGTAGTTTCGGCATCTTTTGGACAAGGGATGACTTTATTATTTGAAAAGCCAAGTTCTTTTTGTGTTTTTCCTTGCCAACTTCCTAAAAACTTTTCTCGCAAGCTTTTTACTAATTCAATTTTAACTTTTGTGTGAAATTTAGCAATCTCTTTAGCAGTATCCTTTGCTCTATCTAAATCACTAGAATAAATGTAATCAATCTTTTCATCTTTTAATTTAAATGCAAGTCTTTTGGCTTGTTCAATACCTAATTTAGAAAGTTTGCCTGGAATATGACCCTGCATAATTCCCTTTTTATTTTCTTCTGTTTCACCATGTCTAACTAAAATTACTTTCATTAATTAAATAAAACTTTGAGGTATTTATAAGATTTACTCATACCTTAATGCTTCTGTAGGTTTTAATTTAGACGCTCTATATGCAGGAGCAACACCCGAAACAGCACCAACTAAAAATGAGAACAATAATGCTCCAACAATTAACCACCAGGGCATTGCCGCTTTTATAATCGAATTTCCTGTTTGAGCAATGATAAACTCAGCAAGTTTGGCAACAACAACACCAATAATAACTCCAATTAATCCCCCTAAAAAGCCAAGAATTCCTGACTCAATCAAGAAAATAGCCCAAACATCACGATTCTTAGCACCAATAGCTTTCATAACACCTACTTCCTGAGTACGTTCTAAAACAGAGGTATACATTGTATTCATAATACCAATACCTCCTACAATTAAAGAAATTCCAGCAATTCCAACAAGGAAAACATTCAATATTCCTAAAACATTAGTAACCGCATCTAAAAATTCTGCAGTAGTACTAACCTCAAAATCCTCTTTTCCTTCTTCTACATTACGATGTTTTCTTAATTTTTTTTCAATACGATCAGCAACAACATCAGGGTCTTGAGAAGCTTTAGCAATAATAATGTCCCACTTATCATCTTCATCTAATAATTCACGATATGCGTCTTCGCTGATAAATATGGATGAATCATCTTGACTACTACCAATCGCCTCATAAATTCCAACAACCTTAAATGATTCACCATTTAATTCAATTCTGTCACGAATTTTTAAGTTAGGTTTGAACAGATCTCCTTTAGCAATACGATTACCCAACACAACTTTATGTTTATCGCCATCTTTTAGTTCTCGACCCTCTTCCACCTTAAAGTACATAAATTCTTTAATTAAACTAAGAGACTTATCAGTAGGCATTCCAGCAAGATACGTATATCTAACTTTATCATTTGCCTCAACCTTTACGCTTCCAGATAACAACCCTGCGGCTTCATCTACACCTAAAACAGATTCGATAACCCTGAGATCGTCATCAGCTAAATAATTAGTAGACAGATCAGAACCAGGAGGACCAAACCCGCCTTTAGCCTGAATTAATAATTTGTCAGTACCAAGCTTTGCAAATTCTTCTTCAACAGAAATCTTCAAACCCTGCCCTAATGAAATTAAAGAAACAATAGCAGCAATACCAATAAAAATTCCTAACATGGTGAGCCAACTACGTAACTTACGCTTTCTTAACGTTCCAATACTTAATTTAATGAATTCATCAATCATTTTCTATTTCCTTAAGGCATCCACAGGAGGCAAACCCGCCGCCTGTCTGGCAGGAATAATTCCTGAAAGAGTACCAATTAAAAAACCAAATAATAATGCACCAATAATAACTAAAGGATTGAAACGAGCAACAATTAATCCTTCAGCTAAAAAGTTATTTCCAATAATTTCAACAAGTTTAGCAAAAATAATTCCTAATACGACGCCTAAAACTCCTCCAACCAAACCTAGAGTTCCAGATTCAAGTAAGAATAAGGTCATAATTGAGTTATTACGCGCACCAATCGCTTTCATAATACCGATCTCTTTTCTTCTTTCTAAAACAGAGGTAAACATAGTATTAGCAATGCCAATTCCTCCAACTAGTAACGAAATTGCAGCAATGCCAACAATAACTGCCTGAACAACATCTAAAATGGAATTAAATGTTTCAACAGCTTGTTGAGGTGTTTCAACACTAAAATCTTCTTCACCTTCATCCACATCTCTTCTTTTTCTTAATTCTTTTTTAACTCGCTCAGCAACATCGTCAATGTCATTAACATTAATGACCTGTCCAGTAATAATGTCCACACTATCATCTAATGCGAGCGCATCAACCATTGCATCCTCATTAATTAAAACAATACCATTAAATTGTGGATTAGACATTTTATCTAAGAAACCTATGATTTCAAATTCCATTCCATTAGCTAAAATTTTATTTCCAATCTTAGGTTTTTTATCAAAGATATCATTTTTAAAAAAGTTATAACCCAAAACAAGTTTGTACTTATCCCCTGTTTTTAACATCCGCCCATCAATCGGTTCCAAACTCATGGCATCTTCAACAAGTTTTCGTTCCTCATTACCTTCAGGCATACTGATAAAGAAACTAAATGTTTTAGTATCAGAAAATTCTAAACTGCTAGACCTTAAGAGACGATAGGCAACAACCTTAAATCCCCTAATCTTCTTTATTGCCTCATAATCATCTACTGTAAGCTTATTAACCGCAGTACTTCCAGGGGGAGCAAAACCCACATTTTGAGCTTGAATAATTAATTTATCTGTTCCAGCATCAGAAAACTGTTCAGTAATTGCTGCTCTTAATCCATCACCTAAAGCAACTAAAGAAACAACCGCAGCAATACCAATAAAAATACCTAATAGGGTCAACCAACTCCTCATACTTCGGTTGGTTAAATTCTTGATTATTATGTTGAAAAAATCGCTAAGCATTATGACGTTTCTTAATCATGAAATAATATGCTAGGGCTCCAAAGATTGTTGTAATGACCAGAACAATTATCCAAACAATCTTTCTGTATCGTACCATTTTCTTTTGTAACAAATCAAATAGCATTGAAAGCCAGAATATGATTAAGAAGATTAGGAAGACAAACCCAATATATCCTCCAATAGGATTTCCTGCACTTTTAAGACCTAACATTTTAGCTTCACTGGAAGAATATAATGGAAGGTTTAATGTAACATTTTCTTGATGAGGATTGTTTAAACTATCTTTATAATCTAATAAAAGTGAAAGAGGAACGGAATCTTTTTTACTCTTAACAATTACGTCAAAATCAGCGGATTCAAAATCATCACTATCAATATTTCCTAAATAAACTTCTCTTGTTGAAATAACTCTATAATCTTCAGTGTCTTGTAACGTAGCTTTCATAAATTTAAGCTCATCAACACCTATGTTTGATAAAGAAATAGAAACAGTACCTTTATCTCCAGAAGAAATAATCTCAGTTTCCTCAATGTTCTTGATTAATTGAGGTGATTCTAACATGATAAGTCCAAAAGAGGTATTTTTAGAATAAGCAGTACCCTCATTATCTTCATAAGTAATTTTTAAAGGAATATCATATAATGCAGCATCTGCATCTCCTTGTGAGATCAAGTTAAATGTGATGTTTTCAGTTTCTTGGCCCTCAAGCACTTTAATATATTTTTCATCAGAAGAACCTAAAGTTAAAAAATCAGAGGTGTCTAACTTAAATTTAACCATTCTGAAGAAAGTGTCAGCATTGTTTTCTACTTCAATATTTAGTTCAAAAGGTTGTCCAGGAGAAACTTGTTTTGGAATTGTAGTTATATCTTTAATATTTAAGATTGCATCATTAGTTCTTACATCAATGTAAAGAGTTTGATAAACCCATTCATCAGTACCGTGTTTATATCTCACATTTATTCTGCTTGAACCCTCAACAGCATTTTCATTAACCCTAACCTTTTTCCATTTAGCAATTATAGCTTGATCACTATTAACGCCACTTGGCACGTTACCATATTCTTTTAAACTAGGTTCGGTAATGTCTAATGAGAAGGGATATTCTGTTATTAACTCAATTTTAAAATCTTTAAGAATATCAACACCGGTATTTTCAACCTTAACTCTTAATTCAACATAATTGCCTGGCTGAACAGGTTCAGGACTTTGTGAGTAAAGTGAAAGTTCAATTCTATTCCCACTTAGTACTCTAGTTTCTGCAGCATAAACTGAGGTTATTATAAATAAACTGATTAAAACGAATAGTAATAATTTTTTCATAGTTTTCTTTCCTCTTTATTCCTTTATATATTTTTTGATTTTATTTTTTAACTGTTTTAGTTATTTCACCATCAACTAAATACTCAATTCTATCTGCGTTTTTAGCAGTGTATTCATCGTGAGTAACCATTATGATTGTTTTACCCTCTTTGTTTAACTTATGAAGAAAATCCATAACACTAACTCCTGTCTTACTATCTAGGTTTCCTGTAGGTTCATCCGCTAAAATAACTTCAGGATCATTAGCTAATGCTCTAGCAATAGCAACACGCTGTTGCTGACCACCGGACATTTCTGTTGGTCGATTGTCCATACGATCTTGTAGGTCAACAATCTTTAATAATTCTTCAGCTTTTTTTACTCTTTCTTCTTTTTCAACTCCCTGAAATATCATAGGCAGCATAACATTTTCTTTAGCAGTGAGAGTGTTTATGAGATTGAATTGCTGAAAGACAAATCCTATTTTCTTTCCTCGTATGGTAGCTAAATTAGATTCGGTAAGTTTAGAAATGTCATGACCATCTAAGTATACTGTGCCTTTTGTTGGAATGTCTAAACTGCCAAGCATGTTTAGTGCGGTAGATTTGCCTGATCCACTTGGACCCTGAACTGAAACAAATTCACCTTTATTTACTTTAATGTTAATTCCCTGAAGAGCATTAATTTTAACAGAACCAATCTCGTAAATTTTCCAAACATCTTTAAGTTCAATTATTGGTTGCATGATAATTTATTGATTATTTTGTTTATAAGGTTTTCTATGATGTTCTAATCTACTTTGATAATCTTTTTAAAGAAAGTTAAATTTTGATTTGTTATGTCTGATAAGCCAGGTAGTTCTGAAAGAAGAGGATTTAAAAACGAACTTTTTTCTTCAAAAACTCTTTTAAGATTGTGTGGTGTTGGGGCTATTGTTGCTTGTGGCTTGGCTGTTAACGAGTTAAGAGTTCTTTTTAGCAAAGGCATTGCTTATGATCATATTACTCCACAAGTTCGACAAATTGCTTCAGCCTATCTTAATAAACGGGCAGATAAAAATGAAGATGGGATTGTTAGAGGTACAGAAGCAAGAAGATTAGTTCAAGAATTAGGAATTAGACTCGAGGTTGCTAGCAATACTCCTCAATGTCAGTTTTGGGCATGTTCTAATGCTTCTCCCAGAGTGTTTTATGCAAATAATGGACAGGAAGCAATAATTGGACTTCCAGCATACAATCCCGATACATTAATTGATAGATTTTAATTTCTAAACCAATAATCTTTTTACAACATCACTACACTTCGTTACGTTCTGAGCATAAAGATCTATTTTTCCAAGGCAAGAAATCTTTATAAAGCGCCATTTCTTATGTATATATAGGGGGGATAAACATGGCAGATAAAAATAATCAACCAATATTCGTACTATCAGAAGATATGGTAAGAGATTCAGGGAAAAAAGCACAAAAAAATAACATTGCTGCAGCTAAAATAGTTGCAGAAACAGTTCGAACTACATTAGGTCCAAAAGGAATGGACAAAATGTTAGTAGATTCTATGGGTGATGTAACTGTAACTAATGATGGAGTAACAATTCTAGAAGAAATGCAAATAGAACATCCTGCAGCTAAAATGATTGTAGAAGTAGCTAAAACTCAAGAAGATGAAATTGGGGACGGCACAACAACCGCAGTAGTATTCGCTGGAGAACTACTAAAACAAGCAGAAGGATTATTAGAAAAACGAATTCATCCAACAGTTATAGCTAAAGGATACAGGCAAGCAGCAGAAAAAGCACAAGCAGTACTCGGAAGTATAGCAGAAAAAATATCAATAAAAGACGAAGACATAATTCGAAAAATTGCAATAACTGCAATGACCGGAAAAGGTGCAGAAGCATCAAAACAAGTTCTATCTGGAATTGTAGTTAACGCAATAGTAAGTGTTTATGATCGGAAGTTTGAAAGATCAGACATAAGAATTGAGAAAAAAGTGGGTAGTTCAGTAGAAGACTCAGAATTAATAAGTGGAATAGTAATAGATAAAGAAAAAGTACACTCTGGAATGCCAGATCTAGTTGAGGAAGCCAGAATTGCATTATTAGATGTACCCTTAGAGGTTCGTAATACAGAAATAGACGCTAAAATCTCAATAACCGATCCGTCACAAATGCAGGATTTCATAGACATGGAAGAAAAAATGTTACGAAAAATGGTGGATAAAGTAATAAAATCAAAAGCAAATGTAATAGTATGTCAAAAAGGAATAGACGACTTAGCACAACACTACCTGGCTAAAGAAGGGATATATGCTGTAAGAAGAGTTAAAGCATCTGATATGAAAGCATTAGCAAAAGCAACAGGTGGAAAAATACTTAATAATCTAAACGATTTAAGTGAGACTGATTTAGGAAAAGCAGGAACAGTTGAAAATGTTGTGATTGGTGATGAGGAAATGACTCACATTAAAAATTGTAAAGATCCCAAAACAGTAACAATTCTGGTTAGGGGTGGAACAGAACATGTTATTGCAGAAATTAAAAGAGCGCTAGAAGATGCAATTGGAGACGTAACTGCAGCACTAAAAGAAGGGAAGGTAGTAGCAGGTGCAGGATCAACCGAATCAGAACTAGCAAAAGAAATAAGAGGATATGCAGCTAGTTTATCCGGTCGGGAACAGTTAGCAGTAAACGCATTTGCAGAAGCATTAGATGTAATACCAAATACTCTAGCAGAAAATGCAGGACTAGACCCAATAAATGTACTTGCTGAAATGAAAGCAGCACATGATAAAGATAAAAAATGGGCAGGAATCAACGTATTTACTGGAAAAGTAATGGATGCCTGGGAAAACGGGGTAATAGAACCCTTGAAGATTAAAACTCAAGCAATTAGTTCAGCTACAGAAGTTGCAGTAATGATCTTGCGAATAGATGATGTAATCGCAGCAGGGAAACCCGAAACCCCACAAATGCCGCCCGGAATGGACGGAATGATGTGATTACCATGCAGACAAGAAAAAGTCTAAATATTCTTTAGCCAAATTTTTATTTTTTATTAGAATAGCAGTAAATGGTTCATCCCAATTAAGTAAAAGAATTTTATCCCCCTAAATGCCCCAATCTCCTGGAAGATTGGTTTCTGTGAACTTAACTTGCCAATATTGGTTATTGGTTATTTTATGTTGTTTTTTGAATGTAATTTCATTCTTCTTTGAAATTAGTAGTTGTGAAATTAACTTTTTCTCTTTTCTTAAAGCACCACTCCACTCATAAAAAAGTTTTACGCGATCATCAGAACTGGATTCTCCTGTAGCAAATCCTTGAATTGTCTGATTTGGTTTAAGATCCATTAATGCTTCAATAAATGCACTACGCATACCTTTTAATCCTTCAAACATCTTAACATAATTGTTTTCTTTTGTCTCGAGCTTCTTTAAATTATCAATCTCTTCTTTAATTCTCTTTCTTTTTTCATCGAATAATTCGAGAATTTTCTCTGGAGGGGAGGGTTGGAAGTGTTTGGCATTATTTTTTAAAACCCAACTAACCAGACCTTTTTCCTCTAACGAGTTGAGAACTTCATAAATTTTTGAATTTGGGATTGAAGATTTTTTAGATAATGGTCCTGTGGTGGTTTGACCTAATTCAAGTAAAGCTAAGTAAACACTGGATTCTCTTTCAGAAAGTCCTAAATTAGATAATGCGTCTTTCATTGAAGTTTGGGGTTGGTTGATGTATTTAAATGTTTTTACTACTGCTCCCTTTTGGGGTAAATACCTTTTATATCTTGTTTTAGGTTAGTTAAACGTATAAGGGGGAAGTCGAGTGAAGAGGTACGAATGAAATGGATAATGTTAATTATGTTAGTAATGTTGGTTGGATGTAGTTCAACCAATGATTTTAAAGTGGGAGTAATTGCTCCACTTTCTGGAAACCAGGCATTTATTGGAACAGACTTTAAAGATGGATTTAATTTAGATTCTGGGTTGGATGTTGTGTATCAAGATAGCCAGGGAAACGTTGTGGGTGCAGTATCCGCATATCAACAACTAAGATTATTGGATGTGGATGCAATTGTTTTAGTTGGAGTTGGAGACGAAGCTGTGCTCGAATTGGCAGATAAAGATTCACTACCCTTATTATTAACTGTATCTTCAACTGGCGGATTACCGGCCAAAAGTGAATATGTATTCAGATATTTTACAAACGCAGATTCAGACGCACCATTAATTGCTTCATATGCCGTTAATGAATTAGAATTAGAAAGTTTTGGAGTATTACATATTGTAGATAATTTTGGATACAGTTATGCAAATGTGTTTGAGAATGAGATTGTTGAATTGGGTGGTGAAGTATCTTTAGTGGAAAGCTTTCAATACACCGATTATGAATATAGAACACAATTGTTAAAGTTGGCTGAAACGGAAATGGATGCACTTTACATAATTGGGTTGGACTATCAATTAGCAGAAGTGTTGAAGGAAGTTGAAGAATTAAATGTTGGTGTGCAAATATTATCTTTAGGAACGATAGCAACAGACTACGCAATTGGATTGGCAGAAGGAACTGCAGAGGGAGTTTATACAACTGCATTTTGTACAGATGGAACTCCTGAAGAGTATAAGAAAAGATTTGTTGCTGCTTATGAACGTGAACCAGGATTCTTCTCAGAACTAGGAAATGATTTGGCAATGTTTATTGATATTTCTAATGATGGAGAATTTATTCAAAACATGTTGGCTCTGGAAAGTGTTGAGGCTAACACTGGAATTGTAAGTAGTGATGAGAATGGTGAATTGATTATGCCTGTATGTGTAAAGAAAATCACTGAGGGGAAAATACTTAATTTAGAAAGTGGACAGTATTATAATAATTAATTTTTTTTAGTATTCCATATGGCATTAAACATAAACCTAAACGTTGAGGCAATCTGTTTAGAGGTTATCATGACTGCAATTGGCGTGTCATCAAAAGAGGCAATTAGTACTGTATCGCCATAAACTCCGATCCCTCTGGGAGCAAAATCATTAACATATTTAATCTGCCAGTTTTTAACATTTTTAAAACGAGTATCAAATACGTTTTTATCAGACTTGTTAACGATTAACTTAACTTTGTACTTCATCTCAATTCTCTTTAAATGAAAATTTTTAAAAAATATCTTAACAGAATCGGGTTCATTCTTATTTGCACCTAAGGCAAAAGCAAGATACTCGCCATTCTTTGGTAAAATAGTAAAAATAGAATTAAACGCGGTCTGAACACCCTTCCATCCAACATACATCTTAGTTTCTTGTAGGCTAGAATTAGAATCAAGGGCTTCTAATTCAGGAATTAAAGAAGAAAGCTTGTTCTTCTTATCCTCCCAAAGACGCATGATGTTTTTAGGTTCTGTTGCAGAAAAGAACTTAGTTTTAGATTTAATTACAAAATTAACAAGGCCTTGTTGAATTAGCTCATCCAGAGCACGATAAACAACAGACCCTGCAAGTCTGGTACTCTTAATAATACTTCCTGACTTGGTTGAACCCAGATTAAGTAAAGAAAGATATACTGCAATCTGCGAATCAGTTAATCCAATTTCTTTAAGGATTTGGATATTCATGATTGGTGTTTGGTTCATGCATATTTAAACCTTTCTAATCGTTCTCCCAAAAAGGGCAACAAAGGTTAATATGGTGGGCTGTGTTCTCTAATTAGTAATGAAACCAATAATAATCACAAAAAAGATTGCCAAACATGGCTCTCAAGCAATAATCGTAATTCCGCGGGCTATTGAACACGAGTTGAAACCAGGCACTCTGGCTGAAATAAAAATTGAGGTATTAAAATGAAATATGTCTTGCTAGGATTAATATTATTATGTTTAGTTGGTTGTACTACTGGAAATGTTGTAAAAGATGAAACTCTAGATGTAGCGTTAGTTATTCCAATAACTGGAATTGGGGCAGCAGTAGGACAGGACTTTCTCTATGGAATTGAATTAGCTAAAGAAGAACTTAACTTACAGGGAGTAGAATTCCACATAGAAGATACTCGAACCGATCCAAAAGAGGCAGTAACCGCCACAACATCTTTGTTGAATACAGAAGATATAGATGTTATTGTTACCTTACAAGCACAGGTATCACAACCCTTGCTAACTTTGGCAGATCAACATGACATTCCACTAATAGCTTCTCTAACCTCACTAGTTAAAGAAGACTATACAAGAAAGAGCGAGAATGCATTCTTACAATACCCTCTTCCCGAAGAAGAAATGGCATTAACATTAAAATTCATGGAACAAGAAGAATACGAAACTGTTGCTTTGTTAACAGTATTAGATGAATTTGGAAATACCATGACGGAACTGCTTAATGGAGATTTTGAGGGCGAGGTAGTTTTGAAAGAAGAATTTCAAAAATCAGATCTAGACTATAGAACGCAATTAACTAAAATAAAAAAGATGAACCCAGATGCCATATATGTGATTGGGTACCCTCCACACTTGATTAATTTCTTAAAACAACGAAAAGAGTTGGGAATAGACATTCCAGTAGTATCAACAATGCACATACAAAGCGACTTTGTAAGAAAAAAATCAGTTGGTCTAATGGACAAAGTTTATGCAATAACTCCTGTGGCATTAGTTAAAGGAAGAAGCGATTTTGGTGAGCGATTTGAAAACAAATTCAGTGTTGAACCAGACTTTTTAGCTCCATTCGGGTATGACCTTGTACTTGTACTTGACCAAATAAAAAATCAGGATGCAAAAACGGGTTTGTATGATATAGAAATCGAGGGAATAAACGGACACATATCATTCAATGATTTTGGAGAGGTAGAAATGCCCTTAGTTGTTGTAGAAGCAGATGATCGAGAACTGATTATGAACTAACGACCACCAAAATAAATATCATTAATTTTTTTATTTTTTAAAATATCTTTATCTCCTTTAAGTGCAATCTTACCATCTTCTAGAATGTAAGTCGTATGAGCTAATTCAACAGCTTGTTTAGCATTCTGTTCAACAATTATGATTGAAACTCCCTCTTGATTGATTTTTTTTATTATTTTAAATATTTCTTTCATAGCTTTTGGTGAAAGTCCTAAAGAGGGTTCGTCTAATAATAAAAGCTGAGGGTTTTGAATTAGTGCTCGAGCAATAGCTAAGATTTGTTGCTGGCCTCCAGATAGTGTGAATGCGTAATCATCCTGTTTTTCTTTTAGAATAGGAAACTTAGTGAATACATCTGTAAGATTGCGTTGAATAACCGCTTTATCTCTCATTGTATACGCGCCCATCTCAAGATTTTCTTTAACTGAAAGATTATTGAAAACCTGTCTGCCCTGAGGAACGTAACTAATGCCCTCAGAAATTAATTCATGAGTTTTAAGCTTAGTAATATTCTTATCCTTAAAAATAAGTTTGCCACTAGAAATAGTACATAAGTTGAAGATGGATTTTAGTAAAGTAGATTTACCTGCACCATTAGGACCGATTATGGCCACTATTTCATTAGGTTGAACTTGGAAGTTAATGCCTTTCAGTATCTCTAACTTATTGTAACCTGATTTGAGATTGGTTATGTTTAGCATGGAGAATAATAAAGAAAAGAAAATATAAATGTTGTTATTCTATCACAACAAACTCACCGTCCTTAATCTGCTTGATGATTATTGGTTTCTTTACGTCCCCGTTTTGATCGAAAGTTAAACCTGCGACTGTATTGCTAGTCAGGTATTCTTTCACCTTTACTGGGTCTTCACCTACCTCTGCTATTGCCTGGGTTAATACCTTAACTGCATCATAAGAGTTAGCAGCAGTTAAACTAGGAATCTCACCATACTTAGCTTTGTAAGCAATTGAAAATTCGGAATCTTTTGCCCGGTAAGGAAATGGGTAGGTTAAACCTTCTGCAGCATTTGCATGAGTATTGATTAACGGTTGATTTTCTGAACCCCAAGAACCAATCCAGGTTACATTAATGTCAAGTTCTTTAGCTTGTTTCATCAACAATCCAAGCATAGCATTAGAGGTGTGAAGATTGAAGATTGTGTCGGGGTTTTGACTATTAACCTTAACCAACTCAGATTTAACATCTGCTTGTGAAAGTGAAACTTTTTCTATACTAACTATGGTTCCACCCAACCTTTCAAACTCTTCTTTAAAATCTAGAGTATGTTCTTCACCATACTGAGTCTGTTGTTGAACTATTCCAACCCTTCGCGCACCAGTACTATAAACATACTCTGCTAAAGGTTTCATCATATCTCTAATTGTTGGAACTGTCCTAAAATAAAAATCATCCTCACTTAACTCATCCAAACTTGCAATGGGCGATATTAAGATAACTTTGTTCTCATTAGTAATTGGAAACATGTTAACAGTGGTAGATGTCCAGGAATCACCAATAACAAAACTAGTTTTATCTACGTTAATTAATTTCTGAATAACAGAAACACTAGTTGTGGGGTTGGAAGCACTATCCTCGACGGTTAATTCAATTTTTTTGTTGTTGATGCCACCTTCCGCATTAATCTCATCAACAGCAAGTTCAACACCTCGTAATTCTTGCTGACCATAAAAAGAACCAAAACCAGATAGAGTGCCAACAACACCTAACTTAAGGTTGTCTTGTTGAGAACAACCACTAAATAAGATGATGGTTAAGAGTACTAAAATCATTACTTTTTTCATTTGCGTCTCCCACTCGATCTCTATCCCTTATAATAAAGGGAATGAATAGTAACATTTAAATACTTCTCCTACAACACTGTAGGACATGGACGTGAGCATACTTGAAGATATAGGGTTAACAAAAGGAGAAATAAAAGTATACCTTGCTTTGCTTGAATTGGGGAGTGTGTCTGCTGGAAGGGTGTTGGAAAAAACAAGCGTACAAAATTCTGTGTTTCATTTCTGTGTTAATCGGTTAATTGAAAAGGGACTGGTTAGTTATGTAAAAAAAGGTACAGGGAAAATTTATTCAGCTGCAGACCCAGACAACTTCCTGATATACGTAAAAGACAAAGAAAAACAAATAGAACAACTATTGCCTGAACTAAAAGCAAAACAGGTAGTTGCAGATAAGGAAGAAGTCGAGATGTATCAAGGAATAAAGGGAGTAATAAATTTATTGAATGAACAAATAAGTATAACTAAAAAAGGAGATGAATTTCTATTTTTTTCTGTAGATCTTAAGAATGATGAAGAAATAATGAAGTTTTATGAAAGATACCAAGCTAAAAGAAGAGATAAGGGTCTAATAGTAAAGGGAATAGCCCCAAAAAGATTAGAAAACGTGTTTAGTAAATGGGAAGGGATAGAAATGAAATATACTGATTTACCTCTTCCAGCAAATCAGGGAGTTTGTAATGATAAATTAGCAATAATCACCTGGGGAGACAAACCAAGTGGAGTACTGATTAAGTCAAAAGAAATAGCAAAAAAACAAAAAGAATTCTTTAAAGCAATGTGGAAGATTATTTAAGCACCACAAATTCACCATTTTTAATTTGTTTGATGTAAATGGGCTTCATGACATCTCCGTTTTCATCAAAAGACAAAGTACCAGAAGCACCTTCATAATTTTCTATTTGTAAAAGGTAGTTTTTTACTGCTTCTGTATCTTCACCAACCTCTTCTATTGCTTCTGCTATTAACATTAAGGAATCATATGAACTAGCAGCAATCATGTCTGGAAGTTCGTTGTACTTAGCTTTGTAACTATTAGCAAAATAGTCATTCCCATTTTCATAAGGATAAACATAGATTAAATCATTAACAATATCACCATAACCTTTTACTAATGTGCTGTCTTGCATTGCAAACTGACTTAACCAAATAGTTTTAATTCCTAGCTCTTTTGCTTGTTTAAGAGTTTCACCTGTTTGGGGGGTTGTATGAATAATCATAACTGCTTCCGAGTCCGAATTTTTAATTTTTAGTAATTCAGTTCTAAGATCTTTGTTATTGATATCAACTTCCATATCGATAATTATTTCTCCACCTAATCCTATGAATGCGTTTTCGAACTCATCTCCATGTTCTTTTGCATAAAAATTATTAGCAGTTAAAATAGTTACTTTATTCAGTTTTAAGTCATTATGTGCATATTCCGCTAACACTCTCATAAAATCAGCAGCATTGGGGTTGGTTTTAAAGAAAAAATCTTCTTTGCTGGTTGCTTTCAAGGGAGAGTTGGGCGAAAGCGTAACTATTTTATTTGTGTTGATTATCGGTAACATAACTACTGTGTTGGATCCCCAATCATCACCAATAATAAACTCAACCTCATCTATGCTTGCAAGTTTATTGGTTGCAGTAACAGCAATGGGTGCAGAAGTTTGTGAATCTTCAATAATTAGTTTGACTTGCTTATTATTAATTCCTCCATTAGCATTAAGGTGATCTTGGGCAAGCGTGATGCCCTTTATCTCTTGTTCTCCCAAGTAAGAACCATATCCTGAAAGTGTAGCAACAACGCCTATGTTGGTTGTTTCTTCTTTAGTTGTATTACATGCTGTTAAAAGTAGTAATGTTGCTAAAATTATAATTATATATTTCATTTTAATACCTCTATGTTTATTTTTGTCAAAGTTCCAGGTTTAAGAAAAGATTCTAACATTCTTGGAACTATGATTATTGCTTGCGAACCATGTTTGGCAATCTTTTTTGTTATAGTAAATTTCATTTTGGTCCTCATATTTGATAGTTTGGAACGTATTCTTCCTCTCTTCGAGCTTTGTTGAGTCCTCGAACAACAATGCTGCCATAAAGTGCAGCACCAATAATGCCTAGTGCTTTTTCTGAAGGTTCAGTTACTTGTGTTGCCCCATAAGCAAAGGCAAGTCCTGTTAGAACTAAGGGTGTTGCAGCAACTACTTTTCCGGTGGTTTGTAAAATTCTTCGTAAGGTCATCTCTTTCTCCCACTCGATTTCGTCCCCTTGAAATAAGGTAATAAAGGACAATATTTAAATACTCTCTCCCCTCTAGGGGGGAGTAAGGTGGACATTTCGTTATTAAAAGAGGTAGGATTAACTGATGGTGAAGTAAAAGTTTATTCAGCATTAATCAAAATCGGTAAGTCCTCAACAGGACCAATAATAGATAATTCTTCAGTTTCCGGATCAAAAGTTTATGGAATTCTAGAAAAACTGATAAAAAAAGGGTTTGTTAGCTATGTAACTGAAGAGGGCATAAAACAATTTCAACCAACCAACCCCCAAAGCATAGTCGAATATGTAGAAACTAAAAAGAAAGAACTAAATGAAAAAGAAAAAGCAGTAAAAAAATTAAGTCTAGAAATTGAAAACGTATTGGGAAGTTATGAAGAAGAAACAGCACAAATCTATAAAGGATATAAAGGAATTAAAGTCGCATTTGAAAAAATATTTGAAGAAGTAAAAGGAAAAAGTTATTCCTTCTTTAGTCTAGATGATAACGAATTTGGAGAAGGATCAGTAAGATTTTTTCAACAAATTAGTGTGAAACGAGGAGAAATGGGGGTAACAGCCAAAGGTATAGCAAACTTAAGAACAAAAAAACAATTCCTTAAAATAATGGGACATATACCAAGTTATGATGTAAGATTTTCTAAATTAAACCTGCCTTCATCAGTAACTTTCACAAAAAAAAGAGTTTTAATTACCCTTTGGGAAGGAAGCCCAATTGGATTTGAAATAGTATCCGAACGAGTAGCAAAAAAATATCAAGAATTATTTGATGAAATTTGGAATCAATCCCCTAAGTAAGCTTCTAATACTTTCTTGTTATTTCTTATTTGATCGGGAGTGCCTTCAGCAATAACCTTGCCATTGTCTAAAACGATAACGTGATCAGCAATGTTTAATGTAAAGTTCATATCATGTTCTATAAGTAAGATTGTGTCCCCTTGTTGTTTTAGTTGTTTGATAACTCTAGAAATGGTGTTTCTTAATTTTGGATTAACGCCTGCAACAGGCTCATCTAACATTAACAATTTATGAGGATTAAGAATAGATCTTGCTATCTCAATTAAACGCTTCTGACCAAAACTAAGATCCGAAGACTTCTTATTTTTATGTTGAGACATGTTAACAAGTTTTAGAATAGAGTTAATTGTTGATTTGTTATCTGGATTGTTTCTGTTAAGAAAATTCTTCCAAAACTTAGTATCTTCCTGGTTTAGTGCTAATTCCAGGTTTTCTTCAATAGTTAAATTGCTAAATAAACGTGATTGTTGAAATAATCTAGAAATGCCTTTATTAGAAATTTGTTCAACTGATAGGTTGGTTAGATTTTCTTTATTGAACTTGATGTTTCCAGAATCAGGTTTGATAATGCCCGAGATAAGATCAAATAATGTAGATTTACCAGATCCATTAGGACCGATTAGTGCAGTTATTGTGTTGGGCTTAATCTCAAAACTACACCCATCAACGGCTTTGACCCCACCAAAATGTTTTTTTAGATTAGATATTTGTAGCATTTTAATCTAACTCCACCCTACCAAAGAGCCCTTTGGGGCGGTAGATTAAGATTAGTAAGAGTAATAATGCGTAGATAATTTGTCTCATTGGACCAACTATTGAAGAGGGAAAACCAATGAACCTAAGTGGTTCTGGTAAAAGCACCAAAATAAACGTGGCAATAAAAGTACCTTTCAAGGAAGCTAATCCTCCAATAATAACAATAGCAACAATCGGAATAATCTGTAAAAGTGTGAATGAAGAAGGATCAATAAACGTAATATAATGAGCGTATAATGATCCGGCTATACCTGCAAAGAACGCTGAAATACCCATAGCATACATTTTCATCTTAAATGTATTCTTACCCAAAGTCTTACTTGCCAACTCATCATCTCTAATAGATTCTAAAACTTTACCAAACGGAGAGTTAACAATTTGTCTAATCACAAAATAAGTTATTGCTGCAATTATGGCAGTAAATATAAGAAATGAGAAATTGTTAGCGATAACAAAACCAAAAAAGTTAGGTTTGGTAATACCTGGAATACCTAAAGGACCTCGAGTAAGCGAAACCCAGTTGAGTAATATCGCGTATATAACAAAAGAAAACCCCAATGTAGCTAATGCCAGATAATCACCTTTAAGTTTGTTTAAAGGTAATGAAAGTAAAAAACCAAATAACATTGTGACAATACCTGCTGAAAGAAACGCAATCAAGAATGGAACTCCATTCATCACCATTAAAGCAGAAGTATAAGCACCAATACCAAAAAAAGCAATATGTCCAATGTTAAGTAAACCCGAATAACCAATTGTTAACTGTAATGAAATTGCTAAAATAAGGTAAATGCCAACTAATATGGCTAAGTGAATAAAATACGCTTCTATCATATTATATTTGTTACATAATTAGTTAATAAACCTTTGGAAATTATTCTAAGGTAATTGATTTTCCATCAACCATCTTTTTGGTGATGGCTTCAGTAACAAATGTGCCCTCAGAATCAACATAAAAAGAACCCATTGCTCCTTTAAATTGATCTAATTCCATTAATTTAGTGGCTGCAATTTCAGAACCAATTAGGTTATCCTTTTCAACAAATATTTGACCTAAAACTTTTACAATGTCGTAAGCATTACCTGAAAAAACTCTTGGTGCATTTCCGAATTCAGATTCAAATTTGTCTTTAAACTCTTCTGTGGGTTCTGCAGCATTAATGAACCAATTATCATTATACAATTCTGGTTCATCAGTATAGTCTGGGCTTTCAATAGTAACAACTGGAATGTCAAGACCAAGTTCAATTCTCTGTTTCAATATTAATTCAAATTCAGGACTAATTGCACTAAAAAAAACTATTTCAGGATCGGATTCTTTAATTTTGTTCCAAATAGTTTTGAAATCTTTTTCTCCTTGCGTGAATTTTTCTTCTAAAAGAACTCGAATATTATTCTTTTCCAATTCATTAAATACTTCATTTCTAATTGCTATTCCACCTTCTTGATTCATAGTAATTACAGATATTTTAGTAATGTTATCTTCGTTTAATTTTTCAACTAATTTTTTTGCTTGAGATTTAGGGGGAGTCCAATGGTTAAAATTTAAACTTCCTAATGTTGCAATATCTGCACTTGCAATTCCTACATGCAAAATATTATTTTCTTGTGCTATTGGTGCAATAACGGTTCCAACAGGAGAACCAAGACTAATAATTGCATTAACATCATTAATATTAATTAATTTATTAACATTATTGATCGCTTTTGAAGGTTCAAACATATCATCTTCAAAAATTAATTCAATTTTAATATCTGAATTCGTATTGAATTCCTCTGCAGCTAAGTTCATAGCTTCTTGACTACTTTCACCAATAAAAGCTAAACTTCCAGTTAAAGGAAGTGTAACACCTAACTTAATAGTTTCCTGATTATTGCAACCAATTAACGTAATGAGTGTTAGTAATAATAAAATTGTTATTAACTTTTTCATTGTATCACCTTTTTATTTAATTAGTTGGATACTTTTAAACCTTTTGATTTTATTTTTCTTTTTAATACCTAAAATTTTTGTGGGTTTTAAAATAAGTATGATTAAGAATAAAATAAAAAAGTTAGAACAAAATAATAATATTTTGATACACAATACATATTTCCTGGCCAAAGAGTATTGTTTTGGGAATAGATTTATTCTATAGGAACAAATTCTCCATCTTTAACAACATAAATGGAATAACTCTTACCCACCGTATCTCCATTCTCATCAAAATTAGTAATGCCAGACGCACCTCTCCAATCTTTCAGATCATATAGCCAGCCTTTAGCTTGTTCAACGTCACCCTCATTTTCAAGTAAAGCTTCTAAACTTAAAACAACACAATCATAAAGACCTGAAGCAAAATATCCTGGTTCAACTCCAAATTTCGCATCATGTGCTTCAAGGAATTCAGTTAATTCTGGAGATTCAGGATCTACATAATAAGGAAAACTAATGCCCTCTGCTAGTTCTAAGCTTTCATCATCAGAAATAGAAATAAGAGTCTCAGAAGCAACTAAAGGCAAGTCCAATCCTAGTTCTTTAATTTCTTTTAAAATTGTCGGATAATGATGTGCAATAATCAGTAACACTTCAGGATCAGCACGTTTAATCTTATTAAGTTCTGTTTTGAAATTTGTTGATTTAACTTCAAAACTTTCAGCAATAACAACTTCACCACCATTTTCAACAATTCTATCCTTGACAACCTCACTAATTCCAGTACCATAATCATTTAAGATATTCAAAATTGCGATTTTTTCATAACCCTGTTCAGAGATGAAATCTGCAAGATCATTACCCTGATACAAATCAGAAGGATAAACTCTAAAAATATAATCTCCTGCATAAGTAATATCTGGATGACTGCCTCCCCCAATTAAAAGAACCTTATTTTCTTCAATAATTGGAGCCATGGCAAGAATTTCACCAGAACTTCCTGGAATAATAGCTTTAACTCTATCTACATTTATTAATTTTTGAGCAGCAATGACTGCTTCAGCAGATTCTAGTTGAGAATCCTCAAGAATAAGTTCGACCTCAACGTTGTATTTATCTTCAATCTTTTCAACTCCTAGTGCAAGTGCTTTTTCCCAGGCTACACCATAATCTGAAGCCGGACCGGTTAAAGGAAGAATGGCTCCAAGTTTAATTGTTTCCTTTTCTTCAACTTCATTAGAACAACCTATAAGAGTAATTAATGTAAGTAATAATAAAATAGTTATTAGTTTTTTCATGGTATCACCTTTATGTTCTACTATTAAAGCATTATTAAATCTTGTGATATTAATCTTTCTTTTTAATCCCTAAAATGCCTGTAGGCTTGAAGATAAGGAAAATGAATAAGATAATAAAAGCAATAGCATCCTTGTAACCTGAGGGAAGCCACCAAATACCATAATTCTCAGCAAAGCCAAGTAAGAAAGAACCAAGAACTGCCCCCGGTACAGAACCAATACCCCCAATGATTGCACCAGTAAAACCTTTAATGATGAGATTAGTACCCATTGTTGGCTCTAAATTTTGTTCTAATCCAATGAGTATTCCTGCAACACCAGCAATGGCAGAACCTAAAGTCATGGCCCACATATAAATACGTTCAGAAGATATGCCCACAATGGCAGCTACATCTTTATTATCAGAAACTGCCCTCATAGCTTTACCAATTCGAGTTTTCTTCATAAAAAAGTATACGCCGATAAGTAAAATTGCTGCTACAACAACTATAACAATTTGCAAAGGAGTTATGATCGCTCCAGCAAACTCTAACCCTTTAGCAACCTTAAGATAACCAATAGTCTTAACATCCGCCCCAAAAGAGAGAAGAATTATAGACTCTAATAAAATAAGAAGTGCAAAACTAGCAATAAGCAAGATTACATTAGATGCTTTCTTTATTCTAAGTTGTTTGTAAATATGGTGCATTCCATAACCTAGTAATGAGGCACATAAAACTGCTAAAATTACTGAGAAACCAAAATTAATACTTAATAATGAAAAGAATAAGTAAAGAAAATATGCAGAGAACGCAACAGTAACACCATGTGCAAAGTGAATTACTTTAGATGTAGAATAAATTAAAGAAAAACCCGCAGCAACCAATGCATAAATAGCTCCAGCAATTAATCCATTAACAAATAGTTGTGCAACAATACCCATGATGTAAAATAAAAACTTGGGTTAATAAATTTTACTTAAAAAAAAGAATAAAAAAATAAAAAAGTTAGGAAAGATCTGTGATCTTTCCATTAACAATTTTTTTCACTGCAAACGTTTTGGTGAAAGCACCAGTTCCATCAGATACTAAGTGTCCAGAAACACCATCATAAACCTTGATGTTGTTTAAGTACTCACTTAAAACAGTTGTATCTTCTGAATTAGTAGCTTCCATTGCCTCAGCAATCATCATAACTGCATCGTAAGCAGATGAAGCACCAATATCAATTGGAATGTTATACTTGGTTTCGTAAGCAGTCTTGAATTCTTCAGTTGGTGTTAATGAAGTTAAAAATTCCATTTCTTCATAAGCACCTTCTGCAGCATCAATAACGTCCTGATCCATTGTAATACAATAAACTGGAAGCGCAACACCAAGTTCTCTAACTTTTTTAACAACTAAAGTTCCAATCATTATCCCATCCGTTGTTGATACAATTGCATCAATGTTAGCATTCTTAATTTTCAATGCTTCACTATTGACGTTCTTATTTGTAGTAACGGGTTCAACTAAAACTTCAATAGTTCCTCCCAACTCCTCAAATCTTGCTTTAAACGCGTTAGTTTGTTCTTTAACCCAAACTTCTTCAGCTCCAATTAAAGCAATTCTTCTATGGCCTTTACTATACACTCGGTCTGCTAATTCTGCAGAAAGGATGTAATCGTGTGGCCAAGTATTGAACAAATAATCACTTTCTTCATTAAACTCTGCTTTTCCTAATGAAGGAGAGACCATTAAAACCTCTTTCTCATGTGCCAAATTTTTTAATGGAAGTCCTGTATGAGACCAGGTAGTTCCAATAACAATATCTATATCTTTAACTTCAGTAAGTTGTTGAAACGCACTTAAAGCATGTTTAGCATCACTTTGATCATCTTGATGGTCAACAACAAGTGTTTTACCATTTATTCCACCATTGTTATTGATTTTTTCAAGGGCCATATCAATGCCGTTCATTGAGGCAGTACCCCATGCAGCGCCAGATCCGGAAAGAATCAATATGCTACCAATTTTGATTTCTTCTTTGCTATTGGAACAACCACTAAATATGATTAAGGTTAGTACCAAAAGCAAAAACATTTTTTTTATCATATTATCACCTCTTTTGTTACTACCTAGTGAGCCGAGGAAGATATATAAGAACTCCCTCTCCATAAATGGAGGAGAAAGAAAAGATTTAAATAGGGGGTTGGTTGATTAATTAGTATGGATATTACAATACTAGAAGACTTAGGGTTCACAAACGCGGAAATTAAAATTTATCTTGCATTGCTCGAGCTTGGAACTTCAACAGCAGGTCCAATAATAGAAAAATCCGGACTCCAAAGTTCTGTTGTACATATGACGTTAAACAAGTTGGTTACCAAAGGATTTGTTTCCTTTGTAAAAGAGGGACAAAGAAACCATTATCAAGCAACAAACCCCGAACATATTTCAACATATATTGATGAAAAGAAAAAACAATTTGAACAAATCTTACCTGAATTGTTAATAAAACAACAATTAGCTAAACAAAAATTTGAAATGACTGCATTTCGCGGAATTAAAGGAGTAAAAGAATTGTTATTAGAACTGTTGGAAGCAGGGGGTAAAGAACATCACACCTTTGGATCATCAAAAAAATCATTAATGCTGGGGGAATCATTCTGGTTAAATTACCACAAAAGAAGATTAGAAAAAGGGATTTTTGCTAAATTATTGTTTAATGAATCTCTGAGAACTTGGTGTAAAAAGAACAAGTATGGAAATGTACAATATAGATTTACAAAAAAAGGATTTGAACCATTAACAGAAACAATAATTCGAGCAGATAAAGTGGGCATAATAATCTGGTTAGAAACTCCCCTAGGAGTTCTGATTCAAGACAAAATTGCAGCAGAATCATATGATAAATTTTTTGATATGATTTGGGCACAGGCAAAATCTTAAACTTTTTTATGAGTTTAACTTACTTAAAACAGATTAAACCAACTCTACTACCATATGGAATCGAATTTGGTGATGTGTCCTTCTGAATCCAATGAATTGTTTCATTAGCATTTTCTGCAGTTTCAAAAACATTAATCCCAAAAGCCTCCATGGCAGGAAGTGCTTTTGATTCTTGAGAACAGCAACCTTTTTCTAAAAGTTGACAAGGAACATCTTTACAAAATACTTTTTTACAGGGACCTGCAGCAAGAAGTAAAAATTCAAAGTGTCCATCTTCTTTAAGTTTAGTTTTTAATTCGTTTAATAAATTGTAAAGAATTAATTGACTTTTTTGAGAGTGTCCTTGTTTATGACCTTCCCAGGTTAATTCTTTGCTTGGAACTTTAATAAAAACTAAGTATGCGTCCTTAAATTGTTTTATTTGGTGTTTACCCTCTTTGTTAAAATTGTTCTTCTCATTAGGACAATGACCACTGATATTTGCTAATTCACAATGATTTAAGCACCAATCTAAAACAGATTTGTTATAAAATTCTGAAAAAGAGATCTTTGAAGTAGATAAGGGAACGATGTTTAAATCATATTCTTCTGGAATTTGAGTTTTTACTTCAATCATCAAGTGTAGAAGGGTTAAGCATATTTAATCTTTCTCATATTAACAACCTTTAAATACTTGTTTTTTCACTTTGAATTAAATGGTATTTGAATCACTATTCGATCTGTTCCAGGGACAAATAGATTTTTTTGCAGGATTATTTACTAGATTGATGATTGCAGCAATAGTTCTAATTGTAGGTTTGGTAATTGGACGACTTGCAGGTAATTTCACTAAACGAATCTTAACAGAGATAGAATTAAGTAAAGTTTTAAAGAAAACTACTAAACTAGAAACTAATGTAGAGGGCACAATAGGTCAGATAGTAAGTTACATAATATACTTTTTTGCAGTACTAATGGCATTAAGTCAGTTAGGAATAACAACTACTGTGTTGACCGTAATTGCAATCGGAGTTGTGGTAGTAATTGTATTAGCATTTGTTATGGGAGTTAAAGATTCCATCCCTAATATGATTGCAGGCATAATGATTAACAAAAATAAATTGTTTAAAGAGGGAGATGTAATTGACGTAGCAGGAGTAAAAGGAAAAGTGGTCCATTTAAAACTAATAGAAACCGAAATAAAAAGTAAAAAAGATAGCATATTCATTCCAAATTCTACTATATTAAAAAACAGTTTGAAAATAGTGAAAAAAAGTTAAAATTGTTTTGTAAATTTTATGATCTTTTTCATATTATTGAGTCCAACATGTTTTTCAAAATACTTCTCAGAAGGCATTCGTTTAGGAACATGAGATGCACTAGTGTGAACTATTAATAATTCTTTGATTTTCTTCTTGAAATATGCCTCTTCTTCATTAGCACAAACCAGTTCATCATTTTCATTAATAAGTAAAATGGGGGGCTTCTTTTTGAACTTAATTGGTTCTTTGTTAGTTAAAAGGATCCAAGCAACCTCAAAGAAAGATCGAGCATCCATTGTTCTAAGCATTCGAGTTACACGTCCTGCTAAATTGTTTTTAGTAAGAAGTTTTTTGAAATAAGGGCTATACCAAAACCATTTGTATAATTTAAATGTGTGAATAAATTTAATTACAATTAAATCTGTAATTTTATTAAGAAAACTCTCTTTAACTTCATTAATGTTAAGATATGGTTCAATAGCAAAAATACCTTTACATTTTTTAGACTTTCTTACATGATTAGCAAGTAAAAAACCAAAAGATAATCCACCCAACCAATATTCGTCAAGATTAAGTTTTTTAATCTGATCATTAACGTAAGCAACATAATTATCAAGAGATATTTTCTTTAGGGGAGGTACTTGTTTAGAAAAACCTGGAAGATCAATGAAATGAAGTGAGACAAATCTATTTAGGAAACTAATTAAGTGTTTTAGTTCAAAACTATTAGTGGCAAACCCAGAAATTAGTATGAAATTAGACTTCATTAAGTGATGTTTTGAAAACACATATTTAAATGTTTATAATAAAAGACGTTATAGGTCTAATTGTTCAATGGAACTCGCAATATCTAATATTTGAACTCTAATCCCTGCTTCTATGTTGTTACCATTACTTTCTAATTCTTCTAATTCATTACAACATTTATTCTTTTTAACATTAACATCTTCATCAGCGTTAAGAATGTTAAGAATTTTATTTAATGTAGCAGAAACATTTTTTGGAAGAGTGTTTTCTTCAATAACATAACCTACGAATTCAATCAGTTCATTTACTTTCATTTTTAGTCTCTTTCATAATCTCATTTCTAAGTTCATCTGCTTTTTCTTTGAGTTTTCTTTCCTGAGTTTCAAGAGTTTTAATTCGTAAATTTAATTCTTCGTTTTTAGTAGAAAGTTCTTTTTGTAAATCCTCTTTGCTTGTAGAAAGCATAACTCCACCAAGAATTTTATAACTTTCTTTAGAAGTTTCAAGTTCTTTAAGTGCGGACTCAGTTTCAATAATTGCTTGTTGAAATTGTTGTTTTTGCATGAGAAATTGTTGAAGGTTTTGTTCGATTAATTGCATTTGTTGCATATTTTCTGCGTTCATTGTATCTCCTTAACTTTGTGAAAAACACTTAACATTTGAGTTAATGAATTTAGAGTAGCTCTTAAAGCCACTGCATCATTAGCTTCGATCTTAAAAGTTAGCTTATCTGTTTTTTCAATTTCGATTGTTGATCGTAATTGTTTTCTGATTTCAGGTTGAATTGCTTTGTAAAGTTCTTCAACATTTTCATCAATAGTAATAATTGCACTGATCATCTTGCTTTAACGTGTGTTGGTTGCGTGCAAGGTTTGTAAATCATCTTAGAGCCACAATATGGACATCTAACTTTCTTTCTTAAAAATTCTTCTCCAACTTTTTTATTGCATTGAAAACATTTGTATAAAACCATTTTATTCCTCGGAATCTTCTTTTACGCTCTCTTTTATTTTAGTTTTGCCTATATCATAAGCTTTACCAGTAAATTTTGAATTACATTTAGTACATTCCCAAATTCCCGAAGCTATTCTTCTAACCTTTAGAGCATGACAATAAGGACATTTTTTATCTTTATTTTTAATGTCAAGAAATTTTGAGAGTTTACCTCTAACTTTTCTACCGTATCTTACTCCGTAACTTAGTTTTGTTGTCATCATTACACCTTTTGTTTCATTCTGGACTTGCCTTTTGCAAGTGTCATTGTTTTTTTACCTGTTATTATTTTAAATGGGGCTGCCCAGACATTCGACAACCCCTATTTTTTGAGTTGTATTCGAACTGGGGTCCTCTGGTCCCAAACCAGAGAGGATGGACCAAGCTACCCTACAGCCCCTTTATGTCTATTAAGTAAAGGGAAAAATAATGCGTTTATAAATGTTACTGTAATATAAAAAGAAATAACCGCTGCACGCTTTTTGAGGGGGGTGTATCCAGAAGGATAGTGTGCAACGGTTGTTAACTGTCAATCAAGGTCTGAGCTGATTTGGAAAGTTCTTTACTCCACAATAAACCAATTCTCATCATTTCTTTCTTGAAATTATCTGAAAGTTTGTAGGTTTTTTTGTACATATCGTAGTCAATAATGCCCATGCTTCTAAAGGGGGTTAATATTCGGTCGTAAAATTGGCGTTTGTTATAGGAAAGTTTGACTTTTCTTCCCTTAAACTTCGGTGTTGGGATTTTTGCAACAATTTTTCCTTCATGTAAACTTGTTGCAAACATGGACATCTGAGTTTTTCCGATTTCATTTCCATTATCTTTCATGAAATCTATGAGCAGTCTACCGACTATTGCTTGCTGTTCTGTAGCAAACACTAATTCATATATATCCTCCGGCAGGTTAAACCTGTCGAATAATATTACCATTTTGTAAGGAAAGCATAACTAGTATATAAATGTTACGTTTAGTATACTAAAAGGTATACTAATCTCCATCGGAAACAGGGGGGTGGTGTAAAACGTATACTGGTTTGGCATGGTTTAAAGAGATATTTTTATAAATAACCTGTGCTTCTTTATGCTCATGAATAAAGTATTAATCCTTGGTGGACGTGGACCAAAATCATTCGGAAGACACGCTGCTAGAATTCTAATGCAAAAAGGATATAGAGTATTCATGTCAAGTACAACTCAAGAAGGAGTTAACGAAATAAACGCAAGAGACAATCCTAAACTGGAAGGTTGTTTAGTAAGAGGATCTGATCATGGAGACATTACTATTGGATTAAACGATTTACACTGTATTCTAGAAAGAGATAATCCCGCATTAGTCTATGATGCATCACAAGACAGATTTTTGGGAGACTCAATACATGTACATCATGGGATTGTATGTTTACTTAATGGAACACCTTTCTTGTCTGAAAAACCCCTTTGTAATACTGATAATTATGGTCAACAAAAATTAAGAGAACTGCAACAATTAAATTATCCTGATCAGGAAAGATTATTCGGAACCCATCTTCCAATGGTTCTAGTGGGAGACGCGCTAATGGAAGATGAAGTATTTGCAGAACAGGTTCTACAAGCTGACAAGATTGGTTGTTATTGGGTAACAAGAGGTAATACTCAAGGAAAAGTTCCAATTATAGATAACTTATTCTTACATACTTTTCCATCCCTATTTGGAAGACACTTGGATTTTGATTTTGAGGATGCAGAAGTCGAAGAGAGAGGAGATTGGGGACACGCAGCCTTTTATGCAACATTAAGAGATATAGTTTATGAAAGTCAAGTTCCTCGAATTATAACTTGCGAATTACATGTACAATATGGTGGAAACTTTACTGGATTTGAATTTGATGGGAATTTAGTTGGATTACATCAATATTTGAAAGAGGGAGTTCCTGTAGTACACCCAAAATGGATAGTGCCTTGTTGTCCAACTACCGCAATGGAACAGGGAAACGATGGAATTATTGGATCTCAGATAGTGGCACCAATAAGTAATCCTTTAGAATACACTTTAGAAATGAGTTTAAGAAGAGAACCGGTAGTACCATTATCTGAATCAATAAGATATCAACAAAATCTACAAGAAGTAGTGGATAGTGAGTAAAGAATAAGAATAAACAATATAAAGGGTTTGAAATTCTTTATTTCATGGTTAGTGTTAAAGCACTTGCAGTGATGGTATCCTCGCCTTTTATAAGGCTGCATAAAAGTTCTATTCCTCAATCAAGAAGAGTAACTGAATTATTTATTGATGATGAAGAACGAACATTAGCAAAAGCAAGTATTTGGAGAAGTAATGATCCAATAGTAAATAATATTGCGGTTTTAAGAGTAAAAGGCACTCATTATGAGATGGGATTTCAACATGGAAGACTTTTAGAAACTGAAGTTAATTCATTTTATAATTCAATGCTAAAGTTAGCAATAGCCTATGTTGGAAGAGAGGGGTTGTATGAAGCGTATCATATAATGGAACCATTTATACCTTCTTGCTATAAAGAAGAAATGTTGGGATTGGCACAGGGAGCCAATTTGCCATTAAGCTCAGTACATTTTGCTCATGTAGTTCCAGCACTAACTGAATATTACCATAGAACACAATTTGCAAGAGGGCTATTTTATAGAAGACCAGAACAAAGAGATTTTGTATCACAAACTTGCAGTTTTGTAACTGCCTGGGGCGATGCAACCGTTAATGGAAACATGATTTCACTAAGAAACTTGGATTGGTTAAGATTTCTAAATGTTCAAAAAACTCCAACAGTAACTGTTTATGAATATGCTGATGGAACTAGTGTAGCAAATTTTGGATTTGCAGGATTTATTGGAAGCATAACAGGAATGAATAATCAGGGATTAACTTTTGCAGAAATGGGAGTTACTGACGATCCCAGAGAGACATTAAAAGGAATCCCTTTTATTTTTTTAGCAAGAGAAATGTTAAGAACAGGTAAAACACTAAATGATGTGGTGAGTATGGCAAGAGAGGCCCCAAGAACTTGTAGTTACGGATACTTACTGGGGTCTGCACATGAAAAAAATGCGGTAATGATGATTTCCAACCCTGAAGAGTTTGAAGTTTATAACCCTGGAGAGGATATAAAAGGGTTAAGTTATGGACAATCTGCTTTTTTCCCAGGAATAAAGAATGTCGTATATGCTGGAATGTTTGATAAACAATTAAATACATCCATTTCTCGAGCTTGGAGTAATATTGATGTCTCCCGAATGCAACAGATTGCACATGAATGTGCTACAACTTCTTGTGTACAATCAGCAATAATGTGTCCAGATAAAGACCCCCACGTATTTGGAACAGCATATGTAGCAAATGCCAAAGGATTATTTTTAGCAAAAGGGCAAGCAACAAACCGACCATATTTCGGAATAAATTTAGATAAAGTGTTAGCAAATGATGAAAACATTAGAATTAACTAAAAAAGTCTTCAATTCGTTCTTCAAAATCTTGATGCATTTCAACATCTTCTGAAAAACATTTTTTATAATTAGGCCAGGCATATCTTTTATCTAAAAAAACTACTAACCCTTTATCTGTTTCACTACGAATGCACCTGCCTGCATTTTGAAACACTTTGCTGATTGCAGGAAGAACATAACCATAATCCCATCCTTTAGAATACTTACGATCATAATGATCAATTAACGCTTGAGTTTCTAAATCTGGTTTGTTAAGTGGCAAACCAACAATAACTACACACTTAAGCAGATCTCCGGGAAGATCAATACCCTCACCAAAACTACCTGAAGCAACACCTAATAACACTGCACCATTATCTTTGTAAGATTTGAATCTTTCTAATAGGTCTTCTTTTTCTTGTTTGGACATCCCACTAACCTCATTAAAAACTGTTTTTTCACACCATTCAGAAAGAAAAGCATAAACTTGATCCCTAATAGAATAACTTGGAAAGAAAACAACACTATTCCCGGGAACTATATTAGTAATTTTTGCAATATGCGCAGCAATGTTCTTAAACTGATCTAAACTTCTTTCAGAATATTTTGTAGTGGTCTGAGGAACGATTAAATTAAGTTTATTTTTTTTTGGAAATGGAGAGGGGAGTTCTAGTACCTTGCCCTTAATTCCTAAAACTTCCTGATACATTTTAGCAGGGGTTAAAGTACCACTCATTAAAATTGAGGAATGACAATTCTCAAAGATTGTTTTAGCATTAACCGAGGGATCTAAACAAGAATGAGTAAGCTCAATTCTCTCGCCCCTCGGGGTAACAACATGTCGAATTATATTCACAAAGTCCTCTGCATCTTCGTAATGTTCTAAAAATAATGCAATACTTCTCAAATAACTCCGTTTGGACTTTAAAATGGTTTCATCAGCAAGTTGATCAAATAAATCAATAACATCATTTTTATTATCAATTTTAAATTCACCCTTTCTAATTATTTTTTCTTCATCCAATCCGATAATGTTCAACAATTTCTCTTGTAACTCATCAAGAATTGGAAAGCAATCATCTGCTTTTAACTCATCTGCCTCTTTTCTAGCACCTTTAATAGTTAAGGTAGAAACTTTATGCGTCATTAACTCTCTAATTCTATTTGGTAAATTGTGAGCCTCATCAACAATAACAATACACTCATCTAACCCTTTTTCTGCTTTGTTTAAAAACTTCATCAGAATTGCAGGATTAAACAAATAATAATAATCCGCAATAACAACTTTAGCTTTTTTAGAGAGTAAAAGAGACATTTCATATGGACAAAGCTTTACCTCTTCACACTTGTCAATAACTTCTTGCACACCTAACGGAGAGGCAATTTCAATACTCTCAAGAGTGCTTTTAGCACTAAGCGAAAGATTACTCCCCTTTTTAAGATTAGAAAAAAATTCACACTTATCTCCCTCCTTCAGGTTTTTACAATATTCAGAAAACTCATTAGATTGTAATAAAGTAACTGAGGGTTGCAAACACATCCATTTCTTACCAATAATATCAATTACAGGAATTGAAAGATCATACTTTTCTTTAATTGCATTAAGAGTCTCTAGAGCAATCTGATGTTGAGTGTGCCTTGAGGTCAAGAAAAAAACAGTTAGTTTGTCTTCTTCAGCTTTTTTTAAAGCAGGCCCTAGTGCAGAAACGGTCTTTCCTAAACCTGTTGGCGCATGAACAACCAAATTCTCTTTATTTTTTATTGTAGTTGCAATAGTGCTAATGAGCTCATCTTGAATTTTTCGTATTTCTTCAAAAGGAAAAAGAACATCTTCTTTCTTCATTATTCTGGAATTAACGGACGGTTAATAAATTTTGTTATGCTAGAATTATTTTTTTAATTCTTTTTTACCTAATAACGTAAAGGTGTTGTAATATTCACTGACACTACCTACATTAAAACAGGTTCCTTTAATTTCAACATCAGTTAATTCATCTCGGTTTCTTAGTATTTTCAATACTTTATTAACAGTCTTTAGGTCTTCACCTGCTTTAAAATTAATTTTGCTTAAAATTTTAATTAAGTTAGGTGTGAAAACAAATCTTCCACTAGCATGAATGTTGGTTTCTTTTTTATTAAATACATTAATTGCTTGTTTTGCTGCAGGAGTTCGCGAATGATAAAGTAAATCAGAAAAAACAACAATGAAATTATCCTTAAGAAATTTTCTTGCATTGTAAACCTCAAACATCCAACCGGTTGGCTTGTTTTGTTTAACAAAAGTAATTTTACATTTCCTTTTAGCAGTTTTAAGTTTGCTTAAAGAACCTCTCTGACCTAATTTCCGAGTTATTTCTAATAATTGAGGGGTTGCTCTAAAATACTCTTTAATTGCCTTCAGATATCTTCCTGTAATGATTATTTCTTCAATACCTGAATCAACAAGTTCATCAACAAGATACTGGATGATTGGTTTGTTAAGAATTGGCAACATAAGCTTATTAATGTGTTTGGTGTAAGGAAACAACCGAGAACCTATTCCTGCAGCAGGAATGATCGCTTTTTTAACCTTGGTCATAAACTTTTAATCCATTTAATAACATATAAATGTTTCGAAAATAATTGTTTTAAAGGTTATTTTTTATTTTTTTTAAATAATAAGGTGATTCCTCGAAGTTCAACTAAAATGGTCCAGTAAATAATTTTTAAATCAAGAATAAAACTCGGGTTTCTAGAATAAAATACGTTTAAAACATCAATTAAATTGTTTTGTTTTGCATCTATGTTGTGTTTCTTAAGTATTTTAGAAACCTTTTTGGGATTAAGATAATGTAGTGCACTTCCAAGTCCGGTTAATCCGGGTCTAGAAGAAACAATATCTTGCCAAAGCGGATCTCGTTTTACCTCTTTGATTATTTTGCCTTCGGATTTATCAATACTTGGTGCCCTAAATCCAATAAAACTCATATCTCCCTTAAGAATGCATAACAATTGAGGAAGTTCATCCAGATTAAGTTTTCTCATAAACTTTCCAACAGGGGTGATAAGATTTTTTTTATTCTTACCCTTTTTTTCAAACTCTAAAGCATTATTTACCATACTTCTAAACTTATACAAAGTAAAAAGATGGGTGTCTCTACCAACTCTTTTTTGAGAAAAAAATACTGGACTCCCAGAAAAAATACGAACAAAAATGTACAAAATTAAGAAAACAGGAGATAATATGATAATTAACAATAGAGAAAAAATAAAGTCTAGGCCTCTTTTAATACTTTTATAACACATAGTCACTTATTTACCGAACTCATTTATATTTTTTACTATCTCCTCTTTCTCAGTAAGAGTTAATTCTGGAAAGATTGGAATAGATAAAACTTCTTTACATGCTGCTTCAGCTTCTGGAAAATCGCCCTCTTTATGATTAAGAAATTTAAAGCAGGGTTGCAGGTGTAGTGGTCGCGGATAGTAAATCATTGTTGGAATGTCTTTTCTTTCTAGAAACGCTTTAAGTTTATCTCTATTTTTAGTTCTTAAAGTAAACTGATTGAAAACATGTTTGCCTTGAGTGTCGATAACCGGTAAAATATTTTTATCTTCTATTTTTTCAATATAAAAGTTGGCGTTATTAATGCGATCAGCATTCCATTTATCTAGATGATCAAGTTTGATGCTAAGGATTCGAGCTTGCAATGTATCTAATCTAGAACTTTTACCAATAATCAAATGAGAGTATTTATCTTCCGGGGAAGAACCATGATTTCGTAATAAAATAAGTTTTTTGTATGTTTCATCAGAATTAGTTGTAACTAAACCCCCATCACCAAAACACCCTAAATTTTTTGCTGGAAAGAATGAAAAACAACCAACACCAAAACTTCCAACTTTTTTGTTGTTTATTTCAGAACCAATCGCTTGAGCACAATCCTCAATTACCTTGCAATCATACTCCTCAGCTAATTGCATGATCTTTTCCATATTACACGGATTACCAAAGAGATGAACTGGAATTATTGCTTTAATATTATTATCTTTTAGAACTTCTTCTAATTTAACCGGGTCTATATTAAAGTCTTGACCTATATCAACAAATACGGGAATTGCACCCACTTCAACAATCGTTTCAGCAGTAGCAATAAAAGTAAATGGAGAGGTGGCAACTTTATCTCCTGGTTTGATATCTAATGCTTTTAGTGAAAGAAGTAGCGCGTCTGTACCGGAAGCAACACCAAGGGCATATTTAACACCTAAATATTCTGCCACTTTTTTTTCAAATTTCTTTAATTCTTCGCCCAGGATAAACATTTGGGAAGCAAGCGTATCAAGAATTTCATTATTAATTTCGGTTTTTATGTTGTTGTATTGTCTTTTTAAGTCTAAAAAAGGAATCATAAATCCCAACCCTGATTCTCTAATAATTGCTCAGAAGGAACATCTTTTATTATCTTAGCCGGATTGCCAAATACTATTTTTTTTGTAGGTACGTCTTTTGTAACAACTGCACCTGCACCAACAAGTGCATCTTCACCAATTACAAGCCCTGGAAGAATTACTGCGCCTACCCCAATTCGACCCCCTCTTTTTATTGTAACTCCCTTAAATAACTTTTTTCTTTCCTCTGTTCGTCCAGCAAATTTATCATTAGATGTAACAACTCCGGGAGAAACAAATACAAAGTCTTCAAGTTCAGAGAATTTTGTTATATATGCATTTGTCTCAAGCTTGCAAAACTTTCCTATTTTACAATCATCTTCAACACAAACTCCGCGTCCTATAATCGTTCCCTCACCAATATCAACTCTCTCTCTTAAAGAGGCAAGATCAGCAATAAAAACATCTTTATTAATATTACACCCTGCATAAATAACAGAATTAGCTCCAACAGTACAATCATTACCAATTTTGCACTTTCTTAGGTCTGTATTTGGTTTGAAAATACTATTTTTACTTTTACCCGGAATTCTTCCAATAACAGAATTATCATGAATTACTACATTACTTCCTAGTTCAGTATTTTTTTTTATAACTACATTATTTCCAACAATACAACCCTCTCCAATTAAGACGCCTTCTTCAATAACAGTGTTTTTTCCAATTTCAAAGTTTGTCATTTTCTTCAAGAACCTTTACTAAGAAAGGATGCATTTTATTTGTTCCAGATTCAACAGCGTTCGCGTTTCTAATCTCATGTAATAAATTAATTGCAGGTCTAGCTTCCTCAATTCCTAACCCTCTACCTGCCAGGATTTCTTCATACATTCTAGTATGTAGATCTTCAAATCCATCAGAAAATTCAACTTCTTCTTCATCTATTAAAATAGATCTAAATGTTCTCTTTCCTTCTTTTCTTAAATTCTCTGGAACATCATTTTTATCAATTGATAAAAACCATCTAATGTTCGCTTTTTCAAGTTCTAAATAACCACTCATTTTCTTTTTATCAGAATAATAAAGTTCGTGATGTTTTAAATCTCCAAATATCCATAAAAGCATATCAAAGAAGTGAATTCCTATGTTGGTAGCCACTCCTCCAGATTTACTTTCATCTCCTTTCCAAGAAGAATGATACCACCTTCCTCTTGAGGTGATGTAAGTCAGATCAATTTCATATTTTTTATCGCTGGATGCTTTTTCTACTTGTTCTTTGATTTTTAAGATAGATGGATGTAATCTTAACTGAAGGATGGTGTAGATTTTTTTACCTGTTTCTTTTTCTAGGTCTTTTAATGCTTCTAAATTCCAGGGATTTAACACAATGGGTTTTTCACAAATAGCATCTGCACCAATTCTTAATGCAAATCTAACATGGGCATCATGTAAATAATTTGGAGAACATATACTAACATAATCAATTTTTTTTTCTTTATCTCTTTTAATTTTTTCAGCATATCTATCAAAACGTTCAAATTCGGTAAAGAAAAACACATTTTCAGAAAAACTATCCATGATTCCAACGGAATCGGATTTATCTAGAGCGCAAATAAGTTTGTTGTTAGTATCTTTAATGGCTTTAAGATGTCTGGGTGCCACAAAACCCCCCACTCCAATCATTGCAAAGTTTTTCATAAATTTCCCCCTGTTTATAAGAAATTATAAACGTATTATAAATTTTTGTATTATTTTAAGTTTTTTGTTCTTGACTTTTAAGTATTTTAACACTTTTTGGATAGTTCTCAACAAGCCAAACAAAAAACTTTGTTGGATCAATCTTTTCCTCAATTAGTTGAGCTGTTCGCTTCATGAATTCCGTTCGAAAGTTATCTGATTTAATGATTTCTAATGCTTTCTCAATCACTTCATCTCCGTTAAGAATCTGAAATAATAATCCGCGTTGTTTTAATTCATCACAAATTCCAGATTTATAACTATTAACTAAAATGTTGGGTGTGCCCATCATGGCACACTCACTAGTTGTAGTAACTCCCTCACCAATATGTAAACAAGAAAATGCTAAAGCATCATGCAATCTATCAGGGGGTATGTCAAGTTCAAATTCTTTTAATTCATCATCAATTTCACCTTCACTTGAAATGAAAACTTTGACTATTTTTGAGAGCGTATGAACCAACTTCTTTTTTTCCTCAAGAGAAAACCCTTTTAGAGTTAAGTCATGAAATGCATTAAACGAAATAAACCGAATTATAACATATTTTTCTCCCGGCTTTACTTTAAGAAGGTCTAAAACGGATTCATCAGGTTTAAAATAATTAGGATGTAAATAGCTAAGTTCTATGAATCCATTGAAATTAATTTGTTTTTTTCCTAAATCCTCAGAAAAACAAGAGGGAGTGCAGATTGTTTTAGTAAATGGTTTGTAAAGCATTTGACCTAGTTTAGCATTTTCAGTATCATTAAAAATTATTGAAGGTTTTCTTAAAAACCAGGCAGCCTGAGCAGCATACATGGATCCAAATCCTAAAAAAATATCTGGTTTGAACTTTTTAGCAATTTTAATCATTTTTAGATCAGCTTTTAATAAATAAAACATTTTACCAATCATCTTTTTAGAACCTGTACCTCGACTAACAAAAGGGAGTTGGAACTTTTTTATAAGTTCAAAAACAATCCCTCTGTTTCTGGCAACAATCAAACACTCATGCCCTTTTTCAGTCATTATTTTAATGAAGTATTTAAAATAATGAACGTGTGCAGGATGTCCGATATCAATTAATACTCTCATTTTTTAAAAATTAAACGCACTCCATTTTTAACGTTTTTCTTAATCCCTGTTTCTTTGATCATATCGAAAATTCTTAATGAGAATAGCTTTTTAATTCTATTTCTGCGGTTTTTGTTATCGGTAATTTTTTCCATCTTTGAAACAAGTGTATTAAATTTTTCTTGATCTAAATTTAAACAAAAACAATGTTCGCGACTTTGATGGTTTTGAAGCGAGGGATTATAATCCTCTTTAATTAAATTATGTTCTTTACAAAATTTAAATATTTCAGTTCCGGGATATGGACAAAAGGTACTTAATGTAACACTATCTGCTTTTATTTTCTTTATTGCTTTAAGAGTATCTTTTAGCGTTTCTTCTGTCTCATATGGAAAACCTACCATAAATAATGCACTCAACTCAATTCTATTACTTTTTATGATTTTACAAGCATTAAAAATCTCTTCAATAGTAACATTTTTTCTCATTTTATCAAGAATAAAATTGTTGCCTGATTCAACACTTAGCAATATTTTATAACATCCTGCTTTTTTCATAATTTTAATGGTTGCATCGTCAACAAGTTTTGCAGAAAATTCACAAACCCATTTTAAACCAGGAAAGTGTTCAAGTATAGCAAGACATAACTTTTTAATTTGATCATTATTAATTCTAAACAGGTCATCACGAAAATTGATAAACTTGACCCCTAATTCTTGTAATAATTTTATTTCTTTGATGACATTTTCAACACTTCGAATTCTAGGTTTTCTACCCCAAATTTCTCTTGCCCCACAATAAAAACAATTAAACGGACATCCTCTTGTAGAAAAAATAGACTTAAAAGCAGTTACTGGATACTTATTATAATCTTTAAGAATTTCAGGAGCAAATTCATGAGGAAAGGGTAGGGAGTCTAGGTTTTCGATTAGAGGTCGACGAGGGGTTTCAATAATGTTGCCCTCTTTTTTAAAAATAATTCCTTCAACTTGTTCTAAATCTTTATTATCTTCAATGAACTTAAGCAGTTCAACAATTGTGCGTTCTCCCTCCCCAACAACAATAACATCCACTTCATCATTTTTAAGAATGTCCTTGCCGGCAGTAGAAGGATGTGAACCCCCCAGTATAACTAATGTGTTGTTATTAATTTTTTTAACAAGTTTAGCTACCTTTAATGCAGAAGCAAAATTGCTTGAATTTGTACTAATCCCAACTACGTCAGGTTTTAAATCTAGAATTGTTTGTTCAATCTCTTTCCAAACGTGCATTGAGGGATCTTCTAAATTCTTAATATAATTTTTAAATCCCTGACCTGCAAGAAAACCAAACTCTGTAAACTCGCTGTTCTCATTAAAATCTGCATTATACGTTGTTACATTCCACGAGGTGTGTTGTTTTATAACTCCTGACAAATATCCTAACGCGAGAGGGTAGATGTCTAGAGAGTAAGAATTTTTAAAAAGTCTAAAATAAGGAGGTTCAATTAAAAGAATTTTATTTTTCATTAAGCACATCCGTATAAACCTGGAATATCCTTTTTGCTATGTTTTCATTGCTGAGATGAAGAATGCTCTCTCTTTCATTATGATTTTTTCCAATTGTTAGTGCAAGTTTAACTTTTTCTTCTATTTCTTTTGCATCAAATGAGGTAAGATGACAATTTTCATTATTACCAAACAATTCTTTAACATCTCCTATATCTGTAGAAACAATAGGCAAATTACAAGCTAGTGCTTCTTTAATTGCTAATGGTGACCCCTCTCGAAAAGAGGTCATTAAAAGAAGATCAGAAGCATTCATTAACAAATTGACCTGTTCTCGAGAATAACCTTTTAATTCTAGTAGTTCAACATCCTCAAACTTATCCATAACCTCTTTAGCAAGAGGATAGTTCTTAACAGGCCTACTAAATGAGGAAGAAAACAACACATATTTTTTCTTAAGGTCTAAACCCATCTGTTGTCTGGCATCTTCTTGATTAATTGGGAAAAAAGTTTTAATGTCAACACCACAAGGAATTATGCTAGATCTTCTTGGTTTAAGTAAAATCTTTTTATGTAATTTTTTAGTTACAAAAATTCCATACTTTGAAAATAAACCAGCAAAACTCGAAAACAAATTAAGTTTAAAGAAATTAACATCAGAGCCATGGAATGTTACGACTACTGGACAAATGCGTTGAAGAACCGTTAACCATCCGGTAGTTCCGTGATGGGCATGAACTAAATCAAAATCATTATTCTTAATTGTTTTTCTAAGTCGTGATAAGTTTTTAAGATAACCTCTAAATTTCTTACCTTTGATCAAAAAAAGAGTTGTTTCAACACCTAAACTTTTTAATTCCTCAACTTGTTCAAAAATAAAAGGCCTATCCCGTCTCAAATCAAAGTCTTCTGTGTTTACATTTCCACTAAGAACATATAAGACCTTCATACTAAAACTTATTGTCTTCTTCTTTTAAAGATTTTGCAAATTAAGAGTTAAGACTAAAACGAGGTAGTTTTTAAATTGCTCTTGGCAACAATACGAATTAACTTACAAAAAGCTCCCAGATAAAAGAACATAAACGTCCCATAACTAATAGAGTTGAGACTGCCTGAAATAGTAAATAGCGCAAATGAGATTAGTAAAAGGATGATATATTTCCTAAAGAAGATAAAGTCTGGCAAACGCTTTATCTGACTTGGTGATTTTTTAATGTAAAAGATTATCTTCAAAAAGACATTTAAAAACAAAACAAGCCCAATAATTCCACTGCCATGCAATATAATGTTAAAATCCATATGAAGTTGCCGATATAATCCATAACGTGCAATGAAGTATTCTGCAGAATTAAAAAGTTCTTTTCCCACTAAAAACTGTTTAGGTGAACTAAATAATTCTTTGAGTACTATTCCTGTTTCCCAATATCTTCCTTCCTCTTGAAGCCCTCTTGAAAAAAGTCGATCATTTATGGTGTCTGAGAACCAGGCACTGGAAATTAAAACTATTGGAATTAAAACGATAAAAAAGAGTGCTAAATATCTAAACTTCTTTGGTTGTTTACTAGAAGAAAATACGTGAAATATTATGGCAAAAACTGCAACTAAAATCGATATTCTTCTAAAGATTAAAAATATTAATGCGAGAGCAGAGAATAATAATGTGCTTAATAGAATTTTATCTTTTTTTCTGCTTATGAATTTGAAAAGTAATGGGAAAAGCGCAATTCCTAGGGCTGCAAGATACGTTATCTGAATGTTTGTACCCCCTAAACGAATACCTGTTGCAACATAAGGATTACTCTGACCTCCAAATGTAACTTGAGCAAAAATAAATTGTGCGATTATGATTAATAAAGAAGCAATAAGAGCCCAGTTTAGCTTTTTTAGGTCAGAAAATTGTTTTACGACAAAGAATCCGACCGGAAACATCATGAAGTTAATGAATACTTTTGAAAAATAAATAAACGAACCCGACATGTTGGAAGAAAAAAAAGTTAGTAGAAACGTATAACCTAAAAAGATAGCAATCGCGTTTGAGACGGGCTCAAATTCAAATTTACGTAAGTATATGAACAGGAACAGAATTAAAAATGCACCTCGAATATATCCTGTACTGAACGAATCAGTTTTTGAATAAAACATGATTACCTCAATAAGAATGTTTGCTGGAAGAATACCATAGATTGCATTCATGCCCCATTTTTTAAGGGCCCATACAAAAAGAATGAATAATACAATCACACTTCCAATAATAATTATCATAATTTGAATAGTATAAAACTATTATATAAAATATGTGTTTTTTTAACCCCACATTACATTAAAGACGTAAGATGCAAGGGTAAGAGAAAATAAATTGTTTATAACATTCCAAACAGTAATTGAAACTGGAAGAACGTAAATGAATTGAAACAAGATAATTGGTAGAGAGATCACAATTGCCAATAAAAGACCAATTGCAGCACCACTATTCTGAAGCTTTCGGTTTAATTCATAGATAAGAAATGTAAGAAATGCTAATATGAAAATGTAAAAAATTGGTGTTGATGAAGAAACTGAAAGAAATTCAATAGAATCAAACGCATTTTTCAATAATAACAAGTTTACGATGATCCCTGAGCCTAAAAGAATCAAAAAGGGAGTTAGTATTGCTGCTCCTCTCTTAACTAAACGTGAGGGTTTAAGCCCTATTTTCTTAAGTAAGGTCATAACATAACTAATAGAATAATGGGTATTTATATGTTTCTATTGGAATAAGTATATCCGAAACATATTTAAATGCAAAGCAATTCTCTAATATATATAACAAAAACCGTAAAGTTGGATTTTTGAGAGTATAAAAAAAGAGGTAGACCTTGTCCGGGGGGATACAAAGATGAAAAACCAAAAAATATTCAATGTGTTATTTAGAGAAAAACCTGCTATGATGTTAGTAGAATTAATGAATGCAAAAACAGAAGTTTACGCATCTTCTTTAGCAAAAAGAATTGACTGTACATATTCTCATGTTGTAAAAGTTTTACAAGAAATGGAAAAAGCAGGATTGATTAATTTTGACAAACAAGGAAGACTAAAATTGTTAACACTTACTAAATCTGGTTCTGATGTAGCTGAACATATAGAACGAATAAGAAGTATGTTAACATCTTCTAAATAATTTTTTTTAATATTTTTTTAGCTTTATTTATGAATTCTTGTTCTTTATCTGTTGGAATGATTGCGCCTGCAGCAAACTTATGGCCTCCGGCTTCACCTCCAATTTCTTTAGTAATGGTTTGCAATATCTCTCTTAAATTAATTTTGTCATCATTAGAAGAAACTCTGAGAGAAACTTTAGTTTTATCTTCTTGTCTTGCTAAACCTAAAATGAAAATTTCTTTCTTAACAAGTTGAGATTTTGAAATTATTGATGACATAGTTCCAATCATAGTAGACGGAACTTTATTTTGACCATTGATTATGACGTAATTGTTTTCTTCTAATATCTTTTTCCCCCGTTCTTCTCTAAACCAGTTCATAAATTGAACAATTTCACTTTTGTACTCTGCTAATGCTTTTAGGGCATGTCTTTTAGCATTAGGTTCATCAAGTAATGCACCAATGCCCAGGGTTGGACGTTGTAACCTACCGCACCCGTTTAAGATTGTTGAAAATTCTTTCAAATCATGAAATGGAGAATCATGTTTCTCATCCATTAAAAGATACCTATTGCCCAGAATGTCTTCAGGATTAGGTTCATTTTTTCTTTTAAGAATTAAATTCGTGATAAGTGTACTTATTTCTTCACCAGTAAGATCATTAAACTTTCGCCACTTGCTTCCGTTCTTTGGATCAATACCAATCTCTTGAAGGAATTGAATTGCTCCTGATTTCGAACCCGAAATTCCTGGCAGGTTAATATCTGAACTATACTCTAAAAGTTTGTATAAAGGTCTGGTTTGTAAACCAAATATCTTTAGGCCTTTTTGCGTTCTAATCTTTTTTGAATTTAATGCATCTTGAAGTATTTCCTGGTTTAATGAAGAAAAACCACTAACCTCTTGAACATCACCAATAGCACCAATAATCGCAACATAAGCAAACTCTTTAATACCTTCATGAATTGCTCTACAAAATAAGTAAACCACGCCACTACCGGAAATATCCTGACTTCCATTAATATTAAAATTGTGGGGATTGATGTGTGTAAGATGTGGGTCGGGTTGAACTTTTTCTGGAGAGTGATGATCAAGAATTAAAACTTGTTTATCTTTCATTAAATGATTAATCAAACTAATTTGGCCTGAACCAATATCAGCAAAAACAAAAAAATCATCTTTTTCTTTTGAGAGTTCGATAAGTTTGTTTTCATCTAATTGAGGTACGATAGAAAGAGTGTGTTGAATTCCTTTTAATTGACAGAGTTTAACAAGTAACGCTGCTGCCGAAATACCATCAGAATCAAGATGAGAAACTATCCTGATACTTTCGGGATTGAATTTGCTAGCTTTCTCTTTAATAAACTCTTTAAATGCTTGAATAGTCAATATGAAAAAATGGTTTATTCAACCATTAAAGCAATCCTTTTCGGATCGTAGTTCCAATCAACAGGAAGTCTACCATTGTTTTTGTAGTACTTTACTAGTCTTTTGGTTTTGGATTGAGTTAAAATTAGTCCTCTTTTAGCACCCTCATCTTTATGATTTTTTTCTAAATGCTTTTTAAGAAAAACTTCTTTTTTTAATAATGCCATAACATCTTCTGGAACTTCAGGTTGAAGATCTTTTTCTTTTAAAACTTGAGTAATTCTCTTTTTGATTACTGTTTTAACATCGGGAATTCCATACTGATCTCTTAAATGAAGACCAATTGCAGAAGCAGTTTCACCAGTTTTAGCGAGTTTAGTAATGATTAGTTCTATTTCTTTAGCTTTATAGGTCATCCAGGGACCGATCTTTTTGTCTATTGGTTTGTATGATTTAGCTTTTCCATGTTTTCTTGAATGCATTCTTGCCATTTTATATACCTCAAGGAGAAATCTTTGTCTCTCCAGTGTATTCGAGCTTACACCTGAATACCTATTGAATAACATAAAGTATTAATTAATGATTTATAAAGCTTATTCTTTAGTTTGTGTTGATTCATTCATAGCAAAATTTGTTGAAAAAAGAATTGCTTGATCTTCAGTAGGGAACATTTGAGAACCACTTGTGTATTTTTCATCAAGGATTTCTATGGCTCTTCTATAAAAACCTTTTATGGTATCTGCATTTTCAGCAAGAATCCAGGTGTTATTTACTGGATTGATAACTCCTTCTTGTTTCTTTTTCCAAATTTTCCAACGTGAAGGTTTCCTACTTTGAGGTTGCCATTCAGTACTAAGGGCATTAGCTAATTTGCTTTTTGCTGCTTGCATGGCTTTAGCACTAGCAAGAACTGGATCGTTAGCTTCTGTTTCTGATATGTAAGCAGTTAGGTCTCCATCATAACCTTGATCAAGTCTATCTTTTGCTCTTTGAGCAACTCCCTCTCTTGCACGTCTATGGGAATTTACTCCTCTATCAGAAAGACCTGTAAAACCAAAATAGTTGTCTGCAGGTTTTTCTTCAATCGCAAGTTCGTAATCAGTTAAAGTTTGAAGATTATTAACGAAAGCATCACCTGTGTTGTTTGCTAAAGCATCAAGTGCAGGTTCAGCACTCATATCATGATCTTGAAGTGCAGTAACTATGTTATCTCTTAACCCTTGGATTGCGGTTTGAAGTCGTCTAGCTCCCCCCTCTCCTAAACTTCCAATATGAAGTTCATTTAAAGGACAAATATAACGATCATCTTCTTTTCTCCAGGTAGTATAATCTGTTGGAATAATTGGTTGAGGAACTTTTGCATCAGGATCAATACTTACTGCGGGCATAAATCTTTCTATTAGTGTTGGATCTTGTTGAGTGTATCTTCCAAGCTCATCAAGTAAGTGAGCAGCTTGAGGAAAAGCAGCATTAGGTGAAGATGTAACGTTTTCTAACCAATCATGTAAGTCAGAAAGATGCCAGGGCTGACGAGCTTGCATTCTTGCATTACCACAAAGAGTTGCATAATCTTGAGCTCTTCGTTCAGCACCAGTTCTAGAAAAACCACCAAATTGAGCTTCATCATCATCATCACAAAAAGGATCATTAAACATACCATTATCATAAGTAGTCCAGTTAGCAACATCAGAAGCATTTACAAGGCCAGTAATTGCATCTTCAATCAAATCAGCTCTTGCAATACGATCTGTTGCTTCATATTCTTGTCTAACAATTGCTTCTTTAGAATCTTGTCCATGAAAAATTTCTTTTATTAAATCAACGGTGTGAGGAATTGCTGTTGTTAGACCCATACCTATTGCAAGTGCAACGGCTCTTTTACGAACTCTTGGGTTTTCTGTTGGAGATCCTCTTGGTTCTGGTGTCATTGACTGGTGGTAAAATAAATGAGCTTATAAAGGTTTTGGGTAGTTATGCTTGGGTGTTTTGAGGTGGGTTGTATGTTGCTAATTCTTCATTAAACTCAACATAACGTGGGTGCCAGTTCTCCGGCCACATTTGTTTAGCAATTTGTTCACTAAGTAAACATAATGTTGAACGAACACTTCCTGCACGCTTTTGTTTTTCTAACAAAGCAAGATAATTCTGGTAATCTGGAAATTGAGTCATTCTTTCTCTAATTGCATGAATGTTGTTTGCATAACCAATTCCCTCTATGCCTTCTTCAGAAACAAAATAACGATTAAGGGATGCTCTTATCTCTTGACTTTCGGGATCATCAAATTCAGTGTTATAAGGCACAACGTTTCCTATTGAATTAGTGTTGGGATAAACTTGAGAAATAGACATTCGCCTTTCCAAATTAGGATCTAATCTAAACACTCGGTCTAGAGCTTCAACAATTGTATAGAGCCAGGGAATTCCAGTATGTTCTCCTTGTGCTAAACCGGCTCTTTCAAGAAGTGGGTCTGCTCTTAAGTGTTCATGCAAATATCCTTGTAAGGTGTATTGTTTTCTGTTTAAAGGTAAGACTGTAAAGTTAGTTCCTAACGGACTAAACCAAGTAATCGTATCAACAAATTGCTGAATGGATTGTTCTTCTGTTAAACCGGGCATGCCAATAATTACATCTGGAGATGCTTTAACATCATATCTACGCATTAGCTCAACAGATTTAACAATTTGTTCTCTAGTCAAATCTTTGTTTAACCAATGATTCAAAACAAATTCATCTGAAGTTTCTGCTCCAAATTCAAGAGTAAATTTGGTATCACCAAAACACCTTCTTAAAAGTCGAAGTCGATCTTCTGTAACATCTGTTGCTCTTACCTCAAATACATAACCTAATTTTGGGGGTTTAGATAATATTGGAGTTTCAAATAATTCTAAAAATGTTTCTTCTGGAGTTTCTGTTGGACAAAACATATTGTAATTTGAAATTAATTCTTTTGGTCTCAGTGGATCTGGTTGTTCGCCTCTTGCGTTTGTAAAACTTCTTTTCATCACTTTTCCATACAAGTCAACATCTCTTTCTCTTAAAACCATCATTGCCGCTGCACCTGCTGTGAATTCAGAATGATAGTCACATATACTACACCCTGCAAATTCACCTTCATTATTTCTGTGAACACAACCCAGAGAAGGTAAAAGACTTAGACTGCCGTGCTCATATTGATATCCGCCCATGAGACAGGTTTCAGTTGCTTCTGCAACTAACTCTTCAGTGGAAAGTGCAGTTAATCTATCCTGATTTTGTTTGGAATTTGCTGAAACTGGTTCCCATATTTTTTTAATTACATCTTCTATAAACATTTATATCACCTTCACTCTGTCATTTAATGGTTCTCTGTTGGGTTTGCCACCAAGTTCGTTCTTAGGGTATCCAAATCTTATTCCGCTAACTAATTGAAAATCTTTTTTATTAATTTTAACCCAATCATAAATTTCTGGATTGATCCCTGTTTCGAGTAAATCTCCAGTAATGCAGGCTCCAATTCCTAAATGGTGCGCGGTTAAAGCCATGTTTTGTAATACGCAACCAATGTTGACGAGATCACTATATGCAAAGCCTCCAACATTTAAAAAATATGATTTAACTTTGCCTCCATAAAACCTGGGATCAACAAAAATTGATCTTCGCTTTTCAAAAAATATTGCTACAATTGCTTTTGGAATGTTTGTTTCATTAAATTCTTTTTGATCTATAAGTAGGTTTTTCCCTTCTGGGCGTTCAGGAGTTTTAGCATTCATTATTTTATGAATTAACTTTTTATTTTTTATAACAACAAAATACCAGGGCTGTGAATTTTTAGAACTTGGGGCATAATGGCCATGTTCTAATATTTTTGAAATTGTCTCATCCGAGATTTCTTTATTTTCATCATACAATCTTACGGATCTTCTATCCTTTATTGTTTTTAGTATCATTCTTATCCCCTTCGGTATGCATGTTCTTTTGTGAGGGGCAGGGTTTTTTCAAACCTTTTTGTAACAAAAGGAAATAAACCGTGTCCCATTTTACTCCCTTGTGGGGCCATGGTCATGATTACTGCATGTCTTCTGACTGTGGGTTTTTCATATGTTTGAAGTTTGCTTTTCATTGTTTGATAACTCATTTTGAATTGCCTCTTAAATACCAAATTCCTAATTCTTGATTGAGGTTTTTGGATGGTTGTTTTTTCTTTCTTTTACGATATTCAATTTGTTCTTCAATCTCATCTGCGGTGGGATCTGCTGCTCTTGACATTTTAATTTGTACTGGGCAAATACCAAATTCCCTTTTCTTGAGATAGGTTTTTTGAACACTTGTGTTTGAGTGCTTTGTATTGACTTTCCAGGTATTGTTTTGCTATCATTTGTTTCACCTCTTTCCACTTACAAGTGGTAACTATGTTATTAGTAAAGTGCAGGTGTTATTTATATATTTCTAGAGAAACGCCTTAAATAAGGGTAATCTTTATATATAGTGCCTTATTAATTAAGGTATGCCGGTTAAAACAAGCTTAAAATCAAGAGCAATTGATGAAATAGACAAAAAAATCTTGATGATACTGCAAGATGATGGACGAGAACAACTAACTTCTATCTCAAAGAAGGTTGGACTAAGTATAGATTCTGTACATAAACGAATAAAAGAGATGATGAGAAAAGATATTGTCGGAATAACCACCTCTATAGATCCAAGAAAGATTGGGTACGACCTTATTGCCGATAATAAAATACGGCTAAAGAATGTGAGTGCTGAAGAGAGAACTCAATTTATAAGATATTTGCAACAACATAATAGAGTGATAGATATATTTGCACTAATGGGGGACTATGATCTTACCTGTGTATTAATAGCAAAGGATTCAAATGAACTCGAGAAATTAATAACTGAAATAAGACAAAAGTTTAGAGACCTAATTGATGAATGGAAAAGTTTGCTAGTATTAAAAACATATAAAATAGATCGCTACGATCTTTAATCAACATCTAAATGCCATCTAACATCTTTCTTAAGAATAACATTAGCTTGAGGGGGAATAGTTCCTTTTTTGTATGTGTAAATTGTTTGCTTTTTTATTTTATCAATAATCTTCCAAGAGGTCTCAACCTCTTTTGCATGAATAAATGAAGATTTATTACCCTGAAAAACATCCAATAATAAGTTTTCATATGCTTTTGGAGAGTTAGGTTCAACACAAGACTGACAATAATCCATTTTAACTGGTTTAATATCTTTCTTACCAGGAACTTTAGCATTAATATGTAAATGAAAACCCTCCTTGGGTTGGATTTCAATAGTTAAATGATTTGGAATAAAGTCACAAACTCCTTTAAGTAAACCACAAGGAAGTTTCTTGAATTCAACATGAATTAGGACGAGTTTATTTTTTAGGTTCTTGCCTGTTAAAATGTAAAAGGGGGTTCGTTTCCAACGAGAATTATTTATCTGAAATTCACCACTAAAAAAAGTTTCAGTGCTCGAATTAGGTTTAACCCCGTTTTCTTTTTTATAACCTTCATACTGACCAAAAACACTTTTCTTTAATTTAGTTTTTTTAAGAACTGACAGTTTTTTTTCTCTAATCACTTTAGTAGAAAGTGAAGAGGGTTTTTCCATTGCAGTCAAAGCTAATAATTGTAGGGCATGATTTTGAACCACATCCTTTAAAGCACCATATTTATCATAAAAACTTCCACGATCTCCAACTCCAAAATTTTCACTAAGAATTATTTGAATGTTATCAATATATTTCTTATTCCAAATAGGTTCAAGGAAAATATTAGTAAAACGTAAAATAGATAAATTTTGAACGAGCTCTTTACCAAGATAATGATCAATTCGAAATATTTGAGATTCTTTGAAAACTTTTTGCACACCTCGATTTAATAATCTTGCAGATTTTAAATTAGAACCAAATGGTTTCTCAAAAACAACACGATGCCAACAATTATCTTTTTTGTTAAAACCCTGTTCACCAAGTTGATTTGCAATAACCTCAAAATGGGTTGGAAGCGTAGCAAGATAAAATAAACGATTACCTGGAAGAGTGTTCTTTTTTTCTAAATCTAAAATGAACTTTTTTAGATTCACAAAACTAGCTTTATTCTGAAAATTTGCAGAAAAATAATGGAAACTATCTTTTAAAATATTAAACGTTTTAGAATCTAAATTTTTAATAAACTTTTTTGAGTGTTCTAAAATATTTTGAGAACGGTCTCTCGCAACACCCACTACAATGAACTTTTCTAATTTTTTGTTCTTGATAAGATTATACAATGCAGGAATTAACTTCTTCTTTGTTAAATCTCCAGTTGCTCCTAAAATAACTATTGTACAATTCATGAAGATATATGCGTCTAAACAGTATAATAATCTTTTGTTTAAGCAACTTTCTCTTTCCAATTAGAATTAACCTTTTCTAAAAAAGGCAACATTTTTGGTTTGAATTCAGAATTCCAAAAATTAATTGCATTATCAATAAATGCACCTTCTTGAAGTTTGTCTTTCTTTAAACCAATTAAAGTATTAGAACTAGTAATTTGAACAAGTTTATTCATTATGTTAAGTAATTCAGTTCGTTCCTCTTCACTAAACAACTGATGTTCAGTCATAGATAAAAGTGAGTTTGGGATAGGCATAACAATTCCATGAAGGTAACCAATCCAAGAATTATAAGTGTCAGTAATCCTTTTACAAATTTGTCTGGAAAGTTGAACACTAACAAAACCTTCATGTTGAACAAAATCTTTAATGAAAAAAACTTCATCCAATTCATCAAGTGTTACATTAAATTTAAGAGTTTGTTTAAGTTTAGTAAACTCTTCATTTAGTGTTATTAGTAATTCTTTTTTCATATTGTGGAAGTTGTATGGTGTGGTTTAAAAAGATTCTGCAATTTAGCGAAATACTTATAAAATCACATTAATAAGTGAAACTATGATAAAAGAGCTATACCCTTCTGAAGCATATCTTAAAAACAATCCTTCTTGGCATTCCAAAGATTCATACTGGAAAGCCAAACAAATAATAAAAATAATCAAGAAAAACAATCAAACATACGATTCAATCTGCGAGGTGGGGTGCGGAGCAGGCGAAATTCTTATTCAATTACAAAAAAGTATGCACAAAAAATGCGATTTTAGGGGATACGAAATTTCACCCGCTGCTTACAAAATTTGTAAAGAGAAAGAGAATGAAAAAATAAACTTCAAATTTAAAGATATTCTATTAGAAGAAAACGTTACTTTTGAACTAATGTTAATTATTGACGTAATCGAACACTTAGAAGATTATGCGAACTTTCTAGAAAAAACTAAAACCAAAAGCAAACATAAAATATTTCATATTCCTTTAGAAATGAACGCCTTAAGCATATTAAGAAAACAAGCTCTTTTAACAAAAAGAAAGAAAGTGGGACACATACATTTTTTCACAAAAGAATTAGCAATTCAAACCCTAAAAGATTGTGGATATGAAATTTTAGACTATTTTTATACTGCTGGCGGGGTAGAACTCAAATCTAAAAGTATTAGAAACAATTTGCTAAGACTTCCAAGAAAAATACTTTTTGCAATAAATAAAGATTTCTGTGTTCGTCTCTTAGGCGGGTATTCACTTTTAGTATTAGCAAAATGATTATTCTTGTAAAAATTCAATTAAACCACGATGACGTATGGCACTAACCATTGCACGATAATGATCTTCAAAAGTATCCAGGTTTATTTCTGCTCTACTTAAAAGTCTTTTTCCATAAGTGTTTTTAGGACAAAACTCGACCTTTTCTCCTGCTGGACGAAATTTACGACATTCTGCCCCAGTAATTTCAGCAATTCTTGCTCTAAACTTACTTTTCTCATTTTCTAAATCCTGGGTTGCGAATTGGTCTATTGTGCTAAAACCCATTTTTGTGACTATATTTATTACACTATACGCAGAATGTACAAGTTGAAGTAATCTTAAATCTTCTTTGTCAAACTCATATCCGTCCTGTTGAAGTTGTCTATAAGATTTTAAACATTCTAGTATAAACGTTCTGTCACTCCAACCGAGTATTTGAGTTTGCACTCTTTGTTCCCATAAGTCTGCATTTAGAGTTGCAACAATTTTCGGAAGGGTCTGAGGTCCTGAAGTAACCGCATGAACGATTAAACCTGTCTTATTCCTATTTATCAAATCTGCATGTTGTACACAAGAAGGTGCGTCTGTTAACAACTTTCTTGTCCTGGTCGCTACCTCATAAACGTTCATAACCTAAAGAAGGTTGTCTAATCTTAAAAAGATTCTGGCATTTACCAAAGATTTAAAAAAGAGGTTAAATTGCTTTAATTCTTATATGGCAAGTGGATTAATTCTAGCACCTGGTTTAGACGAGTTTATGGCAGAATTTACTGTAAAAGAGATCAAGGCAGATCATGTAGCTTTCATGGCAACAGAAGCCACAGTAGAATTAATTCATCATGTTGTGGAAAAATTAGAGATAAAATCATATAAAACATTCTTTGTAAAAAACATAATCAGTACATCTGAAGCAATAGAAGAATTCATCAACGCATTTCAATGGCTAAAAGAAAAAGAGTGTACTAAAATAACAGTAGACGCAACAAATTGTATAACTGTAATGGAAATGGCAACCTATGTTGCAGCAAGTTTAATGGACCTGTTTGAAAAAGGAGAAACTGAACACGAAGTGAACTTAGTGTATGTACATTCAGATTTTGAAATTAAAAAAGATGGAGTTGCGGGAGAGGTAAGGGGAACAGAACGATTAATTGAACTAGAAAAGCCATTAGATAGTTTAGGAATTATCTTGGCACACGACGCAATACATGCATTTAATAGTAACCGATACGTACAAGCTGCAGAAAACTTTAAAGTATTGGGAGAGAATTCCACTTCTGATAAATCATTATTTTACCGAGGGTTGAAACACCTGTCTCAGGCATACAATTTTTGGGATAAAATGAACTTTAATGATGCACTACTTGCTTTGAAAAAAGCAGAAGATGAACTTAATAGAGTGTGGTACACAAGAAACAAAAGTGCTTTTTCCCATGTGAAAGAAAACATTAAGGTTCTAGAAGAACTAAAAAACCATAATGAACTTGCAGTAATAATTGACCTGTACATGAACGCAGTAAGACGACAAAAATCAGAAAGGTATGATGACGCTCTCGCAAGACTTTATGCGTGTGTTGAAAGAATTTCACAACACCAATTAAAAGAACATGGAATTGTTACAAAAAATCCAGATTATTCTAACTTACCTAAAGAGGTTAAGGATAGATTTGAAAAAGAGATCGGACTACCTAAAGAATTAGAACTGAAAAAAGGACTGTATCTATTATCTTTGCTAAATGATCCAATAGGAAAAGAAGTACTAGGTCTGCGTTACAAGTCAATAGTCGGAATTATTGGATTACGTAATACCTCAATACTAGCACATGGAATAAAACCCATCGGTGAGAAAAACTTTCTTGATTTCAAAGAAAAATTATCAGATAAACTATACAATGCATTCTTATTACATTATAAAATGGGAGCAGGATTTATTGATGGCCATAAACACATAAAACTCTCAAATGTACGTGATTTGATGTATAAAGAAAGATTTTAATTCTCGTGCTTAAATATGGCTAATCTTTTTAAATAAAGTGATATTAGCTGATGCATGCCTGATTTTAGATCTACAAAAGAATTCGAAAGACTCTGTTTTGATGCAGAAGCATTTTTACAAGCTCAATCTGCAGGTTCAACAAAATATCTTTTGGTAATAAACCAAGAAAGACTTCTGACTGCATTAGGACCTGCGTTTACACTGAAGTGGGCACTAGAACCCGAAGAAATAGTAGAAGAGAAAAAACCAAAAAAAGAAGGCGACGAACCGGAAATAAAAATCGACCGTCCAAGAGAACGAGCTAAAAGAAGAATAGATACTTTACAAGGAGAAATCAGACGGCAGTTAAGAGCTAATGCTGGATTAACTATTGAACAAATAGGGCAAAACCACAGATATGGGCTAGTAGATCTGTTAAGTATACCGGTTTTAGATGAAGCTGCTGTAAGTGGAACTTTACTGGAAGGTCAAACGTGTTTGAAAATACTCAGAATAGTAAAACCTGGAAAATTAAAAGATTATAAAAAAAGATTTTCAAGATTCGACTTTAAACCATACTTACATCAAACCGAAACATTGACTGGCCTGGACTTAGAAAATATCTGTGCACATACTGAAGAAAGAAGAATAGAAAACCCTGCTTTGGTCGGGTTAAAAGATATTTTCATAGAAAGTTATGAAGGAAGCAATATTGCAGGAGCATTAAATTTTCTTAGAGAACGAGCAACTGCACAATCTTTGAGCATATTAAGACAATCTGCAGAAGAAGTTTTTAGAACAAACAGTCAGATGATACAAGGAGACAAATTTGAAGAAGTGGAAGGAAGAAATTATGTGGAACTTTTGAGAGAATTAGGACATATTTCTTCATCAGATTATGCACAAGCAAAAGCAATGATGTTTGCCGGACATAAAGCAGTACATGGAGAACACACCGCATTCCATTCCCTCAACGCATTACTCTTTTATTCCTGGATTACTGATTATGTAGATAGAACTGTAGGAATGCACAGACTAACTAAATCAAAAGTAAATGGGACCTCTCTAAACATGCCTTACAATCAAGAATTAGATGAAGAAAGACACGGATTTACAAGAGCAATCTTTGATCAGTTTCAAGCAATGAGGGCAACAGAACCTGCAGGCAAGTATGAGGGAGGGCTTTTAGCGGGAGATAGAACAGTTAGCAAAGTGGATGCAATGACAAATGCAATGCAATTATTAGAATATGTTAAGCCATTAATTGACGATCTTTGTATGTCTGACCAAAAGTTTTGTGAAGTTATGAGTTTTTGGAGAGGAAGACACGAGAAGAAAAAGTATGCAGAATATTCAAGTGAAGATGCACTGAGAGCAAACCTATTTGTTTTTGGAATATGCTATAAAGCACACAGACAAGAACCCTCAAGATTAGAATTAAAAGTTCCAGGGGATAGGGGAGATAATAATCTTTTCGTAGCAATAAGAAGAAAAGCAGCAGGACCAACGTTCTACAGTGAAGTGTTTAGAGACTTAGAACCTGCTTTGAATTCACAATTAACTATGGCAAAAGAAATAGCAGAAGCTTATCTGGCAACGCTTGTTGGAATTGAGTTGAAATAAAAATATAGTTCTAGTTTATTGCTTAATTAAAAAAATGGTAGCCCCACCCAGATTCGAACTGGGGTCCCCGGACATTTTCATCTAAAACATCCAGATCGGCTTTTCAGATACCAAAATCCGAAATGATTGACCACTACACCATGGGGCTATAGTTCAAAAAAACCTGGGTTAATTAATAAATGTTTTTCTTTATTGTTGGAAAGATTTATTAAATAGTTGACGTTAAATAAGGTATGAAATGGGTAATTCTTACGTTGATGTTATTGTTATTGGTAGCGTGTAGTTCAGACATACCCAATAATGAAACTGTAAATGAAACTGTTGTTGAGGAAGTTCCTGAGACTCCTGAAGAAATGTACAAAACAAATGGTGACTTCATACCCAAAGTAAATTCTGAAACAGCTTATCCTGAATTAAATCAAACAATGAAAATAAGAACTGCAGTACAAAATTATGGGGTTAGTGTAATTAATAATACTATGAGTTATACTTTGAAAATGACTCGATTAGAAGAAATAGTCTATGAAAAATCTGAAAGCGTGAATATTAATCTTCTAGCAACAGAAGAACTAGAACTGCATGAATTTGAATACACTTTTGACAGATACGGCGAATTTGATATTGAATTAATAGTAGATGAAAAAAACACAACTCATGAATTAAAAGAAGATAATAATGTTGAAGTGTTTACTGTTTATGTGAGGGCAGTAGTAGATGAACCTGATTCTGATGATGACGATGATGAAGATGAACCTCCCGAAACGGGATTGGATAATGATGACGCAAAAGATGAAGTATCAGCAAATGGTTGTTACGATTCAGATGGTGGAAAAGAATATGGTACAACTGGAATCTGTTATGATGATGTTAGTTTTGAAAATGGACGAGCTGATTTTTGTGCTGGGGATGAAAGATTGGCAGAAGGTTTTTGTGAAGCCAAAGCATGTAATTTTGAGGTAAAAACGTGTAGTGGTGTGTGTCGCGATGGTAAATGCGTTTAATTAAGTAAAGTTTCTAAATCTGTTAAAACTTCTAAAGGAAATGATTGTCCCTTACAATTACACCAATCTGGAACTCGAAGATCATTGATTGCTAACGTAGTTTGTCCATCTTTGAAAACATATGCCTCAACAACAGGAACAAGAACATAAGGTTTCTCAGTAGCAGGATCATAAGTTGGTTTGCCACGTCTTTCATTTCGTCTTTCAAGTCTAATCATGTAATTTGTATTACCAACACTACCCCTAAAAACACGGATATTTCTAAGCAATAAATTATCCATTAGACCCCATGAATGCCTTGCACTTCCTGCAAGTTTAAGAGCAGCCGAATAAATTCGTTCTCCAGTTTCATCTGATTCCAGACCAGTTATTGCAGCATTAAGTCCAGGAGGTAAATCAATTCGATGACTTTGCCTTTTTGGGTTTGAAATTAGTTGTCCAACAAGATCTACCTCATCACAACGAGGGTTAAATCGAGTAAAACAAAAATCTAAATTAAAATATGAATTTGTACTAGTTGGATGAACAACCCTCCAACACTCTTCAACGGAAACGTTACTCGTTCCCATCTGAACCATTGTTGGACCAGCACCCACCCTTCCTAAATCCAATTTTTTTTTATAAGAAAAAGGCGTTATACTTAAAGAACCTGAAGTTCCAGAGTGATGATGCCACTCAAACCCTGCGGGATTGCCGTTTCTACGATAATCAACACTAGCAACATATAATTTTTCGTTAAAAATACCTGCTTTAATCTTCTCATGCCAAAACTCACCTTTAAAATCTATTCCAGTTTCTGCAGCAGCTTTAACTCCCTCATATAATTGACAAACAAATTGAGCATTATTCATTAATATGGAGAATAAGAATGTTTTTTTAACGCTTTTGGTTAATCTTTTTAAATCAAATTAAACTCGTTAATTAATATGCAAAGAACATATTTTAGAGCAATGTCTACTAGAGAATATCAGATTTGGGAAGGACAAGAACGTGTAGATTCTGGACTGGATTGGACAGAGTTAACAATCGCAAGATTTGGAGGGTATCCCTTAAGTACATTAAAAGAATCCATAGACTCTGGATTACCTGGCTGGGGACCACATGATGTGATGATTAAGTTAGTGAGTTCTGAGCCAGGGGAGTTTATGTTAAAAACAATGGAAGAACAACTTGGGGAGGGAGCTGGTTTTGATCTCATGGTACCCTACAGATACATGAATTTTGCTCCACTATCATTTAGTAAAGTACATGTTGTTTACGATCCTCGTGCAGAAGTTTCACCAAAACCAGTTGATGAATTAGAACAGTTTAGAGAAAAAGGGTTATGGGAATGCATGTCTGAGTGTTTGAAAGAAATGTTTGGAAAGTCTCATTGAGAAATAAGTTCTTCTTCCACAAAATGCAAATTCCCTGGAATGATCAAACACTGAGGATATTTATTTATTAATTTAACATCTTTAACTTTACTAGTTCGAATTACTGGATTATTAGAACCAATTTGAGCACAACTGATAACTAAGGTAGTCTTATTTAAACCACATCGGATTAAGTAATCTGTAGCCTCTTTACAAGACATATACTTATTCTCTTCAGGACGTAAATCAAGTAAAAAAAGAGTGTGTAATCCAATTTCTTTATTTTTTTCATAGACGTCTAATGGGCTAGTAACATTTTCATTATCAAAAGGAATAGATGTAGTCTTACCATACTTATACAATTCTAACCCAACAATACCAATTGCATTAAGAATAGAGACGTTGTTAATTATGTTAACTTTTATCTTCTTTTCTCTAGCTCGTTGTAGAAGGTCCATGTGAGTTGTAGCAGAAAATGGATCTCCCATAACTAAAAAAGAAACTTTCTTTGTTTTAGCATCTTTCAAAATAGTTGTTTCAGCTTGTTTCTCAACAACTTCACGATCGGCTTTGATAATTTTCTTTTTGTAGAATTTTTCTAAGTCAGTTATTGTAGCGTTAGTTAATTTAGAGGTATATGTTTCTAAATATAATACGTCTGAATCTTTAATTAGTTCTAGGCCTTCTAAAGTTATAGACTTCTCATCCTTTAATCCAATCCCTATTATGTTAAGCATATGTTTGGGAGGGAGTTGTCTATATATAAATCTTAGTAAATTAAGTGAGGTTGGAGAGGATTTAGTATAAAAACCGTAGCATTTAAAAAGGAAACAATGGTTCTTAAGATAAATGACAAAAAATATTGTCATAATGAGGAAAAATAAAATGAAAGGAACAGTAAAATTTTTTGATGGAACCAGAGGATTTGGTTTTATCGCAGGAGAGGATGGCAAAGAGTACTTTGTACACCAAACTGCACTAGGAGAAGGAGTAACATTAAATGAAAATGAGGCAGTAACCTTCGAAGTTGAAGAAGGAGATAGAGGTCCTAAAGCAGTTAATGTCGCAAGAGGTGGAGAAGATTCTGCACCTGCTGAAGAAGCAAGTGAAGATGTTGCAGAAGATGCAGCTGAAGAACCTGCTGAAGAAGCAAGTGAAGAAGTTGCAGAAGATGCAGCTGAAGAACCTGCTGAAGAAGAAGCTGAAGAAGAAGCACCTGCTGAAGAAGCAAGTGAAGACGAAGCTGAAGACGCAGAATAATTCTGCTCTTTTTTTATTTTTTTTATTTTTAATTCTTTTTAATTAAAATATGATTAGTTTAATAAACTAAAACCAATTTCTTAAGTCTAATGATTAAGCAAATTCTGTTAACTAGACAACATTGTGAACAGTTAGCTCATGTAAATAATGAGGATATTGAATTTAATGGTTTTGGTCTTTTGGTTAGAACTTCAGAAGATATTGCGGTTGTTTCGGAATTAGAGCTTGTTCTGGGTGAAGAAAATAGTTCAGTTGGTTGGAACCTGCCTACTTTTATGTCGCTTTGGCAAAAGAATCCTGAAAAGTACTCTTTGATAATGGTTCATACGCACTCAAGAAGGTATGGAGATGTGATAAGAAAATTTGATCCTTATTGGTCTGTAAGTAGAAGAAATAGTGGACATAAACAAGGAACGGTTTTGGAAAACAGGTTTTATATTTCAAAACACCTTGATTCTGGAGATAATGTAACAATGAAATATGGATATGAGAATGGCTTGTTTGAGACTGCTTTGCTTGTTCACCCTGTTGTTGGTTCTGAGGGAGAAGTAATGACTCCAGCGCATGTTAGAATAACAGCTTATGCTTATGATCCTGCAAGTCTTGGAAATGTTAAGGGTTTAGATCTTGTTATGCTGGCTGAGACGTAACTTTTTGTTAACAAACCAATCTTAGTATGGAAAAAAGTATATTCTAGAGTATATAAATATTTAAATAGTTTAATCTCAAATAAAATAGAATAAATATGAGTTTTTGGCGAAACTCGGTGTTAACTTTTTGGTTTGAACTTTTTTGTATGATCACTTATTGGCGTAAGTAACCATTCGTTCTAATAGTAGGTGTTGAAAAACAACCATATAAATGTTTCGATACTGTAACATATAGATTGCAGTACATAAATAAAACAAGGGGGCTAGAAAAAATGGATTTTATCGTACAAAACGCATTAAAACAACAAGACGAAATGACTACGCCAGAGGTTGAGGTAGGTCAAGCAAGTATTAAAGTTATAGGAGTGGGTGGAGCAGGCGGAAATATGGTTAACTGGCTTTACAAAAAAGGAGTTAAAGGCGCAGAAATTATAGCATGTAACACAGACCAACAACACTTAAACATAACTGAAGCAGATAGAAAATTTCTGATTGGAAAAGACCTAACAAAAGGACTAGGATGCGGCGGATGGCCAGAAAGAGGAGCAGAAGCAGCACAAGAATCCATATCTCAAGTGAAAGATATTCTAAAAGAATCTGATATGGTATTTGTATGTGGCGGAATGGGTGGAGGAACCGGAACAGGAGCTTGCCCAGTAGTTGCACAAGTATCAAGAGACGCAGGCGCAATAGTAATTGGAACAGTAACCATGCCTTTCAATATTGAAAGAACAAGAGTTGATAAAGCCGAATTTGGTCTAAAACAACTAAGAAAAGTTTGTGACACAGTAATTGTTATAGACAATAATAGACTGGTACAAATAGCAGGTAACCTACCAATTCAACAAGCATTTGCAGTAGCAAACGAATTAATCGCAACAATGATTAAAGGAATTGTAGAAACTATCGCAGTACCATCTTTAGTAAACCTAGACTATGCTGACGTAAAAACTATCATGACAAATGGTGGTGTAGCAGCAATTGGTGTTGGAAGTTCAGATACTAACAACAGAGTAGAAGAAGCAGTAAACGGAGCACTAAGTAATCCATTATTGGACATAAATTACGAAGGAGCAACCGGAGCTTTAATACAAATTGTTGGTGGTTCAGATATGACCCTTGATGAGGTCAACAAAATTGGAGAAATCGTAACCGAAAACCTAGACTCAGACGCAAACGTAATCTGGGGAGCTAGAATCACAGAAGAAATGAAAGGAAAACTAACTGTGATGACAATAATAACCGGTGTAAGATCTCCATGGATTGTTGGAAGAGCCGAATCAGGAGAAGCAGAAACAACTGCTTTGATGAATGACGAACTAGGGATAGAAATAGTGAAGTAAGATTCATTCTTGCCTTCACTTTTTTAATTCACCCCCCAAATGCTATTAGACTGGTGAAGGCAGTTTTTTTCTTTTTTTTCTTTTAATACCAAATTCTTTTTAAATAAATCTTAATTCCATATCTTTATGCCAGAAATAGTGAGACTAACAAGACAAAGAGAAGAATTAGCATTAGATGTAACCGCATTCTATAGGACAGAATTATCAAAATTGAAAAACGTCTATTTTACACCTGAAAGAGTAAGAGAAATGTTGGCAAAAAGAAATTTAACTTATTTTCAAGAACTAGCAAGACAAGGAAATTTAAAAGTAACACCCAAACAACCTGTAACTAGAGTACAGCTTGCTTTGGATGGAGAACAATTAGTCGGAGTAAGAGAAACAACCGATTACGCAATGGAACAGGGGGGAGAGGTTGTGGGTTTAACAAGAGCACTAATTTGGTTATTGGCAGAACCCAAAGGACGAGGAACAGGCACATTATTACTTAATGATATGATTGAAAATTCAGAAGGTGTTGATGCACTAGCACTTAATGTTGCACAAACAAATAAAGGGGCTAGAAAACTTTATCGAGGTAGGGGTTTTGAATACTGTTGTGTCCAACCAGGACATGAAAACCAATTAGTACCTAATCAATTATGGGTAAAACCTTTAACTCAGTTGGGTTATAAAACACTTAGGGTGGAAAGAAAAAGAGCACTAGCAGAAAAATCCAGTTCTAAATGATTCGGGTGTAATTTAAGTAATCTTCTTAAACAAAGTTTAGTTCTTAAGAGCTATGAAAGCAGTGTTAATGTTATATCCAATAAGACAAATTGTAGAAAGAGATCCAGAATTTCCAAGCTTAAGATGCGAACTGGTGGATGGCTTGAAACGTTACTGGACTCAAAGTTTAAATGGGGTTGTAACTCCTGAAGAATTTGATCAAGATTTTGGGTTAATTAATCGAAGATTAGCTAACTACAGAAAACAAGGATTTAATGTGGGATGGATATTTTTCGGTCAAGAAGGTAATCTTGGCAAGCCCGATACATCAACACAAGCTTCACTATTTGACATCAGAACAGAAGATGTAAAGCTTTCTGCAGGTTTTACTTATGCAAATTATCGAACAGGAGTGTTCTATTGCGATGCAGAATCAGTACTATCAACTTTGCCAAGTTTGGATGATGTTGTAATTGGGGGATTTCATAATAGTGATTGTGTTCCAAAACTTGCAGGTTTATTGAAACAAGCAGGAGTTAAAGCACAAACCGATCCAAGATTAACCGATGAAATATTTCTTTATTCTCACAGAATTTTAGAACAAAGACTCGCAAGATATCAAATAGACCATGGTTTTTTAGATTCAGAAATGAACGAAGATAATCCAGAAGAAATGCGAACTCTTTTTGAAAGAGAAGCCGTAGAAGAAAAACTTTTAATCTAATCTTTTTTATTTACTTTTTCATTAATACGATCTTTTAAAGCAACACTACCTTTCTTAACTTTTCTTAAAAGTTTATCAACCTGTTTCTTAGCCATACCAGACCATTGATAGAATGCTTCATCAAAGTCTTCAACTCTGCCACCATACTGTTCAAAGTAACACATTGATTCAAGAGACTCTAACAATTTAGTATCATGAACCTCATCAGAAAAGCCAATAGGAATAATCGCTTGAGGTCGAGTATGATCTGGAATTTTAAGAAGACGCTTAATCATCCCCTCTTCAAAAGCACTAACAAAAGTTGCAGACAGACCTAAATCTGTAGCTCGTAATAATAAGTTTTCAACAGCTAATGCACAATTTTGAACTGAATATAACATTTCTCCCCTAACTCCATAATGACGTTTAACATCTTCCATAAGAGCAACAACAACAATAATTAACGGAGCAGAAGAGATCCAATTCTGTTGAAAACAAGCATCAGCAACCTGGTTTTTACTATCTTGATTCTTAACTAAAATAAACTTCCAGGACTGTAAATTACCTGAAGATGGTGCTTTTCGAGCAGCATCCAATAAATCCATAACCTCATCCGCAGAAATTTCTTTGTCTTTGAATTTTCGCACACTTCTTCTTTTGTTAATTGCATCCTCAACATTCATACTTATTTTTAGTAGAAGGAGTTAATAAATGTTACGTTATAAAGCAGTAGTAATAAGGTCTTCAATAAAGGGTTGATCTGAAAAATAAGTATGCTCTCGAAATGTAACTACTGGAAATTGGCATTCTTCGTTTAAAGTTCCCCCAAGCCTATCTGCTCTAGCATGAACTAAAACATCTAAGTAAACATCACCAACAGCTTCTTGAAATTTTCTAAACACAACTGCGGGATGGTTTGCCGTACTCAACCCAGTGTAAAGTCTTAAAGGTCTCATATGATTAGAAATTACTTGAGTCATATAATCAACTTCGGGTTTTTCAAGACCTAATTCATTTAAAATTTCTAGTGCTGCTTTAGCACCAACTTCTGCATGGTTAGGACAAGAAGTAACCCCTCCAAATTTAGTTTGCATAACTGGACGGCCACTCTCAGTTACACAAGCTTTACCAATATCATGTAACAAAGCACAAGCACCCAATAAATCTCTTTTAGTATAATGGCCAACATTGTGAAAAAAATAAGTTCTTAATCTTGCTCGTACTTCAGGAACTTGAATAAAACCAAAGTTCAAAGAATCATCCAATGCAGCTTTCACGGCTTTAGTGTGATCTAAAACTGTAGGTTCGGTATGATACTGATTTACATCACGAACATTTGCCAATGCCTGGACCTGGGGCTTGATTTCAATTATGCCCATTAAATTCCAAATTGGGATCATTTTACAAGGGAAATGTGTTTTTATTTTTAAAGATATAGCAACATTTATAATAATTAAAATCGATAAAAAGAAAATGGCAAAAAGATATAAACAAAGAAACTATGGGTACATGCTGCCAAAAAAAGGATTTCCCACATTTGCAACACTACTATTCATTATTGGTGTTTTGTGGTTATTAACTGAACTGAAACTAATAAAGTTTGAAATACCTTGGTGGCCGGTAGTACTGATTGTAGTTGCAATTGGATTATTATCCAACAGAAAAAAGTAGAGTAACAAAAAACTTTTATATTCTCCCAAATAAAGAGTAGAATGCACTACGAAAAACTAGTAGAAACCTATGAAAAACTAGAAAGTACATCAAAAAGACTAGATAAAACCCATTATGTTTCTGAATTACTAAAAAGTACAACTGATGATATGGAAGAAATAACTTTGTTATTACAAGGAAAAGTCTTCCCCTCTTATGATGAAAGAAAAATAGGCATGGCATCAAAACTAGTACTAAAAGCACTAAACATCGCAACAGGAACCGACGCAGACCAAATCATGAAAAGCTGGAAGAAAACTGGTGATCTAGGAAATAGTGCAGCAGAACTAATAAAAGAAAAAAGCCAAAAAACCCTATTCCAAACTAATCTAAGCGTAAGTAAAGTATTTACTAACATACAAAAAGTTGCATTAATCGAAGGACAAGGAACAGTAGATAAAAAACTAAAATTAATTGCAGAATTACTAACATCAGCAAAACCACTCGAAGCAAAATATATAATCCGAACAGTACTAGAAGACTTACGTGTAGGGGTGGGAGACGGAACTTTACGAGACGCAATAACCTTAGCATTCCTAGACATTCCAGAAACAATATTCTCTAAATGCCCACGATGCCAAAAACTAATGCCAAAAATAGCAAGCTGCCTATATTGTACGGAAGACCTGCCTAAAATAAAAGAAAGTGGTGAAGACCGTGTAAAATATAATCTGTTATTGGAAGCAGTACAAAACGCTTACGATATGACAAACGACTTTGGACAGGTAGCAACAATAGCAAAAACAAAAGGGTTGTCAGGATTACAAAATATTCAACTCAGTCCAGAAACTCCAATAAAAGTAATGTTATACCAAAAAGCAAAAGGATGGGAAGACGCATTTGAAAGAGTAGGAACACCTGCAGCAGTAGAATACAAATATGATGGATTCCGAGTACAAGCACACGGTAAAGATGGAAACGTTAAACTATTTACTAGAAGATTAGAAGAGGTAACAAAACAATTCCCAGAAGTAATAAACTGGATAAAACAAGATATTCAATCTAATGATTTTATCATTGATGGAGAAATTATAGGAATAAGTAAACAAGGCAAGTTTTTACCCTTCCAAAACATATCACAAAGAATCAAAAGAAAACATGAAATAGAAAAAATGGTAAAAGATTTACCTGTAGTAGTAAGATGGTTCGACCTAATGGAATTAGAAGGGAAAAACTATTTGAAAGAACCATATAGTGAAAGACGGAATGCTCTGGCTGGAATAATAAAAGAAAATGATAACTTCAAAGCAGCAGAACAAATCATAACAGATGATATCGCAACAGGCGTAACCTTCTACGAAGAATCAATAGCAAAAGGAAACGAAGGAGTGATGGTTAAGAAATTAGATGCACCATACAAGCCAGGAAGTAGAGTGGGGTATGGAGTAAAAATTAAATCAACAATGGACCCACTAGACCTAGTAATAGTTGGAGCAGAGTGGGGAAAAGGCAAAAGATCAGAATGGCTATCCTCATTTATATTGGCATGTCAAGATGAAAACGGAAATATGTTAGAAATGGGTAGAGTCGGAACAGGGATTAAGGAGAAGGCTGAAGAAGGAACAAGTTTTGGAGAATTAACTAAATTATTAGAACCATTAATCTTATCCGAAGAAAATAAAGTAGTAAAAGTAAAACCTAAAATTGTATTATCCATTGAGTACGAAGAAATACAACGTTCACCCTCCTATTCAGCAGGATACGCATTACGATTTCCAAGACTAAAAGAAATAAGAATAGACAAACCAGTAAGCGAAATATCAACACTACATGAAGTAGAAGACTTATATGAAGAACAATAACTATTTATTTCTACAACCAAATAATCTGATTTTATCCTCAACTACTGATTCTATCTCTTCTCGCCCTGCAGAAATAATCTTACGATAATCAAAATTAGTAGGGTTAAGTTGTAAAAATTTTCTGACACCATAATCAAAAGCAATCCTCAAATCAGTATCAGTATTAACCTTCGTAATCCCTTTTTTTATTGCGCTTCTAATGTTTAATCTAGAAACTCCATGAGCATTAGCAATTTTTGCACCATACTTATTTGCTTTGTTAACTAGCTCTGTTGAAACCTCTGAAGCACCATGAAGAACTAAAGGAATTGGAACAAGATCTTTTATCTCTTCTAAAATTTCAAAATTAAGTTCAGATTTACCTTTAAACTTGTAAGCACCATGACTAGTACCTATAGCAATAGCTAAATTATCGCATTGAGTTTGTTTTGTGAAATCTAACGCTTGATTCGGATTAGTATACTTAATCTTGCCTTTAACATAATCTTCCTGTCCACCAAGGGTTCCGATCTCTGCCTCAACAGATACGTTATTCTTCTTTGCTAAGTTAACGACTGTTTTTGTAAGCTGAACATTCTTATTAAAATCAAAATGAGAAGCATCAATCATAACACTAGTATACCCCTTAAGGATACACTGTTTTATGACATTCATATCATTTCCATGATCTAAATGAAGTGCAAATTTTTGTTTAGAAGATTTTGTTAAGTTTTGAAAAAGACTTACTATATTTTCTATTCCAGCATATTTAATTGCAGACTCAGAAGTGGCAATAATTGCAGGACTCTTAAGCTTATTACAAACATTAACAACAGCTTGCATGGTTTCAAGATTTGAGACATTGAAATGAGGTAGAGCATATTTGCCTTTTCTAGCTTTGATTAGTAATTTGTTAGTGTTAACTATCATCGCATTTCACTCCAGGTTAGAAGCTTATTCTTAGTACCCAAATGTTTCAAAACAGAAGAAGCATTTTTCATCCCAATATTTAATGCAGTCTTAATATCTTCACCCTTAATTCTTGCAGCAAGAAAGCCAGAAGTAAACGCATCACCCGCACCCGCAGTAGAAACAACCTTAGTTGGTTTAGCGGGAATTTTGAATTCATTAACCCCATCAAAATAATACACTCCCTTTTTACCCTCAGTAATAATAACTGTTTTAGGACCATACGAACTAATTATCTTAGCCAATTGTTTAGTGCCTGATTTTGATTTAGTCATTAATTGCGCTTCAACTTTATTCAAAACAATAATATCTGTTAATTTAAGAATTGGAGAAATCTTAGACTTTTGTTTAGCCAAATACTGAGAGGGGTTAAACAAAATTTTAGTGTTACGTTTTTTTACATATCTTGCTACCTCTTTACAGGTTTTGAAAGACTTGTTTAGATGCGTTGTCATGTACAACCATTTAGCTCTAACTTTCTTTAACTTAAAATCATCTAAAGAAAGATCGTTATTAGCACCCTTAAATGTGAAAATAGTCCTATCTTTTTCTTTAGTCTCTAATAAGACAGAAAAAGAGGTTCTTAATTTAGAGAGCTTAGTCTTAATTACTTTAACATTTTCTTTTTTTAATTCTTTAAGAATTCTTTCACCATTATGATCATCACCAACCTTACCCAGGTAAGCAACTTTACACCCTAATCGTGCTAAAGAAACAGCACCATTAGTTCCTCCACCCCCAGTTTCATAATCAAGATTACTAACTAATGTTTTATCACCCGGATGAATTTGTTTCATACTCTTATTGACATTAACAAACAAATCAATAGTAGAAGAACCCATGCAAACTACATCAAGCATTTAATCACCCCTTTTTTCATGATCATAAATTAACAATCAATTATATAAATGTTGCGATGAAGAATGTTTGTGGGGTTTAATTTGTTAACGTTTGCCAATTGTTTTTGTAATACTGAAACTTTTCTTCAAATTCTTCTCTTGGAGTTAAAATAATGTTTAGAGACTTGAGTTTATTCTTTAGGTTAGTAAGTTCTTCTTCATTATTCTCTTCACACATCTTCTCCATTTCTATTATATGACCATAACCTTTAGTGAAATCCAAACAGACAGTTATATCCTCCCAAATGAATTGGGTTCGGTTTCTAAACCACTTAATTTCAATGTTGTAACCTAAACTGAGAAATAATTTTTCTAACTTTTCAAATTCATCCCTCTTAAATTTAATTTCAATTTCTTCACGTTGTTCATCATGAACAATGCCCTTTTTCATGGTTATCTTAGAATAAAGATTATTCTTTTGAATTCGTAAATCCTCTTTACAATCAAAATAAAAAGTTTCTTGATAATCTTCCTTTTCTAGTTCAGCATTAGTTTTAAAAAAATCTAACAAAGTATCGTATTGTTCTTTTGAAATAAAACTCTTAATCTCTACTTCTATCATGATGATTAATTGATGAATATTTATTTAATGATTTCGGTAATCTTTTAAAATAGTGTTTAATTACCTATCTTTATGAACATACTTGGACGAGAAGTAACCGCAAGGAAATATGGGAATTTACCTTTAATTAATGCATATGTGGCATTAAAAACCGGGGATTGTAAAAAGGAAATGAGTGCTGCTTACGTTTGTCTAGATAATTGTGAAAAGAGATTTATAACTGCACGGTTCGTTCAAGGACAACCAATTTCAGTTAAAGCAATAGTCCCTGGAGAACTCAGGGTAAGAGAAGATTTGTGTGAATTTGTAAGACAACATGAAAGTGCAGAATCTTTTATGCAAGCTCTAAGTCAACAATCAGGATATAGACTAATTGTTGAAGGTAATAAACAATCTTTATTTTATCAAGATGATCAAGTGGCATTTAGTATACCCTGCGGGTATTCAAATAAAGCGGAGTTGTGGTCTTCCGAAGTTCAACAAAGTTTGGGCCAACTTTGTTCAAGATTTGGTGAAGTCGAAGCAATAGCAGAAAATGTTCTTTTAGAAAGACTTGTAGAAGATAAAGCATTGAGTGCACAATTAATGAACCCCATGATAATGCAAATGATGTCTTCAACTTTTGGATCTGAGGGAGAAAGGCTGGTGCGTATCTTAAGAGAAGCTCAAGCAAGACGAAATTAAACTTCTTAGAAAGCTTTATAAACACCCTACTTTTTGTAAGTTGTATACCGTTGATTAATGAAGCCGTAAGGTGGAATGAGGTGACTATTCTTGTTACCAATTATATCAAATGGAGGAGAAAATAAAATGAATCCAGAACAATATTTAGAAGCAATAGAATCCGCAACTGCTTCAGGAAAACTAAAAAAAGGTGTTAATGAAGTAACCAAAGCATTGGAACGTGGAACTGCAAAATTAGTAGTAGCAGCATCTGATGTTTCACCAAAAGAAATAATCATGCACTTACCTTTACTTGCAAAAGAAAAAGGAACTCCTTACGGAGAAGTAGCATCAAAAGAAGAACTGGGAGCGGCAGCAGGATTACAAAGATCCACAGCAGCAATCGCAATTCTTGATGCAGGAAGTGCAAAAGACCTTCTTAAAAGTATAACTACTGATTCTGCAAAAGAAGCAAAAGAAGCAGCTCCAAAAGAAGAGAAAGTAGAAGAAAAGAAAGAAGAAGTTAAAGAAGAAAAACCTGCTAAAGAAGAAAAAGCAGAATCAAAAGATTCTGAATCTCAGGACAAACCTGAGAAAGCAGAAGAAAAGAAAGAATAAAAATGGCAGACGTAAACAAAAAAGCAGCTCCAAAAAAGGGAAAGGAAGAAGTTGTAAAAGGCGGAATGCACTTTACAAATGCGGTCCCTGCAAAAGTTGAAGAACTAATGGGCAGAACCGGAACCCGAGGAGAAGTTGAGCAAGTAAGATGTAAAGTTCTAGATGGAACAGACAAAGACAAAGTCTTACGAAGAAATGTTAAAGGTCCAATAAGAATTGGTGATGTGTTAATGCTAAGAGAAACAGAAATCGAAGCACAAAAACTAAACCAACGAAGAAAATAATCACGTTTTCATAACGTTATAAGGAGGCACAACGAATGGTAAAATGTTCATATTGTAATAGAGAAATAAAACCTGGAACTGGAAAGTTATACGTTACTAAAGAAGCAAAAAAGTATAATTTATGTTCCAACAAATGTGAAAAAAACATGCTAAAACTAGGCAGAGTACCGAGGAGACTAAAATGGATAACCAAGAAACAGAAGGACGAATAGAACAAACACTATTCCTAATTAAACCAGACGGACTACAAAAATCCTTAACAGGAAATATACTAACAAAATTATCCGAAACTGGAATGAGACTAGTTGGATCAAAAGTACTAGTAGTACCAAGAGAACTAGCAGAAGAACATTATCATAAACTAAAAGAAGAAAAAGGCGAAGCAATCTTTGAAGAAGTACTAAAATACATTCAAGGAGAGTTTCATACTGACAGAGTCCTAGCATTAGTATGCGAAGGCGTTGGCGTAATTGAAAAAATTCGTGCAGTTGCTGGGTCAACAAATCCAGAAAAAGCAGATCCAACATCAATTCGAGGAAAATACGGAAGAATACATTCAGAAACTAAAGTATTTGAAAACGTAGTACACACTTCTGACAGTGAAGAAGGTGCAGAACGAGAAATTAAGTTATGGTTCAGACCACACGAATTAACTCACACTATATATCCAACAAAAGAAGTTACTGAAGAAAAAACTGAATTAGATTGGGAGGAAAATTAAAATGGCTAAAATGAGTGAAAGAGTAGTAAAAATTTCATCAGATCCAAAACATATTAGAAATATCGCAATTTGTGCACACATAGATCACGGTAAAACAACTTTTTCTGACAACTTACTAGCGGGCGCTGGAATGATGTCCGAAGACCTAGCAGGAAAAGCATGTGTACTAGACTTTCACGAAGACGAATCCTCAAGAGGAATTACAATCGACTCTGCAGCAGTATCCATGGTACACGAAACCCAAGGAGCAGAATTTTTAATCAATTTAATAGACACCCCAGGACACGTAGATTTCGGGGGAGACGTAACAAGAGCAATGAGAGCAGTAGACGGCGCTATTGTATTATCCTGTGCATCAGAAGGAGTAATGCCTCAAACTCAAACAGTTTTAAGACAAGCACTAAAAGAAAGAGTAAAACCTGTACTATTCATTAACAAAGTAGACCGGTTAATCAAAGAATTAAAATTAACACCAGAAGCAATGCAAGAAAGATTTATGAAAATCTTCAAAGAAGTAAATAAATTAATCAAAGAAATTGCAGAAGAAGAATACGGCGACAAATGGCAAACTGACATTGTTGAGGGTTCAGTAGCATTTGGATCAGCATTTCACAACTGGGCACTATCAGTTCCATACATGAAAGAAAAAGGAATATCATTCAAAGACATAATTGATGCATACAATTCTGGAAATGATGATGATTGGAAAGCACTAGCAAAAAAAGCACCAATTCACGAAGTAGTACTAGGAATGGTAGTAGATCATTTACCAAACCCAGTAGAAGCACAAAAATACAGAATTCCAAAAATTTGGAGAGGAGATATAGAAAGTGAATTCGGAAAAGATCTTGCAAGCTGTAATCCAAACGGAAAATTAGGTTTTGTAATTACAAAAATAGTAGTTGATCCCCAAGCAGGAGAAATCTCTGCAGGAAGAATGTTCTCAGGAACAATGAAAAAAGGAACCGAAGTTTATCTAAATCGACAAAAACAAAATTCAAGAGTACAACAAGTATTTGTATACAATGGAGCAAAAAGAGACTTAGTAGAATCAGTTCCAGCAGGAAACGTAATTGGCATAGCAGGAGTTAAAGCATTCCCTGGAGAAACAGTAACATTAGAACCTGAAGAACCATTCGAAGCAATTTCACACTTGTTCGATCCGGTAATAACCAAAGCAATTCAACCAGAAATGCCTGGAGACCTACCAAAAATGATCGAAGTACTAAGACAGGTATCAAAAGAAGATCCCTCAATTAAAGTAGAAATTAACGAAGAAACTGGAGAAAGTTTAGTATCTGGAATGGGAGAATTACACCTAGAAATTATTGAAAACAGAATTCAAACAGAAAAGAATCTGAAAGTAAAAACCTCTCCACCAATTGTAACTTACAGAGAATCTATAACAAAAGAATCCATAGAAATGGAAGGAAAATCTCCAAACAAACACAACAAACTATTCTTCAAGGTAGAACCTTTAGAAGATGAAATGTACAACGCAATCAAAAAAGACCTAGTACCTTCAGGAAGAGTAAAGAAAAAAGACAGTTCTTTATGGAAAGCTCTAGAAGAGGGTGGAATGGATTCCAAAACATCCAGAAAAGTAAGAGACATATTCGAAGGAAACATGTTTATTGACGGAACAAGAGGACTAGTATACATTAACGAAATTATTGAAATGGTACTAGACATGTTCGAAGACGTAATGAAAGCAGGACCACTTGCAAAAGAACCATCCAATAAAGTAAAAGTAACACTAATGGACGCAAAATTACACGAAGATGCAATCCACAGAGGACCAGCACAAATGTATCCTGCAGTAAGAAACGGAATTCGAGCAGCAATGATGCAAGCCGCACCAATACTACTTGAACCAATGCAAATCTTACAAATTGACACACCCACCGATTACACTGGAGAAATTTCTAAATTGATCCAAAACAAAAGAGGACAATTACTAGAAATGGATAATCAGGGAGCTCTTACAGTAGTAAAAGCAAAAATGCCGGTAGCAGAATTAATGGGATGGAGTTCAGACCTACGTTCATCAACAGGTGGAATGGGAACAAGTTCAATCGTAGATCAGTCATTCGAAAGAATGAATACAGACTTACAAGATAAAGTAGTAAAACAAATCAAAGATAGGAAAGGACTAACTGACGCAATGCTTGGAGTTTAATTTTTTATTTTATCTAATTTGTCTAAAGCTAGAATTAGGTGTTCTCCGGTATGACTTCGGCCTTTTTTTATTTTTTTCCCAAGTTCTTTAATTGTTTCGTGATCGTCTATAAGTAAGGTCCTTCCAATTCCCTTTAGACCCTCTAATGCTAGTTCGATTTGAAAACAAACTTCTTCAAGCTGGGCTTTAATTTCATCATCCATAATCTCCAATTACATATAATAATATAAAAACTTTGTGCATTTATGTGGAAAAGATTTTCACCACAAACAAAGAAGTTTTCTTAGAAAACTTTATAAAGAGATCTTAAGTTCCGTTAGTTAATAACAATCCTAAATAAGGAGGAAAAAATAAAATGGCACAAAAAGAACATATGAATTTAGTATTTATCGGTCACGTAGACCATGGAAAGTCTACAACAGTAGGTAGACTTTTATTCGATTCTGGAAACGTACCAGAACAAGAAATGAGAAAGCTAAAAGAAAAAGCTCAAGAACTAGGAAAAGGTGGCTTTGAATTTGCATTCGTAATGGACAATTTAAAAGAAGAAAGAGAAAGAGGAGTAACAATTGATCTGGCTCACAAAAAATTCGAATCAGACACAAAATACTTCACCATAATCGACGCACCAGGCCACAAGGATTTTATCAAGAACATGATAACTGGAGCTTCACAAGCAGATGCAGCAGTACTAGTTGTAGCAGCTAACGATGGAGTAAACGCCCAAACAAAAGAACACGTATTCTTATCAAAAACACTAGGCGTTGAACAAATCATAATTGCAGTAAACAAAATGGATATCAGCGGAGTAGAATACTCAGAAGATAAATTCAACTCAGTAAAAGAAGAAGTATCAACATTACTGAAAAGTATTGGATACAAACCTGAAGACATACCATTTGTACCAATTGCATCCCTAAAAGGAGACAATGTAGTAACAAAATCAGAAAACATGGCATGGTATACTGGAGAAACACTAGTAAAACTAATTGATAAATTAGTAGTACCAGAAAAACCAGTAGACAAACCATTAAGACTACCAATACAAGACGTTTATAACATCTCAGGAATTGGAGTTGTACCAGTAGGAAAAATCGAAACTGGAACTCTAAAAATCGGACAAAAAGTAGTGGCAGTACCAGGAAGAGAAGGAAAAGGAGTACCTGGTGAAGTAAAAACAATTGAAATGCACCATGAACAAGTAACCGAAGCAATACCTGGAGACAATGTAGGATTTAGTGTACGTGGATTTGGTAAAAAAGACATAGCAAGAGGAGACGTTGTTGGCGGAGCTGATAACAAACCTAAAGTTGCTGAAGAATTTACTGCAAAAATTGTAGTACTAAACCACCCAAGCGTAATAACTGTAGGATACACACCGGTATTCCACATTCACACAGCACAAGTAGCTGGACAAATAGTGGAAATAATCGACAAAACAACTGCTGGAGAGACAACTGCAAAACCTGACTTCATCAAAAATGGAGACTCAGCAACAGTTAGAATAAAACCAGTACAACCTCTAGTAATAGAGAAAAATACTGACTTACCAGAAATGTCAAGATTCGCTCTAAGAGATTCTGGATTAACAGTAGCAGCTGGAATGTGTATAGACCTAAAAGAAAAACCTATGGAATAATTCCATAATTTTTATTTTTTTTTAATTAAATATATATGGTGAACAAAGTTTACCATAATGGTACGAAAAATGCAAAAAGCAAGAATTAAAATAGCGTCAACGGACATTGGCAAAATAAATGAAGTTTGTAGCTTTATTAAAGATATTTCTGAAAAAACAGGCGTTGCATTAAGAGGACCAATACCATTACCAACTAAAAAACTAAAAATTACCACTCGTAAAAGTCCATGTGGAGATGGCAAAGCTTCTTGGGAACGATTCGAAATGCGAATACATAAAAGACTAGTTGATTTAGGCATAGATGAACGTGCATTAAGACTGGTTATGAGAGTACCAATACCCGAAGGACTAAATATTGAGATTGAAATGTTAGATAATTAGATTTCTTTTAACACTAAATTTATTAACACATTATTTCTAAACATAACATAATGGATTCAGCATTACTTACCCTCCTCCTAAACAATGGATACCTAATCATATTCTTATTAGTATTCTTATATGGACCTGTGATAACATATGCAGGAGGGTTTTTAGCGTCGTTAAGTCTAATGAATGTATGGATAGTTGTACTAGTAACAATATTTGGTAATATCATACCTGACTTAGTACTATTTTGGATAGGAAAGACAAGCAGAACGAAAACAATAAACAAAATAGCAGATTACCTACACTTAACAGCACCAAGAAGAAAAAAGATAGAAAAACTACTAAACAAACACATAATCAAAGCAGTAATCATATTCAAACTAATACCTGGACTAGCAATACCTGGAATGGTACTGGCGGGATATTCAAAAACCTCTACAAAAAAATTCACCCTAATCAGCATAACCTATAATATTATTGCAGCAATAGTCTTTGCATTATTAGGATTTTATTCAGGAATAGCATCAACACTATTCACAACAGGAAAGAACTTAGTAATTGTACTAATAGTTCTTGTAATAGTAATATACGGATTACTAAAATATTTTAAGAATAGAGTAGAATGAAAAACGTATTATTTATATAGAAAGACTTCTAGAATATATACATGGTATTGGAATGGTTAACACAACTACTTAGTTCGCATCCTGTTGCACCTAAATTAGCCTACATCTTAGTACTATTACTATTCGCAGTCTTTGGAGTTAAAATCATTGACAAACTAACTCGAAGAATGAAATCCAAGTTCGGAGACAAAATGGAATTCAAAGTTGTCTCAGGATTAATGCAAGTAATATTCCTAGCAGTAATTATTGTAATAATGCTAGCACAAATTGGAGTATCACAAGACTTCTTAAAATTCTTAGGCTGGATCATAACAGGAATTGTAGCATTCTCATCCCAATCACTAATCGCAAACATAGTATCAAGTTTCATACTCCACATTACAAGACCATTTTATAAAGGAGACATAATAAAAATTGGGGATGTTGTAGGTAAAGTAATTAGCGTAAAATCAGTTTATACAGAAATTTACACTTTCAAAAAAACAAGAATAGAAGTACCCAATGCAACCTTCATAAAAGATAACGTAATCAATTATTCTGCAGAAGGATTTAGAATCATCATCCCAATAAGCCTAGGATACGGAATAAACAGAATAAAAGCAGAAGACGCACTATTAAGAGCAGCAAAAATTAACAAGTTAGAAGACGTATTTGTAGCAATAACAAAATTAGACAACAGTTTCGTAGTATACGAACTTAATGGAACTTCTAGAGAGGCAGAAGGACTACCATTCATAGAATCACAACTAAACAAAACAATAATTGACGAATTTAACACAATGAACGTAGAAATAGCATCACCAATGCTAATAACACACCAAAAAACAGGAAAGCTAATCGCAAAAACCAATAAAAACTTAATGCGAAGAAAAGAAAAAGAAGACAAACAAAAAATCCAAAAACTAATCAAAGATACTTTCGAAACTGAAAAAGGAAAAAAGAAAGTGAAAAGGAAGAGTAAAAAGTAAACCTTTTTAAACAAAATTTGAGTAAATAATTCTTATGCCAACAATGTATCAAACAAAGTCATCAGATTTTGATGGCAGAATAGCAGAGATAGAAGCAGAGATATCTAAAACAAAATATAATAAGAAAACACAACACCATATTGGCCTGCTAAAAGCAAGAATCGCAGAACTAAAAGACAAAGCAGCATCAAGACAAAAATCAGGCGGAACAGGCTACACAATTAAAAAATCAGGAGATGCAACCGTAGCACTACTTGGATTTCCCTCAGTAGGTAAGTCAACACTACTAAACGCAATCACAAACGCAGTTTCTAAAATTGGAGCATATGACTTTACAACATTAGATGTAATTCCAGGATTACTTAACTATGAAAACGCCAAAATCCAAATATTTGACGTACCAGGAATAGTAAAAGGCGCAGCAGATGGTTCAGGTAGAGGAAAAGAAGTACTAGCAGCAATACGATCAGCAGAATTAATAATGGTAGTGGTAGACTGGCAAAAACCAAAACAATACAAACATATCATGCAAGAAGTATGGGACACAGGAATACGATTAAACCAGCAATTTCCAGATGTTAAATTTAAAAAGATGGGTGAGGGCGGAATAGACCTAGCAGCAACATGTAAACTAAAGAAGATGACTAAAGCAACAATAAAAGAAATGCTTAGAGAAATGGGTATAATGAACTGTCAGATGGTAATCCGAGAGGACATAAACGACGATCAACTAATAGATGTAGTAAAAGGCAACAGAATGTACATTCCAGGATTAATAATAATAAACAAAGCAGATCTTAATCCAGAAAAAGCAAAAGCAATTAAGAAAAAACTAAAAGGAGATATACTAATTTCAGCAGATAAAAAAGAGGGGTTAGACCAACTTAAAGAACTAATATTCAAAAAGTTAAGACTAATTAGAGTCTACTTAAAAGAACAAGGAAAAGAGGCAGATCTAAACGAACCAATGATAATGCGAGAAGGAACAACAGTAAGAACAGTATGCGAAAAAATACATAGAAACTTCTTAAGTAAATTTAAGTGCGCAAAAGTATGGGGAAGTTCAAAATTCCCAGGACAAATATATGGACTAGACAAAGAAATAAAAGACAAAGATGTTGTTGAAGTACACTTAGATTAATTGAGTATGTTTTTTAAAATTTAAATCCTTCTATGACAATGATGACAGAATTTAATATGCGGGTGATTCCAGGCTTTGCAATGACTACATTTAACATATTTGTTATCTGAACTAACCTCCCTAGGACTTCTTGGGGTATCAAGTTCTTTTACTGGTTTGTTACCAATAAACTTAATTATACCAATAAACATAAAGACAATACCTACTGCAACAAATAATGTAAGTTGATCATTAAACGCAGAAATGATTGTAACAGCTAAACCAACAACAATGTAAACTAATGCATGTAGTTTCATGGTATGTATATTAGAAAAGTCTTATTTAAATGTTTTTAATTTAATCCAATAGTTTTCTTACCATTCATATAAGGCTGTAATACTTCGGGAATGTCAATAGTACCATTCTTATTTTGATATTGTTCAATAATAGCAGCCAAAGCTCTTGAGGTAGCAACACAGGTACTATTCAACGTATGAAGTGTTTTGTTACCATCACTACTTCTGTACCTTATACCTAATCTTGTGGCTTGATAAGCAGTACAATTAGAACATGATACAACTTCCTTGTAAGTTTTTAATGAAGGTATCCAGGCTTCTAAATCAAATTTCTTAGCAGCAACAGTACCCATATCTGCAGTACAAATGCTAACAACTCTAAAATGAAGTTTTAAACTAGTAAAAAAATCTTTAGCATTATTTAAAAGATCGTCATGAAACTTTTCCGATTCTTCAGGTTTACATAAAACAATTTGTTCAACTTTAGTAAATTGATGAACTCTCCAAATACCTTTATCACCCTGGTGAGCGCCAACCTCTCTTCTAAAACAATGACTCAATCCAACCATTTTAATTGGAAGTTGTTTTTCCTCTAAAATCTCATTCATATACATTGCAGTAAGCGGATGTTCAGAGGTAGCAATCATGTAAAAATTATCCGGTTGAACATTATACATAACATTCTCAAAATCATCAAGATCAGTAACACCCTCATACGCTTTACGATTCATCATATGCGGAGGAATGATAAGTTCAAAATCTTTTTTAGTCATAAAATCAACAGCATACCTTTGTAATGCAAGATCTAATAGTGCTAAATCCCCTTTTAGGAAGTAAAACCTTGCTCCTGTAATTTTAGCTGCACGTTCAAGATCAGCAAGATCTAGTTTTTCAACTAATTCCGCATGAGATATTGGTTCAAAATCAAATTCGGGTTTAGGATTGATTTGCTCAACTTCAACATTTTCTTCCTCTGTTTCACCAATAGGAACAGACTCATCAAGAATATTGGGAAGACGCATAAGTTTGCTCTTTATATTCGAAAGAAGTTTTTCTACTTTAGTCTCAATTTCATTAAGTTTTTTAGGAATCTCTTTAGCTTCTTGCATTAGGGCATCAACATTTTCACCCTTTTTCTTACCCTCACTAACCTTTTTAGAAACTTCATTACGTTTTTGTCTAAGTGCTTGAGAATCATTTAATAACGTTCTATACTCCTCATCATCATGAAGAATTTCATCAACCCAGGTTTTTTTTTCAAAATCTCTACGTTTTTCTAGATCATTCCGAATAACATCTGGATTCTCTCTTAGGTACTTTAGGTCTATCATAGAATAGTGAGATAAGAAGGTATTTATATATTTTTTGAGTAATTATACTCCATCAACAAAGATTAAATCATCTGGCCAATCTTTTTTAATTCTTCCTTTATCCATATTGTGGGCAGGCATGTAATTATGATGAACTCGGAGGAGTTTAGTTAGGGAGGTTGTGCTAACACGACGAATGCAATCTTTGCCTAACTTAGTTCTTAAATAAGGCACAATTTTAGCATTGAATTCTTCAATTAGTTCTTCAGCATCTTTAGCATCTAGAGCAATAATTAAAGATAAATGGCCTCCTGAATCCCCTAAATAAGCAAAACTGATATATTTAGAATTAAGCAATCTCCATTTAGCATCACTTTCTAATTTTTCAATATATTCTTTTCTGCTAATTCCAATTTTAAATTGAATTATAAATAATTTTTTAGCACCAAAAATTTCCATTCCAAATTCTCCTTTATCCAATGAAGTATAATAACGAAGAACTTTTTCATCCTCTAATTTCTTTCGTCTCCGATTAACAGTCATAACCGGAATGCTGGTTTTTTTAGAAATTTCACTGTCTGAAGCACGAGCATTTCGTATAAGCTCTTTAACAATCTTTTGTTCAATTTTGTCTAATTTTACCATTTTATCTTTTTTTTTGGTTGTTCTTACCATAATTGTGGAGTAAAGTATATAAAGGTTTGTTTTAACTTTTTATTAGATGACTTGGTTGGCGGAAGCTGAAAGAGATGAACTTGGACTTGAACAAGAATTAACGCAAGAAGAACTTAGTTTACATCATATCCCTCCTGAGCAAAGACCTTCAGAACTAGTTTTTTTATTAGAGGATTTTCTTAAACATTTTCAATTAGGTGATGAAGTTCCTGTGAGTTCGGATCTTGGAAATGTTGTAACCGTTGCTTATGAAGGGGGAATGAAACATTGTTTCTTACATTATGATGCTGAAGATCCAAGACGCGTTTTGACTTATAATGCCCAGGGCGAGAGAGACGCGCGTGTAATCCCTGCGTTTATTTGTTGTCAGGATTTAATGATGGATGACGAATTATTAGCAAGATATGGGGTGGTGGTAACACGAAAAGATGCACAAGGATTTAATCCCCATTTTTATGAACATGCACTTATTTTAAGTAAATGTGGTGAGGGCAATTTAAGAACTAGTATTTCTTTTGAGGGTTTAAGTCATCCAACTGGAACAAGCATGGCAATGGATGAATTAACCCTAGCAACGCAAGTAACTGAACGATTAGGTCAAGCATACGGGGTTGATGCAAAACATTTTATTGCATTTGAGGTAATGCGGGATCAATATTATCTAGGAGAACAATTACGTCGGACGATTGCAATTTCAGAGGCATTTGATCATTATTTACTCACGTATGCAAATGGTGCAAGATGTCTAATTCAAAAATACAAACCCGAAATAATGCAAGAAGTTGAAGAACACTCAAAAGTTGCATGATTATTTCTTAAGAATAACAGAAAACAATTTAAATCAAGTTTTATTGATAAACTGAATGTACTGTTTAAGAAAAAAATTAGCAATTGGCGTTGTTGGAATGGCTGTAGCAGCAACACTTGCTCTTTATTGTACGGCAAATAAACATCCAAATCCCTTGGTGAGACGATCAGTTGAATTAAATGAGCAAATGGGATTATTTGCCCCCCTTTATCTAAAACGATTCAATTCAAAAGTTCTCGAACAAAGAGCAGCAATGTTTAAAGAACAAGCAGAACTATCAAAAGACCCAAAAATAAGAAGGGCAGCAATAATAAACAGACACAAAAATGTATTGGGCGGTATGTTGGCAGGAGGCCTTTTTGCTCTTTCAGCCAGTTACGCTTTAAACAATATACGATTGGGAAAAAGACCTGGTGTGACTCCTGAAGGTGGTGAAGCATATGCTGGAGAAGATTGTGGCGATTTGCCTCCAAGTTCCGAACCAGCTAAACCACAACCTAGATCTGAAACCTGGTTGGAACGCAATTTTATTTAATTATTTCTTAAGAATAATAATCTCTTCATTTTTTCTTAAAGCAGTAGAAAGTTTTTCACCAAGTCTACCCTTCTTGTTTAAACGTACAGTAGCTTTTTTACCAGTTGTAGCAGTAGCAACAACATCAGAATGCAAATAAATATTTACTTCCTTATTCTGCATGTTCTTACCAAGTTGAAAAGTAATTGCGTTCTTATCTTCATAAACCTCAAATTTTAATTCAGTATTATCTTGTTTACTCTTCTTTTTAGAATTACCCTCTAACTCACGAATATCCATACTAATTCCTAGTGCTTCTTCCATTTGAGCAATATGCGCACCTTGCTTACCAATAATTTTAGCAATGGAAGAGTCGGGAACGTAAACAATCGCTTTTTGAGGGGAGGCAATTTCAACTTCAACATCATCAGCATAGTGTCGCATGTAATCTTCAATTGCTTCTCTTGCAAGTTTGTTAACTCCACGTTCAACAACTTTAGTTTCAGTAACTGGAATTAAAACAGTTTCTTCACCATAACTATACAATTCATATTCTGCTTGATTAGTTTCAAAATCTCTAATTACTACAACTGGACGAGCAAGATCTGCTTCAGTCATACCTGCAGGAACTTTAACTTCCATTTTTAATGAAAGCACTTTGAAAACAGCACCTTTCTTAATAAAAATTACTGTATCAATAACTTGAGGAATAACGCCTAATTCAATTCTACCAACAAACCGTTGAATAGCTTCAACTGGAGCAGTACCATGAATAACTCCTGCAAGACCAATACCTGCTAAACGTAAATCTGCATACAATTCAAAATCATCAGTGTTACGCATTTCATCAAATAAAGTGTAATCTGGTCTGGAAAGTAATAAAATATCTCTAACCTCTTCAGGTGTTCCGTGAGAAATAGCATATTGTGTAACCTCATCAGGAAGAACTAAATCTCTTGGTGCCTCAACAGTCTTAACAATTTTACCTTGTTTAGCATAATGTTGAGTTAAAGCAGCAGCAAAAGTAGACTTACCCATTCCTGGACTTCCAGCAATTAAAACACCCTCTGCTTGTTCACAAATTCGAGTGTATAACTTTTCAGAAAGTTGATACTCTTCTAATTTTAATTGTTTAACTGGGCGAACCGCAGTAATCTCCCATCCATCAGAAAAAGGCGGACGAGTAATAACAATTCTGAACAAACCTAATTGAATAATAGTAGAACCCTCTCTTTCTATTTCAATAAAACCATTACTTCGTGATCTTGTAGCCTCAACAATCTCTCTAGAAATATCCATAATATCTTTTTGTGATAACGTTTTTTTAGATAATGCAACAAACTTCAGATCTCCAGGAGTACCTTTCTTAGCAGTTGGAAGAGTATTTTCCTTTAAGTGAACAGACATTGTAGTCTCATCAAAATATTTTTCTAACTTCAAATCAATCTTTTCTTTAGATTGAGCAATAAATATTGCATTAATTCCCTTAGCCCTTGCAACCTTATACTGAACTTTATCTGCAGTAATTAGGGTTGCTTCCTCATCATAAGCTAATTGTCTAATCAAGGCATCAATTTCACCAAGTTTAGCATCTTTAATATGATTAATGTTAGGCCTGCTCCCAGTAAAACGAACTTTGTCTGGAAGAAGTTTTCTAATCTCCTCAATTTCTTCTAAACCCATAAGACCAATAATTTTACCCTCATTAGCCTGATTCTCAAGTTCAGCAAGAACTGCTTCATGAATTATTAATTCTTCAATCTCTAATTCAGTCTCTAATTTAGATGAGATTATCCCTTCTATAATTACAGAAGTATCAGGTACAAGTTTAGATATAACTTCTTTAGCCATAAGAAAAAGTTAAATTGAGAGGTATTTAAAGGTTTGTTTTTAATTCATAACCTTATACACTAAATGAACATAAGACTGCTTTAACTTTTCACACTTTTCAAGTTTAAGCGTTTTAATTTTGTTAAGATCTGAAACAGAACGTAAAGACTCCCCATCAATTAGCGTGGAAGTGTTCTTTCCCCCAATCAAAGCAGGCGCAATAACAAAAGAAACCTTATCAATTAAACCCTCTCTTAGTAGAATAGAATTTAGAGTCCCTCCTGTTTGAATTGTCGCTCTCTTAAATCCAAATTTACTACGCAATTTTTCAAATACATCATTAAAATCAATTTTTTTAGGATAATAAAGAATGTTCAAATTATCGGCTTTAATCTTAAATGCAGGATGGTCCTTATTAGTTGTTACCAATACAAGCCCTCTAGAAGATTCAATAAAATATTTCACACCAGAAGATTTTAAGTGAGGTTTGTTATCTATAACAACAAATGTACAACCAATTTTTTCTTTTCTACTTGGACGAGTATTCACACCAACCTTGGCTTGGACTTTGCCCGAATTAACAGAAACAATATCTGTTCTTTGCTCTAAATCATAATACTGTTGTAACCCTTCTTTCAAACCAGTAATTTTTAGGTAGTCCTTATCAACATCTCGTTCATCAACATCTCCAGTAGAAATTTTACCATCAACAGAAGAAATCATAAACAATGTGTTAAAAGTTCGGAGTTTCATTTTTAATAAAAAAATAAGAGAACACAACTTTAATAATGTTTCTATAACACAATTCCAAATAAAGAAATTAGTAAAAGAACAATACCTGCAATTATCAATCCAAAACCAGTTATTCTAACAGTAAATTCACGAGAACCAATTCCCACAACACGAATCCATCTTTGTGTTGCAATCCATCCCGCGAATGGAATGAGAATAAAACCAATAACTATGAATAATATGCTTCCAATAAATTGTTCTGCAAGAGTCATAACTTAATATTAGCTCCTTGTAATTTTTTCATCATGTTCTGCATCTTCTTTTCACTACCGCCCATGTTCTTCATTAACTTCTTACTTTGTTTGTATTGTTTAAGAAGTTCACGAACTTCATGAGTAGAGGTACCTGCACCTTTAGCAATTCTCTCAACTCTATCACCAGTAATAACCTTGTCCGGTTCTTCAAGCTCTTCTTTAGTACAAGAATCCATTATAAACCGCCACTTCTTTAACTTACCTTCTTGAACTTGTAAAGCCTCTTTAGGCATCTTAACCTGAGACATTCCAGGAATCATCTCCATTACCTTAGACATAGGGCCCATCTTCTTCATAGCCTGCATTTGTTCATATAAATCAATTAAGTTGAACTCTCCCTTTAGTAATTTCTTTCCCAAATCTTGAGCTTCTTCCTCATCAATAGCATCTTTGGCCTTATCCATTAAAGCCTCAATATCACCCATGCCAAGAATTCTAGAAACAAAACCAGGTGGATTAAATATTTCTAAATCATCAACTTTTTCACCAACCCCAATGAATTTGATCGGGGCTTTAGTGATTGAACAAGCAGTTAAAGCACCGCCACCTTTAGCAGTACCCTCCATTTTAGTAACTACAACACCAGTAATTCCACAACTTTCATGAAATTGTTCAGCTTGCTTCTGAGCAGCCTGACCAATATCTGCAGAAATAATTAACAATTTTTCTTGAGGTTGAACCGCTTTAGTAATATCCTCAATTTCCTTAATTAACTCATCAGAAAGAGCATCTCTACCTGCAGTATCAACAATAACAAGATCATACTCTGAAATTTTCTTTTCAACATTCTTCCAAAGTTTCAATGGATTCTTTTCTTTTAAATCAATAAAAGAGTCAACCTGAGCAGACTTTGCAACCTGTTCTAGTTGCTTCATCGCAGCAGGTCTCCAAACATCTAAACCCACAACACAAACCTTCTTCCCACGTTTCTTATAATATTTCGCTAGTTTACCAGTTGTAGTAGTCTTACCACTTCCAAACAAACCAACCAACATAATCTTAGCAGACTTAGTATTTATGTCTAATTCCTTTTTTTCTTCACCAAGAAATTTCACTAACTCTTCATAAACAATTTTAACAAGAACTTCCTTCTTGTTTAAACCAGGAGAATCATCTTTTAAAGCACGTTTCTTAATCTCTTGAGTAAGTTCAAGAACCAGTTTAACATTAACATCAGATTGTAATAATGCCTTTTGGATCTCTTTAATAACTTCATTAATTAGTTTTTCATCTACAAAAATAGCTTTAGTGATCTTACTCAAAGTATCTTTTAAACTACTACCTAATTTTTCTAATACCATAACTAAGATTAAAGAATAATATGTTTATAAAGGTTATTGGGTTATCTATAATCTGATCTTTTTCTTATGACTGGACGTTTAGAACTAACTCTTTTAGCAGCGTTTGTAAGATATTCTGGAAATTCAAATGTTGAATCTTCATCTCGGTTCCATAACTGACAATTTCGTCCTACACCCACATACTCAAGAAAATCATCAACAAATTCTGCTTGGGATGTTTCTAATCGTTTAATGGCACTAATTCTTATTTCAGCTCCTAATCTTGAATTACCTGCTCGTTCAATATTCTTCCAAGTACCAAGTATGCTTGTTGCTTCCTGTCTTAATGCTGAATCGTATTTCCACATTCCAACTATGTTTTTAGCAGTAGCAACATAAGTTAAAAAGCGTCTTGCTTCAAAATGATTAGTCTGGCCGATTTCGCTTAACTCCACTAGTTTATCTCTAGAATTTAAATATGAATTGTTAACTGATTTGATATTCTCCCAAACTCCATTTAATGTGATTTCAATAAGTTCAATCTCTCTACGACCTTGTTCAAGAACTTCTTCCCTATTAGTTTCAGTGAGTCTATCTTCCGAACGATGCCTAATTGTTCTTTCTGCCTGATTCAAAACTGCCTTAATTCTAGCAGCTCTCTTTCGTTTATCCCATGGATTTCCCATTTTAAACTTAGAGAGAAAGAATAGCTTAAAAAGCTTTCTTTATAAAGAACTACTGTAAAATAACAATATTTAAATACGCTAATACCGTAATTTAAGCATGATTATCGAATGGCTAGGTCATGCCAGTATAAAGATAAAAACCAAAGACAAAGTAATATACATCGATCCTTATTCTGGAGATTATACAAATGCAGAAAAAGCAGACATAATCTTAATAACACACTCACACTATGACCATTTCTCCAAAGAAAAAATATCACAAATAATGGCAGATGATACAATAATTGTAGCTCCTCTTACTGTTGGAACACAAATAGAAACCGAACTAATGAAAAACGGCGACAAAAAAGAAATAAACGGACTAAATATTGAAGCAGTACCCGCATACAATGTGACCAAATCATTTCATCCAAAAGGAGAAGGAAACGGGTACATATTTGAAATTGAGGGAAAAAAGATTTACTATTCTGGCGATACTGATTTAATACCTGAAATGAATTTAATGGAAGCAGACCTAGTCTTATTACCTATTGGGGGAACGTACACAATGGATGCAGAAGAAGCAGCATCAGTTGCAAAAGTAATCGGACCCGATCTAGCAATTCCAATCCATTGGGGAGAAATCGTGGGACACGAAGATGACGCACAACAATTCAAAGAAGAAATAATTAATGATACTGAAATAGAGGTTAAAATAATTAAACCTGGCGAAAGTATAGAATTCTGATATTAAGTCTTTTTTAAATTCGAAAAACTATTGTTCTACTTAACAACAATGTTTAAAAAAGAATCTATGAGAAGAACAATATAAAAATTTGAAGGTGATAAAAAATGGCATTTGAAAATGGAATATTTACTTCTGAAAGCGTAACTGAAGGACATCCTGATAAGGTATGTGATCAAATTTCTGACGGGGTAGTTGATGCAGCGCTAGCACAAGATCCTGGAGCGCGAGTTGCGTGTGAGACCTCAGCAAAGGGAAATAATGTACTTTTGGCAGGAGAAATAACTTGTGATGGTGAGTTTGATGGAGAAATGATAGTAAAAAGCACTTTGGAAGACATTGGATATGACCGAGATGAATTTGGAACAAACTGGGAAAATACCCAGGTTACACAATGGTTGACACAACAATCTCCGGATATTTCACAAGGTGTATCTTTAGGACAAGGCTTGTATGAAGAACAAGGTGCGGGCGATCAAGGGATGATGTTTGGATATGCATGTAATGACACTCCTGAATTAATGCCTTTACCAATTGCATTAGCTCAACGGCTAGCAAGACGATTAACCGACGTGAGAAAAACTAATGTAGTGGGGTATTTAGGACCTGATGGAAAATCACAAGTATCTGTTGTGTATAGTGCGGGAAGACCTGTAAGATTATCAAATGTTGTAATTTCAACACAACATCTTCCTGATGCAGAACACGGTCAAATAGTTGAGGATATGGCAAATTATGTAATCTCTGAGGTGTGTCATGGATGGATGGATGATGATACAATAATTCATGTAAATCCTACTGGAAGATTTGTATTGGGGGGACCTTTTGCAGATGCTGGATTGACCGGAAGAAAAATTATAGTAGATACCTATGGTGGAATGGGAAGGCATGGAGGGGGAGCATTTTCAGGAAAAGACCCTTCTAAAGTAGACCGTTCTGGAGCTTATGCAGCAAGATTCATTGCAAAAAATGTTGTCGCAGCTAACTTAGCTGATAAGGCTGAAGTCCAAATAGCATTTGCTATAGGTGTAGCAGATCCTGTCTCTATAGCAATCGAAACATATGGAACCGAACGTGTGTGTCCGGAAAAGCTAGAACGTGTTGTGAGGGAAACTTTTCCTGTGAAACCTGCAGATATACTGAGTCATTTTGATTTAAGAGAACCACATCAAAATGGGTGGTCTTATAAGGACACTGCAGCATATGGACATTTTGGAAGAACTGATGTTGCGTTTCCTTGGGAAAGTACAGAAAAGGTAGCAGAATTAATTCGGAGATTTTAAAGCCGTTTGTAAGAAGCATGCATCAACCTTAACATTTTTTTTATTTTTTTATCTTTTATTTTAAAGAAAAGCACAATTCGAATAAGTTGATAAGCCAACCTAACCTTAAACGGAGGTGGAGAATCATCCATTAAAGTCTCTGCTAATTGATTACTAGGAATATTAAAATATTTTTCAAACTTTCTATTACTAAACCCTAAAACTATTGCAGTAGTAGCCATAATACTGCACTTAAGAGTATTACCCAAACTTTCTTTCCAAGCCAATTCATAATCTCTCATTTTACCTTTATTGTTAAGAACTCCACTAATAGTTTCAGCCGCAAGCTTTCCTGATTTTAAAGCAAGATAAATGCCCTCGCCAGTACCCGCACATGTTAATCCGGCAGCATCACCACACACTAACATTCGATTCGTATAAGTTTTTTTGATTGGGCCAGTAGTTGGAAAAGATCCACCAAAAGATAATTTTCCTTCAAGACGTATACTAAATTTATCTAGTGAATCATAAAAAACATCTTTAATATTTAGATCAGAAAAGGGAAATATGCCAATCCCTGCATTAACTAAACTACCTTTAGGGAAAGACCAAGAACACGAATAAGTGCTTGGATCAAAGAAAAAAGACAAGTTATCACTCTTAGCTCCTTTAAACAATCCTCCCACACAAGGAACTAAACAGGGGGGTTGGCTAAGAAGTTTAAACTTTTTTTGAATACCATAATGAATTCCATAAGCAAGCACAACATACTTTGCTTCAATACTTCCTTTATTTGTTAATATCTCTAAATGAGTTTCATGTTCAACTAGGTCCTTGCAAAAAGTTTCAAGTTGAATATTTAATCCATTAGCTAACCACTGTTCAAATTTTGGACGATTAAGCATAATATAAGAAAGATCAAAGGTTCTCTTACTTTTACCAACAACAACATCTAATTTTTTACATTCATTCTCTACAAAGGGATAATCTGTGTGTTGAAATAATTCTTTAAAACCTTTAGTTCTGATACCTTCACCACATCGTAAAGGCAGTCCTATTTTTTTACGAGAATCAATAACTAAACAATTTAATTGCTTAGCAGCCATCAAGCCTGCAATCCCTGCACCAATAACTACAACATCATACATTATAAATAAAGAAAAAAGAGGTTAGTTAAAGCTTTTTCGCTTTCATCTCTTTAACAACCCGTTTAGCAAACTCTTCACTCTTAACAGCACCCTCAACCTGATTATCTCTGGTTCGTACAGTAACAGTTTTATCCTTAATTTCCTTTTCACCAACAACTAAGATATAATTATAATGTTGAAGTTCAGCATCCCGTACTTTTCTTGAAATACTCTCGGTTCGACCATCTACATCCGCCCTAATTCCCACTTCACGGAAAGATTGAGCAACCTTGTCAGCATATTCTTGAAATCGATCTGCCACAGGAAGAATCACAACCTGATTTGGATTTAACCATAATGGAAACTTGCCAGAATAGTGTTCAACTAAAATTCCCATAAATCTTTCTAAACTACCATACACTGTTCTGTGAAGCATGATTGGACGGTGTTTTTTACCATCTTTACCTTCATAAGACAAATCAAAGTTTTCAGGTTGAGCCATATCAAACTGAATTGTTCCACACTGCCAAGTTCTACCAATCGCATCCTTTAAATGAAAATCGATTTTAGGACCATAGAATGCACCATCTCCTGGATTAAGCGTGTAATCTATCTTAACCTTTTCTAGTGCTTTTTTAAGAGCATCTTCAGCAATCTTCCATTGTTCGTCAGTTCCAATACTTTTACTTGGGCGAGTTGAAAGTTCAACACTATACTCAAAACCAAATAGCTTGTAAAACTTATCTTCTAGGTTAATGATATTGATAATTTCTTGTTCAACCTCTTCAGGAGTTGAATAAATATGTGCATCATCCTGAGTGAACACTCTTACTCTAAATAATCCATTAAGAACTCCTGACTTTTCATGACGATGAACAGTGCCAAGCTCACCAACTCTCATTGGTAAATCGCGGTATGAACGGATCTTAGTTTTGTAGATAAGCATTCCTCCCGGGCAGTTCATTGGTTTGATTGCATAGTCTTCATTATCAACTTTAGAGATATACATGTTTTCTTTATAATTATTCCAATGTCCAGATTGTTCCCACAAAAATTGTTTTAACATAATTGGAGTTTGAATTTCAACATAACCTGCTTTGGTGTGTTCTTTTCTCCAATAATCTACCAAAGTGTTCTTAATTACCATGCCTTTAGGATGAAAAAAAGGAAAACCTGGACCTTCTTCATGAAAACTATACAAATCAAGATGCTTACCTATCTTAATATGATTACGTTTTTCTGCCTCTTCTAACAAATTCAAATGTTGTTTTAGGAGTTTCTTATCTGGAAATGCAATACCATAAATTCGTTGCAAAGAATCATTCTCTGCATTACCCTTCCAATAAGCAGCAGAAGTTTTTGTTAACTTAATTGATTTAATGTATTTAGTGGACGGAACGTGCGGTCCTCTACACAAATCTCGAAAGTTATCATTAGTGTAAATAGTTAAATTATCTTTGTATTCTTGAATAAGCTCAAGTTTGTATTTATTATCCTTAAACATGTCTTCCGCTTCGCTCTTAGAAACTGAAACCTTAACAAAAGGAATATCTGCTTCAATAATTTCTTTTATCTTAGCTTCAATTTTTTCAAGATCTTCAGGTCTAAATGGTTCTGAAGCAAAGTCATAATAAAAACCATTATCTATTGCAGGGCCCATAGTTAGCTTAGCATCCGGATACAAACTTTTAACAGCCATAGCTAAAATGTGGGCAGAAGAGTGCCAGAATACCTGTTTGCCCTCTTCATCATTGAATGTTAATATTGATACTTTAGAATCTTCAGTAATTGGAGTTGTTAAATCAGTAGTGGTATCATTAATTTTAATCGCTAAAGCATCTTTAGCTAATCGTTCACCAATACTCTGCGCAACTTCTAATCCAGTAATTCCTGAATCGAATTCTTTTTTACTTCCATCGGGAAATTCTATATTTATCATTGTAAACTAAAGAAAAAGAAATTGATTAATAAATTTAACTATTACTTTTAATTATTGAGGGAATAGCGTAATTCAATTTCAGCTATTTCTGCAATACGCTCATTAAGGGTTTCAGTACTTAAAACTGGAAATCCATGTTTTGAATGACTGAAGGAAGCTCGTGGAGTGTTTAATTGGTCCATTCTTTCAGAAAGTTTGCTTGCAGTAGCGTACTGTGTTTTTGCACGTTCAAGAACGATTCTGCTTCTTTCATTATGGCCGCGAGTTTCAAGTGTATGAGCAAGTCTCATATTATAAAGAGCAGCATGACAAATTCCACTAAATTGAAGTACGATCGCTTCATCAATGTTTGCCTCACTTGCACCTTTACTTCTTAATTTGGCTTCTGCAATACGTGCACGAGCCCAGGCAGTTTTAAATTTTTGAACTGCTAAAGCGGTATGTTCAATACAGTCTTTTGTAGAAATGTAGCCTGTAGGAGTGGCTTTTCCTTCCCCAATAAGCTGACCAATACCATCTAAACAGACATCATAACGTGGTTCAACTCGCTCTTGTTTAGGTGTTGCAGGTGTTGCAACTTCTTCAACTTTTGGAGCACAGCCTGTTAAAAAGGTAATAAGTCCTAAGCTTGTTATTAATCGTCTATTCATCATTATCTCCAGACTAATGTGTCAACATTGTCTCTTTTTCCCTCGGTGTGACCCGCTTCTATAAGGGTACTTAACGTCCAATTTGGCGCGGATGATATTTTTGAGCCAGTCTCACTAAAAGTTTTAGCCTTACCTGTATAGGTTCGATTCTCTCCTTCGGGAGAGGTAACCTCTACAGAATAACTAAATGTAGATCCCATTTGGTTTCCAATAAGTGTTTGCTCGGGTTTGTTAGAGTGAATTGTAAGTGTTGCATTAGGAAATTCAAATTTTTGACCATCTGCGGCAGCCATAATTAAGGGATCTAAATAAAGCATCCAAGATCTAATTCTTATTCTTCTTCGATCTTCTTCTGGTTGACGTTGATAAGCCTCGGTGGCAGTATATGCTGGAACTAGATGTGTTAGTGCCGCAGCACATCTTCGCCAATTATTTGTAAGTAGACTGGAGTCTACTTCGTTTTCTAAAGATGTAAGTAAATGAAATTGGGGTGATTGAGTGTTAGAAACATTAACAAGTTTAGCATATTGGGAAGGGTCCATTGGATTTTTGAGTTCATCACCTTTAAGACAATTATGATGAAAGTTTCCCCAAGCAAGCGCGGTTAAAATTGGTGCAGAAACAGCAACGATTACGCTTCCGATTGTGAGATTTCTTCTAAATATTCTTTTTTGCTCTGCTTTTTCTTCTGCTTGATCTCTTCGTTGAGCTTCTCTGCTTCCTGGACTAAATTCTTTATGCATTTTAGTTACCCCATTGAGTTTTCACGAGCCCAATTTTCTTCATTAGGATCTCTATATTCACTTAAGTAACCCATCATACGTCTACCTACTTCTCCACTAGATGCATTTGCTGTTGCTTCTGCAACACAAAGGTTAACACCTCTTGGAATTACTACGGATTCTTCTTTGGGTACTTGAATTCCATATGCTTCTGCAATTCTTAAAGCATCTGATCTAAATCTAGGATCGGTAATGTATTCGGTTATAAATAATTGTGCCATTTCATGATTTGGTAATCTTTGTTTAAGTGCACTTTTAAGGTTTACAACTGCAACGACTGGACTACCAAGAACGGTATCTCTATCAACACTTCTTTCTAATTTAAGTTTTAGTTGTCTGGCCCGTTCGGGGTCAAATTTTGTGTTTGCCATTTTGTGTATGTTTTATTTTTTTTAAGTATAAAAAGGTTCCGTGCACATTTGAATGTACACGGAGATGTTTGAAAGTGGGTTTGCCCGGAAGAAATCGAGTGTGGGGGGATCAATTCCGGGCGACAAGCCTAGGCTTGTACCTATTAGTAGGTAGTGAATAACTGATATATAAATGTTTTGCTTTTATGCTACTATTGAGTGGTAAATCTTATTTATATAGTTGTTTTTGAAATAATGCCCTATGGTATCTGTTTTACGAGAATCTATTGGGGCTTTAGATAATATTGGATTCTTAAACGTACTATTGCCTTTCATATTTGTATATTTGATTGTGTTTGCTTTATTAGAAAAAACTAAAGTACTGGGAATAGAGAGAAATGGAAAATCAAAGAAAAATCTTAACGCAATGGTGTCATTTGTACTGGGATTTGTATTTATTGCATCTACATCTCATGTAGTTAGTTTACTGCTTTACTTACAAATATTGGGAATGGCATTAGTGTTTGTAATGGCATTACTTTATGGATTTGCAGCATTTAAGGAAGACAAGGCGTTTGAATTCAAAAATTTCATTTATGTAGTTGTGTTAATCTTCATAATTGTCGCATTCTTTTATGCAATGGGCTTCCTTAACAACGCAAAATGGGATTTTGTACTAGAATTAATATTTAACCCAGTAGTTATTACTGTTGTTTGTTTTTATCTAATAATCATGTTCGTAACTGGTGGTGGGAAGAAGAAGGCGGGTACGCGTGGTGCAACAAGCAGTAAAACAGAAAAAGGTTATGTTGAAAGTATTGGTGAGAAAAAAGAAGAAGTTGATCATGCAGCTAGGGGTTCAGACTCTTCGGATGAAGAATCCTCTTGAGGTTCGGTTTCCGCAGGTTCTTCTGCTGGAAAGTCTATTGGTTCTGGAGCTTCGGGATTATCTTGGGGTGTTTCTTGGGGGGCTTGATTTTGTTGTAATTGGGCTTGTTGATCCATAAAACTATCCCAATGATCTTTACTGAATGCAATTACTGGCTTACCATCTGTGGTTTGAAGTCTTTGGCTTGGAAGCGGAAAGCTCAAACATTTTTTGATATTTTCTGGAGTGTCATGGAAAGCAACAAATTTTTCTCCATTCTGGCCAGGTAATACGAATGGTCTGGATTTATCTTCATTAAATTCTTCTGGAGCTAAACGTTCTGCCTCTTCGTAAATCTTGCTAACAGAAACCTCGTAGATGGTATCTTTTGCTCCTTCGTGTAGTATAAAATATGCTGAACCTCGTTTTTGTTGAGTATAAGAACGTACTGTAGTTATGCCATCTTCGTTAGTGGTCTGGGGTTTGTGAGCATGACCACATAAGTTAATTAAGGGACGTTTAGCTGCCCGAGCTTTTGCTTTCTTATTTAATTTAGAATTGTAACTTGTTTTACCTGCACAACTTTCAGGGGTAATACCTTCGTGAGTAACAATCCAATCTGCCTTGTTTAATTTATCATCGAGAGTGGCTTCTCTTTCTTTAATTGTGCTATGTCTGTCTTCTTTTCGATTAAACACATTTCCAGATGAATGAGATATACCATAAACATTTCGACCATTGATTCTGTATGTTTTATCTTCTGCATCAAGAAAGGTCATGTTGGTAATCACTTCTCTTGCTTCGGGACAGTCGTTATTTCCTAAAACGCCATAAACCTCGGCGTCAAATTTACCTAGTTCTTCATTTATTGCTTCATATTTTGGTCGACGTGAATCTATTGCTTCTGCAGGATCTAAAACTCCCTGTTGTACGCCCATAAATGCTTCGTCTTTACTTGAGAAATTACCACCATGAATGACTGTGTGTTTGCCTTTGGATATCTTGTTAATGTGGTTACTAACTATTCTATACCTTTCTAAGAATCCACTGTCGTGATCGTCGGAAATAAATCCAGTGATGGCCATGTGCTTAGTGACGTAGAACTAATATATAAATGTTTTGATTCTGTTGTCACTTTCAAGTAGTTATGCGAAAGATTTAAATAGTAATCTGTGTTAATTCGTTGGATATGTTATACCTGGCAGTGAGACACGAAGGAAAAGAAGTTGGAAGAAGAGAGCTTGCTGAGAGAGTTATGATAAGTATGCGTGAAGGCGCAGCTTCTAGTGTAGGGGAATGTGTAAATGAATCTGACCGGTTGATTTTACCTTACGATCAACATGTGGGGGTATTAACACATGCATTAATTGGGGTTGTAATTCCGAAAAAAGATGTTGCTTCTTTTATGCCTATGTTTGATGTTAAAACAATTCCTTTGCGTGTAGGTTATGAAAGAGTTAACGGAACTAACGTGAGAAATGTGGGAAATAATTGGGTGGCTTTAGATGGAAACGATACTATTGTTATGAGTGTGAAAGGAAAGCATCAAAGGACTTTGGTGAATGTTTTTGATTGGGATTTTATTCTGAATTATGAACCAGATCCCTTGCCGTTGGTTGTTGAAACACCAGCTTCATCAGAAACACAACACATGGATATTTCTGAATTGGGACTAGAAGTTAGACAACCTGTGGGAGATTCTCCTATGTCTAGAACACGACGAATGAATGTTGAAGATTTTAAATCTAAACCGCATATCTCAAGATGGCAGCGACTTTGCCAATATCTTTCAACTGTGCACCTTCCCGGGTCTCGGTAGAAATAATTTTGATTTCAGAAGACATCTTTTCTGCCTCAGCCTCAAACTTATCAATTAATTCATCACTTAATTCTTCAGAAAGTAAAAGTGTATCAACTGCACCCATGCGAATTTTTTCTAAAACGTCATTTTCACCATAAGCTGTTTTATCTGGTTCTTTAGCTAAAATATCAAAAAAATTTTGCATAATTTTTTTCTCTGTAGCTACCTCTGTTTCAGCTAGAATGTCTGCGGACTTTTCTAATAACTCTTGTAACCCGAACTCTCCAGTATAACTTAAATCTTTTATGGCAATGATTTTTTTCTTAACTTCATTAGTAATATAATTTCCATCAACAAAAGTGTACTTGGTCGGACCGGGACCACCAACAATGATTCCCTTAAGATTCTCCATCATAAGAAATTGTTCTTTAACATACTCACCAACTTTATTATAATGATCTTTAGCAGCACCCTCTCTTAATCGAGCAAAACGTTGTGCACTCTGACCTCCTGCTCTAAACTTTCCTGGAACTTCTGAATGTGTTTTCATTAAAGGAATGATTGTTTTACCTTTTAGTAAAGCAATAATTGCATCTCTCCTATCCATAATAATCATGCCGTACACTTCTTTAATTTGTAATTGTTCTAATAGGGGTTCAAGAATGAATGTTTTATCACATCGATAAATTTTAGTTTTTAGGGGTGTTGGAGGTTCAATACTCCAAACTTGTAAATCTTGTTGACCCTCTTTTTTTGAAACATTACCTGAAAAAGCAGCTAATCCATGTTCAGGGGTGCGCTTGTAAAGTTTAAGATGTTGAAGCATTCTTTCCAGGGCATCAATAACATTTTTTCTATTAGTGGCAGACTTAATATTAACGGCAGTTCCTTGTTCTTGAGATAATTGTTGGTTTATTTTATTAATATCATAACCTGCAGGAATGTAAACTGTAACTAATTCAGTATGGCGCCCTCTATGTGAACCTAATTCCTTAATTAATTTTTTCAGTTTATGCTTTTGTTGAGCATCAATTGCCATACTGATTAGTGTAAGAAATGGGTTTATAAACATTGTGGTTAAAAACGGATTGTTTTTTCGATACATTTATATTGTGTTTGTACTAAAAATTAGTATGAATAAAAAAGAGAGGTGGATAATTTATTCAGGTTTTATCTTAGTTTATTTAATTTTCTTATGTTTTAATATTAGTGTGACATCTCAGTGGTGGATAGATAATGTTATGACAATTGCGATTCTTACTTTAGTAATACTAATAATTGAAAAGTTAGAGTTTGGACGAGTTGAATTCTGGTTATTCAATCTGGCATTCTTAGTTCATAATTTGGGAACATTTGGATTTTATGAATTTCAGTGGGGGATCATAGCATATGATAATTTAACACACTTATTTGGTTCAATTGTTGCAGCATATATTGTATTCAATTTTGTATCTAAAAGACTAAAACTAAAGTTAAAATTAAAAAAATCCTTCACGGGTGAATACAAAGTTATATTATTATTTTTAGTTATAGCATCGGTTGCAATGTTGGGAGTTGGAGTGGAGCTAATGGAATTCTTTGGATATAATTACCTTGGTCTAGGAGATGGAATCCTATTTGTGGGTTCAGGAGATTCAACTAGTGGAAATGCAGGACAATATCTTGATACGATGGGGGATATAATCATGAACACAATAGGGTCTTTTATAGGGGCGTTTATTTATTTAGGAGTTAAGAAAAAAAGCTTTTTGAATAGAGCGGGAGCGTTATTTTAGCATTCTAAACATAATTTACTACACAAATATTTATAAACTATTTTTTTAGAAAATAAGTATGATAGGAACGAAAGAACTTCTAAGATTAGTAAAGGAGTGTAAATTAGTAGATGGGTTGTGTGATAGAGAGTTGAATAACCCAGAAGGTTCCGGATTTGATCTAAGAGTGGGAGAGGTATTTCAAATTAAAAAAGGTGAAGCATTTCTTGGAGAGGTAGATCGAAGTACACCTGATGTTAAATCAATAGCAAAATATGGAAAAGAAAAAGGAATTGTACTGAAGCCAGGAGATTATGTATTAGTAAAAACAATAGAAACAGTAAATTTTCCAGAAAACATATCAGCAATATGCAGACCACGTACAACTTTACAACGAAGTGGAGTTATGCTAATAACTGGAGCAACCGACCCAGGGTATTGCGGCGAGTTAACTTTTGCAATGTGCAATATGGGTAAATGTGATTTTAAATTAGAATTAGGGGCAAGAATAGTAAGAATGTTATTTTTTGAGGTAAGCGAAGTAGTTTCACAATATCGAGGACAATGGAAAGGTGGAAGAGTAAGTACTGGTGGAAAAGAAAAACAAGTTTAAACTTTTTCTGCAATAAACACAATATATGGAGATAAAAATCTGGTTTTGATTTTAGTTTTGACTTTTTTTCCAATGAACTTTAAAATGTTAAAAAACATTTTTTGAAAATTATTAGAGAGGTTAGATAACCCCCATACTTTAAACAATCTTCCAGAATAATCCAGGTGTAAAACTTTGAGATTATATTCTTTAGATATTTTTTTATAATAAGATAAGCTCATTGTAGTAAGGTTGTGCTCTTTAAGCCGTTTCTTATCTAGAATGAAAAGAATCAAATATCTTAAATAACGAAAGTTTGGAACAGTTATTATTAATTTTCCACCTTTCTTTAACAAGTCAATATGTTTTCTTATTACTTCCTTATTTGTTTTACCACTAAAGTGTTCAACAAAACCAAATGAACAAACCAAATCATATTTTTTATTGTTATTCCACTCTAAAAAGTTAGCTTCATGAATAGTACTTGTTTTTATTCCATTAGCACTAAGGGTTTTGTTAACAATTGCTTTAGTGTCTTTTACATAATCAACACCTTCAGCAGAATACTGAAAAGTTTTACAAATATACGCTAAAAAAGAGCCTGGAACACACCCAATTTCTAAACAGGTCTTGTTTTCAACAGGAGTTAAATATTTATGAAAAATATCAGAAAAAACCACGGAATTAATCTCGCCTTTGCTTTTACGACCTTCCCAACCGCTTTTCGAACTTATCTGCGACATTATCTTTCTTCTACAACTAACACAAAATCTACTTTAGCTGTTGCTCCCATAAGTTGAAAAGTGGGTTTAACATTCGGAATCACGGCAAGAATCTTTCCATCAAGCCTATTTAAAAATTGTTCCAACTTATCCTGCATATTATCGCTCTTAACATCTAGGCGATGAACTTTGTATTTCATTTTTTCTTTCATACATCACATATTAAAACTTTAGTATTTAAAACTTTCTTTATGAATCAAAACAAGTTTAGTTAAACAAAAAATTTATAGGTAATTAAAACACAATTATTTTAGAGGTGAGAAAAATGAAAAAAATATTTTTAATAACTTTGGTTATAGCAATAGTTTTCATAGCTGGATGTGCAGTTGAAGAACCTGCGAAACAAACAAGCTCTGAAGACACAGAAAGTACAACATATATGGACGTATCCCCGGTAAAAGCTAAAGAACTTATTGAAATGAATCCTGATTTAATAATAATAGATGTGTCTTCAAATTATGACAGCGGACATCTGCCTGGAGCAGTAAATTATTATCTGGGAGATGGATCTTTAGATGATGTAATACCTACTCTAAACCCTGAAGCCGAATACTTGGTATACTGCCATGTAGACTCAGTAGCAATAGCAGGAGCACAAAAGCTTATCGATGCAGGATTTACAACAGTATACAGACTTGAAGGAAACTATGCAGCCTGGGTAAATGCAGGATATTTAATAGAATAAATTTTTTTATTTTTACTTTCTAAATATTTATAAAACACGCCAATACTATTTATTTATGAAATTTGCACATTTAGCAGACTGCCATATTGGTGGATGGAGAGATGAACGATTAAAAGATCTGAATTTAACAGCTTTTGTCACATCAATAGATAAATGTATTGAGAAAAAAGTTGATTTTATTCTAATAAGTGGAGATTTATTTAATACATCCATACCAGGAATAGATAAATTAAAAGAGTGTGTAAAATGTTTACGTAAACTAAGACGACAACAAATTGCAGTTTACATAATTGCAGGTAGTCACGATTTCTCCCCTTCAGGAAAGACAATGCTAGATGTACTAGAAGAAGCAGGACTGGTTAAAAATGTTGTAAGTGGCGAAGTTGTAGAAGATAAACTGAAGTTAAAGTTTACCATCGATGCTAAAACAGGAGCAAAAATTACAGGAATGTTAGGAAAAAAAGGAATGCTTGAAAAAAGTTATTACGAAAATCTAGAAGTTTCAAATTTAGAACAAGAAGAGGGATTCAAAATATTCATGTTTCACACAGCAATAACCGAACTCAAAACAAAAGAGATGGAAAACATGGACTCTGCACCAATTTCATTATTACCTAAAGGATTTGACTATTATGCTGGAGGACACGTACATATTGTTAATAAGTTCCATTTTGATGATTATAATCACGTCGTTTATCCAGGACCAACATTTCCCAACAATTTCGGAGAACTAGAAAAACTAAAAAAGGGGGGTTTTTATCTTTACGAAGATGGATTAATATCATATGAACCAATTTCTGTTTGTAACGTATTCTGCATAAAAAAAGACTGTACTGAAAAATCTCCTGAAGAAATAGAGGCCGAACTAAGAAGGGAGGTGTTAGAAAAAACATTTGACAACACAATCGTGCTAATTCGACTAAAAGGAACGTTGAAAACAGGCAGGCCATCTGATGTAAACCTTAATGAAATTATTAAATTACTTTATGACAAATCTGCATTATTTGTGATGAAAAATACTAACGCACTAGAATCAAAAGAGTTTGAAGAGGTAAAAGTACAAGAAAGTTCTGTAGAAAAAGTAGAAGCAAAACTAATCAAAGAACATCTGGGACAGAATAAAGATCTAGGACTGGATGTTGAAAAAGAAGAAGATCTAACAAAAGAACTAATCCAAGCACTATCTGAAGAAAAACAGGAAGGTGAGAAGGTTTACGAATTTGAATCTAGAGTTAAGAAAAATGCGCGAAGTGTTATAGCAAAAGAAATATTTCAGAATTAACCTTGTTGGGCTAAGGAGGCAAGAGTTAACATGCCGGCAAGAGAACTTACTGTGCTTTCGAGAGCAGGCGAAAGACGTCTGAACGCAACTCCGCTTTTTTCACAAACCTCTGCTAAAACTTCTTCAGTTCTTGCCTTAGTTGGAGCGGAAACAGTAAGTAACAAAATGTTTCCCGTTTGTGGTAATCTAGTCATACTAACCATATAACCGTGTTGTTCTGTGCCTCGTCTAACACAACAACCGTTATATCTTGGAAATTGTCCGTCAAGCTCTTCAAAATTAGGCTCGTATCTAGCAAGAACAGTTCTAACATCTGTTGGGTCATCGGAAACTCTAATTCCTATATTCGGTATTGGCATGATTGTCAAGAATGATTGAGGGTTTAAAAAGCTTACTCAAGAAGTTCTTTAATAATTTTTTGTACCTCTGCAGGGTTGGCAGCACCTCGAGTTTTACGCATTACAACACCCACAATAGCATGAAATGCTTTCTCATTACCTGATTTGTAATCTTCAACAGCCTTGGAAGACTCTTTAATTGCTTCTTCACATAGTGTTTTTAATTCGCCACTATCTGAAACAGCATTTAATTTATTCTCTTTAACATAATCTTCAACATCAAAAGACTCTTCAATCAGTTTTTCTAAAATCTTTTGAGCAACATTTTCAGTAATTGTTTTCTTCTCAATAAGTTTTAGTAAATTAATCAGTTGTACTTCATCAAGTTTAACCTCTTCCAATGATTTCTTGTTATAATTAAGTACTCTATTAAGTTCATGACGAATCCAACTAACAGCAAGCGTTGGAGAAACGTGTTCAACTGCCTTTTCAAACAATTCAGCCAACTCTTTTTCTTGAGATAATACTAAAGCATCTTCTTCACGTATTTTATGTTTTTCAACAAATTTTAAAGCCTTATCTCTTGCTAATTCAGGAAGATCTTGTTTAATCTTATTAATTAATGAATCCTCAATTTTAGTGGTGGTAAGATCGGGATCAATGATGTACCCATACTCTTCTTCTGTTTCTTTTTTTCTTAAAGAACGAGTAACGCCAGTTTCAGCATCCCATGCACGTGTCTCTTGAACAACATCTTCACGTTTTTGTCTCTCAAGTTCATAATTTAGGGCACGTTCAATTTCTTTAAAACCAGTAATGTTCTTTATCTCTACTCTAGTGTAATCTTTCTCTTTAATTGAAATATTAGCATCTGCTTTTATGATACAATTATCTTGATCAAATATTTTTAAGTAATTTAGGACAGCAATTAATTGTTTCATAAAATCTCTTGCTTCATCAGGACTAGTAAGTTCGGGTTCAGTGACTACTTCACATAAAGGATTACCGCTTCTATTATAATCAATTAAAACAAACTTAGAATCAACCATGCCATTAGGATGTACTAATGCGGCAGGATCTTCCTCCATATGAACTCTAGTAATTCCAATAGTTTTACCTGATTTAAGATGTAATTTGCCTTTAATACCTAGAGGAATTTCATACTGAGAAATTTGATAATTCTTTGCAAGATCAGGATAAAAATATGACTTTCGACTAAATGTTAAATTTGATGAAATCTCACACTCTAGCGCCAAAGCAAGCTTTAAAGCATACTCTAATGCCGCTTTGTTAAGAACGGGTTTAGAGCCGGGCATTCCTAAACAGACTTCACACGTTCTAGTATTAGGTTCTTCACTGCCCTGAGTAGGACAAGAACAAAATAGTTTAGTTTTAGTATTTAATTGAACATGAATTTCAAGTCCGATAACTATATCCGAAGTGAAATTCACTTTTCCACCTCACTAGCAACCTGAATTATTTTACTTTCTTGTAAATGATCTCCCATGATCATAAAACCAATTGGAAGTGTTTGTTCTCCAACAGGAATAGAAATGTGAGGAAGTCCAGCTAAATTAGGACCACAAACCAAAACATCCATCATATAATTTTGTAAAGGAGTAAGTTTTTTTACATCTTCAATTTTAGGCGCAACATTAGGCATCGTAGGACTAACTAAAACATCATAATTCTTGAAAAGTTCTTTATACTCATTTATTATAAGCGTTCTTATCTTAGCAGCCTTGATGTAATATGCATCCCTAAATCCCGACATTCTAGCAAAAGTACCTAGAATAATTCTTCGTTTAGCTTCTTCATTAAAGTTTTCACTCCTAACTTTAGAAAAGTATTCATTAAAATTTCCTTCAGGTTTTTCTTCAGCACCATATCTTATTCCACATAATTTAGCTAAATTAGTTGAAGCCTCACACATGGCAATTAAGTAATAAACCGAAATTCCATATTTGAAAGTTAATGGAAGAGAGACTTCTTCAACAATTGCACCTTTATCTTTTAGTTTGTTAATTGTTAACTCGAATGCAGCTTTAACTTCAGATTCAATACCTTCTTGTAAAGACTCTTTTATGATCCCAATTTTTAATCCTTTGATATCTTTGTTCAAGAATTTAGTATATTGATCAACAGGGGCATCAATAGATGTTGAATCTTTTTCATCATGTCCCGCAACAATTTCTAAAACTTCCGCACATTGTTTAACGGTTTTAGCAATAAGCCCTAATTTATCTAAACTATTACCATAATCAATCAAACCATATCTAGAAATTCTACCATACGTAGGAGTGAATCCAACAACACCACAATAAGCAGCAGGACAGGCAATACTCCCTCCAGTAGATTCACCAAAAGAAACATGATCAAAATCAGCAAGTTTAGTTAAACAAGCAGAACCCCCCGAACTACCTCCTGTAACTCGGGTTTTGTCAATTGGGTTTAGGGGTTGACTAAAACCGATTCCTGTATTCATAGAAAAACTACCAAAACCAAAACAGTCTTGACTAGTCTTACCAATGATGGTTGCACCCTCATTTAAAACCTTTTGAACAGCAGTAGCATGAAATACTGGTTTGTACCCCTCTAACATTTTACTGCCAGCAGCACTTTCCATATCCTTAACACAAATACTATCCTTAACAGATATTTTTAGACCTTTTAATTTACCTTCCTCTTTTTCTTGAAGATCTTGGATTATGTTAAAACAATGATACTCTTGATTTAATTGTTCAAGATTCATCTTTATACTCCTTCAGGTTTTTTGACTTGATGAATGTCTTTAATTCTTCAAGATTATTATTGATAATTAAATCTTCAGTTAGTCCTAATTCTTCTTTAAACTCCTCTAGTGCTGAATCATCCCCAAGTTCGTGAAGAAAATGAGTATCTGAATTTACAATAACTTTCTTGTTATTCTTTTTAACAATTTCAATTATTTTTTTAAATCCTTCTTTGGTTTTTTCACAATTTTCTTTTTTCATATAACTTATTTGAGAAAGATTAATTTCTAAAAGAATGTTTTTTTCACATGCCTTTTCAAAAACTGCTTCTAGATCAAAGTCATAAATTTGATAGTGTGGGTGAGTCATAATGTGAAAGGGGTATTTGTCTAAACATTTTAAGATTACTTCAGTATTCTTTTCTTTTCTTTGATCAACAAACCCGTTACCTGGATGTAACCCAACATTAAGGAGGTCTAATCTATTAATTGCTTTTTCATCTAAATCAATTGTGCCATCACTTTTGAAGTTGGCTTCTGCCCCCCATAATATATCTAACCCTTTTACTTTTCTTGGCGCTCTATGTAATACATAAAATCCTCCAAGTGAAAGCGAATTAGGAGTTAAAGGGCCATGTTCAGTAATTGCTAAAAGTTTTAAACCCTTTTTTATGGCTTCGTCAATAAGCTCGTAAGCACTAGCAAATGCATGTCCGCTTAATACTGAGTGGGTGTGTAAATCTGCTTTTAACATTTTATACTGATTTTGGTCCTACAAAATATCCTCCTTGTTTATTCTTAGTTTGAGAAAGTGATTGTTCTTGGGTTAAACACTTTTTAGGAACGTCTTCACGTAACGCATTACCTAATTTAACTGGTTGAATAGACATCTTAACATTCTCAGTATTAACCTCTTCTATCTTAGAGAATGCCTCAAGAACATCACTTAAATCTTTTTTTAGCTTACCAATTTCTAAATTAGTTAGGTTTAATCTAGCAACTTTAGCTATGTTTTTAACAAGTTCTGTATCGAGTTCCATATTGTTTGGGATAAGAAGTGTTATTTAAAAGTTTTTATGTTTGATCTTTATACTGATCATGTAAGTCCCGATAGTGACATACTGTATTAATATGCCAAAACAAACCATGAACAACGGCTAGAGTGCCGCCTGCTACAGTCGAAATATACGGAAGTACATCTTTAGCGAACTCAAGTTGTTTTGGCTCTTGAATCTGGTTGCCAAGAAAAAAACAACCCGCACCAACTAAAGCAACACCTGCAATGGTCTCAAGAAGACTTATAGCCAGGTTTCTTTCTACTCGTTCAGGAGGTAAAATGTCTGTATTTGCCATATGACTTTAGAATCGAAAGTAGTTTATAAAGATAATTAGAATTCGTCTAAATCTTCAATTTTTTTCAAATAACCTTTTTTCTTTAAGAAAACAACTTGAGTAGGGTTGTACTTGTAAATAATATCTCCTTTTTCATCCCCGCCAAATTCCCAGGGTTTGATAATAACAAAGTTTCCTTCACGAACCCATAAATGTTTTTTCAATCTACCGGGAATTCGACAAATACGATTATGACCATCTAAGCATCTTGCTTTAACTCTAGAAGCACCTAAACGTTGTTCAACTAAGCCAAAAGTTTCACCCTCTCGTGGAAGTTTGATCCTAACTGGTTGATCAGTAGGAGGGCCATGCCTCTTAAGATTCTTCTTTTGGGGCTTTTTAGCTTTTTTATACATTAAGCATAAAAAATTGTATACGTTATATAAGTGTTTCGTAAAAACTACTATAAAAAAATTTAAATAAGACCTAGTTAAAGTTAATATAATCACTTTGGGGGTGGTAACATGTCAATAGTAGTAAAAGCCAAAATAAAAGAAATCGCAGAAAATTTTAATGTAGCTGGTGATTTTGCAGATGCATTAGATAAGGTTGTAGTAGAATTAGTTAAGAAAGCAACAGAAAGAGCAGAATCAAATGGTCGAAGAACAGTGATGGCTAAAGACTTATAAAGAATTTTTAAGTCTTTTAATTCTTGCTTTAACAATTTTTAATTGTTCAGAACTAACATTTTTGTTTTTAGATAATGCAAGATATTTATCTTCTAACAATTTAACTTTTTTACTATAAATGCCTTTGTTCTGAGAGGTACGTTTAGATTTCCTGGTGGAAGTTGAATCTTTATTCTTAACCAGTTCTTCTTTTAAAATTGAGATTTCATCTTCAATCAATATATTCTTTTTAGTTAACAAATTAATAACGTCTTTTAATTGTTGAACTCGACTAGAATCAACCAAATTATTGCGTGCTAGGTCAGTTTCTTTTTGCATTGCATTTTGAATTAAATCAGGAAGTTTATCTAAACTTGTCTTAGTTGGACGATTCTTTATTTTATTAATATGTGCTCGAAGAGCTAATCTTGCTTGTTCTCTAGCATGTAACCTGTTAGAGATAGCACCAATCTTCTTAAGAAATACCCTTGCTTTATCCAACCCTTTTCGATTCATTATTTAAAGAACCCCTTCTTCTCTTTCATAGGAGGCGGAGGGGGCATATTGCCAGGTGGCGGAGGAAGTGAAGGTGCTGGAAAATCATTGAAAATTGGTTCAGGTCCGGCCGGAATTCTAGGTTCGGGCATTGGAGGATTAATTGGTCTCTGTACTGGTCGAGGTTGTTTCTTAATAATATCCGCTAATGCAAGAATGCCTTCAGCTATATCTCTATTTTGATCTTCTAAAACATTCATCTTGTCAATTACTGGTTGAACTTTTTCTTCAAAACTTTTCTCCTCAATTTTGTCATGTTCAATTTCAGTTGCAGCAACTTCAAATAATTGGAATAATTTTTCTAAACTACTTGCTAAACGTTCTAGTGTGTTAGAAATTGCAAATGCTGGAGATCCAGCTTTCTCTTTTTTTAATCTTTCAATTTCGTCTTTAAGTTTCTTAACTTCTTTTAAAGGAATAATTTCGTAATCTTCATTCATGCATATCACCCACTTTTATTAACTAAATCTTGAATTATGTAGTATTTAAATGTTGCGAAAAGAAAGCGGGCCCCACGAGATTCATGTCATCACTTCACTTCGTTTCGTTCTGGACGAATCTCTAAGTCCCTTAAAAGAATTTGGCGGGCCCCACGAGATTCGAACTCGCAACCTTCCGATTTCTTTTTTTAAAATTAAGAGTCGGATGCTCTAACCAGATTGAGCTAGAGGCCCATAATTTGAGATGTTTTTCTGGCATTTAAATAACTTTTCATCAAACCCTTTTTCTAAAGTATATGTTCTAAACTATAAATATTTAAAAACAAAACAAATAAAGAAAAACACAACATCTTGTGGTTTGAAACTGTTAGAACACAACATGTTGTAGTAACTGTCCAGTAGGACAAACCAATTACTTTCCTTGGGTGAGTCTTAGGAAACACATAAATTCGGTCTCTCGCGTCATGCGAGAACCATTAATTATTAAGGAGATAAAAGATGCGATGCCCATACTGTTTAAGTGAAAATACGAAAGTTGTAGATAAAAGAGATAGTGAAAACTTTACTAAAAGAAGAAGAGAATGTCTAAAATGCAAAAAGAGATTTACAACACACGAACGAGTAGAAAGTGTTGATATGATTGTAGTGAAAAAAGCGGGCGAAAGAGAACGTTACGATCGAGACAAAATAAAACGAGGATTAATTAGAGCATGCGAAAAAAGACAAATTACGCTGGAACAAATTGATGATACTTTAGATAAAATAGAAACCGAATTAAGAAAATCAAACTCTACAGAAATACCCTCTTCCAAAGTCGGTAATGTAGTAATCAAATATTTAAAAAGATTAGATAAAGTAGCATACATACGATTCGCATCAGTTTACAAAGATTTCAAAGATGTAGAAGAATTTCAAGAAGAACTAAAAACACTATTAAAGAGGTAGAGAAAAAATGGCACCAGCACCACTAACAGTTGTAAAAAGAAAAAAACCCTGGGAAACAGAAACTCGGGAAGAGGGTTATGATTCTGAAAGAATAATAGTTGCAATGCAATGCTCATTTCATGAAAAAGGAAAACAGGTTTCTGAAGACCAATTAAGAACAATGCTTCCAGCAATAGAAACAAGGTTAAAACCTACTAGAGCAGGAAAGGTGCACCGAGCTGCAATAGATCGAGCAGTAGTGGCGGTATTAAATGAATCTATGCATGAAGAGGTGGCAGCGGAATATAAAAATTATGCAGAAACAAGATTAAAAGAATTACGAAGAATTAAAATCAAACCAGATGCAAAAGGATCAAACGCAACAGATGCAATGTTATTAATTGAGAGTGCATCAAGTGGTACAGCATCACCTTTTGATAAGCATGCCATCTCAAAATATTTAAGAAGATCTGGCGCAGAAATGCCTGAACACCTAATTAAGAGCGTGGCAAGCGCGGTAGAAACCGATGTTCGAGAATGGATTAATGATGTTAAGGAAGATGGAGAAGTACTAGAATTAACTACATCTGAAATACATGCACTTGCAACAGCAGAACTAATTAAACATGGAGTAAATCCTCAAGAACTTTTTGCTTCAAGAAACTTTGTGGTATCAAGAGAAAATATAGATATGTTGATGGGCAGCAAATCTAATGAAAATGGAAATGTCAATTCAAACAATCCAGAAGCAGTTAATCTAGAAATTGCTGAATGGGTATTAAAACGATGGGCACTGAGTTCCATATTTGAAAAAGATGTACGAACCGCACACGATGCTGGAGCAATGCATGTACATGATCTTGGGTATCCTCATAGGGTGTACTGTTCAGGACATTCACTAGAATATATAAAAAAATACGGACTAAGAGACCTACAAAACTTATCAACAAGATCATCTCCTCCAAAACACGCAATAACCTTAGTTGGACACACATCAACATTCTTGGCATCAATGCAAGCATATTATGCAGGAGCGTTAGGGATGGCTTATGTGAATCTAGCTTTTGCACCATTTCTAGAAGGTATGTCGAGAACAAATGTTGGAAGAGTAAAAGAGGAAGTATTGGCCGCTCTTGTAGGGGATCAGAGTTTGCATGGACGATTATCAAGCTATCTTGGTGCTGCTGAAGATTGGAAAAGAGTTTCTGGAGAGTTAGCTAATCGAAGTGTATCTGATTCAGATTTAGAAACAATAGTGGGTTCGGTTTCAACAAAATTAGAGGGTAAACCAGAACTAGAACAATTTATGACTTTAGTTAATGATTATCGAGACATGCGAAGACAGGCAAAAGAACTGAATGCAATGTTAACAGACCCAACTCTTGTTGGAAGTTTAATGGAAGATATTCTTGAACGATTTGAGGGCAATGACGTGTTATCAGACGAATTCCAACGATTAATGGTACAATATACTGACATGAAACAAATAGCGCAAAATTTTGTTTTTACACTATCACAATGCGCATTCTCTAGAGGAAGTCAAACAATATTCACTGATGCAAACTTACATACTGGAGTGCCAACTGCACTGAAAGATATACCTATAGTAGTTCCAGGGGGAAGATATAGATTAATAGATAAAGAAACTGGAGAGACTGAAGATTTGCGAGCAAGAAAAGAACCAACAAGTAAAGATGGGTTCATATATACTGATTCCGAAGGAAATGTATTCTTAGATGGTGAAGGAAATTTTAATTACAAACTTGCAAAAGAACAAGGAAGACGATTTGTAACTTATGGAGATTATGAAGAGACCTCACAAGAATTTCTAGAAGCATTACTTGATGTTTACATGGAGGGAGATGAAATAGGAATGATGTTCCCATTCCCAAAATGTGACGTACATGTAGATGCCAATACCTTCAAACACGAAAGACAAAGACAACTATTAAGAAAAACATGTGAAGTGGCAGCTAAAAATTCAAGCGCATACTTTATCTTTGACAGAGATGCAGTAACCCTTGCTGCATGTTGCAGATTAAAAACTGCAGTAGACCCAAAAGCATTAGAACATCCCGAATCATTAAGATTTTGTGGATTCCAAAACGTAACCATAAACGTTCCACAAGCATCATACCGAGCAGCAGAAGCTGGAAATTTAAATCTTGATGGAATTATTGATGAAGTTTTAGAAACCATGGAAACAGCACTTCAAGCTCATATCCAAAAAAGAGTAAAAACAGAAGAATTAATGCAACCAGGAGGACCATTGCACCAAATTGGAAAACCAAGCATGGATGGAAATCCTTATGTTGACTTAGATAAAGCAACATACATAGTTGGAATGATTGGAGTAAATGACGCTGTCAAATTATTGACTGATTCTGAATTGCATGAAAATGAGGAATCAATGCAGGCAGGATTAGAGATCATTGCTGCAATGTATCAAAAAGCAAAAGAGATGAGTGAAAGAACAGGATGGAAAATTTCCCTAGAAGAAAGTCCTGCAGAAAGTGCAGCAAGAAACTTAGCATTAAGAGACTTACGTCATCCTGTTTACGGAAAATACGCAAAACAGGTAATACAAGGAACTGAAGAGGACCCATACTATACAAACTCTGTACACCTAAGAGCAGATGCAAAAGATGTAGGCCCAATAGAAAGAATACAAAAACAATCAATGTTCCACCCAGTAATAGAATCTGGGGCAATTATCCATTTATTCACGGGCGAAGCAGATATAGATCCAGATGCATTATATGATTTAGTACAAAATATTTACGAAAATACACAATGTGCACAAATAACTGTATCTGGAACACATTCATTCTGTCCAGGATGTGGAACCCAAACAAGAGGAGAAGCGTTTGAATGTCCAAGATGTGGGACAGAAACAGATGTAATGCAAAAAGTTGTTGGATACAATTCTAAAATGGTAAATTGGAATGGATCAAAACGAAGAGAATCAGAGGCAAGAGGAAGAGGAAGTTATGCTGCAGATGCATCTGAATGTATTGCAAAAGGAGACGATCTTGCTGAAGCATTAATACCCGGACAACCCGCAGTAAAAGCAGTAGTATATGGAATAAAACATCACCATCATTGTGACTGGTGTGAAGACCTGAATGATGCAGTAACCAAATTGGTAGGAAACAATTACAAAGGAAAAGTAGATGTAGAATTTGTAGATGTAACTGCACCAGGAGTAGAGGGAAGACAAAACTTAGCAAGAGCAATGCGAGCAGGTATAAATATGGGTACTACTCCCGGAGTGGGATTCGAATATAATACTGAAGGAATTCCTAGGCCCGTAGATACCGTGCGACCTTTAGAAACAGAAAGTCTTGTACGACAAAATAGAGAAACTGGACACTTAGATGTGAAATATAAATTTCTAGACAAAGCCGGAGCTCCAAAAGTAAGAAAAGCACTTGACGCGGTTCTTGCAGAAGCAGAAAGATATCTCACAACATAAAATGAATTTTGGTAACATATCTTCATCAGTGGATTTAGTCAGTTTCAGTAATGCAGAAGAACCCACAACAGTTCTATTTTATCAGGGATGCAATTTTGGGTGCGGGTATTGTCATAATAGCAACTTATGGCATGCCGAGGACGATACGCTAACTGAAAAAGGATTAAACGCAGTACTTTCAACTGCAAGAAGCAGATGGGTAAAGCTCGTGAACGTTTCTGGGGGAGAGCCAACAGAACAATTTGGTAATTTATGGGATCTAACTGGTTATTTGAAACAACAAGGTTTTAAAGTAAAACTTGATACAAACGGAAGTCATCCCGAAGTTCTAGAAACCTTACTTGAATATGCTTTAGTAGATTATGCTGCGATGGACATTAAAGGAACACTGGCACAGTATCCAGAAATAACTGGGTTTAGTGATGTTGAAAAAATAAGAAACTCAATAGAGTTAGTACAATTTATGGGCAATCAAGGATTTGGTTACGAATTCAGAACAACAGCAGTTCCTGGCATTCATGGTGAATCGGAAATAAGGGAGATTGGGGAGATGTTACGCGGATCAAGAAGATATGCAATACAACAATTCAGACCTGATCTAGATGGGGGATGCTTAAACCCCCAATTTTGCAAGAAAGAATCCTATCCTGGTGAAACATTAAGAGAGTTTGCAGAAGTAGTAAAAGACGATTTTGAAACAGTAATAGTTAGAGCAAGAGATTAGAAAACACTTAAAGAACTAGTAATATCATCAATTTTTTCTTCTTTATCAGGACCAATACCCATACAGGTTTCAGTACCTGCTGGAACCTCAGTTAAGCCTGCATCACTAATCACACAAGTCTTCAAACCAGCATCTTTAGCAGCTTGTTCATACTTATGAAGTTCACCATCATTTTTAACTTTAAGAACAACTTTTTTAGCACCAAAACTGTTCCACTCTCGAACAAGATCATTATCTGACTTCATAACACAATTAACAGCAGCATGAGCTACCTGAGCAGCCATTTTACCCGCAGACAATTTAATGTCTGTTCTTACCAAAATCACTTGTTTTAGTTCCATAAAGCTATAGGTTTGAAAATGTATTTTTAAAGGTTTTTATTAAAAAGACAAATTATTGAGTTATTGACGTTTAACATATACTGTAAATTAGAAAGTTTTTTAAATAAACTCAAAAGGTAAATAGGTATGGACGACGATTTTAACCCTGAAGAAAGTGAGGAGAATGTTTACTCAGAAGAAGGACGAGAAGGCTACGTAGAAAGCGGTGAAATTTCAGCTGAAGAAGAAGCATTCATGAAAGGATATGAAGATGCGGAAGATGACAAAGACGATAAAGATGACAAAGAAGGCGAAGAAAATACCGACGAAGCCGAACAATAATTCTTTTTTGCAAATATTTATAAATGTAGCTAGCTAATTTTTTAATGGATCAAAATGGATTTTCAAAAAGAAATTAAGAAAGCACTAAAAAAAGAGATAGGAAAGGAATTAGACCTAGAAATTCCACCAAATCCTGATTTAGGAGATTATGCAATTCCCTGTTTTATTCTAGCAAAACAATATAAAAAAGATCCTTCAGAAATAGCTAAAGAACTAGCGGATAAGTTAGAAATAAAAGAGGTAAGAATAAATGCAACCGGACCTTATCTAAATTTTTTTGTTGATAAATCAACAACAGCAAAAAACGTCTTATCAGAAATATTCAAACAAGAGGATTATGGAAGTGGAAGTAAAAAGAAAGAAACAATAGTAATAGACTTTTCTGCGCCAAATGTCGCAAAACATATGGGCATACATAATTTAAGATCTACAGTTATAGGGCATGCCCTAAGTAATACTTACAAATATCTTGGATATAATGTAATTGGAGTAAATCATCTGGGAGACTGGGGAACCAATTTTGGACAATTAATTGTAGGAATAAAAAAACATTCTTCATTAAGTAAAATAAAAAACGTACAAGATTTAAACAAAATTTATGTACAATTTCATAAAGATGTAAAAAAACATCCAGAAATGGAACAACAAGCAAGAGACGAATTTGTAAATTTAGAAAATAAAAAACCAGAGGCAAAAAAGTACTGGCAAAAATTTGTTAATGTCTCTTTGAAAGACTATGATAAAATATATGATAGATTGGGCGTTAAATTTGAATCTACAAAAGGGGAATCAGAATACACAAGACTAGTTAATGGTGCAATTAAACTATTAGAACAAAAAAAACTAACCAAAATAAGTGATGGAGCACTAGTGGCAGATGTTGGAAAAGACATGCCTCCTTGTTTGCTAAAAAAAACAGACGGATCGACTTTATACGGGTCAAGAGACATCGCAGCAGGTATGTTTCGATTAAAAAAATATTCTCCAAACAAAATTTTGTATGTTGTTGATGTAGCTCAATCATTACATTTTAAACAATGGTTCAAGGTAATGGAAAAGTTAAACAAAAAAAATAAAACAATATTTGAACATATAGTGTTTGGAAGATTAAGTTTTAAAGATGGAACTATGTCAACAAGAAAAGGAAAAGTAGTAATCTTAGAAGATGTGTTAGATAAGGCTGCAAAAAAATCATTACAAATAATAAAAGAAAAAAATCCAAAACTGAAAAATAAAGCCAAGGTAGCAGAAAAAGTGGGAGTTGGCGCGGTAATTTTTAGTGATTTATTTAATGATAGAATTCATAACATAACTTTTGATTGGGACAAAGTACTTGATTTTGAGGGATCAACAGGTCCGTACATTCAATACGCATATGCAAGATGTAATTCAATACTAAAAAAATATGATAAAAAAATTGATGACAAAATAGCGTTTGAATTACTAAACGAAGATGCAGAATCAGCATTACTCAAAATGCTACAATTATTTCCAGAAGTAGTAGAAAGTGTAATCAAAGATAACAAACCATCCTTATTAGCAAAATACTCAGTAAAACTAGCACAAACATTCAATAACTTCTATAGTGCTTGCCATGTAATCACAGAGGATGAAGAGTTAACAAAAGCAAGATCATTACTAGTTCATTGCACAAAAAAAGTTCTAGAAAAAGGATTAACTTTATTAGGAATAAGCGCACCTTCAGAGATGTGATAATTAAAATTCCACTTTATGCTGGCGGCCTAGGAAAAACAAACGGGGTAGAGAAAGCTCCAGACAAAATCTTAGAAAAACTAAAAGAATTGAATTGTAATGAAGACGGATTTAAAGCACCATTAAACGAACTCGAAATCCAAATTGATAACTCAAATATTGAAGCTAGTCAAAAAACCATTGAAGAAGAAATGAAAAAAGCCTTCACTAATTATCCTTGTCCAATAATTATTGGGGGAGATCACTCTATTACCTATGCCACATTTAAAGCATTTAACCAAGAAAATTGTGGATTATTAATATTTGATGCACATCCTGATTTGATGCAAGAATTTGATCCTGCAACACACGAAAATTACTTACGAAACTTAGTTCGAGATGGTTTAGATCCTTCTAACATAATCCTTGTGGGAACAAGAAATCAAGATGCAGAAGAACTGAATTTCATAGCTCAAAATAAAATAAAAAACTTTAACATGAAAAAAATAAGTTACATGGGAAAAGAAGAGGTGTGCGACGCGATTATGGAAACCTGTAATAAGTTTGATAAAGTATACCTCTCAATAGATATAGATGCAGTAGATCCATCATTCGCACCAGGAACAGGACACTGTGAACCCGGCGGGTTAACATCACGCGAATTATTATACTTCTTACACCGATTGAAGAATTTAAAGAACATTAAGGCAATAGATTTAGTGGAGATCAATCCAGAAAAAGAAGAACGCCTAACTATTGGATTAGGAGCTAAAATAGTTAACGAAATGATGAATTGAACATAAATCTTTAAAAAAAGGTCTTTGTTACTACTTTAAATGGGGGATGAATCTTTGTCGGGAATGAACGCTTCAGTACAACAAACATATATTTCTTTAGATGAAAGAGCAGAACAAGTCTATCATAGTATTCTAGAAGGAAGTCCCGAGTTTGCATTGTGGATAACAACTCCAAAACAAATAACCTTTAATGATGAACAAAAGATGCAGATATTATTCTCAAATGCGTTAACAGCAGAAATGGCTTTGAAACGTTATGAGGAAGCATTAAGTGCAGCAGCAAGAAGAACAGGGAACTTTTCAGGAATGGATGTGCCGAGAGTTAGTAAGCTATGTTATGATGCAATAGCACCAAAAGCTGATGAAACAGTTCCTGAGCCAAAACCTCGAAGAAAAAGTGAAATAAGTGCAGAAGGCCATTATGCTAACACCGATTTTGAAGCGGCATTAGCAAAACTAACTGTGAGAGGTGCAATAGACCGATCAGAATACTTTCGTGGTGATTATAATGGAAGAGCATTTGCAAAGGGTATGGCCGTAATAGATAGTTTAAGATCAAAAAAAGCCATACGAAGAGCACTAAGAATCGTTGGCGATAACAGTTCAGGAAAAACAACTCTTCTAATGTACCTTGCGACCGTAGCAATAGAACATGGATTGACTCCTTTTTATTTAGATTTAGTGTACTTAGCAGATCAATATGATGCAATGGCAAAAAGTCCAACTAAGCCAACAAAAGAAGACTGGGCAAAGGTGAATTACAGTCCACAAGCACAAGCAGCAGATCTGATCTTATTAGATGGTTGGGAAGGAATAATGAAAAAAGGGGATCCTAAAACAAATCAGGGGGCTCAAAGAAAAGCCCTTGAACTAACTAATGCAGGTTTAAGTAGAGGAAAAGGAGTTGTAATGGCATATTCCGGAGATGTGGCAAGCTGGGTTAAAATGATTGAAGGATTAAAAATTTTGGGAACCCAACAACCTGATGAACATTTTAGACATCTGTCAGCAAGAATGTCACGAGCAAGTCGCGCTGAATTACGTTATCCTTCTGTAGAAGAGAGACCTGATTTTATAAAAGATGCAATCCTTTCACTTACTGCAAGATGTAACGGACAATTAGATGAAGTTGCAGCACATTTGGACGGGATTTTAGGAAGAAATGCTGATCCTGGAACAATCATGGCAAATGTGGAAGATCTAGTGGACGAAGCAGATGATGAAGATTGTGAAATAGACTTAGAATTTATCAAAGCAATATTGGGTGATGATCCAATCTTGGTGGAAGTCCCAGGACAAAGAGAGGATGCTATAAATGCATTAGTATTTAGAACAGCTTTAGACGCTATAGGTTTACCAAAAAGTTATGTGACTGGGAAAGGACGAGAACCTACAAGAGTGAGAGCAAGAAATATGTTGTTAGCAGCAAGAAAAGCCTATACTGGTATGACTACTGCCGAACTAGTAGATGATTTACCAATAGGAAGAGCAACAGTAACACATAGTTTGAATAGTGTGGAAGAACAAGTGGGGGCAAATGACTTAGATGGATTCTTAACTCACATAGGTGCAACTCTTTTCGCAGCAGGATATAAAGATGTAGAACGAAAACCAATAACTCCTGGAAAAAGAGATAAAAAACAACCAGCTACACAAACAAAACCAGTTAATGCAGGGTCTGGCGATCTTGGATTGAGTGGAAATGTTTCAGATGTTAAGGGAGGAAGTATTTTTCGTCGTTAATCAAAAAGTTTACCAATTAGTTAAATTTAAATAAATTCAATATATTTTCTAATTTATGTATACGAAATATCTTTTTTTAGTGATGTTATTGCTTTGTATAAGTTTTGTTACAGCAGCTGAGAACGCCAATGTATTTCTTAGTTTGAAAGAGGCAACAACTAATATCGATATTAACAAAGTGGTTGTTTACATAGAAGAAAATGAACAGGTCATGAATAAATATGTTCCTAAAGGAGAAATTCTAAAATTAAGTCTAGAAAATGGCGAACACCATGTTACAATCAAAGTTGATGACCTAACAACCGAAGGAATAGACTATTTTGCTAAAACACAATTAACAGTACAAACAAGTCTGATTGAGGGAGTGTTTCTTTACTCTGTAGGTTCATTAAGAGGAATAGTAAAAGACGAACTTGATAATGTAATACCAAATGCTGAAATAAAAATCGAATGCGGTTCAGATTATGGATTAAACTTACCTACAAAAGCCGATTCTTTTGGCACATTTAATACCGAAGTACCAATCGGGAACTGTAAGGTTTTTGCCCGGTCTGAAGAAGCAGTTAGCATGCAAGAATTTGAGGTAAGTAAGGGAGATGTGATTGATCTAGAACTAAATTTGGACAAAGTAAAAAAAGAAAAATCAAACCTGCTTGCCTGGAGTTTGATTATCTTGCTTGTAGTTATAATTGTTATCTTTCGGTGGAAACCGATTAAGAAAAAAACAAAAAAACCTGAAACGATCATTAAAAAAGAGGTAAAATTAGTAGAACGATCAAAAGATGTATACAACACCTTAAAAGAAAAAGAAAAAGAAATAATTGACTTCATATTAGAGAGTAAGGGAAGTACAACCCAAGCAAAAATACACTATGGCACTGGAATTCCAAAAGCATCATTATTTAGATATGTACAATCATTAGAACAAAAAAATGTTATTCAAACACAAAAAATTGGAAAGGTAAAAAAAATCAGGTTTACCGACTGGTTTTTAGGTAAAAACACTTCTGAAAACGAACAATAGTTCCACATCGTTCCAATCGTTCCACTCAACCTATTTATATAGTTCCACCTTTCTAATTTTTATTAAAAATTGTGAGGTTAATCAAAATGAAAAAAATATTTGGTATAATGTTGTTGATGATGCTTGTACTCTCTATGAGCGCAATTGCAGATACAACTATAAAAGAAAAAAAATTACCTGCTTTTGTTGTAGCAATAGCGGAGGATGCACCTGCTTCAGATAGTGTATTGGGAACAAACATAGCAGTAGAACTAAAAAAAGCAGGATATGGAGATCTGCCTGTAAGTACATTTAAACTATTTAAAGATGTACAAAGAGGAGGCTTAGATGGCCGAGTAATCTTAGTATTGTATAAAGGTGAAGCAAAAATTATTGTTGGTTCAGATCTTGAATCCAGTGGTATATTGTTTGCTACAGACTTAGCAACAATTCTTAAATACTACTCTGTCGATGTTGGACAGATAATGTTGAGTAAAGAAACCTCTTCTGATCTTATATCTTTATTTGAAGAGGGTCACGTAGAGGATGTAATCATAACTAAAGAAACAGTTAAATGCGTATTTGAGGATTCAAGTGAAAAACAAGAATGTTACTTGGATGAACAAAACGAAATTGGTTGCAGTGGCGAAGAAACATGCACTGTGGAATCAATTGGTGTTAAAGGAACAAAACAAGTATGGAAAAGTACTTGTGGTGGTTATGCATATACTGTGCTTGATGGAGATAATGAATACGCAGAATTCGACTGTGGAATTTCAATTCCAGAAAAGATTGATCTAGTAATTAAAGAACTTGAGTTTGTTAGAAAAAGTGATAAATTGGCAACAATAGAATTTGATGTTGTTAATGCTGGACTAGCAGATGTTAAAGGATCTTTTGCAATGGCAGTATATATTAATGGAGAATTAACAACACATACTGCATATCATGGATATGATAATGAGTTAGATGCTGGAGAAAGTATGCATAGATCATTAAGCAATTATTACTGGTTGAATAATGGAGAATACGAAATAACCGTTGTTGTAGATCGTTTTGAAGGGGGAGAAAAGGATAATCCTGTTTTTGATGGATTCTATGATAACATGGTTAAGGAATCTAACGAAGCAAACAATAAAGCAACAATAAGCGTGAACAATAAAATAGTTCATCATACGTTTGATCTAACAAACTATCCTGAACTATTTATTAAAAATGGAAAGTTCAATGGATATATTGTTGTAGGAGACAATGCCCCTGCATCAGATGTGATCAGTGCAATTGATATTGCTCAAAGCTTGCAACTTTATGATGCTGGCGAGGGCCAAATTGATGTTGGCGCAGCAAAATTAGCAAGTGAAATATCTGATCCCTATGCTATGAATGTTATTTCTGTAGGAAATGCATGCACTAATGCTGTTTCCGCTCGATTATTGGGAGATAAAAAAATCGAAGCGATTAATCGTTGTTCTCAACACTTTCAGAAAGGAGAGAGTACAATAAGATTATTCAACAATAATGGAAACGCACAATTACTTGTGGCGGGATATGGTGAGGCAGATACAAGATATGCAGCGAAAATGTTGGTTAATTACAAAGAGTATGATCTGGAAGGAATGGAAGTTGAATTCAATACTATTTTTCCTGTTGAGGATAGTGTGGAAATCGAAATCTTAAATATTCCAGAACCAACACTTTATCCAACAACTCCGGGAGAAGTTTCACCTTCATTACCTGTAACTGCAACATGTAATAATGGCTGTTTACTTGAAGATACTTGCTTGCCTTTCGGAACCAGATTAGTTGATAATGAGGTTGCTAAGTACTGCGCAATAACAAAAGAACTTGTTGAACAACAAGCAAAAGAAGCACAGTGTCAAAACAACTATGAGTGTTCAACCAACCAGTGTAACGACGGAGCTTGTGGAAGTCTATCTGAAGAGTTAGAAGAAACAAGAGGTATGTTGAAACAGGTAATGAATTGGCTTTCAGGCTGGTTTAACTAATTTTTTCTTTTTTTCTTTTTTTCTTTAAGTTCTACATTTTAAGCATAAAGTTTATTGAGGAAAACTTTATAAATAGATTAAGGCTACTTTAGGGTATGGGACGAATTAAAACACAACTAATAAAGCGAGTATCACATAAACTGATAGAAACCCATCCAACAAGGTTCAAAAAGACTTTTGAGGAAAACAAACAATTAGTGACAGAATCTGCAGACATAAAAAGTAAAAAACTACGAAATGTCATAACAGGATATGTTACCAGATTAGTAAAAACAAGGAGGTAAAAATGGCTGAGGACAACTCAATATTTATTGGGAACCGACCGTTTATGAATTACGTTACGGGAGTAGTAATGCAATTTACCACCAAGGGCGCAGAAGAAGTGATAGTGAAGGCAAGAGGTAAGTTTATTGCACGAGCTGTAGATGTATCAGAAGTGGCTGCAAAAAGATTTCTAGAAGGAAGTGTTGGAGTGAAAGATATTAAAATTGATAGTGAAGAATTTGAAAATAAAGAAGGAAAACAAGTACGTGTTTCCACAATAGAAATCACACTAGAAAAAAATAAATAAATTATTTTTCTTTTTTAACTTTTATTACAACGATAAATTTATAAACATGTTAATGAAGAAAATGACTGATGAAAAGAAGAAAGCTTCCTGTTTGGGTAATCATATTACTTGTTCTAATTATTCTCTCAGTTATTGGGTATATGATGCCCGAGCATAGTGGAAATATAGCACTAATAAAAGTTGAGGGAGTGATAACAACCCAGGGAATGAGTTCAATCTTCATGGACAGTCCATCATCAGTCAGTATAGTAGAAAAAATACAAAGTGCAGAAGATGATAGACGAATAAAAGCAATAATACTAGAAATTAATTCTCCGGGAGGAAGCCCAGTAGGAAGTAAAGAAATTGTGGATACAATTATAAAAACAGAAAAACCAGTAATAGCATACGTTCGCGATGTTGGAGCATCAGGAGGATACTGGGTAGCATCAGCAGCAGACACGATCTTAGCATCAGAACTCTCATTAGTCGGAAGTGTGGGAGTAAACGGAGCATATCTAGAATTCTCAGGATTACTTGATGAATATAATATTAGCTACGTACCTTTAACTTCAGGAAAATATAAAGATATCAAGAGCCCATTTAAAAATTTGGGAATGGAAGAAGAGATTAGACTAAGAGAAAAATTAGATTTAATGCATGAATATTTCATAAATTCAGTAAAAGAAAATAGGGGATTAACTGAAGAACAAGTTAATGAGATTAAAGAAGCAGATATTTATTTAGGACTACAAGCTAAAGACTTGGGCTTGATAGATGAATTTGGGGGAAGAGAGGAGGCTGTTAAATTAATCGAAGAAAAATTAGAATTAAACGCAGAAATAGAATTATTTGAAGACGAAGTAAGTTTATTAAGTTTATTTTCAAAAATAGTGGCAGAACAAAGTTTTAATTTCGGAAAAGGAATGAGTAGTAACTTATTCCAAAATGAAGGTTTAATGCTAAAATAAAATGAAGTGGGGGATAATATTAGTTTTATTGATTTCTTTAACTACCTTAGTTCTAGCTTCAGATAATGCAGGTAATGAAGAACTCCATGACGTAATAATCATGTTTGAAGACGGGGAAACTCTTGATTTACACTCGGCTACAACTCGAAGTGGATATTCAGTACAAACCCTTAATGAGGTAGTGCCTGGAAAAGAAATCGAACATGTATTTACTTCGTTTAATGGAATAAGCGGAAAATTCACAACTTCAGAATTAGAAAATATTCGAAAAAATAAAAAAGTAAAAGCAATAGAAGAAACACAAGCATATCAAGCAACACTGGATGTTTCCGTACCGTTAATGAATTCAACTTTGTTTCAAAATGTATCATTTAATGGAACTAAATTAAACGGAACTGGCGTAACAGTATGTATTTTAGATACAGGAATCGATGACACTCATGCAGCACTGAATGCTTCATTGATACCTGATGCTGGAAATTCAAGGGGGTTTGTAGGTTGGGACTATGTAAATGATGATGACTACCCTTATGACGATCAGGTTTTTAACACTTATGGTGTTCCCACTGTTGGAGGCCATGGAACACATGTGGCGGGAATAGTGGGTTCAAGAGATGCAACCTATCCTGGAATCGCTCCAGGTGTTAATATAATCCCCATAAAAGTGTTAAACGCATCTGGCGGAACAACAGTCACTCCTTTCTTAGCGGGAATAGAATGGTGTGTGAACAATGCAACACGTTTTAATATAAGTGTTATTTCAATAAGTATTGGAGGATCAACATATATTTCTGTATGTGATGGTGAGTCTATCCCTTCTTTGTTTGTTCCGGTAATAAATGAAGCAGTGTCTAAAAATATCACGGTAATGGTCTCTGCAGGAAATGATTATAGTGCGTTGGGTTTGACTGATCCCGCATGTATAGCTAATGCAACGTCAGTGGGAAGAACTAATGATGATGATACAATAAGTTCAAATTCAAAAACCGCTTCTTTTTTAGATTTTTTAGCACCCGGAACTGGAATTATATCCACAAAAAGAACAGGCGGATTTACAAGTAAAGATGGAACCTCAATGTCAACTCCTCATGTAGCAGCAACAGTAGCACTATTACAACAATACTATCATAAATATTATGGAAGATTTACAGACACAGAAACAATCAAAGCAGCACTAAATGCATCTGGACCAAAAATAAATGATACCAGATTAGGCTTAGATCAAGAATTTACTAGAGTTGATGTATACGGTGCTTATGAAGCATTAATTACTGATGCACCTGTGTTAGCATTTATAGATCCAACACCTGCAAATGGTTCTGGGTTACTAACTTTGGATTATACTTTTAACGTATCAATAAATGATACCTCTCATAACATATCTTATTGTTATTTGACCTTTAATTCAACACGATATGTGATGGGAGTAAATGACACAACAGTACAAAATGCAACTTGTAATGTAAGTGTGAATCTAGGAATGCCAGAAAAAGGCAATTATTCATATTATGTAACTGGATTAGATGATAAAGGTGAATTGGGCATATCTGAAACCTGGCAAGTAGAAGTACTCAATACCCCTCCAACAATAAATAATGTTTCCGAATACGGAAATTTAAGTAGTAAAGAAACAGAATTATTAACACTAACAGTTAACGTATCAGACTTTAATGGTGACACGTTAACATTTAATTGGTTATTAAATGAAACCAGTATAGCAACAACACAAAACCTAAGTCACACTTTTAATCATTCCCAAGCAGCAACATATTGGAATCTAACCCTAAACGTAAGCGATGGAGAAAATTATACAACTCAGGTGTGGAACGTATCAGTAAATAACACAAACCGTTTACCTGTATTCAACAATCCAACTTCTTATGTTGTGAACGAATCTCAAATGATCAATATAACTTTAAACGTAACAGACAATGATGATGACGACACCCTAACTTATGGAACAAATGCCTCACTGTTCACACAGAACGTCAATGATTTTAACTGGACAACAAACTATACTGATGCCGGAACATATTCAATACTGTTCAATGTGACTGATGGAACTGTGGTTGTAAATCAAACCGTAACACTTACGGTTAATGACAAAGCAAGACTTAACGCAAACTCATCAAATATAACCTCCTCAGTAGAACTTAACATTTTTGTTAATGGAAGTTTAAATGATACTGAACTAACTGAGGTTATTGCACTGAATTTAACAGATACATCAAATAATACATTAATAACTTTTGACTGGAACTTTAGTAGTGCAAATATGAGTGTAGATATAGACTATGTTGCAGGAAGTGGAACCTTGATTGTAAGAGGACTAGATCTAAGTTCACAAAGTGTTACAAAAACAGTTTACGTAAACAAATCTACCTCTACTTTTGATTACGTTTGTGTAGTTGATAAAGAGGTTGACTCAATAGCAACTTTATCATCAGACTGTTCTAATGCTAACGAAACAAACGTACCCTGTCCCGGAACTAATGGCGCCTATTCTTGCGCTGTAGAAGGATCATATTTCAAAGTATCTGGACTAAATCACTCAGCAATAAAAGGCATGACAACACCTGCTGTAGGCGATCCGGGAGGAAGTGGAACGGGGGGCAGTGGTGGAGGAGATGATAGCGATGATGATGTACTTGTTGTATGTCAAGAAGATTGGATTTGTGAAGGATTTAAAGAATGTATTGATGAAAAGTTAACAAGAAGATGTTTTGATGGCAATAATTGTGGAACAACCCTACGACAACCCTTGTTAGAAAAAGAGTGTGTAGAAGAAACTTATCAAACACAAGAACCTGAAGTTGAACCAACGCCAGAAGTAGTTCCAGAAGTAGTACCTGAAGTAAAAAAATCAGGATTTCAACAAGTCATAAACAATATTGGGAACTGGTTTAAAAATCTAAATAAAGAAAAAACAGATACAGAAGAGGTAGACTCAAATAAGTTTAACTTAGAAGGAAAAGGACAAAGAATATTACTATTCTTAATAGGAATATTTGCATTTTTATTAGTAATGCTTATCGTTTGGAAACGATAAACACTAAATCATTCTTTCTAACTTTGGTTGTTTCAAATGTTACAGAACCTCGTTTAACGTTAGATACAGATCTATTATTTTGTACGAGCTTAATGGGCTTTAAATTAATAACTCCTGTTGTAGGCCCTTGAATCATTAACTCGTCGCCTTTCTTGAACACATTACTTTCTACTAATATTTCAGCCACTCCCTTTTTGTTATAATAGTTGGTAACTTTGCCAACATACTGTTTAGTTTTAGTTGATTTAGAACCATACGCGTTAGTAAACTCATTAACAGGTTGGTTAAGATAAAATCCTGATGAAAAATCACGATTATAAACAGTTTTTAACTTTTTTATTAGTTGTTGAGTTCTGGTTTTTGTTAATTTAGTGTCAATAGCTTCACGATAAACTTCCGTTACAGTCTTGATATATTCAGGAGAACGATTTCGACCCTCAATTTTAAATGATGATATCTTTGCTTGTTTAAGTTTATCTAAAAATTCTAAAGTACAAAGGTCTTTAGCAGACATAACAAAATTATTATCCAGTTTAAGTTCAAACTTCTCATCAACATCTTTTATTGTATATTCTCTTCTACAGTTCTGTAAACACTCCCCTCTATTTGCAGATTTACCAAAAGTAAATTGTGAAGTAAAACATCTGCCGGATACTGCTACGCACATTGCACCGTGAATAAAGACCTCTAAATCTATTTTTACTTTAGAACTTATTTCTTTTATTTGTTTTAGTGAACACTCTCTAGCTAGGATGATACGTTTAGCACCAAGCTTCTTGTAAAACAAAGCCGCTTGCGAATTCGAAACTGAGGCCTGAGTTGAAATATGAAATGGAACTTTATGTTTCTTACATAATTGAATGATACTAAGATCCCAACAGATTACTGCCGTGATAAATGGTTTAGCAGTTTTAATTATTTTTTCTGCTTGTTTTAATTCAGACTCGTATATGATTGTGTTTAATGTTAGATAACGCTTAACACTTTTACAAATTGTTTTAATTTTCTTTAGATCTGATAATTTGAAATTCTTAGTACGCATATTTAATTTGTCAATTCCAAAGTAAACAGCGTCAGCACCGCCCTGAATCGCAGCCTTTAAACTAGTAAAATTGCCAGCTGGAGCGAGTAATTCTGGTTTCATTGTAATTCAGAAATGTTTAAACAACAAAAATCCTCAATAATTCTGGGACAGGCAGTGTTAACCCATGCTTTAATAAATGGAAAATCTTCTAATGATTGGAAGTTAATATTGTTGGCAATTAAGATAAATGCAGTCTTCTTTTCTTTTTTTAGTTTTTCTTTTAGTTTAAGAGCAGACTTAAGATCTTCTTGGCCTGGTTTAGTGGAGACAAGAATTCCAATATTCTTAGCAGAATGATATTTTAGTAAAGCTGAACGCTTTTTAATTTCAATACGTTTGATCTCGTCTTGATTAAGCTTAGTTATGGTTCCATTCATTGGATTAAGTGTAAAAACTGGTTTGTTGGTTTCTAGTGCAGCATTAATGGGGTGAAATTTTCCTGTACCCATATATAAAATTGCATCAACATTAGGAATGTTAGCAGAACTAGATTCACAGCCTAAAACCTGTCCGGCAAAAGGTTGCTTGGCTTTATTTATGACGACTTTCTTTCCTGCTTTTTCAAGTGCAGATTTAACTTCCTTAAGTTGGTTAACAAATTGAATTGTTGTAATCAAGCCTATTTTAGTGGGAAGTTTAGTAAACGAAGATTTATTTAGTTTAATTGTTCCCTTGTACGCTGCGTTAACAAGTAGGGTTTTCATGATTGTAAAATATAAGTTAGAGTATATAAACCTTATCGCTATGAGGGCGGAATCTTTTTAAATGAGTCATCACTTTTGAAGTTTTATGACTACTACAGACGCTGATGCACAAGTTCGTTTTCCAGGTATGGGAATAGCAAGTGAAGAAAGACTTGCGAGAACGGCTGAACTTTTTGGCGAAGTATTCTTAAATTATTGTGCAGGACTTGTTGGAGATGAACAGGCTTCTGATCTATATCAAGATGTTTTCCAAACAGCAGTAGAACAGACTGATAGTCTAGGCCCAGATCAAGACGCGCTAATTTGGCTTCGTAATATGGCTCGAAACAGAGCAAGAGGTTATCATAAATCTCGTGAAATGCAGCTAAAACGTTTTGGCGAAGCAGATGAAGCTGATCTTTCAGATGAGGGATTAAGTCCGCGTGATATGGCACAAAGATCAGACTTACATAACGCAGTAAGAGCACAAGTAGATGCTTTACAACCCACTTACCAAGAAGCAATTAGACTAACACTTTTAGAAGGTCATTCACAAAGACGGGCAGCAGAACTGGCAGGTTGTTCTCCAAGTACAATTCAATACAGAGTAGGAAAAGCAAAAGAGGCATTAAGAACCAGTTTAGGTCAAATTCTAGATTAATTAAAAAACAAAAATTGTCCAACTAAAAATATTATATAAAACAATATAAGAATAATTCCATTAAGCCGAGTTAAAGATTTCTTCTTAACAAAATAAAATAATAACATGCTTGAAGCCAGGGTTAATATTCCAATAAAAATAGCATTAAAAACACCAAACTCTAATGTGGTCATTAAAGCAAAGATTCCAAAAAACAAAAGTGATTTAAGAATCATACTTCCAATAATGTCCCCAAATGCAACTCCTTCATGACCTTTATCGATAGAATTTAAACCCAAAAATAAATCAGGAACTGAGGCACCTAAACCAATAAGAATTGTGGCAACAATGAATGCGGGCCAATTCATAATATAAGAAATTTGCATGGACGAATCAACTAAAAATCTAGACGCAAGTAAAATTACAACTAAACTTAAAAGAAAAATAAGGGAATCTTTCCAAATAAAATTAATTTCAACTCCTTTCTTTAACTTGCCAAGCTGACCCTCTCTTTTCCAAAGTAAAGAAACATAGAAAATGAACGCAACAAGCAAAACTCCGCCATCAATTGCGGTTAATTTACCATCCAATAATAAAAGAAAGGGCAGAGCAATAAGAATTAAAACATCCCACTTAGTTTTATCAAAAACTTTCTGATTCATTGGGATTTTTTTGCCAACAATTGCTAATAAACCAATAACTAAGGTAACACCTAATAGATTAGAACCAAAAATAGTTCCAAATACAATTGGGGAGGCACCATAAAAGACCCCGCTTAATGAGGCTAAAAATTCAGGTGCTGAAGCTCCTGCAGCAACAATAAGTAAACCAACTAAGTATTCAGAAATTCCAAGCTTCTTAGCATAATTTGAAATACTTAAGACTAAAAAATATGATGCTTTAGCTAATAATGCCAAAGAAACAATTACTATGATTAGATGATACCAAACAGGGAAATTAAAAGCAAATTGTTGTAATATGGAAATCATTTTTTAAACACCTTAAATATTTCGCCCCCAATTAAAACCGTAACTGAGGTTAGTAAAGCAAGCCCCCAATCTTTTAGGGTTAAAGGAACAGTACCAAAAATGTTTGATAAAATTGGTAAGTACACTACTCCTAATTGTAATAGTATGGAGATGGATACTGCTAATAATAAAAACTTATTACCAAAAAATTTGAGTTTGAAAATACTAACTTTTTCAGACCTATTATTGAATACATTAAACATTTGAAACAACATCAAAGTACAGAATGCCATTGTAGAGGCATAAGCATAGCCTTTAGGAAGATATTTTACAAATAAGAAAATAGTTCCTACCATCATAATAATTCCCACTAAGAACACAAATTTGGCTTCACTCTTTGTTACAATCTTTTCTTTACTATCCCTTGGAGGGCGTTCCATAATGTTTGGCTCTGCTTTCTCAACACCTAATGCTAACGCAGGAAGTCCATCTGTAATTAAATTAATCCATAAAATCTGAATTGCGGTAATGGGAAGTGCAAGACCCATTAACATGGCTCCAAAAACTGTAAATACCTCTCCCACGTTTGAACTAAGTAAATAGGAAACGAATTTTTTGATATTACTAAAAATTGTTCTACCCTCTTTAACTGCATTAACAATTGAGGCAAAGTTATCATCAGTTAAAATCATATCTGAGGCTTCTTTTGCAACATCTGTTCCTGTAATTCCCATAGAAATTCCAATATCTGCCTCTTTTAGAGCAGGGGCATCATTAACACCATCTCCAGTCATCGCAATAAAATAACCTTTATGTTGTAACGCATCAACTAATCTAGATTTGTGTTTTGGATCAACTCTTGCATAAATGTTAGTTTCATCAATGACATCTGTTAAATCAGCTAGTTTCTCTATCTCCTCACCAGTTAAAGAATTGCCCTCAATTCCAAGCTCATGAGCAATGGCAAGAGCAGTAGTTTTATGATCGCCTGTAATCATAACAACCTTAATTCCTGCATTTTTACATTCATGAATTGCATTCTTAACTTCCTCTCTTGGAGGGTCAATCATACCTTGTAGGCCAAGAAAGATCATATTATTCTCAACATTTTTTCCTTTAAGAATTTTATACGCAAAACCCAGTACTCGTAATGCTTCAGAAGCAAAATGTTCATTAACCTCAAGAAGATGTTTCTTCATATCAGGAGTTAAATGTCTAACTGTATTGTTAATAAGAATTCTATCACACTGATTTAATAAAACATCTGGTGCACCTTTTGAAAAAGCAACCTTGCTTGTAGCGTGTTTATGAATTGTAGTCATCATTTTTCTTTCAGAAGAAAAAGGAACTTCATCAACTCGTGGATAATGTTCAGTAAGATGAGTTCGAGAAAATCCTGCTTTCATTGCAGAAACAACCAAGCAACCCTCAGTAGGGTCGCCCATGATGTTAAACTCTTCACCTTTCTTAACAAGTTTAGAATCATTACATAACATGCCTGCCATTAATAAATGGTGTAATTTTTTAGGATCATTAGAAAATTCACCCATTGGAGCATAGCCCGCACCCGAAACTTCGGTGACTTCAGTATTAGCATAAATCTTTCTAACGGTCATCTCATTATGAGTTAACGTGCCAGTTTTATCACTGCAAATAACATTACATGCACCCAGTGTTTCAACAGAAGAGAGTTTTCTAACTAGAGCATTCCTCTTAACCATCTTCTTAACACCAATTGCTAAGGATATGGTAACAACTGCAGGAAGTCCTTCAGGAATTGCAGCAACAGCTAAAGCAACAGCGAAAATAAACATGTTAATAATATTTTCAGTAGCAAACCCTGAACGAATAACTCCTGTAGCAAAAATTACTGTTGCAATTATTAAAACAATAATTCCCAACCACTTAGCTAAATCTTTTAATTGTTTTTGTAGTGGGGTGATACCTTCTTCTGCATCTTCAATTAGTTTGGCAATCTTACCAATCTCAGAATCTTTTCCAATATGAGTAACTACAACTTTACATCTTCCCTTAGTAACTATCGTAGAAGAATAAACTACATTCTTTCTATCTCCCAGGGCAAGTTCACCATTTAAAATTTTATTACTTTTCTCAACAGGAACAGACTCACCAGTTAAGGTCGCTTCTTGAATTTCTAGGTTTGACGATTCAATAATTCTTCCATCAGCAGGCACTTTATCCCCGGTCTCTAATACAATGATGTCACCCGGAACCAAGAACTTAGTATTAATAGCCTTAATTTGGCCCTGTCTTATTACTTTAGCTTGTAATGCCGACATTTTTTTTAAAGCATCAATAGCTTTCTCTGCCTTGAATTCCTGAATAAAACCAAATAATGCATTAAGAATAAGAATAGTAAGAATAACATAACCTTCAGTAGTTTCTCCTAAAGCAAAAGAAATAACTGTAGCAGCAATTAAAATCCAAACTAGGGGTGAATTGAATTGAGCCAATAATATTTTCAGAGCGGAAATTTTCTTTTTTTGTTGTAACTCATTGAGTCCGTATAAAGTTCTACGTCTGTCAACTTCAGCATCAGAAAGCCCTTCTATATTAGTATTGAGTTCATGTAATGATTCTTCTGGACTTTTGTTGTAGTAAAACATACACTAATTCTTGAATTATATGTATATAAATGTTTGGAAATGAGTGAATCTTTTTAAACACTACAAACTTACTTTTTTTATGGTAAATCCCTTATACTTAACCCCTCCTACTGTTGGAGAACTTTGTTGGGCTTCATTAATTAGAAACGAGTCTCCCTTATTTGCTCTGGCAAAAATGAGGAGTCTTCTAGGTCCAGTAGGAGTGCCTAATCTGCTCCGAGAACAGTTTGCAATGGATGAATTATGCAATGTTGTAGAACAAGAACCTAATGATGTACTAAGAGGTCTGACTTACATTGAACTTGATTTACTGACGACGGGTGATAATGCTTTCGAACAATTAGCGGCAGTACAGTCCTTTTTATCTCCAAACGCAACCCTGCGAAGAGGGGGTGGCGATTGTAAATCCTTTGTTATATTATATGTGGCGTTACAAAGAGCAAAAGGAAGAGCAGCAAGGTTTGGAACTTATGAAGGAAACCATATAATTACAGAATTAGATGTTGAGGGGGGTTGTAATTCAAGAATGTGGTTAAGACACGATCCCCGATGGTTTCCCCTTACTGGACCTTTAACTAATTCTGATGAAGGTTATAGTGAAGCATACGAAATAGCACTTGATATGTTAAACCAATAACCTAAAGTTCTTTACCACAAACTTTTTATACACTCAGGAATGTCTTTCGTTTATGAGTAAAGATGAAAAAGGAATCACTGCAGAAAAAGATGAGTTTTCAGAATGGTTTACCCAAATCATGCTAAAAGCAGATCTAGCAGATTACACCAAAGTATCAGGTTGTATAGTATTCAAACCAACAGCCTGGGCAATATGGGAGAAAATAAGAGATCTAGTAGATATACGTATGAAAAAAATGGGAGTACAAAATGTTAGTTTTCCCTTATTCATCCCAGAATCATTACTAGTAAAAGAAGAAGAACACGTAGAAGGATTTACTCCAGAAGTAGCCTGGGTAACACATACAGGAAAAACTAAATTAGCAGAACGGTTAGCTGTACGTCCTACTTCAGAAGCAATAATGTACGATTCATTCTCAAATTGGATAAGAAGTTGGAGAGACTTACCATTAAAATATAATCAATGGGCAAACGTAGTAAGATGGGAATTTAAACACCCTGTGCCTTTTCTAAGAACAAGAGAATTTCACTTTAATGAAGGACATACCGTATACGCAACAGAAGCAGAAGCCGAAGCAGAAAAAGATCAGGTATTAGGTATGTATAAAGACATCTGTGATAATTATTTGGCAATGCCCTCTTTAATCGGTAAAAAAACAGAAAAAGAAAAATTTGCAGGAGCAGTATATTCCTGCTCATTAGAACATTATATGCCAAATGGCAAGGCAATCCAGGGAGCAGCATTCCATTCTGATGGACAAAATTTTGCAAAAGCATATGAGATTAAGTTTGTAAATCAAAAAGAAAAAAGCGAATATGCCTGGCAAAATACCTGGGCAATTTCAACAAGAACATTAGGAATAGTGTTTGCATTACACTCAGATGATAAAGGATTAATTATGCCCCCAAAAGTAGCACCAAATAAGGTAGTAATAGTACCAATCATATTCGCAGATACAAAAGACAAAGTACTTGGTAAAGCAAGCAGTATAAAACAAAAACTCGAAAAGTACGGCACAATATTAGATGATCGAGAAGAATACAAGCCAGGATTTAAATTTAATGAATGGGAAATGAAAGGAATTCCAATCAGAATAGAACTAGGACCTAAAGACCTAGAAAAAAATTCAGTAATGATTGCAAGAAGAGATACTGGAGAGAAGAAGAGTGTTAAAATAGATCAGGTTGAGGAAGAGGTAGAAAAATTACTCGAAGAAATTCAGATTAACCTATTCAATAAGGCTAAAAAATTGTTAGATGAAGCACAAGTTAACGTAACTGATCTGGCTGAACTAAAAAAAGCAATTAAAGATAAAAAAATAGCAATAGCCCCTCTTTGTAAAGAGACAAGATGTGAAGAAGATCTTAAATTCAAGACTGGGGGAGCAAAAGTACTAAACATCCCTGATGAACAACCTGCTAAGACCAAATGTGTGATGTGTGGAGAAGACTCAGACTATGTAGCTAGAGTTGGAAAAAGTTATTAGTTTTTCTAAAATTAATTTAAATAAAAAAAATGGGTGTTAAAGTACACCCTAAAACTTTACTTAGCATTACCTAATATTTTGTACATACCACAATTACAAACAGAACATTTGCCTTTCATAGCATTTCTTCCATTTTTCATGGTTACTTTTGTTGCACTTGCCATTTCTCTTTTTTCTTTACATTTAACACAATATCCTTCTTCAGCCATGTATATCACCTTTATAGTTTATAGAGAATAGATAACTGGGTCATTTATAAATTTTTAGAAAAAACAAGGCCAAAAACGAAAAAATGAGTTGTTTCTTGTGAGTGGTGTGAAAGTTAATTTTTGATGTTTTGATCTAACAAATTTGTCTTTTTTTGTGGATTATTCTTACTTGGTAGTAGATGCAGTTTGATCACAACATTTAAATATAATATGGTTAGGTTAGGACTTGGGGTGAAAAGATTTACATAAGTTTATTGTGGTTAATACTATCTTTAGTAGCTTTAGTACTAAGTAGTCATTGGATGGTAAAATCTTTAGTAATCATATCTCGCTTCTTAAGAATGAGTGAATTTTTAGCAGCCTATATAATCATGGCAATTTCAACTTCTCTGCCCGAGCTGTTTATAGGAATAAATGCGGCAATAAACCTGAATTCTTCTCTCTCACTGGGAAATGTAATCGGTGCAAATTTAGTTAATTTATCTCTTGTAGCGGGAATTGGGTTAATTTTTGTGGGGAAGTTTACAGTAAAATCAAAAGAGATCAAACGTGATTCTCTACATATGTTCTTTATAGCATTAGTTCCCTTGTTTTTGATGATTGTTGGGGGAGGACTGTCAAGAATTGATGGGGCAATATTAGTTTTTATCTTTGTAGTGTATAATTATTTGTTAATAAAAAAACAAGCAGCGCATACCAAATTACTTGAAAATCATGTAAAAAAATATCAGATGATTATCGCACCAGTTATTTTTGTTGGATGTTTGTTATTATTATTTGGAAGTTCACACTTTGCAATATTATTCGCATTAGAGGTATCGGGTGGGTTAGGTGTGCCAGCAATCTTAATTGGATTAGTTTTATTGGCTTTAGGAACAACCCTTCCAGAACTATCCTTTACCTTGAGTTCTTTTATGAGCCATCATGGTGAATTAAGTTTAGGTAATCTGGTTGGATCCGTAATTACTAATTCAACGTTGGTTTTAGGAATTACTGCAATGATCTTTCCAATAGTTGCAGGATTTTTCACGTTTTTAATCGCATCATTGTTTATGGTGTTCGCGTTGTTCTTATTTGTGACTTTTATTGGTAGTGGAAAGTTGGGATATAAAGAAGGCATGTCTTTAGTGGGATTGTACGTGTTATTTATAATAATTCAAATATATGTTAATGTTTTATAGTCATATGTTGTGACTATAATGGGTGCAAGATGAAACTATGTTGGTTTCAGGGTGTTGCTTAAATAGTTATTGGTTGGCACCTAAATAGCTACAGGTTATGACTATAAATCAAAAGGTTTAAAAGAGAAATCAGGTTAATTGAACTAGAATGAAAAGAACTTACGACAAAATACGGAAATCAATCCTTGCAGCAATTGATGGACCGCAAAAAATAATAAATGAAATTGCTAGAGTATCTAAGGTTAATTGGAAAACAGTACAAAGACATCTAACCTATTTTAAAGGAATGGGATTCATAGAAGAAACATTCTCTTCACCGTATGTAAGAATATTTGAAATAACCGAAAAAGGAAAACAGGAGTTAAAAGAATGGAAATCCTAATGTTTGGATGGGAATTTCCTCCAATGAAATCAGGGGGGTTAGGAACTGCTTGTTATGATCTATGTAAGGGTCTGTTTAAACAAGGAACCAAGGTAACTTTTGTAGTTCCAAGACTGCCCAAAACAATAAAAAGTAACTTTGTAAAATTATTAGGCGCAAATCAATATGCTAAATTAACTGAAGTGGATTCAATACTAACACCGTACATGACATCTAACCAATATTTGGATGTGTACGATAATCTTGATGTTGCAACAAAACAAAACTATGGGAAAAATCTTTTAGCTGAGGTAAAAAGATATACTCAAGCTGCAATAAAGATAACTGAAAATGAAAATTTTGACATAATACATGTACATGACTGGATGACCTATGAAGCAGGACAGATCGCAAAAGAAAAATCAGGAAAGTCACTAGTTGCACATATTCATGCAACAGAGTTTGATCGAACAGGGGGCAATCCTAACATGGAAATTTCCCACAAAGAATATTTGGGATTGAATGCAGCAGATATGATAATTGCAAACTCGGAATACACTAAAGATAATGTAATCAAAAACTATAAGGTCGATGCAGATAAGTTACGAGTTGTACACTGGGGAATAGCTGAAGACAGCCCAAGCTATCATTTGAATGCAGAATCTCCATTTAAAGACAGTAAAGTTGTTTTATTTTTAGGTAGAGTGACGATACAAAAAGGACCTGACTATTTTGTTGATATGGCAGAAAAAGTAAAAAAATACGTACCAAATGTTAAGTTTGTTTTTGCAGGAGATGGAGACATGTTTCCAAAAATTGTAGATCAGGTAATGGAACGAGATCTAGCTGAGAATTTCGTATTCACTGGATTCTTAAGGGGAGAAGACGTACATAAAGCATTTCAAATGGCAGATTTATACGCAATGCCCTCTGTATCTGAACCGTTTGGGTTAGTAGCACTAGAATCAATAAAAAACGGAACTCCTGTTTTGCTCTCAAAACAATCAGGAGTTGCAGAAGTATTAACCAATGCCTTTAAAGTTAATTTTTGGGATGTAGATGAAATGGCAAATAAAATAGTTTCATTTCTTAACCATCCTGCATTAAGTCATGATCTAAAAGCAAACACAATTGAAGAAGCAAAAGGATTTAATTTAGATGACCCTGCCAAAAAATGTTTGGACTGTTATGACGAGGTAAAAAAATGGTAGATATATGTTTTTATTTTCAGGTACACCAACCCTTTAGAATGAAAAAATACTCTATTTTTCAAATAGGTAATGATGAAAAATATTTTGATTCAACAAAAAATCAAGAAATAATGCAAAAAGTAACAAAAAAATGTTATTTACCAACAAATAAATTGATGTTAGAACTTTTAAGAAAACATCCCGAATTCAAAATTGCATACTCCATTTCTGGAACTGCAATAGATCAATTTGAAAAATATAGTCCTGAAGTATTAGATACATTCAAAGAGCTAGCAAAAACAAAACAAGTTGAATTCTTGGATGAAACATACCACCATAGCTTGTCATTTTTATACTCTAAAAAAGAATTTTACGACCAAGTAGAAATGCACACCCAGAAAATGCAAAAACTATTTGGAGTAAAACCCAAAGTTTTCAGAAACACCGAGTTAATATATAATAATGAACTTGCAGAATACGTAGAAAAAATGGGTTATAAAGGAATACTTGCCGAAGGTGCAGATCATGTTTTAGGCTGGAAAAGTCCGAATTTCTTATATCAACCAAGAAATACAAAAAAAATAAAATTATTATTAAAAAATTATAAATTAAGTGACGATATCGCATTTAGATTCTCAGATAAATCCTGGCCCGAACATCCACTTACAACAAAAAAGTTCGGGGGTTGGTTAAACAAAGTAAATGGAAATGGAATCTGTGTTAACTTATTTATGGATTATGAAACGTTTGGAGAGCATCAGTGGAGCGACACAGGAATATTCAAATTTATGAAAGGTTTACCTGCAGAACTATTAAAGCATCCTGATAACCAGTTTAAAACTCCGCTGGAGGTAGTAAACAGTCATGAAGCAGTAGACGAATTACATGTACCTCACACTGTAAGCTGGGCAGATACTGAACGAGATGTTTCAGCATGGTTAGGAAACAAAATGCAACAAGCAGCAATATCTCGACTATATGCAATAGAAGAAGAGGTAAAACAATCAGAAGATAAAAAATTACTAGAAACCTGGAGAAGATTAACAACATCAGACCATTTTTACTATATGTGCACTAAATGGTTCTCAGATGGAGATGTACACAAATACTTTAATCCCTATGAAACCCCCTACGATTCATTCATAAACTTCATGAATATACTAAACGACATGCTTATCAGACTTAAGACTTCAAATTCACAAACAGGGATAGAAAAAGCTAAAGTATATTAATGAGAAAAATAAAAAGAATAAAAAAGAGGTGAAAATGGCAAAGAAAACAGCAAAAAAAACTGCCAAAAAGAGTTCTAAGAAGAAAGTAGTCCGAAAACCAAAGAAAGCAGCAAAAATTGTAAAAAAGGTAAAAGTAAAACTTGTTAAGAAAAAAGTGGCAGCTAAAAAAGCTAAAACTCGAGTTGCAGTAACCGTAACAAGAAAAAGATTAGGAACTGCACCCGAAGAATACCATTTTGTATTAAATGACGGGAATCGACTGAAAAACATACAGGAATTAACTGATGCTCTAGAAACAATGAGTGAAGATGTATTCAAATATCACGCAAATGAATTCAAAAACGATTTTGCAAATTGGATCAGTGATGTGTTTGAGGAAAGCGATTTAGCAGAAGAAATAAAAAAAGCAAAGAGCAGAATAGAAACAAGAATAAAACTCTTGCAACGATTAGTAGATGAAGTAGTAAAACAAGGAAGAAAAAAATAAAAAAAGAGGGTTATGATGAGTGAAAAGGCAAATGCAGATATATTACTAGAAGTAAGTTGGGAAGTTTGTAATAAAGTTGGTGGAATAAACACGGTTATTAAATCAAAAACTCCCCGAATACTTGAACAGTATGGAGATAAAAAATATATTGCCATAGGCCCATATTTTGCAAATAAAGTTGCTGGAGAGTTCGAAGAGCTTCCTCACCCAAAAACATTTCACAAAATATGTAATGATCTTGAAAAAGAAGGAATAAAGTTACATTTTGGAAAATGGCTCATAAAAGGCGAACCTAAAACAATTCTACTAGATTTTCAAGATTATCTCAAGGCTGGAGACCAAATAAAAAAAGAGTTATGGGAAAAAAATGGCATAGATTCATTACGATCAGGATCAGATTATGGAGACCCCTTAATCTGGGGATATGCTGTAGGAAAGGTAATACAAAAAATAACTACTATTTTTCCAGACAAAAAATTAGTTGCACAATTCCATGAATGGCTAGCAGGATCAGCACTACTTTATCTAAAAAATAATAATGTTAAAATCTCAACCGTGTTCACAACACACGCAACAATACTTGGAAGAACACTAGCATCAAGCAATGTGGATCTGTATAAATATATCAAAAAATTTGATCCAACTAAAGAGGCATACAATTATGGAATAGAAGCCAAATTTTTACTGGAAAAGCAAGCAGCACAAAAATCAGATGTGTTTACAACAGTATCAGAAATAACAGGAATTGAAGCACAATACTTACTTGGTAGAAAGCCAGATGTCTTATTACCTAACGGATTAGACATGGAAAAATTTCCTACTTTTGAAGAAGCATCAATACAACATAGAATTACGAGAAACAGAATAAAATCTTTCTTATCATACTACTTTTATCCCTATTATCAAGTTAATATGGGTGATGTGCTAATATACTTTTTAGCAGGAAGATACGAATTTAAAGATAAAGGAATAGATGTTTTCATCTCAGCATTATCAAAATTAAATGCTAAAATGAAAAAAGATAAGGTTAAAAAAACGGTAGTAGCATTCATTTGGGTTCCTGCAGATGCAGAAGCAATTAAACAACAAATTTTGATTAACAAAACAAACTTTGGGGATATAAAAGACGAGCTAGCGGATGAAATGTCAGAAATAAATGAACGAATAATGTTTAACATATTAGCGGGTAAAGAGATCAAAACTAGTACTATTTTTGATTCTGCATTTATTGCAACAACCAAGAAAAAAATAATGAAGTTTAAAGCAAAAGGTAACCCTGCAATGTCAACACACACATTGAGAAATAAAAATGACATAATCTTAAAAGAATTAGCAAAAGCAGGACTAGACAATTCTGAAAAAAATCCAGTGAAAGTAATATTTTATCCAATATATTTAACTGGAGCAGATGGTTTGCTGGACTTGAACTATTATGAATGTATGCAGGGAAGTCATTTGGGAGTGTTCCCATCATTTTATGAACCCTGGGGATATACACCACTAGAAGCAGGAGCACTAGGCACAAGTTCAGTAACAACAGACCTAGCAGGATTTGGAAGATACATACAAAAAACTAAACTCAACCCAAAAACTCCCGGCGTTTTTGTACTAGAACGTGAAGGAAAAAGTGATGAAGCAATAAGTAATTCTTTAACTGACCTTATGTTCAAGTTTGCTAACTTTACTCGACATGAAAGAGTACAAAATAAAATTAATGCAAAAGCCATAGCTGCGAAAGCAGATTGGAAATTTTTAATTAAAGAATACATCAAAGCACATAATTTAGCATTGAGGAAGATAGATTGGACCTAAGACGAGATTATTTTTTGGATAGATGGGTAATTATTAATCCTAAAAGAGGATTAAGACCACATCAGTTTACACATAAACCGAATCCAGGAAAAGCAAAAAAAGATTATTTTGCACCAGGAAATGAAATGACCACCCCAATGGAACTTGGGAGAGTTGGAACGGATAAAAAATGGGAAATAATGTGGTTCATGAATAAATTTCCAGCAGTACAAACAGACGGGGATTACACTATTCAAAGACACAACAAGTTTTACACTTTTTCTGCATCATACGGGTGGCACGAAGTAATCGTTGAAACACCTTCAGGAACAAAACAATTATACAGTTTTACAAAAAAACAAGTAATGAAGCTATTGCGCGTGTATCAACAAAGGATCAAGGACGTACGTGGAAAAGAGGGAGTCAAATATGCCTCTCTGTTTAAAAATCATGGACCTGATGCAGGAACATCAATCGCGCACTCACATTCACAATTAATCGGCTATAATTTAGTGCCTGAAATAATAAAGCAAAAGTTAAAAAAATCACGAAAACACGGAAAGTGTTTGTATTGTGAAGTAATAGAGGCAGAAAAAGATTCTGATCGAAGATGTTTTGAAAATGAAATGTTTATAGCCTTTACTCCTTACGCATCTAGATTTAATTATGAAATTTGGCTAATGCCTAAAAAACACATATCTGACTTTAGTAAGTTAAATCCTTGGCAACTAGACCAATTTTGTGATATATTTATGTTAATCTTAAAGAAATTAAAGAAAATAGGGTGTAGCTTTAATTTTTACTTTCAAAATTATGGCAAAATGCACTTTCATGTCGAGTTTTGTCCACGTATAGCAACCTGGGCAGGATTTGAATTTTCAACAGACACAATTATTAACTCAATGTCACCAGAAGAAGCAGCAAAGTTTTATCGGGATAAATAATTTTTTGGGGGAATTATGAAGGTAACTTACAAACTAGGACAGCATGCCCTTTCTAAAGAAGGCAACGGAAACTTACTTTTAACTAATTCAAAAGGGGGATTTCTTAATTTAGGCCAGCCAACATCTAAGTTTCAGGGCTGGTTCATAAAAGATTCTGGAGTGTTTAAAATACTTGAAGAAATTAAATTAGAGGGAGAGGTTAAAGAGCTTATTAGTGAAGTATACCAAATAAAGCGTAAGAAAAGTGTTACAGAAAGTTATATGCTACCTAAAAACTTTAATTCATTAGTTTACGAACTTAGTAAAGAGAGCGAGGTAGAATTAGTATTTGATGTACGAAAAGCATACGATCTTTCTGAAGAGGGAAGAGAATATAAACTAGATAAATACGGGAAAAAAATAATTCTTTGTTATCCAAAAGAAAAGATTTACGTTGTTATCGGGAATGTTAGTAAGTTTGAAGAAAAAAATGAATGGAAGGAATATGCGTATTTAGAAGATGAAAAAAGAAATTCCCCTCCCTTCTCAAGATATAATTATCTTGCACTGAAGTTCAAATGTAAAAAAATAGTAATAACTGCAGGATGTAATAGAGTAAAAGTATTAGAAGAAAACGAACTAATCTTAAAAGACTTAAATAAAATAAAAAAAGCAGAAAAAAATTCTGTTAAACTTGTTTCTAAAGCTAAAAAGAATTTTGCAGTTAATCTAGCATCCAATTCAGTACTTGGACTTGTTGTAGAAGAGGGGATATACGCAGGGCTTCCTTGGTTCTTTCAAAAATGGACAAGAGATGAAATGATCTCACTCAAGTCACTAACATTAATTGGAGAAGAACAACTAACCAAAAAAATATTATTAGAACGAATAAAACAAATTAATAGCAATGGAAGGTTGCCAAACCGAATAGGGTTAGATGGGCTGGACTCTGCAGACTCAATAGGCTGGATGTTTCTACGATTTAATGATGTAATGAAATTACTTGATAAAAAAGAAAAAGAATTACTGAAAGTAGGATTAAAAAATTCAATAGAATTGATAATCAAAAACTATCATTTACACGGATTTTTTGTTAATGGACCAAAAGAAACCTGGATGGATACAGACTTTGGAGGAGATGTGCGGGGAGGGGTTCGTATTGAGATACAAGCACTAATGATAAACATGTTTGATCTTACGTTTAAGTTAACTAAATCTCAAATTTATGGAAAGCTACGTGATAGTTTAATACATAATGTTAAAGAGAAAATGTTTGATGGCATGTTACACGATGGAGCAGGGGACAGGACTGTACGTCCAAACGTGTTTATTGCGTATTATGTTTATCCCAAATTGTTAAGTAAGAAAGAGTGGGGTATAGTTTTTGAAACTGCTTTAGATAAATTATGGTTAGACTGGGGTGGACTGAGTACAATAGATAAGAATAATTTATTATTTTGTTCCGAATACACTGGTGAGGATAATAAAAGTTATCATCGAGGGGATAGTTGGTATTGGATAAATTGTTTAGCTGCAGTATGTATGCTAAAAGTTAATAAGAAAAAGTTCAAAGCATATGTTGATATGATATATTCTGCTACTGAACAGAATATTTTGTTGCAAGGTGGATTGGGATGTTGTTCGGAAGTAAGTTCTGCTTCTAGTCAGACTGCAGATGGTTGCTTAAACCAAGCCTGGAGTAACGCAATGTTTATAGAGTTATGGAAAGAACTTAATAAAAAATGAAACTCGGAAGTCTAACAGTTAAAAACAAATTTCTTTTAGCACCAATGGATATGTATGCAGATAGTGCATTTCGTAAATTATGTCATGATTATAACTGTGGATATTCTTGTACTGAATTAATCGCGACAGCAGGCTTTATACGTAAAAATGAAAGCTTTAGACGAAAAGTTGATCTGCACGTTAAAGGTGGGTTACAATTTGTTACTAATTCTACTTCTGAACTAAAAGAATCCATAAGAATAGTAAACGAAAAAGAATTTTATGCAGGATTAGGTAATGTAAATTGTATAGACATTAATTTAGGATGTCCTTCCCTGAAAATGATGAATCAGAATATGGGCTCAGCATTACTAAACCAACCAAAATTAGTTCGTTCATTGTTTAAGGTAATGAAAAAACATTCTTCTCTTTCTGTATCTGCTAAGATTCGTTTAGCTATTAATTCCAAACACAAAAAACAATCCAAACCTTATCTGAAAATAGCACAAATAGCAAAAGAAGAAGGCATAGATTTTATTATAGTTCATGGTCGAACAGCTGGACAAATGTACTCGGGAGAGGTAGATGTTGAGGCAATTAAAGAGTTGAGTGAAAAAGTAGATATTCCGTTAGTTGGAAATGGGAATATAATTGATGAAGAAAGTTGTAACAACTTTGAATTTTGCGATGCCGTAATGATTGGAAGAGAGGCACTGAAACGACCGTTCATATTTTCATTGTTACAGGGTAAAAAGTTTGATGATGAAAAAGAGAAGAAAAAATGTGTTAAACAGTATTTGAAGTATGCAAAAGAGTTAGATACTGGATTTCAACACATAAAAATTCACACTCAAGCATTTTTGAGAGGAATAGAGGGAAGTAAAGAGATCATTCGTGCACTAACTCATACAAAAACACTTGAAGATATTAAAGAATGCCTAAAACAACTATAATTCCTAAAAGTAACATTACTATCCCCGCAATTAAATGAAGCATTCTAAGATTTTTATCTTTCCAAGCATTAGCTTTTTTAACATCGGTTTTACCTATTGAAATAAGTACTGTGATAACAATTAAAGGAATTACAAAAAATAAATTATAAATTAAAAGAATGGGGATTGCACTCATTCGAGTAGTTTTTTCTGCTAATAGCCCTAAAATAAATAAGTATGGGCCACCGGTACAAGGGAGTTCAAATAAACAAACAACAAAACCAATAAGGAAAGCCCCCCAGGGAGTTGTAACCTTTCTTAGTAATTTTTTAAGCGTAGGACGCCATTTTCGAGGAATTTCCATAACAAATCCTAACTTGGCATACCAAAAGTAATCTTTTAAATTAGCTAAACCAATAAGTATTGCAAGAACGCCCACAATTTTATAAAACCATAATGACAAACCACTAACTTGAATGGCAGAAAAAAGACCTAAACCAAATAAAAAATAAATTACATAAATTGCAATGGTAAATGCAAAGCCTGCTTTTATGGCTCGCTTTTTATTACCTGCAGCTAAAAGAGCACTTAATAATATGAGTAAAACAGCAATAGCACAGGGATTGATGGAATCAACTAGTGCAGCACCAATAACAGTTAATAAAGAAAGAGACGAAATTTCTTGTTTTTCTGTTTGATTTAATAAGGGACAAGAAATTCCTGGATTGTTTTTGATGACGGGTTTTAGTTTTGAATTAATCATGGAATCGCCAATGAGAATTTCATCTCCAACAATTACTGTTGGAACACCACGAAGATCTTTATCAACATCAAATTGATTAAAAAAATTTTGTAACAACCCAATATTTGATCTATTATTATAAATCTCAAAAACATGTACTTCAACAGAGGAATTTGCTTTTAATTCATCCATTAAGGGATATGCTTTAGCACAATGTTGACAACCATCTCCATGAAAAAAATAAACACAGGTATCTGCTAGAGCAATTCCTGAAAAGATAATAATAAAAATTAGGGGTATGATGATTTTGAGTTTCATTTTAGTTTAAAATTGCCGCCCTCAATCTTAATGGCTTTACCATTAACAATTGCATCTGCGACTTTTTTTCTTGCCAACTTTACTAACCGATGAAAAGTGGGTTGAGATATGTTCATCTTATCTGCTGCGTCATTCTGATCTAATTCTTCTAAATCGTTTAATCTTAATGCTTCAAATTCTCCCAGGGTTAAGATGGAATAATCTAGTTTGTGCATTCTTACTCCTGCGGGTTTAAAAAAGTTAGAATGAGGCATTTGCCCCACTCTCCTACACATTTTTGGACGTGGCATTTTTATTCATCAATTGCTTTAGCAAAGCAGACCTCTATGCACTGTTTGCAATTATTACACTTTTTTTTGTTAATAATTGCTTTGCCGTTTTCAACAGTTATTGCGTCTTTTGGACATACGGCAGCACAAGCTCCACAACCAAAACATTTATCGTTTATTGTAGGCATTTTAGTTTAACTCCTTTAATTGTTTTTCGATTTCTTCTTGTTCTGCGTTGAGTTCAGCAAGTTCAGCTTCAAGAATTTTTTTCTTTTGTTCAGAACTAAATTCTATGGTTCTGGCAAAACCTCGACCAAAACCTCTTCCTCTACCGCAAGGTCCAAATCCTCGTCCACGAGAAAGTGCACCTTCACAATTTCCGAGTTGTCTTCCTGTTAATTTTCCTTTACCGGCAGGGCCGGTTCCATCTAATCTTGGCATTTTATTTTTCCTCCGTTTATTTACATGGGCCTTTTTTTCGCCCTGTTTTTGGTCCTTCTCCATCTGGTCCTGTTCCATCTCTATTTGGCATTTTATTTACCTCCATAATGAATCCATATTCATTATTAGTAATGAATACTAATTCATAATACTATATAAAGCTTTTGTTTAAATTGTCAAAAAACATATAAATCAGGAATAAAGTCCGTTAGGCATGAGATATCGAAAAGTATATGGGCAAAGTAAGGTTGCAACTTGTATGTTCTGTTCAAAACAGGCAACAACTCAAAACGAACAAGAAATTCCTGTCTGTATAGCTCATAAAAATTCTGAATTAAACGCGTTTAAGTGCGCATGTGGCGACTATCTTGATTTAATGCATGGAAAGTATGGTCCTTTTTTTAAATGCGAAAGATGCGGCCTAATTAACATGAAAAAAGCATTAGAACTGAATGAAATAAAAGATTTAAGTGAACAGGCTGAGACAGTAGAAAAAACAACGAATGATACTTCTTCTGAGTCTCAGGATAAGCCTAAGAAAGTAAACTTATTTGGTGAAGAAGATCCAGAAAATGCAGAAGAGATAGTACTGCCTGGAGATCCAATGTACTTTGATTAAAACATTAAAACAAACTTTTATAAAGGCCTTCTAACTTAGTTGACATATGAAACTAATGAAAATAATGTGGATTCTTTTATTGTTCATAATTATTGTTGGATTGTTCTATCCTTTGGTGGGATGGATAGTTCCCGTATTAATGATTATCTTATTAGTTACTGCATTTAAGAGAAAAAGATATTTTTGTTCAACAATGTGTCCAAGAGGAAGTTTTCTCTCAATGTTTATCAGAACAAAACGAGCCTCACCAAAACTATTTCATAAAACAGGATTTAGGTTGGTAATATTATTAGTGTTCTTTGTACTGTTCACACTTAGAATGATGCGAACAGAAATGATATTGGAACAGCTAGGACTGGCATTTGTAATGATTTGTCTAGCATCAACAATACTCTCTGTAATCTTGGGACTAATCTATAGTTCTAGAACCTGGTGTGTAATCTGCCCAATGGGACTAGTACAAGAAGGAATAAATAAAATTAAGAAATAAGTTTTTAATCTTGTTCTAATAATCTAAAGTGATATTGGGGGGTAATTGCAGTAAAGTTTTGTTTAGCAAGAAATGCCAATGCGTGAGGATTACCTTGTTCAACAATCCAATATAGTGCTTTACATCCAATTTCTAACGCATCTTCTGTTAACCTTTTGAGCGTTGCAGAGCCAACTCCACACTGTCTTAAATGCGGATTTTTGTGGGTTGCTCTACCATTAGGGAAAAATAAGTTGATGTTAGCAAGAAGATCATCATGAGAAAGGCCTGCTGCAATAAGTTGCTGATATGAATTGGGTTGTTGTCGATCACTAACTGGACCAATAATAACTTGAGCATCTCCAGTAGGTCTTGTAGGATCAGAAAAAGTGGTATTATAACAAAGTGTAGTTCGTTTTCCTACAAAAGGAACATATATTTCTCTTTCAGTTCTTGTAATATTAAATCTTGGAACCATTTTAAGCACTCGCAGCAACTAAATACATTGACTGAGCCCAACCTAATGGAGTGTTCTCATTCTGAATAATTGAGTTGCCTAAGTATAATTCGGGCATTTCTTTATCAGGTGTCATAACATCCAAAGTTTTACGCATATAATAAGCATACTTATCTGGCTTGTTAAGAACTTTATAAATTTGAGCTAACCAGGGAAAACCCATGGTCCAACTAGGTTCTTGACCATTATTGTAGTACAAATCTCCAACATAACGAATAACGCCTTGTTTTCGAACTAACTTATTCTCAATGTTAGTGAGTATTTGTTCAGCCTGTTCTTTAGAAACAATGTTATAGGGATATATTAATGAAAGTAATGCTAAATCACAATCTTTGGTTGCAGATTCATTAGGTAATAATTTGTTTAATGTTTCTTCTCCTTTTTTAATAAGTGAGAGAGGGACATTAACAATTTTTGAAATCTTTTTTAAACCAGCAACGCAAGCACCAACGCTAGAAGCATGAACTTCTTCGTTTTCTTCCCACATACCATTATCTTTATCTTGCCAGTATTCGATTGATAATAAGTAATCAACTAATTTCTGTAAAATTCTTCGATGAACATCACTTCTAATTATTTTAATGCCTTTTTCTTCTAATTCTCCAACTTTAAATAAGAAAGCACCAATAGCATCATTCTGCTTATTGCCCCAATCTTCATAAATTTCATCAAAAGTAATTGGATCATAACGAGCATGAATGTATTGATATTTCTCAGTTGGTTTTTGTTTTATTGCATGATCGATTTTATACTCGTGTTTTAAGAAAATCTCAAATAAAGCCCAAAACGCTTTCTTAACTTCTTTTAAATTTTTAGTAGCTTCTAAACCCAGACTTTCATAAATACAATCTCGGATCCAAGCTTTATTATACCCTGTAGAAACCTCTTTTTTACTAGCTGAAAATAGGCCTGAGGGATGTTGTAGTTCTTTTAATATGGTGATTGATTTTTCTATCATTTGTTCCTCTGTCTAGTTTATACTGTTGCTTCTTGTGATTCACTTGATTTAGTCCAACATTCATCACACATTGGTTGATCCAAGTAAATTATTTCAGCTTCTTTATTACATTTAACACATTTCATTTGGTTCTCCTTTCTTTATGATAAATTTCTACTGTTTTTGCATCACCTGCTTTAAGTTTTCTAACCACATCAATTCCTACTGATGCTCCTGAATCAAGGTTATATACTGGAACGGGGTCATCAGCTCCCATTGGTTGGATGTGCGCAAATTTAGCAGTATGAGTAACTCTTCTAACAACATAGTGCATTTCAGGCGGTAGGCTGTGTTCAACTGCAATTATTGCTGGTTCTCTGTTGTCTCTTAATGTAGGATCTTGACTGGGAGTTGCTAGGTCTCTGATGCTTGTTGTTCTTAACGCAGCTAATTTTTCTTCAGACTCTCGTAAACCTCGAAGTGTTTTTTGTGTTTCTTCTCTTTCTCTTGCCCAACGTGCTTCTTTTTCTGCAAATGTTTCTGTTAAAGGGTTCATCTAGTCCTCCATACAAGCGCAAGGTGCAAAACCTTTGTTTAAAGCATCAATCTTTGAACTAAATGCAATCTTATTCTTTGAAATAATTCGTTTAGCAACAGGGCAGTTTTCAACATGAACTTTTTTACCTTTAATTGTGGCAATGAGCCGTTTAGCTGATTTTTGCACCTTAATTGAGTTAAGGTAAGAAATAACCTTACGTTGGGTTTCTATTAATTCATTAATTCTCTCATTAATGTTATTAATGTCCTGTTTCACTCTTGTAAAACTTCTTATGACTTCTGTTTCGTTTACCATAATATTAGAAGTCTAGAACTAATATATAAATGTTTTGATTATGTTACTACTTCAGAGTAGTTTAAAGCGAAATATTTAAATAGGATTCGCGCTTAAACAGGTCTATGAATAGAATAAAATCAGTAATTGTATCGCTGGGCGCGTTAGTTTTAACAGGATGTGCTACTTTGGATCATTCAGGTGACACGTTTTTACAAACACCTGAAAGGATGCGAAGATTTGCAGTAAAACATCCAGGGATTCACATTCAAAAATTGGAACGAAATGGGGAAGTAGAATTCTATTGGTATGGTAAATACAATGGATTGCATTTCGGTGAAGGATACACAAATCCTGCTTTAAGAGATGGAAATAGTCGTGATGGTGCTGCAAATGCTGAAAGACTAGGTTATACTGTACAAGATGTGGAGAGTATAGAATAAAATGGTTGTAAATTTGCTTGGAATAGAAAAAAGAGGCATACCTCATGCTAAATTATTAGCTTGTGCTATTTTGGCTTCGGATAAACTGACTCAATCTTCTGATTTGCCAGAGGTTATTAATGATTATATTTTGTCAACTGATGAGGTCGCTTTGGGTGAACGCCAGGGGAGTGATCGTGAGGTGGCAATTAGACGGGAAGGACAGATTTTAAATGCAACTCTTATTGAACAACATCTACCTAGAACATTTCAAGAGTTTGTTCAAACCTTGGAAGGTATGTTTAAGGAGGGCTATGAAAGCTTTTTACGAAAGCCTCTTGGTGAGGATGAGGACATGTTATTCTTTGACCCTGAAAACGACACTTCTTATCATGTGCGAGAAACGCGTAAGGAGTTAAAACCTGGTTTTGGATCTGATCGACTTGTGGCACTAAAATTATTGGTTGAGGGAGAGGGAAAAACAAATTCTTTTGGAATGGTTGCAAAAAGTTGTACTGCACCTGAAATGGCATTACGTGAACAATTAATTTATGGTTTGATTCCTGAAATTTCAGAATTGGCTGAGTTGGGAGTTAGACCGATTCCATTTTATGGTAGGTTGGGAAGAGAAGTTTGTATGGGGTTAGCGCCTGGAGAAAATCTTGAAACAGTATTAAATGACCCTTCTTTGTCTGAAGATTTAAAAGAACAATTAAAACAAAAAGTTCTTTGCGCAACACAGCTGATAGAACGAAGAACTAAACAATACTTGGCAAACCAGTTAGTGGATGATGCTCAATTAGGTAATGAAGATGCCCGTCAATTAAAGGACAGACTTGAACAAGCAGTTTATGAGTTTGAAATAGCTAAACAAAGTGATTTAATATCTCCTGAAGCACGAGCAATGATTCCTGAGTTGAGTGCGAAGGCTAAAAAAAGAATTGCAGAGTTATCTACTGTAAGAATTGGAAAAACAATTCAGCCAGGGGATACATATTTCGAGGAAAAAGCAAGAGGTGGAAGACAGGTATGTAATCTTGGTGAATCACATAAGGACGCTTTGGTTGAACTTGAAAGAAGGGGATTGTTAAAAACACACCTGGATGATCCAAGATATGCAAATTGGAATTATGATGTGAGCACGGATACTTTATATCCTATTGATTTTGGGCTAATTGATATTGGGAGTGAGTATAGTCATTTAGGAAGATTGCATGATTTGAGTGGAAATCGAGCAAAAAGAGAGGAAGTGCTTGCAGGATTAGCGAGCGCTGAAGATGCAAGACTTTCAATTTATTTTGGTGGGTTAAAAGCATTAAGAGATCATGAAGACAGAGGGAAAAAAGGATTTTATTGGACTCGACTTCCAATTTGTCATGCAGATGTATGTAAGTTGGCCGAAAATAATGCTGTTTGGCATGGTTTAAAACAAGATTTTGAAAAACATTATGGTGAAGATTTAAGAAGCTTAAAGCAAGATTCCAAGAGCAGGGCTACAGCATAAGTTAATTAATCTTGCAATTTCTAATAAATGATTGGCAGAGACTAAATTTCCTTTAAGATATTTTTCGGGGGAATGGAAAATCTTTTTTGTAATTTCAAAAACTTGATTTATTTTTTCTAAGTCTTTTTCAAAAAATCCTTCATGTAAGTTTTTAAAAGCTTCAATAATTTTGTTAAGTAATTCTTTGTTAAGATTTTTTTTGTTTGGTGTAAGGTAGTATATTCTTCTATGAACCCAGGCAACAGTAGAAATGAAACTCCAGTAAAAGTGCGTTTTTTCTTTTTCAATGGATTTTTTGGAAATACTTCGTCTACAAAAGTTATCGATCATAACCACTTCAACAGATGAGTTTTCAATGTTATTGGTTTTGGTTTTAAGATCGGCTAAATCAGTAACAATGATGAAGAACATTCTTCTTAATAGGGTATCAAACTTATCAGAATTTGGTTCAGTAAGGTTTTCTAAGAGAATGTGAGGTGATGTTTTAGTTATTTGCCAACCTAGTAGTTTTGGGAGAGCAGTTTCAATGGCTTTTAATGCATCTTTGTTTTGAGTGTTTATTTTTAAAACATCATATCCTGTTCTATATGCATTGTTTAAAATGTAACGGATAAAGTGATTATTGTGATTATCTAGGGTTATTTCTCCTTCTTTTTTTTGTGTTGAATTGGTTTTTATTGTTAAAGAATTTTTTTCTTCAATTACATCAATTTCTTCTTTTTTTTCAATGCCATGTTCTTGAACCCATTTTTTGGGGAGTGTGATGGTGTATGAATTTTTTTGTTTTATGATTTTACGTTTCATGAATTTGGTTAAGTGGTCGGGGTATATAAATCTTTCTAAAATATACGAAACATACGCTTACTATGGGAAACGTACATAACGTAGATATGTGTTCCCTTACTAGTGATAAAAACATCACGGAGAAACAAAAATGCAGTTTAATAATGATGTTCCAAGGAGTATGGAAAATTCCGTACAACAAACACTTGATGCTATGGCAAAGGATGGATTTATTTCATTAGTTAACCCAGAAACTGGATTTAAACACATAGTACAATGTCCTACACAACCTGTAATGCTGTTTAATCCTAACCTAGCAGAACCTTATGAACAAAAAGGAATGCTTACTGCAAGAATTTACGATCCGGAAATAAAACAGCTTCGACTTGCAACAAATAAAGGAGAAAGAGTACGAATCCAAATTGTTGGAGAACGAGTTCGTGGACAGGCATGGATCAATAAAAAACTAACTGAGGATTGGGAATTGCCTTATCATATTGAAGGTTGTAATGGGGGGCAAGAATGAATACTTTTACAAAATATTTGCCCAACCCTGGATGTTCTTTAGAAACTGGAGTGGCAGTATTGGATGTTAAAACTGGAACTTATGTTGCAACTTATACACAAGATCCGGGAGTGCACCCACAAATGATTGTACCTGTTGTTGTAAGAGCACCAACTAATGATGTCAACAGAGTTTGTTTAAGACAAACTCAAAAAAACGAATCCTATGCGGTTACGCAACGACTTTTGAGTTTAGATGATCAGATTAGAGAAATAGAAATTAAAAGACAAGAAAGGATGAAAAAATGAATCAAACATATACTTTAAATCGAAAAAAAATTGAAGGTGCTCTGGAAAGCGTGTTAGATAGTTGTAGGACTGTGGGAGCGTATAGAGCAGTTGAATCACTTAATAACGTGTCTGATGAATTGGATCTGGCAGATTTAGTTTTGGAGCGAGATCCAATCGTTGAAAGACTTATGTCTGCACAACTGGATGTACAAGAAGCAGAATGGAAAGAGACCAATCAAGAATTAGCAAAAGCATTAGATGGCGATGAACACGCACAAAAAATCTATTTGGCTGAACATTTTTTTAATGCTATACAATTACAGGCCCTGGGTGGAAAAAGAGATATTTGTTTCTCACTTCTTGATGGACTTGAACAAACGTTATCTATTGATGAAACTGAAGTTTGTGCTAAAGCTTATGCAATTCGAGGAAAAGTAGCATATGAACGAGCTGAATTATTAATGTTGTCCGAAGAATCAGATTTGTTAACTACCGAAGCGATCAAAAAACATTACAAATCAGCAATAAGTAATTTTTCAAGAGCAATTAAGAATAGTTATGATATCATAATCCCTGAACGAGCACAGACTCTTCACGAGTTAGCAATACTGGTTGGATTGAATACAGTTTCAGGAAAAGCAATAGCAAAGCTTGCAGTAGCAGATTATCAAAAAGCCTTTACAAAAGGTTATGTTGATGAAACCTTAATATTTCAATTGGATGATATAGCAAAAATCTGCTCATTAGAAGGAAATAACTCTTTTGTGATACAATTGGGAGATAATTTACTTGAACAAGCAGAAGATTCTCGTTTAAAACAGATTGGATATCGTGCACTTTCTCAACATTGTAGGCGAACGGGAGACTTGGAACTAAATCGATGGTATGATCAACAACTACAGGGGGTAGAAAATGTTTAATAATCACGATTCACAAGAATTATTCATCCCAAAAGATGCAATTCTTGATGAGGTAATCAAACAAGATACCCGAGAATTGGAACAAATTGGCGGATCCTTTGAAGCAATAGCCGATAGGATGGATCAGTTGATTGAAACTGCAGAGGGGATTATTTCTCAAACGCCCAGGGGACAAAAGTGTTGTGCAGATGTAGAACCAAACCTGAGATTCAGAGGATATGTATCCACAAGAGGACTTCAATTCTGTCCTTTTTCAGATTGTAGAAAATCTGCAACTGAAAGTCGAGAATATCAGTTTATGGCAAGGGCTTCAGGAAAGAGTTTAACAATTAATAGAATAACTAGTCATTTAGCAAGACATCATTCTCTATTAGAAAAAGGTAACCAATATGGTATTGGGGCAAGAGAATTCTATGAACATTTCATGCCCGAAGGGTGTGTAAACGTGCTAATGGGACCTGCTTCTCCAGAAGTTAATGCTGTAAAACACTCACCCTTTGCTCTGCTTATGAGACAAAGAGGAAAATATTCAAGAGGAAAAAATGAAAGATGAAAAAGAAAAAAGAATAATTGATCAGTTTGGATTAGGTAATGCAAAACGATTTGATTTGTTGTCTTTGAATTTTAGACAGCGCGAACATACAAACCATAGAGAAGAACAAACAATAAGGGATATGGAAGCAGATGGCTTTTTATCATTGCTTCATCCTGCAACAGGTATGCAACATCTTGTACAATACCCTACTATTCCTGCATTAGTGTTTAATCCTGATTTTGCACCTCCTGAAGGTAAAACTGGTTATTTAACAAGAAGAACTTATGATGCGAAAACTAAAACTTTGTTTTTAGAAACTAGCAAAGGAGAAGAAGCAAGATTACAAATAGCAAATGATAGAGTATTTGGAACTGTATGGCAAAACTCTGATGGATCAAGACAAACAACAGAACTGTTTGATCTGCCTTATGAGCCAGATGCAAGACGAAGAAAGTTTCTTGAAGAGCACAATTCTGGAATTCGCGATGCATTGAATCAGTTAAATGTTGAGAGTGCATGTCTTATATATGATGGAAGAAATTTAAGTGTTATTCTAGAAAGCGAAACTCAAGGGAATCACGTAGTGCATAATATGCCCCTGTCCTTTCCAACTGGAACTCGAATGGAATTGGTAGATTCAGGAATGACCACTTATATGTTATTGACTGGAAAAGATTTCGTAGATGTTCATGATGTACAAAAACGAACCGCTAATTCCGCAATTATAGCATTAAATCCTGAACAGTTAGTTCAAAGAAAAATAATGTATTCTGCAATTGTTCGCGAACCATTTACAATAGTAGATTTACAAACAACCATAAATTACATGGGGGGTGAAAAATGAATGAAAATTATCAAACAAGAATAAAAAAACTTCCAAGTATTTTTGGAACTTTGACTGCAGTAGGAGTTGGAGCGGGACATTATGCAATGACACGAAATGCAGGAGAAGCAGTACTTTGCGCAACTGCAGTAAAAGTATTAGCAAGTTCACTAGATCATCTAGTTAAAGAGGTATTAAAATGAATCGATTTAGAATTTCCTTACCTCATTACAATTGTCAGTTACGATCTGACTATGCTGTGTGGGATGAAAAGGAAAAAAGGTATGTAGCACAATATATAGAAAAACCAGGATTTCATGGAAGTGTGTGTAAACCAGTAACAGTTATTGCAAATACAACTCGGGCTGACTTGGTAGTTGCAAGAAAATGTCCTGAAAAGCAAATGACTGTTCAAGAACGAGCAATGGTCCAAGGACTAGAAGCAAAGTTCCAAGCACAACAACCTGACTCATTAGTTGCAGGTTATATGAAAAAATGGGCAAAAAGAAATGCAAGACCAACAACAGACTCAGAGTCTGATTTGCATTTATGAGGTAAAAATGAATTTAGGACCAAAAACACAAGAACAAGCAAAAGAATTAGGACTTACAGAAACACATCTAGAAGATGTGCAACATTTTTGTATTGAATACGGAACATCTCCTCATGCAGTTGTAAACTTCATGTATGAAACAAGATGTTCTGTAGAAGATATTGGGGGGTTGTTAGCAACGCGAGAAGGATTAAAAACAAGTTTTGCAGTTGCAGACCCTCTGGTTGGGAAAAAATTACAAGCAGTCATTCGTCCAGGGGTTTCATTAAAAGGCCTTTGGGGATATCATCAAGCAACATCAGGGAATGAACCTGTAGATTCAGAAGAACTGCTTGAGGAGTTATGTGAAGCACATCATAGGCTGCGCAATACATATCTTTGTCAGAGCATAGCACAAGCAACCCAACTTGCTGAAGTTAAAGGACAACAAGCATATAAACTTTGGTTAAGGGGAACAGATGAAATAAGTTATGACCAAGACGATGTCTGGGACAAAGAATACTGCCGGTTTAAAAACGATGAGGCACTGGAAGCAGCAAGAAAAGAACGAAGTGAAAAAGGTTATGCAAGACGTAAATGTTAAACTTGAAACAATTTCTTTTTCTGAAGTCGATAAGCAACTCAAAAGAATCTGAGTAAGTCATTGTTTGTGTTTGGAAAAGTATATAAATAATAACTGGAGTTGTTAAGAATGCATTTAAGAACTGTTGGAACTTATGAAGTTAAGGGACAAAGACTTACGGTTGAAAGTCTTAAGTTCAAAGTATTATTTGAAGAAACGAAGCAAGAACTAAGGGGTTTGGGATTAGACGTTGCTGATTATTTTCAATCTGCTGAAAACCTTCAAGAGTTAGTAACATTATTGGTTCAAGACCCATTTAGTAAAAATATTAAACCAGATTTAAGACATCTCATTCCCGAATTAACTGTTAGGTTAATAAACAAAGGAACGCTAACAAAATCATTTAAAGCAAAAAGATTTGTATTAGCAAAAGTAAAAACAGAAGACATTCTTGATTTAAATTTTAGAATTTATTTGAATGTGGACGAAATCATGCTTTATGCATCAGTAAAGGGTTCGGCTGGTTTATTGGGGCAGTTGGTTACTACCATAAACCACGAACTAACGCATTTAATTAATGGAGTTCAAAATCAGTTTGGTAAAAAGGTCGAAAAAAGATTGAATAAGCTTGAGAAAGCTTCAAAAAGAACAAATATTGCGTTTTTTAAAACTCATTTAATGGATGATGATTTTGAAACCAGCATGCCTTTTGTTACTTTGACAAACCAATTTTATATTTCATTTAGACAAGTATTGATCGGTTTTCAAATGCTTGTTTTTGAGGAAGGATTAGCAAGATTTAATGAAAAGTTTTCACAAGATTTACAAGCAAGAAGTGCAGGATTGTATTACAAAAGAGCTGTTACCCAAGCTAAAATAGTGATAAAAAGATCAAATTTGGTTTTAAACTTACTTAGTTTAACTTCAAAAAGTAATGAAACTAAACGTGTTGAAATTGCAAAATCATATCTTGCACAATTTGAAAAAGAAATAAATTCAACTAGTTACGCAATAGGTTTTTATATTTACTTACGAATATTTGCTAATCAGTTACAAACACGAGAAGCAATAGATTTAGTTGAATTGTTAAAAATTAAAAATCCCGTACACTTAATTAGGTTATATGAACAAGTTGAAACAGAAAAAAAAGTGATTAGTTTAAAAGATAAAAGCGCTATAATTTGTTTCAGAGACCTGGTGGGAAGGGCCAATCAGGAAAGAAAAAGGTTAATTAAATTAGCTGAAGAAGAAAACTGGGATGTAGCAGCCTAAAGAATTTTTGCGAAACCTTTATAAATAATTCATCAGTTTAAGCTTATATTACCCAATATCACTACTTCGGTAGGAGGGAAAATGAACAATAAAGACGTAATAACTGCATTAAAAAAAGCACGTGAAGGTGCAAAGAAAAGAAAATTCTCTCAAACAATTGAGTTAATAATTAACTTTAGAGGACTAAATCTAAAAAATCCAGAACAACAATTAGATTTCTATATGCCAATAAAACATCCTTGGAAAGAACTTAAAGTATGTGGAATTGTTGGTGGAGAATTACTAGAAGAATCAAAAAAATCATTAGACACAACCGTATTTTCTGATGAACTTGGAAGTTATTCTGATAAGAAGAAAATAAAGAAATTAGCAAAAGCACATGATTACTTTGTCGCACAAGCAGATCTTATGCCACAAGTGGCAACAACCTTTGGAAGAGTATTTGGACCAATAGGAAAAATGCCAAATCCAAAAGCAGGATGTGTAGTACCACCTAATGCAAATTTAGAAGCACTAAAACAAAAATTAAACAAAACAATTAATGTTTCTGTAAAAACCGTACCACTTTTACAATTAGGAATGGGAAAAGAAGAAAGTAAAGACGAAGATATGGCAGAAGACATAATGTCAATATATGATCAAGTTATACACCACTTACCTGGTGAAAAACAAAACATAAAATCAGTTTACGTGAAATTAACTATGGGAAAACCAGAGAGGATAGAATGAGCAATCAAGACGAAAAGAAAAAACTAGTAAAAAAGGTCGAAGAATTGTTAAAAGGTTCTCCAGTAGTAGGAATCGTAAATATGCACGCACTTCCAACAGCACAATTACAAAGAATGAGAGAAAAATTAAGAGGAAGTGTTGACCTATTCTTAACTAAAAAACGTCTTATTAGATTTGCACTAGAAAATGTAAAAGCCGAAAAAAAAGGAATTGAAGGACTAGAAGAATTCTTAAAAGGAATACCTGCATTATTACTCTCTAACGATAACCCATTCAAAGTTTTCTCAGTATTACAAAAAAATAAATCAAAAGCAGCTGCAAAAGGTGGCCAAATCGCACCAAATGACATAAAAATCCCTGCAGGAATGACACAATTCACTCCTGGACCGATCATAAGTGAGCTAGGTGCATTTGGACTAAAAACCAAAGTATCTGACGGAAAAATCGAAATACTTGAAGATGCAGTTGTAGTAAAAGAGGGTGAAGAAATAACCCAAGAAATCGCAGGATTACTTTCTAAAATGGGAATAGAACCAATGGAAATTGGCCTAGATTTAGTAGCAGTTTACGAAGCAGGACAAATATACAAAAAAGACGTACTTGCAATCGATGAAACTGAATACGCAAACAATTTCACACAAGCACAAAGTTGGGCATTTAATCTAGCTGTAGAAGCCGGAATTATGACCACAGAAACAACAGAATTAATGATACAAAAAGCAGCTCGAGAAGTAAAAGCTCTAGCTTTAGAAGCTAATATTTTAACTGATGAAACAAAAGAAGAAATCTTAGCAAAAGCAGAAGCACATGGACAAGCAGTTGGAAAAGATCTAAACTTGCCTGCTAAAGATGCAGTTAAAGAAGACAAACCTGAAGAAGCAAAGAAAGAAGAGCCAGTAAAGGAAGATCCTAAGGAAGAACCTGCAAAAGAAGAGAAAAAAGAAGCAGTTGAAGAACCTAAAAAGGAAGAAGCAAAAGAAGAAGCTAAAGTAGAAGATGTTAAGCCTGAAGAAGTAAAAGAAGAACCTAAACCTGAAGCACCAGTTGAAGAAGCTAAAACAGAAGAAAAACCTGTTGAAGAAAAAAAAGACGAAACCGATGAAAAAGTAGCAGGGATGGTAGATGCATGGAAGGATAAAGATAAACCTAAACCAACTGCAGAAGATATTATTAAAGACGCAAAAGAATAACTTTTTAAAACTCAAATTCATAATACTTAATACGGAGGAAACAAAAATGGAATATGTATATGCAGCAATGTTAATCCACAAAGCTGGTGGAAAAGTAGACGAAGCAACAGTGAAAAAAGTACTTGACGCAGCAGGTGTAAAAACCGATGATGCAAGAGTAAAAGCACTAGTTGCAGCTCTAGAAAATGTTAATATCGACGAAGCAATCGAAAAAGCGGCTGTAGCCGCTGCACCTGTTGCTGCTGTTGCAGCACCTGCAGAGGGTGAAGCAAAAGTAGAAGACAAAAAAGCAGATGCTGCCGAAGAAGCTAAAAAAGAAGAAGAAGCAGCAGCTGGTTTAGGCGCACTATTCGGTTAAAACGGGAAATTTTCCCATTTTTTTATTTTAACCAAATAAACTTCAAAAATAACTTAAAAAGTGATGTAGAGTGGAACAACAAAAGAAGAATCTTTTGAGCCCAGACAAAACGTCAGGACAACAAAAGGAAAAGCGAGAGGGCGAACAAAAAGAACGACCAAAATCTGAAGAACATGCTCAAACTAGTTCCAACGCGAATTCTCAAACAAATTTAACTCAAGTTAATGCAGAAATTAAAGAATTAAAACAAAAACTTGACGAAATTAATGAAGTAAAAGAAAAGTGGTACACAAAAAAAGAAGAAGTATCTAAAAAAATAGTGGCATTAATCACTTCAGTTAAAAGTTCTAAAACTGAACGAAATAAAGCAACAAATGAAGTAAAACAATCAAAACAAGAAAGAAACAAACTAAATTCTCAAATAAAAACAAAATTAGCTGAACTGAAAATCCTTAATGAGAAAAAACGAGAAATGTTACAAAAATTAGGCATAAAAGAAAATCCTACTAAAATAAAAGCTCAAATACAAGGAATTGAAACTAAACTTGAAACTGAGGTAATGAGCTTTGAAAAAGAAAAAGTTCTAAATAAACAAATTAAAGATTTAAAGAAACAAATCGAGGGCAGTCAAGAAATTACTGCTGTTTTGAATCAAGTAAACGCAAAGAAGAAAGAATTAGACCAAATAAGAGCTAAAGCAGAACAAAAACACAAAAATGTTCAAACAAAAGCACATTCCTCTCAAGAGAAACATGAAAACTTAATGGCATCATCAAAAGAAATTGATGCACTAAAATTAAAAGAAGAAGAAGCTTATAAACACTTCTTCAAATATAAAGGTGAATTTACTGAAGTAAACAATCAACTAAAAGACAAGTTACAAACACTTAACAAACTAACAGGAAAAGCAAACCAACAAAATAAAGCAAAAAAAGCAAGAAAAGAAAATCAACAAAATAAAGAACTTAAAGAAAAAGAAAGAGATGTAGAAGAAAAAATAAAGAAAAAACAAAAATTAACAACAGAAGATTTACTAGTATTTCAAGGAAAGCAGTAAAACTTTGATTCTTAATTGGTTTTGTTATTACTGCACAGACACAATACTCAATAACCTTTATAACTTGATTTGGCTTTTCGTTCTTAATGAAAGATACTTATACTTTTGAAACAAAAGGTCGGGCGAGGAAGGATATTCTAAAATTTGGCCTAAGTCACCTGTACAAACCTGCGTCAGAAGCTAAAGTTCTAACTCTAATGGGACATGAACGAACAGAATTAGAAACTATGTGGGTTCCTATGGGGATTCAACCAGAAAATATCACTGTGGTGGAAGAAGATCCGAACGTTCATGCTTTGATTAAGAAAAGAATTCCTGAAGTAAACTTAATTGAAAAACCCGTAAATTTATTGGAATATTTAATACAAGTTCCAACTCAATTTGATTTTATGAACCTTGACACAATGAATCAGTTTTCTTTTGATGAAAGAGACTTGATAAGATGTATCGCATATAGACAACTTTTAAGAGATAATGGGATTCTTGCAACCTGGTTTGTAGGTCATAGAGAACACGGGTATGCTTCAACATGGTATAAACAGACTTATAGAGAAAATAGGCATTTAAGAAATGTAGAGGGTTATGAGAGTAAGATTAAAGGAAGATCGGATGCTATCTCTGGAGCAATTGTTTCAATAATGATTGATGGAATAACGAATGGTCAAGCACATCCTTTTGTAAATGCGGGGTCAAGAAAAAGAGTATATGAAAAATTACTTTCAGCAAAGCCTGAAGTGCAAAAAGTGTTAAGGGAGGGTTTTTCTTTAGATGGATTACATTCTTCTTTAGGACTTCATATAGCGCAAAAAATGCTTCGAAAACTGGTTGTTGCTCAAAACATAGTTTCTCCTGATTTAATTGTAGAATTGCTTTATTATCAAGGGATAGGTGCCTACTTTTGCGATGCCCAAGATAGACTGAGATATGTAAGTGATAAGGGAACTCCCATGTTTGTAGATATGTTTCGCTTTTCAAGACAAGATTTCAAAGATTTAGTGAGTGCGCAACGTCAAAAGAAAAAAGTAGTTTTTAATCTTAACTATGCTGCTTTAGATCAAAGACAGGTTAGTATGAGGGTAGCACAATTTAATAGATATAGAAAACTTTGTTTTTCAAAAGGGATGATCCCGCGAAGAGATATTCGTGAGAATAAGTCAGGTAAACAAAAGAAGAAAAAACAAAAGAAATCTCAACCAGTAGAGTTAACTGAAACTGACTTAAATATTGTGGACCAACAAATAAGGGAGGGCAAAGGTTCAGTAGAAATAGCGATTCAATTTCCTGGGATAACTTGGCAAAAAATTGCAGCAAGAAAAAATGTTTTGAACAAGCAACAAAACCAGTAAACTTTATAATTCTAAATATATTAAATTGTTATGAAATGGTTGATAGTGAATGCAGTTATAATCCAGGGGAAGTGTTACGTCGAGCAAGAATGATTCTTGCCCGAAGAGGAGATTCAGGTAAGATCCGAGATGATACTGGGTTAACAGTAGTGACTGCATTTTATGGAGGAGAACTCTACATCACGGAAATGGAACAACGTGTTTTTACCTTTAAAGGATGGGACTTTAGTCCAAAAGGAAAAAAAGCAAGAAGACATAAAACAATACGTGAAGTAACCATTGGACTGGTATGTGATGAAGATGAAGTAGTATTTAGAACAACAAATTATCCTGATAGTAGTGATGTATACGTTCCTGGAAGTTGGCAAGAATCCTTAAACGAAACTTACAAAGAAGTAACAGGAAAAACATAAAATAATTATTCTTTTTTATCAGAAGGTTCAGTATTTGTTTTTTCCATGTAACCACAACTACCGCAAGTCTTACGATCTTTATGATTAGCTAAAAAAATACCTGGACCACACTTAGGACAAAAAGGATTCTTTCTCTTTAAAGGTTCGCCAGCTTCATACTTTTCCCATCTTTTAGAAGGATTGCCTTTTTTTACTACAGGTTGTTTATCGTCAGCCATTATTCATCACCTTTTGCTTCTTCTTTTGCAGGTTCTTCTGCTGGTTTTTCCTCTGCTTTCTCTTCTGCAGGTTTAGCTTCAGTAGCAGGCTCTGCAGGTTTTGCAGCTGCTTCTTCAGCTTTTTTCAATTTTTCTTCAATTTTCTTATGCATTAAGTAACCCTCAATTCTTTCAAGGTCTTCTTTTTTATTATAAGCTAAAATTTCAACACTTGCAATATTAGATTTAAATTTAGGAATAATTTCACGAACAACACTTAGGTCTTCTTTACATTTAAGTTGAGAACATAATTCTTTTTTAACAGCTTCTTTACTTGGAACTGCACCCTCAAAACTCATGTCTAGTCTGTATTCTTTTCTTCCCAATAATTCATTATTTGTTTCTTTTTTATTTAGAATATTCATATTTAATTCACCTTAATGGCATAATCGCCTTTTGCTTCAACACCCATTTCTTTAGCAATATCAGATTTAACAGGATCAAGAATGTAAATTTTACCTTTCCAACTATTTGAAAAGCCAGTACCTTTACAAAGTGGACACTGACTACCTTCAACAAAAATTCTACATTTTTTACAAGCTTTTAGTTTAACCATTTTATTTCTTTTTCTCCTCTTTTGGTTCTTCTTTAGCTTCTTTCTTCTCATTCCACTCAGGTTTTCCTAAACCTTGTTGTCTCATGGTAAGACCAATTTTTGGATTAGTAATATCTTTATATGAAACTGCAATAATTCGAGCTCTACACTCATCACCAATTTTCAAACTTCTATTAGATTCTTTACCTTGTAATACCTTATCTTTTCCAAAGCTAACAAAGTCATCCATTGTTTGAGAAATGTGAATCATTCCCTCAATTGGACCAAGAGTAATAAATGCTCCAAAATCAGCTAGGTCTTTAATCTTACCTGTAATAACTTCTTGTAATTCTGGTTTGAAAGTAATAATTTTAAATTGGGTATCAAAATAAGATGCGCCATCACCAGGAACAATAATTCCTTCACCGATTTCAACAACATCTACAACATCAATAACAATCCCCAAATCTTGAGAAATAAATCCGTCATATTTTTTCTTAATTTGTTGAATCAAAGCAGACTTAGTATTATCACCAAATAGTTTAGGTGGAACACGGATGTGATCTTTTAATTTCATTTCGTAGTACATCTTTTATAAAACCTCAAGAGAAAGGGATAGTAAAGTGTTTTTAAAGCTTTCGCTTTAATCATAAGCATTCTTCACAATTTCTTTCATAGCCTTGTTTTTATCATAAGCAGCCCTGATTGGATCAAGAATTACATTAATTTCTTTAGCAATAGCCTGTTTTAGGTCCATTGGGTGTAAATCCTTAGCTACAAATGCTTTTTCTAGTTCATCATAAGTACTAAATTCTAGGTTTCCCCCAAATTTTTCAGGACGTTCAATAAGTAATGTGGACTTGTTAGGAAAAACAACACTTCGAGCAAAAGCTAAAACTCCATTATCTTCAACTTTGCCCTCTTCGCAAAAGGCCTTATTTAGTTTCTTCTTAACATCTTCTGCAGAATCAAATAAATCAATCTTAGATGCAGCTTCAGAAGAGCTCATTTTGCCACCCGAAAGTCCAGGAAGCATAGGATTCATAAGATGAATTCTTTTCTTGTATCCAATTTGAGGAAGAAATTCTCTAGCAAACATGAAGATTTTTCTTTGATCCACACCACCAAACTGCGCATCAACATCTAAATATTGTTCATCTAATGATTGAAGAATAGGATAAATCAATCCAGATAATTTAGGACTTTCAACTTGTTTAACAACTTCCGCTCCTGCACGAGTACAATCTCTTGTTGATGAGAGTGCAGCAATTTTATACATATCAAGAGTGTAATCTTTTTCTAACTGAAATGAACTACCTCTAACAAAGTTAAGTTTTTCAACACTAGCACCTAAAGATTTCAGTGCTTCTTTAATGATAAACTCATAATATTGAGTTCTTAATTCTAATTGTTCCCAGGTAGACTTCATATTATCAAGAAATGCGTGAATGTCAGCTAGTAAGATGGTAACTTTACATCCTGCTTTAAGAAAATCAGAAATTTTAGTTAAAGGGATCAAGTAACCAGTATGAATTCTTCCAGTAGTAGCCATACCAATATAAACCTTTAAATCTCGTTCATCAAGTAATGTTTTAAGTTCATCATTACCAACAACTTCTTGAAGGTTACGTGTGATTAAATCAAATTTTTCTTCTGAGTTCATACTAGCAGGATTGAGTCAAGATATATAAATATTTGGGTAAAGTATGGAAATCTTTTTATTTTTTAGAATTAAAAAATGAAAATAAAAAATTATTCTTCAACAGAGACTGGGTTTTCGGGATTCTTTCCACGAACCACTCTTCTTCCGAGTTGCCAGGCCTTTTTACCGGCTTCTGTAAGCGCATCATATGCTAAACATGAAACTATGGCTCCAACTGCTGCATAAGCTAGTCCTTCTGGACTGATACTTACTGTGGGGTTGTCTTTGAAAACGTCAAAAGCTTTGGTTGCCATCTCTTGATCAAAATATCTGATAAATTCGACTGGTTTTTCAAACATTCCTGCATTTTGTAAAGCATCTACAGCTTCTCTAAGAAATTGATACCTTTCATTTGTGTTAGCAATTAGATCGCCTTCTTGACTAATTACTTGGTTTGCATTAGTTCGAAATATATCGATTAGCATATCAAGACTTCCGTCACAAAGACTGTTAGCTCTTGATTGCCAATTATCGACTAATTTGCCAAGTTCTTGAGCTCCACCATCTAGTCTTTGAATGTATTGTGCAATAAAACCGGGAATTGCTCCACCCGCAGTGCCGCCGAGGATTCCACAAGCCAATACTCTACCTTCGTGACCTTTTCTTGCAATATAATTTTTAATTGGTTTAATCATTTGTATTCACCACTGTCTAGTAAGTATAACTTATATTTAAATGTTTTGTTTTTTGTGGGTATTTGGGTAAAGTATGGAAATCTTTAAAATAAACTCTGGATTACGGATGAGAATATGAAAGAAAGTGACTTACCAAGACGAGTTAGAACCATTCTCCCAGGAGTAGCACTGAGTTCTCTTCTTCCGTGCGATAGAGCAGAGATTAAAGTAACTGATTGGAGTTCAGAATTAGTTTATGTTGGGGGAAAATGGCAAGGAAATTTAGTTGTATCACCAAAATTAACTGGACAAGGATTACTAGATCAACCAAGACAATACAGAATTGAGACAGAAATAAGAGATTATCAACCCTTAAGAGCTGACAAGTTTTCATTATTAGACAAATTTGGAGCTTGGTGCGCAAACCAACAAAATGCTATTTCAAAAAAAATTGATACGTGGGGAAGAGAAGCTAGACTAGGCAAAGGTACTGTTGTTGTCTCATACAGATTATTGCGATCTTTTTTGCCTTAAGACGTTGTTTTAGAACCATGTCCTGGGTACAAACAAACGTGTTCTCATCAGCTAATTCTACAATAAGATCATCCACTAATCCTGCGTCTGTTTTGATGAGATTAACTTTTCCTTCAATAAGCTGAAGCGCTAATTTAGCCGCCACTTTATCTTTACCTTTTTGTTCTTCAATAATCTTATTCAATTCCATTATTGTTTTATCTAATATGAATAATTCATATGGATGTTGCATAATACGCTTAATCTCTGAGAATATATCTATCTTAAACTGTGCAGGAATTAGTAAAAAGTTAGTGTCGATGATGACTTTCTTTTTCATAAACAAGAAGGAAACAATAAACTATATAAAGAATTCGATTGTAATATTAAGTATGACATACGAGTTTTTAGAACACACAGCAGACATAAAGTTTCGAGCTAAAGGTAAAAGTATAGAGGAAGTATTCAAAGAGTCAGCAATGGCACTAAAAGAAACAATGACCAAAGGAACAGAAATAAAAAAAATAGAAGAAAAAGATGTTGGAGTTGAAGGAAAAGACTACGAATCAATGTTAAGAAACTTTTTAGAAGAATTCTTATTCTTATTTGATGCAGAAGACTTTATTTTGTCAGACGTTACAGAAGTTATGATTGATGGATTCAGACTGGTAGCAACTGTTAAGGGGGATATAATAGATAATTACAAACTAACAAATGATGTTAAAGCAATAACTTATAATGAAATGTACGTAAAAGAAACAGAAAAAGGATGGGAAGCACAAGTAGTGCTAGATGTATAAAAATGGAAATCAAAAAAATATCCGAATACGAATGGGAAATACCAAAAACTGGAAAAATGAACGTACCAGGAAGAATTTATGCTAGCGAGAAATTAATAAGTTTGATCAAACAAGACAAATCACTAGAACAGGTAAGTAATGTAGCACAACTACCCGGAATAATCAATGCATCAATAGCAATGCCCGATGCACACCAGGGATATGGATTTTCAATAGGTGGAGTGGCAGCATTTGGCATGGAAGACGGAATCATAACTCCTGGAGGGGTGGGATTTGACATAAACTGCGGAGTAAGAATACTTGCAACAGATATTACTGTAGAAGACATGATAAAAAAGAAAAAAGAAATCTTACATGATATATTCAGAGAGGTTCCATCGGGAGTTGGAAGAGGACATAAAGAAAAATTATCCATAGAAGAACTAGAAAACGTTTTGAAAAAAGGAGTAAACTGGGCAATCGAAAAAAGATTTGGAGTTAAAGAAGATGCAGATCGATGTGAAGAAAACGGATGCATGCAAAATGCTAACCCTGCAGACGTTTCCCAAAAAGCAAAATCAAGAGGTCTAGGACAATTAGGCACAATGGGTGCTGGAAATCACTTTTTAGAGATACAAGAAGTAGATGAAGTATTTGACGATGAAGTCGCTAAAACCTTCGGAGTAGAGAAAGGAAAAGTTGTAATTATGATACACTCAGGCTCTCGAGGATTAGGGCACCAAGTAGCATCAGATTTCATTCGAGAAATGGAAAACAAATATGGAAATGAAAACCTGCCAGATAGAGAGTTAATCAACGCTCCAATAAATTCAGAGCTGGGTAAGAAATATTTGTCAGCAATGAATTGTGCAGTGAACTTCGCATTCTGTAATCGACAATTAATGATGCACTATGTACGAGAGGTGTTAAAGAAACACTTTCCTTCAAGTAAAAACCATTTAGTATATGATGTATGTCATAATATAGCAAAAATAGAGGAACACTCGGTTAATGGTGAAATGAAAAAGGTATGTGTGCACAGAAAGGGGGCAACAAGATCATTTGGACCCGGACGAATAGAGGTACCTGAAGTATACCGTTCTGTAGGACAACCAGTAATCATGCCCGGAAGCATGGGAACATTTTCATACTTATTAGTTGGAACCAAGAAATCAGAAGAACTCGCTTTTGGTTCAACTGCACATGGGGCAGGGAGAGTAATGTCAAGATCACAAGCAATGAGAGAGATAAAAGGCGAAGATGTTAGAAAAGAATTATGTGATTGCGGAATAGATTTAGAAGCAGGTTCGTTAAAAGGAGTTGCAGAAGAAGCACCCGCAGTATACAAAGACATAGATGAAGTAATAAAAGTAAGTGACTCAGTCGGATTAGCAAAAAAAGTAGTGCGCCTGAAACCTTTAGCAGTGATGAAGGGATAAGACAACAAAGATTTTTAAAGTATTAAATTCTTCTAACTTTGTGAGAATACATAAAGTCTGGTCAATAGCAATAACTGCAGTAGTGGCAATGGTATTTTTGATGGCTTCAGCACTGAATAGTTTTGCATGTGCTTGGGGGGGGAATATCTACCAGTGCAATCTATTACCAAAACTAATCTGGCTTGTTATTCTAGGTTTAGTTCTAACAGTTATGTTCTTAATTGTTAAGAAACAAAAAAAATTAACCCTTCTTGCATTCTTGCCAGTAATAATTATTGGCTTAATTGGAATATCTTTATTCGTTGTTAGTGGAGATTCAATAAGCGAAACTAAATTTGGGTGTAGTGTAGCAGACACTTCAAAAGAAAGGGCTTGCTGGACAAACTTTGCAATAGAAGAACACAATTTTAATTATTGTGATAACATACGAAGCGATATTGGACTAAATTCTTGTTATGGAAAGGTAGCTAAATATCCTTCAGATGTTACTTGGTGCGAAAAAATTCCAAAAGGACATGCTGGTTTCATGGATTGTTATAGAAATATTGGAAAATTTACAAACCAACCCTCCTGGTGTGATAACATAAACAGATCAACATATCATAAATACGAATCACAAAAAATTAGTTCAATCAATGATTGTAAAAAGAGAGTGTTAGCAAACAATTCTGTTAGTAATTGAAAAAATAAAAAAACAAATTAGTTACTAAAAGGACAATTACCTTTTTGCATACCTTTATGTTTCATACGAAACTGATTATACATTTCTTCAGGTAGGTTATCTTTCATACCTTCTTTCAAAGATCTTATGGTTTCAAAATCACCAGATTCCCTAGCTGCATCCATTGCCTCTCGAAACTCACCCATTTCTGCATGATGTTCAACCATTAGATTAAAATTTTCTTCAGTTATTTCAGCTTCCATAAGAGCTTTCCAAGAATCAAAATCGTTGTTCTCAACAGCAGTTCTTAAAGCATCTTTTGTTTCAGCATCTTTAGCAAAAGGCATTGCCATAACAAAGCCAACACTCAAAAGTGCAAGAATTGCTATTCCTAAAATTAAAGTTGTTTTTTTCATTTTACTTACCTCCATTTGATAATCTATAAAAATCTTACTTGTTTATAAGCAAGATGGACATAAAATCCATGCATTTTATAAATAAAAAAAGAATAAAATGGACTTATGATCCACAGATTAGCACCAATGATGAACCAAATGATGGGAGTAGAACTAATCTATGCAATAATAATTATAGCAATAAGTTTAATGATCTATTTTTTAACAAAAGAAGTATACAAGTTAAGCGCACATAAAGGAATAAAATATTTTAGAGAGGCATTCTTATTCTTTGCACTAGCATTTTTCTTTAGATTCATAGTGAACACACTATTCATGACAAGAAGAGTGCATCACTTTTTTGATTTAGCACCCCGAATTTTTGGAATGTTAGCAGGACTACTATTCATGTATGCAAGTTTAATTGCCATATTCTATCTTTTATATGCAATAATTTGGAAACACTTCAAAAATAAAATTTGGGTGTTTCACATAATTGCACTACTTATTGCAGTGTTAACAATTATAACCCGAAATCCATTTTTGATATTATTAATACAATTAGTAGTTTTGGTGATAATGATATTGTTATCCCTACTAAAACATAAGGGACATTTTCACATTCTTTATTTGTTATTGTTTATTTTTGGCATATTAAACATAATTGGAATTTTGATTCCAGGATTTATGATAGCATTACAATTGGCGATTTATTTAACATCAATAATCTTATTTTTTTTAATATTATACAAAGTGATAAAAATAATGATGAAACATGGCTAAGAAAAGAGAGCGATTAGAGGTGATAAGAGACATACTCAAAGTCGTAAATGAATCAGGTAATTCAATTAAGCCCACACCTTTATTACGTAAATCAAATATGTCTACAAAAAGATTCAATGAATACTTTACAGAATTACAAAAAAAAGAGTTAGTAAAAGAAATAATTACAAAAAAAGGAAAAGAAATATCTCTAACAGAAAAAGGAATGCAATATTTGAATAAATACTCAATAATAAAAGAATTTGTAAACGAATTTGGATTATAAACAATTCTTAAAAAACGTTATAAAAGCTAAAACAACCCCCTAATTCATGCTTAAAACACAGTTAACCGTTAATGATTTACAGGCATTATTTGGTCAGAATGAAGTTAGTCAAGGACCTTTGCCTAATCTCAACGGAGACCTAGGTTCAACTTTTACTAGAACTTATGCAGTTTTAGAAGATCTATGCAGTTTTGCTGCTAGCGAAGCAAAACTTGATTGGATTACTAACCCTCCAAGCGCAAAGAGTGTAATTACAAGTTTACAAACAAAACTTAGGGGATTAACTCGTTGTTCTGGGGAGGATTCAGTACAATCAAAATTTGAAGGATATACTGATTACTTAGAGGAGGTAATTCGTGCTGTAGTGCCAAACCCTGTTGAACCAATACTTGCTAAACTTTCTAAAAGACAGGTTTCACCTGCAATGTTGGAAGACACAATATTAGTTAGAGATTATGCTGTAAGTATGAGATGTTTTCTTAACTGTTTACATTGCTGTTCCCCTGCAGGACCGGATGGGCCAATGATGGATTTTGATGTTTTTACTGAAAGCTTACAAAAGCTCAGATTTCCTATGATGGGTTCTGTTTCCATATCTTTGGGAGAACCTTTAACCTATGAAAGTGGAGATAAAGATTTAGTTGATGTAGTTGAGGAATTACTTAAAGTTGGCACCCTTGTGGGAGTTGTTACTTCTACTTTTGGTCGCCCTTTCAAAAGGGTTCTTTCAATATTTGAAAGATTAGAATCATTATACAAAAAAACAGGGCTTGTTGCAGTACAGTGTAGTTATGATCTGTTTCGGCCTCTAGCAAGACACAATCTTGAAGCATACATTAAAAGAATGGCACACCTGATTAATAATTTTGAGGTGATTGATGGACTAAAAATAACTTCGCATGAAGCAAATAACAATGCAACAAATGATGCCGTAACACAATTAAAAAAGAGAGTTGCAGAAGAAAGATGGAAAAAACTAAACTTATTTTATACCACTATGTGCCCTACAAGAAATGGTGAAGCATTGTTAAAAGAACATGGGGGAAGAGATTTTCATAATGAAAGCTGGCGCAGATCTGGCAAACTTAGGTTTTGGGAGGGTACTGTGCCAGAAATGTATGCTGGATTTACTGTGCAGGCAGATGGTTTAGTCACGCACCAAACTTATCAAGAAACCGACATAATAGTACCGTTTGGACTTATCCACTTACACACTGCTAAAGAAATAAGAGATGGTTTTGGCGAGGCAACAGCACTTTATAGAAAACTTAAATATGAAGATAGCAAAACAACCGTTCAAGCTTTAAGTGAATTAAGAGAACATCAAAAAGAACTTCTTGGATTATAATTCTTTTAAAAAGAAAAACAAATCATCACTAACATATTTAGGCATTGTTTCTTTAATAAATTGTTTTACAAACTTCTTAGTTTCTTTACTAACTTGTTTTTTGCTAATGGCATCAATAAGTTCATACTTTAATTCATCCTCCCATTTCTGTCTTCGAGCGGTTAGTTGAATGTTCGTAATCAATGCTTCCTTTTTTAGTGATTTCTGAGTGTCAGGACTGTCAGCAATACTCTTAAAGTATTTATCAAAATCAAACTTTTCACGTTTGTTAATGTAAGAAATCAAAAAATCAACAAGTTCTTTAGGCCAATCGCGCATAATCTCTTTTTTATACTGCTGAAAACCATCAATAAAATAAGAACTAACTTTTTTAATTGGAAGTTTTTCAGTTAATATTTTAATTAATTCTTTTCTGGAACTAATTGGAATTCGTCTTAAAGTTCTTGTTTTATCAATTAGCCTTTGTTGAACTGGATCTAACTTTTTTTGATAACTTCTAAATGATTCAATTGCCTGGTCAGTTAGGTTGCTTTTATCTCTTATTACTTGTTCAGAATCATTAAATAAACGTTTAGCAACATTAGGTTTGTTTCTTGATAAAGATATTTTTGCAAGAACCATAGAATGCATTCTTTTTAAAAACTCAATTTTATCTTCCATTTTTAAAATATCTAAATGACCTTGAAGAACTAAATTAAAAGCAAATGGTGAAGGAATTTTAGTATGAATTTCTTCGATTTTTAGTTGTTTGTCCTCAATCCTTTTTAAGACTGCTTTCGTATTTTCAATATCCATTAAGTCTTCTAAAACCTCCCTTCTGGCCTCTTTAAGAATGGAAAAATCTGGATTAAGTTCTCTTAAAGCTTTCATTAAAATAGTAGAAGCCATTTGCTGTTTACCAACTTGTTTAGATCTGCCCATATAATTTCTTAAAATCATCAAAGAACGCATAGCACAATGCCTAAACCTTCTTCTATAAACTTCAGATTTTTCAATCGCATGCTTCATAACCTTTTCAATATTTTCAGTATTTAATTGTTCTAAAACAGCAGTAACATTAATTGGTTTGTTAAAAGAAATATAAAATCCATTATCACTAATCCCCACTTCTACATCACGCTTTTGTGTTAACGAAATAGAAAAAGCAATAGCTCTTGAAAGACAATCATTAACTCTTCTTCCAAAAAGAGTGTGGAAGATTATCTTTTTTTCATCGTCTTTATCATAATGTTCAATCAAAATTTTCTTATTGGAAGGGAGGGTGTTACAAAAATCAAACTGTTCTTTCATGTACTTGTAAATTGCTTCTGCAGCTTTACTATCCACATACAAATAATCATGAATAAAGTCTAAAATATCTTTCTTTGAACAACTTTCTAATTTTTCCTGCATTAACCCTCTAAATCTGTTAATATCTGTTGCTAAATCAAAAGACAAAGGAAGTTGTTCAGAAAACCAGGAAGGAACAGTTGGGGGACGAGAAATAGAACCCTTAACTTGAATGGTTGTACCCCTTGCAAACTTAAATTGATAAATATCTCCACCTAAAACAAAAATGTCTCCAGGTTTTAATCTTTCTAAAAAACCTTCATCAATTGTACCAATAAACGAATCTCCAATCTTAACCTTGATTGCAGTTTCATCAGGAATAGTTCCAATGTTAGTCATGTAAATAACTCTAGTCATTCTTCCTTTCTTTCCTAACTTCTTATTATTTCTCCAAATTTTAGCGTAGATGTATCTGCTTTCTAAACTAACATATTCTCCTGCTAAATATGACAAAATTTCATCAAAATCTTTTCTACTCAAATCTTTATAACAATAACTTTTTTTAATTACGTTGAACAATTCATTTTCATCCCAGTCCTGTTCAACAGCCATTCCAACAATATGCTGAGCAAGAACGTCTAATGCATTAGTTGGAATATGAATTCGATCAATCTTTTTTTCTAATGCAGATTTAAGCATCACACTACACTCAATTAAATCATCACGATCTAAAACAATTAAACGTGCTTTGGTTTTTTTGTTTAATGAATGACCTGATCTGCCAGCTCTTTGGAGCACACGAGAAACAGATTTTGGACTGCCTAAGCAAATAACCAAATCTACATACCCAATATCGATACCTAACTCCAATGAAGTACTACAATTTTTTGTGATAAAACCGTTAGCTATATAATTGTGAGTGTTATTAACTTCAATATTATAAACGTATTTACTTGGTTTAATAATATTAATCTTCTTTATTTTGTCCCAAAATATATCTGAGTCTTTTAAAGAATTTAGTAAACTTTCTTTTGTTTTATATTTTGTTAGAAGCTTATTTAGTTGTTTTCGACTTATGTTTCTTGTTCCTAATTCGTATTTTGCTGGATTTAATCCCTCTTTTTGTAATTTATATGTGCTAAGCGTTGTTTTTAATCTTAGACTTTTTAGTTCTTTTTTAATGTTTGGGATTACATCAATATTTGTGTATCCGTTTAGTTCAAGGACTTCTTTTAAATGTTTTAATTTGTTTCGAGCAGGATGAATGTGTTTAGCAAATGTTCTTAAACTTTCGCCTCCAATAACTACTACTGTGTAAAACCATCCTTTTTTGTGTATTGTTCGGCCATTAACTTGTGTGAATTCATCACAATACCTGGATCTGATTGATGAAATTATGTTTTCTCTGAGTAATAGTTTTGAAATATCTTCAGCTAAAACCTTGCTGGTTGTACAAAACCCGGTAGAATAAACTCTGTTGTTTTTAACTTCTAAATAACCATCCCCATCTAAATACCCACTTAAAAATTCAAAAACACATTCCTTTTTTAATCTAAATATAAACGAGGGTAGTTTAGATATTCGCGATTTTCGACCTTTGATAAATCCCAAGTTTTCTAAGAAATTAACCAAAAAAGAAGAGGTTAAACCAAGAGTTGTGGTTCCGTTTTGATTTATTTTCTTCCAGGGCGATCTTTCAAATATTTTTTTAATTAGTTTAAAATAGTACTCAAGAACTTCTTTATTCTTGTTTGAGGCATATAAATCCCTATGGTTTATGTATCCCTCTGCAAGTGAAAAACCCAATAACCGCATAAATTCTTCATTAATTCTTATTTTAGGAAATGAACTTTTATCAGACGAAATTCGCGTTATTTGTTTAAATATGTCTGTTTGTTTTATTTTAATTTGTTCTGTTAACCTGTTAAGTATTTTAAGTTTAAACTTGTATTCGCCGTTCAGTGCAGATCTTAATTGAGAATAAGAAAGATCTTCTTTGAACTGTTTTTCCCATAAATCTTTTATTGATCCAAACTTTTTTATAATACTATTTTTAAGTTGTATTCGAAACAAACTATTTATTTCAGCAAAGCCTGTTTCAGGATAGTTCTTATATGTGTATTTAATTAATTCTTCATTTTTAAGTTCTTTAAATTTATTTTTTCTGATAAGTGCAATGAAGTCACCTTTTTTAAATTTGATTGCTTCTTTCCAACATAATTCTGAATTTTGAATTGTGAGAAACTTGTGGTTTTTTGTGCAAGCAATTTTTCTTCCTAAATTGCTTTCAATTTTTAAAAGTTGTTGTTGGTTTCTAGTTTTGAATTTGTTTAATATTGTCTCATTACTTAACTTTAAATTATTTAAACTTTGTACTTTTTGTTTTTTTAGATTTTTAATCTCAATCCATTCACCGTTAGAATTTAATATTTTTGTGTTACCTTCAAGACAAACCACAGCCTTAAGCTTACCGGCTTTCAAATTATTTTCTAATTTAAACCTGTGTTCTTTAGATAAACTGCCATGATGGGCACCGATAAGACTGGTTGCATCATCACCTTCTAAAGTATAATTTTTAGGAAACTTATCCTTTAAATGATGAACTACCCTTTCCGTAGCAGCCCGAGTGTTAGTAAAAATTAAGGTTGTTCTATGTTTTTGAATTAGATCATCTATTAATTCATACATTTTTTGATGTAAATTTTCCTGAGAAATATTTATTAAATCCTTAACAGGACTAATAACCTGAAAATCATACTCTTTAATGAATTGGACATCAACAATCTTACACTCGCGAGTTCCAACTAAAAATTCAGCAATACTTTCTAAAGGCGCAACAGTTGCGGAGAGCCCAACTCTGGTTAAACCTGGAGCAAGATATTGTAATCTTTCTAATGACAAAGAAAGATGCACTCCTCTCTTGTTTTCAGCTAAACTATGAATTTCATCAACAATACACCACTGTACACTACGAAAGTTTTCTCTAAACTTTGGAGAAGAAAGCATGATGGCTAAAGATTCAGGGGTGGTGATCAATATGTGGGGAGGACTTTTAGCAAGTTTAGCCCGTTCATACTGAGTGGTATCTCCTGTTCTTAACCCAACTCTCACCCCTTTATTCTTCATTTCTTCTAAAGGTTCAAGAAGATTTTTTTGAATATCATTAGAAAGAGCTTTAAGCGGTGAAAGATAAACACAATAAATTTTATCTTCTAATAACTTTTTTTCTTCAAGATCTATAAGTTCATTTAAAATAGCACCAAAAGCAGAAAGTGTTTTTCCTGAACCTGTTGGAGCTGAAACTAAAACGTTTTCACGACTATGAATAGTGTAAATAGAATACTCTTGCGGAAGAGTAAAATCTTTAAATTTAGTAAAAAACCATTTTTTAAAAGTAGGATTTAAAATATTAATGATCCTTTTTTTTGGAACTGGTTTGGTTAGGAAGGTTGCCATTTTAGCTTGTTACGAACCACCTCTTCATCTTCAGGAAAAGTCAAACTAATCTGAGTATCATCGGTGGGAATAACTTTTACTTTAATTAGGTTTTTTTTCATAAAATCGCCAACTTCATTAGGAAGCATGAACTCTTTTGAGGGATGTTTATCCTCAATAAACTGTTTGAAAACCTCTTCAAGATAATCTAGAAAAGCAGGTTGTAAACCAAACAGGTTCAAAGACAAAAATGAATCCTCTTTGAACTTAGAAGGAATGTCATAAATTGTAACACCCAGTTTTTCTTCAATACTTTTCAAAAAAAGATTATCATCTGTTTTAATATATCCTTTGTTGCTCTTTTCTTTGGACAAAACATTCTTTGCCTTATAACCCGCAAGACAATAATGCCCCTTGTTCTCTTTAAGATAATCAATTATACTTTTTAAAGTATTTTTGCCATAAATGTCATCACTATTTAAAACAATAAATGCGCTTTTTACAGATTCTTTAGCAGAAAGAAGAGCGTGAGCAGTACCAAATGGCTTTTCTCTGTACTCGGGAGTTTGTTGAATACAATAACTGATTGGAATGTTCTTGAATTCAGTTCCAAACTCATCTTTTAGAGGGTTAAGCGATTTTTCACTAGCAACAAAAACAAAATTGTCAAACCCTGCAAAAACTGTTTGGTTAAGAGATAATTCTAATAAAGTTTCATTGTTTGGACCAATACGTGCCAAAAATTTCATTTTTCCCCCAAATCTGGAGGATGTACCTGCAGTAAGAAAAACTGCCGTAAGTTTGGTTGTCATAACCGTTTGGATGGGGAGTTGATTTAAATACTTTCTGGCAGGACCTGTCCAGTGTCCAGTGAAGGCTTTCACTAGTAAGTGATCACACAAAGTTTATATACTATTTTTACAAAAATAGAAGTATTACGGGTGAATAGTTTGGGGGAAATAGTTTACAATTTAGTGAATAGTACTTCCCTTTTTGGGGAGTACGTATGAAAGACAATAACCTATGGTTTCATGTCTCTGTATTGCTAGTACTTATTATATTTCTAGTTTCATTTGGAACACACCTAAACTTCGTCGGTAAGACTACTCATATACTTGGAATGTTTGTGGATGGAGAGTTCCAAGATAATGTAGATAAATGGTACGAATCTAATAAAGTATACTTGTGGAGTCCATCCTATAATGTGAACCTTCACGGAGTTGCGTTGTCTGGAAACGTATCTGGAACAGGAGAGGTCAAAACATATTTAGTTCATGAACAAGAACAATATCTGATAAATTCTTTCACCGTAGATAATGAGGTAGTACGTTTTGATGAATCCTGCACAGAAACCTGTGATTTAGGGGGGTTAGAATCTAAAAAATATTTGCTAAGATTTGAAATAGCTGGAGATGTACGTTACCAAATAAATTCTATTAAGTATTCAAGTAGCTCAATTATTGGACAAGAAGAAATCGTAGACCGTTTCTCCCCAACAACACCCGTTGAAGAATTAGTTGATGATTTAGTTCTTGAACTTGAGGGAACTGAAAAAGCAATCCCTGAAGACATAACTGTTAGTTTTAAGAATGAATTGGGATATGAATTGTCTGCCCAAAAAACAAAAAGACAAGACGGCAAGTTTGACTTGGTATTTGGCGAAGAAGCTCCTGCATTCGGAGCAGCATCTGAAAGTCCAAAATCAAAAGTAACTGTAAAAGGATTGACCAAATCAGTAAATGCAAAGCTGGGCACTCTTGAAGGAAAAAATACAGAAGTTTTTGCAATGGATCACGTAACCGTGGACGAAGCAATAGTTACACTAACAAAGACTGGCGAAGTAAACGCGATACAGAAATGTGACGAGTTTGACGTAACTGGATTTAGTTGTAATTCTGGCTGGTATGAAACTAATCTTGACTTCACAGATAATGGGGCCACCATAACATTCACAGTTAATTCTTTTAGTGGATATGCGGGAATAAATTCATCATCACAAACTAATTCTGAATGGATAATGCAAGGAAGATTCTTAAATCATACTGGTTATTATCCTGAATCACTGAATATATCTTCATTAAGTAATATGTGGACATATTCTACGGGAAGTTCTTTATCTGAAGGGCCTGCAATAAAAGATGGCGTTGCATACTTACCTGCAAATGATCAAAAATTACACGCAATAAACTTAACAGACGGTGAAAAAATTTGGGAGGTACCTCTGGTAACCTCTTCACAAGCAAGACCTGCATTGGTAAATGGAGTACTTTATTTTGGAAGTGCAACGGGAATATTCTATGCAATAAACATAACCGATCAATCAGAGGTATGGAATTTTTCATCACCAAACCAGATAAGAACTAGTGCTGCAGTTGTTGACGGAAAAGTGTTCTTTGGATCAACAATGGAAGAGTACTTTGCACTAAATCAAACAAACGGAGAACAAATCTGGAACAATTCACACAGTGTTGGTGTTGGAGGCGCTTCATCCTCCCCAGGATATAGCGACGGAATGATCTTTTATGGAAGTAGGGGAAGAAAGTTTTATGCAGTAAATGCAACAAATGGGGAACAAATCTGGAATCAAAGTGGTTACGGATATGATTTAGCCAGTACCCCCCTAATTGTTAGAGACGAAGTTTTTTTTGGTGCTTACTTACAGGTATACTCATATAATAAAACCAATGGGGATTTAATCTGGAATTTTTCTAAAAGTAGTAATTATTTTCTTGCAGGCCTGGCAACAGATCAAGAAAAAATTTATGCAGGTTCTTATGATGATAAATTATATGCATTAAATATAACAAACGGTGAACAAGTATGGAACTTCTCAGCCGGAAATAACATTTACGCAACAGCAACAACAACACCAACAGAGGTAATTTTAGCAGCAAACAATTCAGTGTTTATTATTAATTCAACAACAGGAGAACAAATCTGGAATTACACAATACACGATACAACTCAAGCACAACCCGCGATTGTGGATGGAAACTTGTTTGTGGCATCAGAAAATGGCGATTTATATGCGTTTGGAACTGTTATTGATTACACTCCTGATACAACTTCATACAATCAATCTTCAGAAAACCAATCAGAATGGTGGATGTTTGGAAAATATTTGAATCACACAAGTTGGGATGGAGTAAGTTATCCAACTGTGAGTGGATTGAACCGAGCTAATTTTACAGCGACAAATAATTTTTATAGCGGAATAGCCGTTGCTGAAGGCGCAGTATATGCTGGAAGCTGGGATAAAAACGTATATCGGTTTAATGCAACTAATATTTCCCTGACTGAAACGAGTTTTTTAACTGGAGGAGTCATTTATACTTCTTCGCCAGTTATTGTTGAGGGTTTTGTTTATGTTGGAAGTGATGATGGTCGTATTTATCAATTAAATTCTAGTACTATGGTACAACATGCTAATTTTACTACCGGGAACCAAGTGCGTTCCAGTCCTGCTGTTGCTAATGGATATGTTTATGTTGGAAGTAATGATCATAATGTTTATCAATTGAATGCAAGTAATGTTTCTATACAATATGCGAATTTTACTACTGGGGGAACTGTTTATTCTAGTCCTGCTGTTGCTAATGGCTACGTTTATATTGGAAGTGCGGATAATAATGTTTATCAATTAAATGCGAATAATGTTAGTATTCAGTATGCTAATTTTACTACGCCGGACCAACAATATTCGGGACCTGCTGTTGTTGATGGATTTGTTTACGTGGGAGGTTCAGATTTTAGCGAAACAACAGGTCATATTTTTAAATTGAATGCGAGTAATATTTCCATACAATCTTCTAACTTTACCGTCTTAAATGGGATTTTTACTTATTCATCCCCCACAATTGTTGAGGACTCAATTTACATTGGAAATACTGATGGAACCATTTATCAAATAAATAAAACAACTATGAATCAAACAGCTAATTTTACTTCTGGAGACAGCATTCAATCAGCACCTGCTGTTGCGGACGGATTTGTTTATGTTGGAAGCAATGATTATAACGTTTATCAGTTGAATTCCAGTACTTTAGTACAGTATGCCAATTTTACAACGGGGGGGATTGTTTTTTCTTCTCCTGCGGTTGCTAATGGTTATGTATATGTGGGGAGTGCGGATGATAGTTTGTATCAACTTTTAGCAAGTAATATTAGTTTAGGGAATGCAGTTGCAATTGATTCTTTAGTAAACATAACCCTTACATATCCAACAACCAATATTAACGTAACACAAAATGAATGGTTTAATGTTACTTTGAATGCAAGTTGCATACAAGGGAATTGCGGAGAATCCAATGTTAGTTTACGTAATGGAATAACGTATTTAACTTATTTGGGGGAGACGTCGAGCGATTATGGAACTTCTATTGTTGAGACTAGTGATGGTGGTTTTGTCGTAACGGGTGACACTCTTTCTTATGGGGGGGTGGGTGGTGATCTGTTATTATCCAAGTTTGATAGTTCTGGCAATGAATTGTGGACTAAAAGTTTGGGAGGAGATTCTAGTGAGAGGGGCTATAGTGTTGTTGAGACTAGTGATGGTGGTTTTATTGTTACAGGCCATACTTACAGTTATGGTGGTAGCGATTATGATGTTTTGTTAGTTAAGTTTAATAGTTCTGGGGCTGAACAGTGGACAAAGAGTTTAGGAGGAAGTAGTTCTGAGAAAGGCTTTGATGTTGTTGAGACTAGCGAGGGTGATTTTGTTGTTACAGGGTCCACTCAGAGTTATGGTGATGGTGGAGATAGTATTTTGTTAGTTAAGTTTAATAGTTCGGGGGTTGAACAGTGGACAAAGAGTTTAGGGGGAAATAATAACGATGTGGGTAGAAGTATTGTTGAGACTAGTGATGGTGGTTTTGTCGTAACAGGTTATACTCAGAGTTATGGTGATGGTGGAGTAGATGTCTTGTTAGCTAAGTTTAACAGTTCGGGTAATGAATTATGGACTAAAAGTGTGGGCGGGGCATCTGTTGAATGGGGATATGATGTTATTGAAATTAGTGGTGGTTTTGTTGTAACAGGTTATACTCATAGTTATGGAAGTAGTGATGCAGACGTTTTATTAATTAAGTTTGATAGTTCAGGTAATGAATTATGGACTAAGTATTTGTCGGGGAATAGCGATGATGAAGGCCACGCCGTTGTTGAGGCTAGTGATGGCGGTTTTGTTGTAACTGGACGTACTAAGAGTTATGGTGGTATAGATATTGATGTTTTGTTAGTTAAGTTTGATAGTTCGGGTAATGAATTATGGACTAAGAGTCTGGGTGGAGGACTGACCGATATTGGGGAGTCTATTATTGAGACTGATGATAAAGGGTTTGTCGTTTCTGGCTCTACAAGTAGTTATGGGGGAAGCAGTGCAGATATATTGTTAGTTAAGTTTGATCATTTAGGAAATGTTGAGGGACTAGAAAATATAGTTAGTGAGAGTGCGTATTCTTCTTCTTATTCTGTAAGTGCAGTGACAAACATCACGGCAGAATCAGACGAGACTGTGGCTGAATCTGATGAAGATGTGACTGAATTGGATGAAACTGCAGTTTGGGAAAGAGTTCAGGTGGGTTATCCCTTAGTTCATGTTGGATCTAATGTTACTCTGTATACAAACAAATCAAATAATCCTAGCACTATATCTTTAAACAGTGGTGAATCAGAATTGGTTGTTTTTTATGTGAATGCGACTGGGAACAATATGTCTACTTATGAAATATTTGGTATTGTTAATTTAACTGACAGTTTAAATATTAATTCCCAAACATCTAAAATAAATGTTACAATCTTAACGGTAGTTGATACGATATTACCGAATGTTACTTTATCTTTGCCTGTTAATGAAACTAATACAACCGATACCACAATATACTTTGCTGGTAATGCAAGTGATGAAACTGCATTAGATAATGTTAGTTTAATGTTAAATGGAGAATATAATTTTACTAATTCTACTGGATTAATAAATGGAAGTTATAATATATCTTTTACTTTTGCACAAACTAATGCTACTTACTTATGGGGCTTAGAAGCGTGTGATACTAGTGGAAATTGTAATACAACAGAAAATAGAACTTTGTGGACTTATTATGATCCTCAACCAATTGCAATGCAATCATCAGAAAATGAAACTGAATGGTGGATGTTTGGAAAATATTTAAATCATACTTCTTGGGATGGAGTAAGCTATCCAACAATAAATGGATTGAATCGGGCTAATTTCACCTCATCGAGTAATTTTCATGCGGGTGCAGCTGTTGTTAACGGTTTTGTTTATGTTGGAAGTTATGATAATAATGTTTATCAGTTGAATGCTTCGAATATTAGTATTCAATATGCTAATTTTACAACAGGTCATTTTGTGCTTTCGAGCCCAGTAGCGGGTGGTGGTTTTGTTTATGTTAGTGGTTTCGATAATTATACTTATCAGTTGAATGCTTCAAATATTAGTCAACAAGTTGCTAATTTCACAACAAACTATCGTGCTTTCGTTCCGGTAGTTGCTAACGGATATGTTTATTTAGGTAGTAACGATCATAATGTTTATCAGTTGAATGCTTCGAATATTAGTCAACAAGTTGCTAATTTCACAACAGGCCATGAAGTTTGGTGGAGCCCTGCTGTTGCTAATGGTTATGTTTATGTTGGAAGTTATGATAATACGGTTTATCAATTGAATGCTAGTAATATCGGCCAACAAGTTGCTAACTTTACGGGGGGGGGTGCTTATTCTTCAGCTCCGGTTGTTGTTGATGGTTTTGTTTATGTTGGCGGGGCTAAATTTTATCAGTTAAACGCTTCGAATATTAGTATTCAATATGCTAATTTTAGTACTGGAGGCAGTCTTACTTCTAGCCCAGCTGTTGTTGATGGTTTTGTTTATGTTGGATGCGAAAACAATGACATTTACCAATTGAATGCTTCAAATATTAGTATTCAATATGCCAACTTTACATCGGGTGATAGAATTTATGCTCCTAGTGTGGCTGATGGCTTTGTTTATGTTGGAAGTATGGATGACAACATTTATCAGTTAAACGCTTCGAATATTAGTATTCAATATGCTAATTTTACAACTGGAAATAATGTTTATGCAACTCCTGCTGTTGCTAATGGTTATGTTTATGTTGGGAGTTGGGACGATTCGTTTTATCAGTTGTTAGCAAGTAATATAAGCCAAGGAAATGCTGCTGCAATAGTTGATACAACCTTGCCTAATGTTACTTTAGAAGCTCCAATTAATGAAACGAATACTACCGATACCACAATATACTTTGCTGGTAATGCAAGTGATGAAACTGCATTAGATAATGTTAGTTTATTATTGGATGGAGAGTATAATTATACTAATTCTAGTGGATTAGTGAATGGTAGTTACAATATATCTTTTACTTTTGCACAAGATAATGTCACTTACTTATGGGCATTAGAAAGTTGTGACACAAGTGGGAACTGTAATACTACTGAGAACTTTACTTTGTATACGCATTATTATGTTGAACCCCCTACTGTTTACAATCAATCATCAGAAAACGCAACCGAATGGTGGATGTTTGGGAAATTCTTAAATCATACTAGTTGGGATGGAGTAAGTTATCCCACAGTTAGTGGATTGAATCGGGCTAATTTTACGACAGGCAATTTTGTTTATTCTAGTCCTGCTGTTGCGAATGGTTTTGTTTATATTGGGAGTTATGATAATAATGTTTATCAGTTGAATGCTTCAAACCTTTCAATACAGTATGCTAATTTTACGACAGGGGGTCTTACTTCTTCTTCACCTGCAGTGGTGAACGGTTTTGTTTATGTTGGAAGCAGAGATGACACACTTTATCAGTTGAATGTCTCTAATATCAGCCAACAAATTGCGAACTTTACTACGGGGGGGGATATTGATTCCAGTCCTGTTGTTGCGGATGGTTTTGTTTATGTTGGAAGTGATGATAATAATCTTTATCAGTTGAATGCAAGTAATGTTAGTATACAATATGCTAATTTTACAATCAGTCAGGATGTTTCCTCTATTCCTGCTGTTGCTAATGGTTTTGTTTATGTTGGGGGAGTTGATTCTTATGTTTATCAATTGAATGCATCTAACATTAGTCAACAGTTTGCTAACTTTTCAACGTCCGGCATCGTTCTTTCCAGTCCTGCTGTTGCGGATGGTTTTGTTTATATCGGAAGTTTTGATGATAAGACTGTTTATCAGTTGAATGCTAGTAATATTAGTATTCAATATGCTACTTTTATAACTGGAGGAACTGTTAAGTCTAGTCCTGTTGTTGCGGATGGTTTTGTTTATATTGGGAGTTATGATAATAATACTTACCAGTTGAATGCTTCAAACATCAGTATTCAATATGCTAATTTTACGACAGGGGATGACATTCATTCTAGTCCTACGGTTGCGAATGGTTTTGTTTATGTTGGGAGTTATGATAATAATCTTTATCAGTTGAATGCAAGTAACGTTAGCATACAATATGCTAATTTTTCAATTGGCTTAGATGTTTTTTCTAGTCCTGCGGTTGCAAATGGATATGTTTATTTGGGCATTGGTTATGGCGTATACCAATTATTAGCAAGTAACATAAGCCAAGGAAATGCTGCTGCAATAGTTGATTCAACTTTGCCTAATGCTACTCTGGAAGCTCCTGTTAATGAAACCAATACTACTTCAACTGTTGTTTATTTTGCTGGTAATGCAAGTGATGAAACTGCATTAGCTAATGTTAGTTTATTATTGGATGGAGCGTATAACTTTTCTAATTCAAGTGGATTGGTGAATGGTTCGTATAATATATCTTTTACCTTTGCACAAGATAATGCAACTTACTTGTGGGGATTAGAAGCATGTGATACAGGTGGCAATTGTAATACTACTGATAATTACACTTTGATAACATATTATGAAGTTGTTCCTTTGGTCTCAGGAGCAAATAGTTCATCACAAAACACTTCAGAATGGAGAATGTTAGGAAGATACCTAAATCATACTGGTTATTATCCTGCAGAAGTTAACATGAGCGGATTTGGACAATTATGGAACTTTAGTGCAGGAACAGACTTTGTATACGCAACTCCAACAATAGCAAACGGAATGGTATATGCCTCAACAGGATCTACCCAAGGAAGATACACATACGCACTTAACAAAACAACAGGAAGCATAATCTGGAATTTTACAAGAGAAGAAAATGATTTTGCTTATTCCTCTCCAGCAATAGCAGATGGAAAAGCATTCTTTGGCTCTGATAGCGCTGTATTCTTTGCAGTTAATGATACTACTGGACTACAATTATGGAATTATACTTTTGGAAGCACACAATATATCCGTGCTTCACCAACAGTAGCAAATGGATTAGTCTATTTAGCAACTATAGATGGCGGAGCAGGAGACGGAACATTCTATGCCCTGAACTCAACTAATGGAAGCATAGTTTGGTTTAAAGCCGGAGGCGAATCCCAAAATTCTCCAACAGTTGCAGACGGACTTGTTTACAATGTAGATGAAAAAATATTATATGCGTATAACGCCACTGATGGAACGCAAGAATGGAGCTTTAACTTACGAGCAAATTCTCAAACCTTACAGGGAGGGCCTCCAGTATCAAAAGGAATGTTGTACCTGACAACCATCTTAGACAATTACACTTATGCATTAAATGCTTCCACAGGAACACAAATATGGAATTTTTCCATGTTAGAAAGAACTGCAAAATATCCTGCAATAGCAAACGATATACTGTATGTTACAACAAATAACAATAGAACCTATGCACTAAACGCTACAAACGGAACACAGATCTGGAACTACACCACAAACGGAGGTTTAGGAGCTGCAACTGTCAGTGAGGGAGTGGTATTTGTAGGAAGTGCAGATAAATCATTATACGCATTGAACGCTACAACCGGAGTATACATCTGGGAGTCAACACACTCACAAAGCACCATAACTGCAGCATCAATAGCAGACGAAATTGTCTACTACGGATCTTATAACGACTTATACGCATTTACAAATGGACAGGATGCTGTAACAGCAGACACAACTAACCCAACATTCACAGGAATAAGTAATGTAACAGAATACCTAAATGCAACACTAAACCTAACCATAAATGCAACAGACAATGTAGCAGTAGACAGCTTTAGTGTAAATAACACAGATAACTTCAGCATAAACAGTAGTGGATATTTAACCAACGTTACAAACGTATTCGGAGTCTATTGGTTAAACATAACAGTAAATGATACAGCAGGAAATGAAAATTCAACAATAATTTGGATAAACTATACAACAGCAAATGCTGCACCAACCACAACAACCATTCCAAACGTGTCATTCACCTCTGGAGGTTCAACAACAATCAACCTAAGCGCATACTTCACAGACCCAAACAATGATGATTTGAATTTTACCAACGCAACTACAGGAACATTTACCAGTACAATAGATCAGGATACAGGAGTTGTAACAATATCATCAAGTACAGAGGGAACACACTACTCAGTATTTACAGCATCAGATAGCTTGTTAACAACAGATAGTAACAATGTAACCATAACCGTAAGCGCAGCCGGAGGCGGTGGCGGCGGTGGCGGTGGCGGTGGCGGTGACGAACCTACAGAAGAATGTGGTGATGGAAGTTGTAATGGAGATGAAACCGCATCTAGTTGTCCAAGTGATTGTGATGGAACTTGTGATGCTGCCTGGACCTGTAATAGTTGGAGTAGTTGTACTGCGGGAACAAGAACAAGAACCTGTGTAGATTTAGAAGGATGTGGAACAACCGATGGAAAACCTGCAGAATCAGAAAGTTGTACTGTAGCACCTCCTCCTTGTGAAGGGGATGATTGTGAAGTATTCAGTCCTGAAGTAATTGAAAGCGTAGTCACTACTATAAATGAAGCAGACATAGATGGAGTTGAAGGATTCACAACATATACTAAATTTGAAGGCAATAAAACCAACAATACCGAAGTACCTTGTTACGAATCACTACAAGAAGTAACACTTAGCCCAACAAGTGAAGAAATAAGCATCCCTCTTGAACAAGGTAGAGAAATAGTAGTAGACCCATTCGAATTAACTTGTGACGGAGGGGCAGTTGACCTAACTGCAGCAGTACCTTATAATTATGACGACTTCGAAGTTTATGTATGTCGGGGGGGATATTGCGGACCTGTAAAAGCAGAAAATATATCTGCATTGGTTTGTGAAGATAACTTAGTTCAAGAATATCTAAGAACTGAAGAGATATATCAACCAAATATAGAAACACTAAATCAAACATTAGTAGAACAAACACTAACTTTAGAATCTGATTCAATAAGTGTTGGTGATGTAAGTGCAACATTCCACGGCCCTACTGATAATGTATATGTGGCAATAAAAGGACTTGCTGCAACCATAACCCAACCTGAAAATCCAAGTCTAAAAATTGTTGGCTTACCAACACAAATCAAAATCGCACCTCCAACAGACCTAAACGTAAGTCTAACACTTCCATACAAGCTAGCAGAGAACATAAATGAGGAAACACTCAAAATAGCAGCATTCAGGGGAAGAAATTGGAGATTATTTGATACTACTATAAACAAAGAAACCAAAACAGCAAGTATAGAAGTAGATAATTTAACACAATACTTAAACGAAAACAACGAAGCAACATTTGCAATACTCGGAACAATTTGTGTAGATTGTTTAAACGCAAGCCTAAAAGAAGTATATGAATATACTGAAAATTCAAGCATAGCAGTAGTACTAGTTCATGGATTTGGAAGTACACCTGCATCTTTCCAAGCAATGATCAACGATTTTAGCCTAACAAGACAACCAGTAGACGTATGGACCTTTGGATACCCACACAATAAACACATAGAAGATAATGCCGAAGAGTTTTCCGAATTAATGAATGTTAATCTAAACGAATATGAACAAATTATCATAGTAGCACACTCTTTGGGAGGGGTAATATCCCAATACGCATTGTTAGATGCAAAAGAAACAAGAAAACCATACTTGAAAAGTGTTGAAGAATTAGTATTAATGGGCGTACCAAATCAAGGAGTACATTCCTTTGAAAGCTTAAACACGTTTGCTGGTGCATTGGCTAATACCAAATCATTAAACACCTTATTTGACTTTAATAGCGTATCAATACAAGATCTAAAGAAAATTAGGGTAATCGAACGAGTAAGAGGCGTAAATTACCGAGTTGTAGCTGGAACCAAACCTTACATTTTTCAAGCAGGACCAATAAAAATATCTTCATCACTATTATTTAACTTCACTGAAACAAATGACGGACTACTAACAACAACAAACGTAAGAACAATTGGGGGATTCCCTGTAGATAAAATATGTGAAGATTACTGGGAATTATACTTAACACACACAGAATTAAATGACGACCAAAAAGCAAGAATGTTAGTCGGAATGCTGGTTGCAAATGAGGTCGGACTAGATAAAATAGATGTTGGAAGTAAAAGATACCTAAAAATCAATATTCCGGATTGTACAACGGGAGATAAAGTATTCGTAAGTGGAACACAAAAATTCGAACAAGCAACATCTAATTACGATATTTGTGAAGTAGTAGCAAAAGAAATGTTTGCAACTCCTGGAACCTGTGAAGATAGCATACAAAACCAAAACGAAAAAGGAATAGACTGTGGCGGAATTTGTGCACCTTGCTTTAACTTCAAAGACTTTTACCAAAGTACAAAATTCTTATTGTACTTCATCTTATTGGGAGCAGCAATAATTGGAGGCATGGCAACAGTAAGACACTTTGCACCTGCACATTACATAGAAGAAGAACCAATATTTAACTTTAGATTTATGAAAGGATTAGACCATGATGTACAAAAAATAACTGAGGAGATAAACAAACTAAAAGAAAAACTAAAATAATCACCCTTTTTTGAGGGGGGTGTTATGCCAGGAATTAACTTCCCTAAGCTTAACCCGTAAGCAAAAGTGGTTTTTGGCATTTCATCTCTCCATTTCATACTAACAAAAATGAAAAACAACCTGACAATATATGTAAGCATACTTATTTTATTAGTTACACTCTCATTATTTTCAAGCAATTTCGTTGATTTAACCGGACATGTAGTTGGAGATCTAATATTAAAAGAAAAAGCGTTTGAGGTAAACCAACACTTTTCTGAAACCGGAGTTTACCTTTGGAGTCCGGGGCAAAATGTTTCAGTAAAAGATTTAACCGTGGAGGGTGAAATTTACGGAACTGGAAATGTTGAGGTAAGCCTAATAAAAGGTGGACAAAAAGTAACATTACTTAAAAGATCAACATCAAAAGAAGCCGTAGCAGTAGAAGAATATGTTGAGCTTCCAGAAGGAACCGATATTGGGTTAACACTACAATACGGAACTGGAGATTGGGATTCAGACAATGATGGAATATCCTCATTAACTGATGGAATAGACTTTGAACTTAACCCTCTATTTTTCCTTGATATGGACAAGAGATCCCTTTGTACACTCTGGGAAGTATATAGTTTAGAAAAAGCAGATTATACATCCTCTTGCTATGGTGCAACAAGTTGTTGTAACTTTTTAGGACCTAGCTCATCATCATATGGGTGGAACGACGATTTCGTAGTAGTAAGTGGCAATCCTGGAGTAACAACGAATAATATTGTCTTGGCAAGGCTAGTTTTCTATAATGGCACTCAAGTCTCATATAGTAATTATGACGGACTTTTAGCAAAGTTTGTAAAACAAGAAATAATAAATAATTTTAATGAAAGTGGCGAGGACATATTTGAATCAAAAAACTATTTGATAAAAGTTGAACTAGCAGAAGACACATTCTTTGATTTTAAAACAATAAAATACAAAGTAGAAGAAATAGAAGAACAGATTGATGAAGGCGTGATAATGGCAGAAGAATCAGAATCAATTATAATTCCTGAAGTAGAATCAACCCCCTCTGGTTATAAAATATTAAAAGAAGAACCCGAAGATTACTTTGAAGTAACTTTAGATAAAAGTTATTTGGGAGGATTGCGAATAAATACAAAAGACTTGTTAATGTTAGATTTAGAAATCGAACTAGACTTAACAGATTCATACCAAAAAATAACGTTTATAACCGACGAATCTTTAAGTGCAATAGCTAACCTTAAAATGCCTTTGAACAGGATTGAGGGAAGAAACTTAATCCTAAACGATGGAAAAACAGAAGCAACATATTTAAGAAGTGATGACAAAAACGCATATTACCGAGCCAACATCGAATTAAACAACTTAAATATTGTACTCTTAGATAAATTAGAAGAACTAGCACCTGAAAAACAAAAAAATAAAGACTGGTCAGTATACCTTTATTTTATTATTTCATTAGGTGCAGCAGTATGTATTTACTTCTTTGCAGGAGCAGGACAAGACCTAAAAGATTGGGCAGACATACACTTCAAAAGTTTAGCATTTAAACGAGACATAAAGAAAATAAGAAAATTAAGAAAAAAGTTTGAACAATAAGTTTCTGAGGGAGTTTAACAAAGTAGAATATAAATCTTTAAATACCTCTTTTTTGTAATAATTCCATGGTAAAAGGACAAATTATCAGTGGAAGTTTTGAAAACATAATTGCTAGACAAAAATCTGAAGAAGAATTTGAAATCGGTGAATTGCTTGTAGCAGAAAACAAAAATAATAAAGTGTTATTACAAGTAACAGATTTAAGCTTTGGAAGCCAAATATCCCAATCCAATCTTGAACTTATTTCTGGAATGAATCTAGAACAAGGACTAAATACTGAGTTCATGGATCCAGAGTTAAGATTATATAATTTGGCAGTATTGAAAAGTTTATTAACACTAAAAGACACGCCTAAATCAGCAAAAATAATGCCTGGTTTTTTCTCAGAGGTACGAGAGGTAAAAAAAGAAGACTTAAACTTTGTAACCCCCGCGAAACCACTATTTGTTGGGAACTTACGTTCAGGAAGTAAAATCTTGGATGTTCCTATTGCATTAAAAGGAGAAGATGTGTTAAGCCATCACGTTTTAATACCTGCAACAACCGGGAGAGGAAAATCAAACCTAACTTCAGTAATTTTATGGAATATAATCACCGAAGGATATGCAGGAATGTTAGTTCTAGACCCTCATGATGAATACTATGAACGACTAAAATCACACCCAAAAAAGGAACGAATCAAATATTATTCCCCATCTAATGTGCCCTCTGGAGAACGAACTCTTAAAATCAACGCAAAACTAGTAAAACCACAACACTTTGAGGGAGTAATTGAATGGAGCACCCCCCAAAAAGAGTGCTTGTCCCTTGCCTACAAAAAATACGGGGAAGAATGGATAAAAGAGGTAGTTAACTTAGATAGCTTAGAAAACGTCAACGAAGCAACACTAGCAGTAGTAAAAAGAAGAATAACAGACTTACTGAACATAGTTAATGGAACGTGTACAGGCATATTTGACATGCAAGCAGGTGAGACAACAATAAAAGACATCACAAAAGAACTAGAACAGGGCAAAACAGTAATTATTAATACCTCTTCCTGTTCAGGAAGACAAGAAATACTTGTTGGGTCACTAATAACAACCGAAATATTCAACAAATATAAACATTATAAAATCTCTGGCGAACTTAAAGAAAAACCGGTTGTCTCAATTGTTTTAGAAGAAGCACCAAGAGTACTGGGAAAAGAGGTCTTAGAAAAAGGCTCGAACATATTCTCAACAATAGCCCGAGAGGGAAGAAAATTTAAAGTGGGTCTAATAGCCATAACACAATTACCCTCACTCATTCCACGTACAGTTCTAGCTAATATGAATACAAAAATAATTCTGGGAATAGAAATGGGGCCTGAAAGAAGCGCAATAATCGATTCCTCGGCACAAGACCTAAGTTCAGACGGTCGTAATATAGCCTCACTTGATAAAGGCGAGGCAATAATCACATCTAACTTTGTACCCTTCGCAATACCAGTTAAAATACCTCTTTTTTCCTCATTTATTAAAACAGATGAAATTAAGGAAAAAAAAGACTTTTCTGGCGTGCATTTAGGTTAGCTTTTTAAATAAAAGTTCCTTTCTTAACGACGATAAAACATAAAAGAAAAGCTTTTTAAATATATACTAAGAAGCTTATGTTGCACAAGATGGAATATGAGATAATCGTGGGGGTTAGCACAAGAGATTGTGAAAAAACCATTTCTAACGTAGTTAAAACCATAGATCAAGCTCTAACCAAACACTTTTCAAGATATCCTGCATTAATCCTTTGTTCTGACGGGTTTTCAAGCGATAAAACCAAACAAAAATTCAATGAAACTAAAACAATAACCGAAAAAAAGTTTGTAACAGAAAAAGGAAAAAGAGGAAAGGGTTCAGCTGTAAAAACAATCCTACAAAAAGCAGTAATGCACAGTTCTGAGGCAGTATTATTAATAGATGGAGACTTTATCAGTTTAAAAGAAAATTGGATAAAAGACATGCTTAACGCAGTTTTAAAGAAGAAGTATGATGTGGTAATACCAAATTATGTACGAGATAAGAATGATTGTCTAATAACAAATCACCTAATACACCCCTTATTTAACGCATTATTCGATTCAAGTCTAAGAAGTCCTGCACCTGGAGAGTTTTGCTTATCACCGGTAGCATATAAACAATTATTACAAAGTAGGTTTTTCCCAACAGACTTTGGAATAGACGTATTTATTACAATAACTGCACTATGTGAAACCCTAAACGTGATAGAACTAAAATTAGGGGTTAAAGAGCACGCATCTTCTGCACATTACTCAAAACCTGATGAAAGTGTCATGCCTATGTTTAATCAAATTCTAAAAGAATTCATTCAATTAGTCAGGTATTACAAATCAATAATAAAAAGAGAGGTAAAACTAAAATTCACTAAAAGTGGAAGTTTTGAAAAGAAAAAACCCTCAAGAATCACAATTAATGAAAAATCATATGCTGAACTAAGTAGGGATCTAATAATTAATTCTCAAGAATATGCAGAGAAAATTTACGAATCATTAAATGACCAGTCAATAATGGGCCTGAAAGTAGCCTGGCTAAACTGGCTAACAATCTACTTTGAAATAACACGAAACTATTCTAACGAACGAGCAGAAAAGGAAATACAAAAATTAGTAAAAGTATTTGAAAAGAATAAAGAAATGTTAAAATTATAATTCTATAATAAAAAAAGAAAAAAAATAAAAGCTATTTAGCTTTCTTAAGTTCAACTTCGCCACTAGGGTGCGGACGTTTAACCGTAATTGGAATAACACCTGCTTCAAATTCAGTCATGGCAATCTTAATCGGATTAAATCCCATAGACTTAATGTCTTCAGGCGTTAACTTAATTAAAATTGGTGCACCCATGGAAATTTGTAATGCACGACTACCAACAATCCTAGCTTTTTCGAATTTAGTGTATGCTTCCATTTTATAACCTCTTTCTTAACTCTGCAGCTTTTTTCAAAGACAAAGTAAGCATTTGATCAATTTCCTCTTCAGATAATGCTCTTTCACCACCTTTTTGTAAAGCACAAATGGTTTTATCATCTAGTGCCGCAGCAGTAATTCTAGCATCTGAGCTTTGCTCTTCTTCAACTGAGGGATCAACAAGTATTTGATCACCAATTAAATGAGCAGTAACAGAAATAGGTTCTTTAACTAAAGGTAAACTATCTTTAGTTTTTTCCTTATAGTCAATACTACCATCTTTCTTTACTTTTGGAAATTTAGTTGCTTTAAGAGCAGCTAGGGCAGCTAGAGCAGCAGCATCCATTAAATTACCACCATCATTGATAGTAATAACATCAATACCTACACTCCACGCTTTTTCACCAGCTTCAATACACAACTTCTTAACATCAATAGCTCCACTCTCTCTAATTCCTCTATCAACAACTCTTGCAAGTTCAATAGAAGCAATAGATGGAGGACCAGATTCAAATTCTGGACTAGCCATAGGCATAAACTCAGCATTAACCATTAACATACCTGAATCAGGGGTGTCAGGGTAAGGTTTTTCAAGACCTAACTTAACACCTGCAAGAACTATGGTATCACCAATAGTAACACGAGCACTACCTTCTGCAGAAGGGGCAACATCATATTCAACATTAACCTCTCTGAAGTCATCATTTTTTCTACCATCAAATCGTACTCCTTTTTTCAAAGAGTCGATGATGTGTTGTTTCATTTCTTGATTAAGTATCATTTTTGCACCTCGTACTTATCCTTAAGGGCTTTTTTCTGTACCTCGTTGATTTTAGCACAAGCAATTTTAGCTTTTTTCAACAATTCCATCATTTGATCTTTATCAACTTCCCCATCCATTTGGAGTAAAGAAATTTTGTTAGATCTAGAAGTTACTGCAATTGGAACATCTGCAACAGGCCCATCTTCATAAGCCTCTTCAGCATAATCCAAATCAACAACTAATTTATCGTCAACTCTTCCAACTGCAACAGCAGCAACAAGTTCCTTCATAGGAATACCTGCATCAGCTAAAGCAATAGCTGCAGCACTAATTCCTGCACATCTTGTTCCAGCATCTGCTTGTGGAATGTCAATAAAAACATCAATTACTGAATTTGGAAATTCTTCAAGAAGCATAACTTCACTTAATGATTTTTCTGTAACCATGCTAATTTCTTTCGCTCTCCTATTTGGGCCAGGTCTAATCCTGTCACCAACACCAGAAAAAGGCATCATTTGGTAATAAATACGCAAAATACCTTTCTTTGGATTTTTAAGGAATCTAGGAAATAATTCTCTAGGACCTCTAACAGTTGCAAAAGCAACAGTTTTACCAATTTTAAACATTGCAGAACCATCTGCACTTTTGATAACACCTGCTTTAGCTTCCATAGGTCTTAAATCGTCAAAATCTCTTCCATCTGGTCGTTTTTTGAAACTCATTTTTTCACCTCGGTTTGAAGCCATTCTTCGATTTTACCTGTTAACCCATCAGTATGGGATTCAGCCTCAATCTTTCTTATTGCGGTTTCAGCAAGGTTTTCCATTTTTGGATCTTCACCATAAATCCAAACAATACCATTTTGGCCAACAGTAATTTGAGTTAGGGTGTGTTGTTTAACAATCCCAACCATACTACCTTGTTTACCAATAATTCTAGGTACTTTGTTTGAATTAACCTTAATAATTCGTCCTTTTCTTAGTTTTCTAAGTCCAGGTCCTTTCATTGTAACGTCAATAAGTTTTTGAGAGGTAACATTTGTGATCTTAACCACAACATAATCTCCAATCCCATAAAACTTTGTTAGATCTGCTCCTTTTTCGATGTATTCAGAGGTTGCTTCTTTCATAGATAACATTGCCTGATATGGCGAAAATGTTTTCAAAGACCAAGCTGAATAAGTTACATCAGAAACCTGAGCAACAACAACATCATTCCTTTTAGGCATGTATTGTCCTGTTAATGGAACAATTTTGATTACTTTTCCATCAATTCTAACTAATCCCAATAATTGTGAAACTATTGAGTTTGCATCTCTATAACTTCCTGTTGAAGGAAGATAGTCCATGCCTTGTGCTAGCTCTTCGCCAGGCACAACAATTTGTTTATCTTTAATTAATAATTTACTTTCTGTCATTTTTTTTCCTCATAATTTTGTTAATTTTTCTTTTTTAAACCGTTTAAATTTCTTATCAGAAACATTAATGTATGCTGCATCAATTCTATCAATGTTGAAGTTTCCGCCTAAAACAGACTTCAACGAATCTAATGCTAACTTTAATCCTTCCTCAATAGATAAAGTAGGTTTGTACTTTTTGTGTAGTATTTCAGTAATTTCACCATCACCTTCACCAATAGCAATAGCCTGGTAAGGGAAGTAAATTCCTGTAGGGTCTGTAAGGTAAAGCTTACTGCCTTCCTCATCAATCCCACCAACTAATAATGAAACTCCAAAAGGTCTTAATCCACCAGACTGAGTTGTTAACTGTTTAAGATCACAAATATCCTTAACAATAGTTAAAACATCAATCGGCGCATCATAAGTAACCTTATGTTGTTGAGAGGTAACTTGAGAACGCTCAATTAATACTCGAGCATCTGATAAAATTCCTGAAGCACTCACTCCAATGTGATCATCAATTTGCCAAATCTTTTCAACTTCACTAGTAACGATTAACGGGTCTAAGATTCTTTTATCTGTAACAAATAAAAGCCCATCTTTACAAATCATTGCAATAGCTGCAGAACCCTGTTTAACAGTTTTTTTAGCATATTCAACTTGTAATAGACGTCCGTCAGGACTAAACATTGTAATTGCTCTATCATATCCCATTAATTGATGTGGCATTGGTTGCATTTTTTCACCTCAAGTATTTCTCATCTGCTTTTTTTAAAATTCCGGAAACGCCAATAACTTTGACATTAACCAAAGACAAAGCCATAATAACTTCATCCTTATAAGCATGATTTATTCTTACGATTCCTCTATTCTTTTTAAACTTATCCTTCATAACAAGCGGATTAACCTTACTCATACCAAGAATACCTAAAAAGTCTTTTAGAGCCTTATCTACCTTATTTGGGTTTGTTGTTTCAAAAACAATATACCGTTTTTTTTCTCTTAAGCTCGGTAGGAGCCTTTTCATTTTTGTTTTCATGTTCAAGTCGGTCGTTTACAGACCGGGGAGAATGTTTTTTTCCTTCTCTCTTTAAACTAGTAATCAAAATGTCTTTATAAATGTTTTGGTTAACTTTAAATAAGCGTATTTGTTAACATATTTATGAAAAATACACCTCCTGCCAGATTACCTCACCATGAGATTTCTGAAATGGCTGATGATGCAGAATTACTTACTGACTTGGTTGCATCAATACAGCAACAATTAGCTCCAGATTTGCTGGAAGAAATTGCTACTTGGGAAAGTCAGACAAATACTGCATTACAACACCTTCAAGAAGGAGAGGGAAGTGTAAAAGATAATGTAACTGAGTTTGATCATGCTTATGGGCAGGCAATGAAATTGATAAAACCTTATCTGCCTTGTATGGAATAAAATACCAAATTCTTTATAAATTACCTTTAGTTCACACTGTTTATGCGAAGAGGACTCGGATTAGCAACTGCCGCAACAATTCTAACTATGTATTCTGCTCAAGCACAAAAATTATCTCTACGAAAACCGCTTCCACACGAATATCGTGCAGCCCAAGTTATGGAAAATGGACTATTAAAATCACATTCTTATGCACGAGAAACTGAAAGATTGGTTGAAGCAAGAAGAACACAATTCAGAACAGACAGAGCACAATTTGATAATGGTAAAATGCCCTGGCAAAATATTAAACGAAGAATCGCAGGTACACTACTGGATCTTGAAATGTATGGTCGTGAAATGGATAGACGCGTTAAATTAACAAAGAATGCAATAAAACAGATTAAATTAACGCCCTCTGATTATGATGACAAGTACATTCCAGATCTTAGACGAGCATTAAATAGCTTAAATTCTGCCCAGGAAAATTTAATGGTATTGCGATGTTCAATAGAAATGGAAACAGAGTTTTGGTTAACTGTTGAACAAAGAAAAGAAATAAATGCCGATATTATGGTACTTCAGGTAAAACGAAGATCTGAAAGAAATTAAGCAACTAAATAGTGCTGAGTAAAACTCTTAATTTTAACTTTAACTTTGTCCCCAATCTTAAAATCTGCAGTAGGAACAATAATTTGTTTATAAAAAATATTTCTTGCAATTAGAGTTCCTTCTTTACCCTCTTCATCAATGATTGCAGTAGTCTCTTTAAGTTTCCATTTACGATTAACATCTAATCCAACCCAATCAAAAATACGGGTCATTTCACGACTTCTGTTTTGAACTATTTTAGTATCAATACTCTGTAATTTGAATGCGGGTGTGTTGGGACGTTTTCTAAATTTAGAAATGTTAATTACATCTGGTTTGAGCCCTTTTATTAATGCACAAGTTTCCTGGAAGTGAACATCATTCTCTGTTGGAAACCCAACAATCACATCTGTTGCAATAGAAATATTGGGAATAACTTTACGAAAACTATTGATTATTTTTCTGAAATCTTCAACAGTATATTGTCGATTCATTTCTTGAAGAACTTGATTACTTCCTGATTGAATTGGAATGTGAAGAAACTTAAATATTTTTTTGTGCTCAAAAACTTTTACTAATTCATCAAGATATGAAGTAATATTATTGGGGTTAACCATTCCTACTCTAACATAAAATTCTCCTTCTATGTCAACAATTTTTTCTAATAATTTTGCTAAGTTTGTGTTAATATCAATACCATAACAACCACAATCTTGTGAAGTGATCCAGATTTCTTTACAACCTGATTCTACTGCATCTTTAACTTCCTTAAGAATTGTCTCCTCAGGAAATGAATAAAAAGTTCCCTTAATTGGACGCACACTACAATAAGAACACTTTCCAATACAAGAATTAGAAATGGGAATTATTGCAATAATCTTGTTTTTTCTTACTCTTGGAAAGTTAAGTTTAACTAACTGGTTATGTGTAACTAATTCAATTGGATGATTATTAATTACCTCTTCAATAACAGAATTTATTTGATCAATATTATGTGTGTTGATAATGCCGCACTCAGAATCAAGTTCTCTAATCTTTTTTAATAAATGAGTTGGGATACACCCTGCAATAATTAATTGTTTGTAGGGATGTTCTGCCTTAACTTTTTTAATTGCACTTAAACTAGCATCATCCCCTTTAACTGTGCATAAGTTTAAAACAACTATGTCTGCAGCTTCAATACTACTAGTAACAGCAAAATTTTGTTTAACTAAACCTTTCATAATCTCAGATTCAGCAAAATTATTACTGCATCCAAATGTTTTAAAAAAAACTTTCTCCATAAAACAACGACCAGTATATGCTTTAAAAAGGTTGCTGTGAATATTTATAAATTAAGAGGGGTTTCTAGTTAAAATGATTAAAATAAGAGAGGGATGTAAACCAGGACAGTCTAATGCAAGAATTGTTCCGGGGTTAAATCCAACAACTGTAGAAGAAATTGCAGAAGTAATGTCTATTGCAACTATCACACAACCTCCTTCTAGTGGGGTTGTAAACGGATTTTATGATGGAACCGATCAAGATTTTATTGATAATATGTTTAATGTTTATGTGCGTCCGGGAATGATTGATTTTGCAGTAAGAAACGCTCTAAGAGTTGGGCGTGCTGACGCTCTTATTATTGGGGGGTTAGAGGTGATTTCACCAGGTCCGGGAAATAAACTCTTGGTACAAGCTTATCAACCAATAGCGCAATCGTCCTCATTCGGGGTTCAAATTCCAGTCTATAAATATGATGGAGGGTTGAGATTGGATCAACAATATGAAACTCCTCAGGGAGTATTAACAATTCAGCCCTGTTGTGCTTTTTTTGATCTAAACCTATTAAAAGATGAACCGCCTTTTGGAGATTTGTTTGTGACAGAAGGGTTAGGAAGTAGAATGTTTGAACAGGTCTTAAGAGAACCTTTAGAAAAACGGCTAGAAACACAAGAAGGATTAAAAGGGGTGGCTGTTGGCCAAATTAGATTAAAACAAGGGCAGGGGACTAAAGGAGAACTGGTTGGAATAGCCTCAATGGGATTAACTTATTTCTCTTAACTATTAACTAATTCGAAGAAAGTATCGAAAACAGGCTTTTCTGTAGTAAACTGAAAGAATTGAAACCCTAATTCATTACATGCACTTCTAATCTCATTCACGTGCTGATTCAGTCTTTTAACATAAGTTTGTTGAGTACGTTTAGAGATGTACGTTCTTAATTTGCCATCAGATTCTGCATCTAAAAGAGTAAAATCACCCTCTAAAGGCATGTCTTTCTCTTCAATATCAAGAACCTGAACAATTCTTACAGTATGTCCCTTACCTAACAATTTTAAAGAAGCAATGATCTTATCTATATCTGTTAAGAAATCAGAAATTATAACAATAAAAGATCTAGAGTGAATTCCTTTCTTATAGGCCCGAACAGAATCAAATATTTCAGACACGCCAGCAGGTTTTATTTTATTCAGATGATCCATCATAGTAAGAATTTGCCGTTGACCTTTAGAACCCTTAAATGTTGCAATATCTTTAGCAAATGTAGAAAAGTGAATTTTTTCATTATTTTTCAGAGCTAAAAATGCAAAACCCAATCCGAGTTTTGCAGCATAATCAAACTTTTCATTAAAAGCCATACTGCCAGAGGTATCAATTAAAATGTGAACGTTAAGATTTCGTTCTTCTTCAAACATTTTAACATACAAATCATCCGTTCGCGCATAAACTTTCCAATCAATAGCTCTAAAATTATCTCCTGGAGTATAAATTCTATGTTCCTTAAAAATAGTGCCTGAACCAGAACCAATTGATTTACGTTCACCAGTATACTTAGAGGTAACTCGTTTATTAACTATTAAGTTAAATCGTTGCAATTCTTGAAGGAAGGATGCGTCTATCATTTGATAATCTTGCTGATTGCAGCATCTACATCTAATCCTTGACGTTCAGCTTCAAAGCTTAATACAACTCTATGACGTAAGACTGGAAGAGCCATGGTCTTAATATCTTCGCCACTAACATGAGTTCTACCCTTAATCAAAGCTCGGGCTTTAGATGCTAAAATAAGCGCCATTGAAGCTCGGGGAGAGGCCCCAAACATAAACAATTCCTTATTCTTTCTAGTGGCAATAACAATCTTAACAGCTGCCTTTCGTAAATCATCAGCAATGGGCATGTTCTTAGTAAGTTCCTGAAGTTTTAACAACCGTGCTTTGTCCATAACTTTTTTAGGTTCAACAACAGTTTCTTTCTCAGTGTATTGCTTAACAATTTGAATCTCTTCATCCTCATTAGGATAACCCATCTTAATTTTTAACAAAAACCTATCTGCTTGAGCTTCAGGTAAAGGATACGTACCCTCTTGTTCAATTGGGTTCTGAGTTGCTAAAACAAAAAACGGATCTTCTAACTTAAACGTGCTTGTTCCAACTGTAACTTGCTTCTCCTGCATTGCTTCTAAAAAAGCAGATTGGGATTTTGGAGTTGCTCTGTTAATTTCATCGGCAAGAACAATATTAGCAAATATTGGGCCTGGTTGAAATTTAAAACTTCTCTTACCCCGTTCTTCATTAATAATATAAGTTCCAGTAATATCAGATGGCATAAGATCTGGCGTGTTCTGAATTCTTGAAAACTTAAGATCAATAACTTTAGAAAGTGTATTGATGGTTAGAGTTTTTGCCAATCCTGGGTATCCCTCTAATAATGCATTACCATTACATAATAATGCAATAATAACTTCCTCGATCATTTCATTTTGTCCAATCACAACTTTATGTAATTCTTTTGTAACGTGATCAAACATTTCTTTATGGTGTGTGGTCATTTTTTATCCTCCGGTTTAACTTTCAGCTAATTTTTTAAAATATCTTTTGACTATTTCTTGTCTTTTTTGTGGGATGTTTTCTTCAAATCCAAATGATGAATCGGAAAAAACATCTTCTTCGTAAGGCTTGTCCAAAAAGTTACGTCTTTCTGGTGGATCGAAGTTATCAACACTAACCTCAAAATCTGTTGGACTAATCTCTATATTAATTTTTTCATTCCCTAACTGAACAACCTCTATTTCTCCAAAAATATCGCCTCCCTCAGTATCGCCCCCTCCCACTCCTGCAGTGAGAGCTAACTTCTTAAAACGCATTTTCAACTCATTTTGTGAATTAACAACTTTAAGTTTTTCTCGTTCTTTACTAATTTTAGCACTGAAGTCTTGAATTAAACCTTGAGAACGATCAATTAGATCTTCTGCATCTAAAAGCTTAATATTAAGAGAGGCAATAAGAATGATTAAAAAAGAAACGAAAAAGATGAACAGAACACGTGAAAGAACTTTTCTAAAATCAATAAAATCTCCAATATCAACAAATTTCTTAACATTCTTCTTAACTTCATCACGTAATTGATCTATTAACTCATTATCCATTCTAATAGTGTCTTTAACAGTTCTTAACTTCTCAAAAAGAATGTTGTATTTTTTTTCAACAGCTAAAAAAGGACTGGTTTTAGAGAGTATAACACACTCAGTTATAAAGAAAAGCGAAGCAACAATTAATGAAATGGTCAGGGTAGGAAGGTTAAGAAGCATGAGGATAAGATAAGTTGTTAAAAAAATAACTGAAGCTCCAAGAAAAGCATTGAAAAATCTAATCTTGTAAATTCCAGATCTTATCTCATTAACAAATCGTCTAGTTTTCATGTTAGTCCTTTTAAGTCATCAATGTAATCATCTAGGTCTGCCAATAATTCTTCAACAGTTACTGGCGCAATGCTATGTGTTACTCTTAATTCTTCTTCAAGTATGGTGTATTCATCTTCTAAATCTTCGACAACGGAGTCAATATCCTCAACCAAAGAGTTAAGCTGCTCAGTTCTAATTACTAAACTATCTTCCGCATCTTCTAATTCAGCTTTTGTTTTAGCTAGAAGTGTTTTGGTATCTACAAGTTCTGCATCAGTAAGGGCTTTTTCACCTGAAAGATCAGTATATAATTCATCAAGTTTTTCTTTATCTTTAGTCTTTCTTGTAATTTCTGAACCTGCCTCATCTAATCTATTCTCTCTTTCCTGTAAATCCTCTATGAGTTGATCATACTCTTGGACTCGCTCATAATATTTTCCAGTAACATCATTATATGTTGTCTGGTAATATGCAGTTAAGCTCAAACTATATCCAATAAGAACAACAGCTACAACCAACAAAAGCAAATTAATGTTTCTTTTTAAATAACTCATTTTTTATTCCTCTTTGTTTTTTAGTTTTCTTCTTAAAAATATTTCAACCAAAAATACAATGACCGCAATTGGCAATATCAAATATCTATAATATTCCCTATCTTCAATTACTTTCTCACTATCCTTCTTAATTTTTTCTATAATTTCTTTATGATTGTCAACATCTAGGATTTGTCCACCTGTAAGTCCAACCAACTCTTCCAATTCAGGATTAAGTCCTAAATCCTCAAATTCTCTTGGATAATTAACTGCAAACTCTTCACCTAAGATTTTAAAGAAACCAGTTTGATCTGGAACTAAATTACCTGAATAAATATTAGTATCAATTTCAATCAATTGAACATCGTTAATATCTGGGACTTTATCAGAATAAATACTAATGTCTAAACTTTCTCCAATTCTTCCATCTCCAACATTAACTCTAGTTCCTAATTTTCTCCGTGGATCACCAACAACCCAATTAGCAGTTCTAGAAATTAACTTTGAATTACCCTCTCTCAATAATTGTCCTGACCAAGAATTGCCTGCATCAGTAGCAAGAACTGCAACCCTACCTAAACCAAATCTCCAAACAGATAAAATTGGCAAACCGTTACTGCTAGCAACCAACATTTGAGCCGAAGACTTTGGAACTACCTGATTAAAACCAAAAATTTTCGCATTAATGTCTAAATCTTTAGTGATAAAATGATTAGAATTTACCGATCGAATACTCCACTCTTTTTTCTCATTACTTCGTTCAGTTCCAAATACAAAAGAAAGTTGACCTTCACTGCCCGCTTTAAGATATGTTCCACCACCATTAGCGGCTAAAAGATCCATATAACCCTCATCCGTGCCCTCACCAATACCAACAGTATAAATGTTAATACCTTCACCACGAAGCCCTTTTGCAATTTCTAATGCGGTTTGAGGATTCTTTGTTTTACCATCTGAAATAATAATGATGTTTTTATTACCTGCTGCAGATTCAAGAAGTTGACCTGCACGAAGCAGACCTGTTTCTAAATATGTTCCGCCTGTATCTTGTAACGAATTGATCTTGCCAGGGGTGTTAAGTTGAGTTTTAACCTGATTAAGTTCTGAAATTGTATGTGCTTCATTATTAAATGCCACCACACCTAAATAATCTTCAGGATCTAATTGATTGAATACACTCATAGCTTGAGCTTTTTCAAGATCAACAACTGACCCGCCAACTGTTGCTAAACCTGAACTAATCGAAATATCAATAACTAACACAACATTTAGATCTGTGATGTTTTCAATAACAGCAGCACCAACCTTTGTAGGAAGAATGGTTTGGAATTGAGCAGTTTCATATCCTCCCAAATCAAATGAGCTTGGCCCACCTATAACAAATAAACCATTACCATCTAATAAATAATTGGTTAAACTATCTGTTTTATCATTAACTAGATTCGCAGGAAGGTCGTTAAGAATCACCCCAAAGTACCTATCTAAATTATTTGGAAGGGTGGCAACTTTCTCAAGATTATACATATCACTAAAAATCTTTTCAATTGGCGAAGACTTTTGTGAAACATAAAGCGCTTTTGGTTTGTCTAAAGAATTAATTGCCTTAAAGAAAATGTTATTTTGTTGATTTGAATCACTTACTTTTAATTCTGCTTGAAGTTTATGATACCCTCCAGAAAATAAAAGTCTTACTTCTTCTACTCGAGCCTTATTATCTGAAAAACGATTTATTTCTTGTCCATCTCGTTTAAGAACAACATCATAAGGAACGTTTCCAACATTATTGACTTTAATGTAAAACTTATTTTCTAACCCACTTAAAACCATCTTAGGACCAATAATCGAAACAGAGGCATCTTTAGACTTTTCTTTAAGTTTTATAACATTAACAGTTGAATTAATTACTGAAGCAAATTTGATAACATCGGCTAAATCTTTTCCAGAATTAGCATTCCCATCACTAATTAAAAGAATGTTATCCTCGCCAAACATAGAATTAAGAAGTGCATTACCAATTGGGCTTTTAAGATCTTCCCCAACAACAACAGAATTAACAACATCTAACTCTTCTAAACTTGCAATTAGCGAAGCAGAATCATCTTTAAACAAATTCATTGATGAAGACTTGTCAATTAAAACATTAACAACAGAATCTCCCTTTTCAATTCTAGTAGTTGAACTGTATGGTGCTGCAAGAGCAACAATCAAAAGAGTGAGAATAACTAATCTTGAAATGAAAACAATCCACCTAATCTTCTTTTTTTCACTTCCTTTAATGAAAGAGTGATGTATCAAAATCATCAAGAAAACAAAAACAACAGGCACGAGTCCAAATAATAAAATGTTTTCAAATTCCATTAAAGATCCCCCCTCCATTTAATGATTATAAGTTCCACTATAACAAATATCAGAGCAATCCAAATAATTGTTTTTGAAATATCTTTTTGTTTCGAAAGGCCAACTGCCTGATCTCCAGCAAGTAAAGAATCCTGATCTAAATCAATAATGCTATTAAGATTAGACTCCTCAAAATTTAATAAGTTAGTAGCAACAGTGTTATTATCAAAATTATATAACCCTACTTTGTTCATAACAACCCTATTAGTTTTTAGGTCTCCAACAGGAGTAGAAACTTCCTGGAACGTAGTGGGAATAATTTCTCCAGTTTGAAATTGTAATTTATATTCTTCTTCTTCAGGAACAAGATAATCAATTAAGTAACTCCAAAATAAAGGAAAATCAGGGGTGCTCTTAAAATCAGATTGGCGCTCTAAAATTCCATACGTAATTATGTTATCTTTAACACAAATCAAAGTATTATTTGTATCTGTAATAACCCACTCTTGACAATCTTCTTCAGCAGTAGAGAAATATTTGTAAACCTTACTAAACTCGACATCCGAAGTAACAGCATTATTAATAATCTTAATTGGTTGACCATTTTCTAAAGGAGCAAATAATGCTAAATTAGCTAATTTTTTGTAATCAATCAGGTGAGAATCAGATTGTAAATGTAATATGATTCCTGAATCTTTATTTTTTTCAATATCATGAAAAGTCGAGGGAAGAATTTTGGCTTTGTCAATATCTTTTATTATGTAAAGTTTGAAATCTCCATCAGGAACGACCGGAAGCTGAGTAGTGGTTATCTCCAACTTATTTAATGATTCAAGAGCGGTCTTAAGATAATCTTTACCCTCATTATTAGTAACATAAAGCGTTGGAATTCGTTTTACCTCAGGTAAACTAACATAAGCAACATTATCAACAGGAAAATCATCATTAACTTCTAGTTCAAACATGTTAGACCCTGGGGTTAAATCAAAATAAATCGACTCAACACCGTTAGCTCGAAGAACAAGTTCTTTAGATTGCGTTGCAGACTTAACGTTAAACTTGACATTTTGAGAATTATAATTCTTAATTTTTAGTCGGGCTTGATCAGTAACTTCTAGATCAATAATTCCTACATTGTTAACTGGTTTGTTAAATGATTTAAAGACAACTCGAATATTCTTAGCATTTAACTGACGCTTAGCAATTACGGGTTCAGGAATAGAGGCAAAATCAGAAAGAATATAAACCGTTCCACCCTGCATTAAACTAGATGCTTGTAACATTGCATCCTCAATATTTGAAAGCGTATCTGAGGGTTGAATGTTAGCCAAAATATCTGCTGCCTTTTCAGAACTGCCCTTCTCCACTAAGGTAAAGGGAATGTTCTCAGCAAGAATAATAGAAACTTTATCTTTATCTTTGATTAAACTTTGCGCTTCCTTAATCGCTGCACTAAATCGAGTTGAAGAATCATATTTAGCCTGCATGCTGGCACTAGAATCTAAAATTAAAGTAATGTGTTCCTCGCTCCTTTCTTGAGAGATGTTAAGTAACGGAGTTGCAGCAGCAAAAGCTAAAAGTAATATTGCTAATAATTGTAATATAAATAACATGTTAGCCATGAGTTTCTTAAAGAAGGCTGAACGCTTTTTAATGGCTTTATCTTTAATAAAAAACATCAATGAAGAAAACACTTTCTTTTTAGGCTTACGAGAAAACAAATAAAATAAAACTAATGGAATAAGAAGAGCTAATGCGCTAAGTGCAAGGGGATTTCGGAAAGGCATGATAACTTTTTGGCGAATGGGTTTATATAGTTTTTGCTGCTAAGCTTTATAAATGCATCTTGATTATTTAAAAGCATGATAGTGACGTTAAGCGATAGAGCTAGTTTAGAAGTTCCTGAAGAGTTCTTAGAGTACTTATCTTCACACAAAAAACCAGCTTTTGTAAAGGGCTTTTTTACTCGACTAAAACGAGTTGTAAGAGAACGAACAAAAGCCGAAGTTGGTTTAGATATTCTTGGGAATGAAACAAGAGGAATAACTTTCTTCGCTCAACAAATTGGATTATACTTTCGAAGAGAGGATCAGTTACTTTTTGGTATAACCGAACCTAGTGAATATGCTCCCATAGTTCTTGGTAAAAAGGGACCTTTAAGAGGGGGAGTAAAACCGTTGAACGAATTTGATTTAGATTTCAAAGTGAATGGTGCTAGTTGTGAAGTTGTTTTAAGTTCAGATGTTTTATTAAAAAGCAGAATAACACAATTTAATAGAAGGTATGGTGCAGGAGTTGCAAATTATGCCCCTCATGCAACTCCATCAGAATTACACTTACTAGAAACTTTTTTTGGATATGAAAGATAAAGGTTACAAAAGTATATTGGTTAAAATCATGAGTCGAAGAGTTAATGTAGGGGACAGAAATGTTGAGGTTATTATCGGTAAAGGAATGCAAGCTCATCTAACTGAGGTTGTTTTCCCTAAAATGCGATTTACTCAGTATGGTGATTTTCTTAAAGTTTTGGAGAGGGAGGTAAGAAAATTATTTCAATCTGAACAATGTGAGGTATCTGATCCAAAAATGTGGGTGTTAAGATACGCAGGATATGAAGAAGAAAATGTGAAACCAACTGAAAATCAAAGAACTCTTCCTATAGAAAGAGGGATTTTTGGTGACCAAATGGTCTTCTATACAAACTTTTAAAAGTTCTACAAAACATTTAAATAGGTTCTGAATAATAAACTAGTATGAATCTCTTTAAAAAAAAATGTTATGTCTGTAGTAAATGTGGATATAAATCTGTACAAGCAATCAAGACCTGTCCCACGTGTGGAACGAGTCTAGAAGAATATTGTTGTAAGTGCGGATGTGCAAAAGGGAATTGTACTTGTAAAAAATGCTAATTATGAACCTAATTTCAGAATGGCACGGAGTGGAGTGATGTTAGACACAATAATTATTGGAGGCGGACCCGCAGCACTAGCCGCAGCAGTATATGCCGCACGACAAAAAATAAAATTTATTGTTATTTCTAAAGATGTTGGAGGACAGGTAGCCTGGAGTAGTGATGTTGAAAATTATCTTGGATTTAGCTCAATTGTTGGAATAAAATTAGCTGGAGAATTTAAAAAACATGTAGAAACCAATGGCGTTAAAGTTGAAATGGCTGAAGTTGTTGGAATTGAAAAAAAAGGAAAACAATTCATTGTTAAAACACCAACAAAAAATTATGAAACTAAAACAGTTTTGATCACCTCAGGAAAAAAACCAAGAAAATTAGGTGTGAAGGGCGAAGAAGATTACGAAAAAAGAGGAGTGGCATATTGTGCAACCTGTGACGGACCAGTATTTAGCGGAATGAATGTTGCAGTTATTGGCGGAGGAAATTCGGCTTTAGACGCAGCATTGTTACTAGATAAGTATGCCAAAAAAATATATGTTGTTAATTTGAATAATCAATTATCTGGAGAACGAATGTTGCTTAGCAAAGTTAAGAAAAGCAAAAAAGTTCACATTTACGACAATGCAATCACTAAAGAAATAAAGGGAGATGGAAAAAAGGTAACCTCTCTAAGTTTTGAACAAAACGGAAAAGAGTTCGAAATTAAGGTTGGGGGAGTGTTTGTAGAAATTGGAAGTGTACCCTCAAATTCTTTTGATAAACTAACAAAGAAAAACCAGTGGGGAGAAATAACTATTCATACTAAAAATGGAATTTCAAATCAAACCTCAGTAACTGGAATGTTTGCTGCCGGAGATGTGAGTAGTGTTCCTGAGAAACAAGTGATAGTAGCAGCGGGAGAGGGAGTAAAAGCAATATTGGGAATATTTAAATACTTGAATGGTTTGAAATAAAAAAGGTGATAAAACATGGTTTCGCATGATGATAAAGTAATGGGAATGTTAGCACATCTATTAGGTATTTTTACTTGGTTTATAGGACCCTTGATTATACTCTTGGTTGCTAAAGACAAACACAAATTTGCATACAAAAATGCAGCACACGCAATAAACTTTCAGATAAGCGTAACAATCTACGCAATAATCTGCGCATTGTTGGTTCTGGTATTAATTGGGTTATTATTATTGCCAATACTTATGATATTTGCACTAGTAGTAGAAATCGTAGGAAGTGTGAAAGCATATGAAGGAGCAGTATACAAATACCCTCTAGAAATACCTTTTATTAAAGCATAGAAAAGTTTTTATATTTCTTTTTCTTTTTTCTTATATGCAACTAACTAATTTAGATTTTATTCTGATACTAATATACTTTGCAGTACTGATTTTAATTGGGTATTGGAGTTCAAGAAAACAAAATGAAGAAGATTACTTGATCGCGAATAGAAAGTTGGGAGCATGGCAAACCATGTTCACTATAAACGCAAGTAAAACAGGAAGTATCTTAATGTTGTTCACAGCACTAGTTTACATCTTTGGATTTGCTGCAATGTGGTATTTTATAGGAATGATTATCGGGGTATTGCTCTTCTTGCCATTTGCTTTAAAACTAAAAGAACGTTCAAGTGGAAAGTTTTATACTCTGGCAGATTATTTTAAAGCACATTATAGTAAAGGCGTTGCAGTAATAGCATCACTTATCTCAATATTCTTAATGTTTGGATTCTTAGTGATAAATCTTATTGCAGGCTCTAAAATCTTCATGTTCTTTTCTGGATGGCCATTTTGGATTTGCGCGATTGTAATGATGCTAGTTGTACTGATATACATCTTAATGGGTGGATTTAAGGCAGTGGTGAAAACAGACATTCTACAATATGTGGCAATGCTATTCATCATGGTGTTGTTGTTCATTATACTCTTTAAAGGATCAATTATTCCACCCTCTGATTGGAACATTTTTACTATAAGTTTACCAAACCTTATTGGCTTTTTCATAGCAGGAATACTATTCCCCTTTGCAATGCCTGATATGTGGCAAAGAGTTTATTCATCAAAAAACAAACAAACACTAAAACGGGGAATAATAAGCTCTGCAATAATCTATTTCGTATTTGCCTTCTTGTTAATTCTAATTGCATTAACAGTTAAATCACAGTTTCCTGGAGCAGATCCGGATCTAGCACTGCTTCACGGATTTGGAAGCTTACTTCCTACAGGACTGCTAGGACTATCAGTAGTGCTCTTATTTGCAGCAATAATGAGTACAATAGATACATCAATATTTACTTCCTCATCTGCAATAATTCAAGACTATTTTAACTGGAATAAGAAAAAAACAATTAAAAACATTCGAAGAGTAATATTCATTGTATCAGTTCTAGGAGCGTTAGCTGCAATAGCAGTACAAAACTTAGTAATTGGAGCATACATCTTCATTGCAGCACTAGTTGTTTTAGCAATGATTGTCATAATCACCTGGATGAAAATCAGGGTAAGATCATTAACACTCTTGAGCGGGTTTGTACTAGGATTAGTTGTATTTTTTATTGCACTGATTGTAGGAATGACAACTGGAAGCTTACAACCCACCATCGTTCTTTATTCCCTTGTTGCAACCCTAATTGGATTGTTAGCTGGTAGTATAGTTAGCTATTTCAAATATAGAAAGTTCAGATAAATGTTTTCTCACCTAAACTTGAAGGAATATCACCAAACTCACAATCCTTACAGGTTGGATCAAGATTAACCCAATCTCCCTGTCTGTAACGGTTTAGTGCTTCAGGTAACTGGGCCTGAATGTAAACGTGACCTGGAATGAAAACAAACTTAGTTTGAATACCTACACTTCTCAATAAAGATGAAAGTAAAACTGCATGATCATCACAATCCCCACTTTGAACCTCTAATGTATAAGCAGGCTCTTTAACAAACTCAAACTTAACAGGGTCATTAACATAATTAATATTATCTCTAGTGAACAAATAAAGTGCTTTAGCATTACAAATTCTATTGCTCTTACAAGAAATACTTGTTATTTTATCTGCAACTTTCTTTATTTCACCATCAACCTTAACATATTGATAGAACTCCTGAATGCTGTTAATGGAAAAGTTAGTTTGAGAACTTGTACCCTGAAATACCTCTTCAATCGTTGGAATAATGGTTGGAGAGGGATCTAACTTAACAAAAGTGTTAGGAAGAACTGTTGCAATTATTATTAACGCTAAGAATATGGCTAAAACCCACTTAATTGGACTATGATACCATTTCTTGTCTTCAACCTCTTCTTCAATATGTTCCATAATCAGTTAGTGAAAAGATGTTTAATAAATGTTATTATTAAAAGAATTACTTAACTTTTTTAGCTTCGGTCTTAAAAGATTCAACTTGTTTTTTTAATGATTTTATTGCTTTTTTAACAACTGCTTTAGCATCTGTTGCTTCAACCTTCATTCTAGGAACACCTACAAGAGGGTGATCAATTCTATAAGTCGCTAATTTAACATTTTTATCATTAACTAGCTCTTCTTTTAGTAGATTACAGAAACCATGCGAAACACCTTCTATTTCAAAAGTAACTGAATTCTTTTTATCTTCAATAAATCGTATTTCCATTTTTCTTTGTGATGATAACGTATTTAAAAATGTTACTGTTTTAATCCTTAATAATTCCATACCCAACTAATCTAAATCTGTTTCCCACCTTTCTTGAGATTGTAACTCTAGATTCAACATCAGCACAAACAGGAATTTTAAGTCTACACGACGCAATACCTTTCTTAAGATCGGTAACCACCCCAACAGTAGCAGCAGAATTAACATTAAGCATTAAAATCTCTTTATCAGCAATAGGTTTTACATCTTGTTCATCCTTAGTTCCAACAACTCTTTTAAGTAAATGAAGCTCAAGTTTGATAGACTCCCAAATCTTAGGTAGTTTACCTGGAGAACCAACAACAGTGCCTGCAAGAGTATCTGATTTAACAATAGAGGGGTCTAATGATGTAAGAATAGCAACAGAGCCTCCTGGAATGATTTCTTCAACAGGAGTGGTACCAGACATTAAACCTAATACTTTAGTAATTAAATGACGAGGTTTGCCCTCAAACTCTTTAGCAGGTAAAATTTCAATTTCATCACCAATTTTGATTTGGCCTTGTTGTAATGCTCCCCCTAGTACTCCCCCCTTAACTTTATCAGGGAAAATACCTGGTTTGTTAATATCAAAAGATCTAGCAACAAGCATTAAAGGATCCTTCTTTAAATCATTTTTAGGAGTTGGAATAACCTCTTGAATAGTTTTCAAAAGTAAATCAATATTTATCTTGTGAAATGCAGAAATAGGAATTATGGGCGCATCCTTAAATGCAGTATCTTTAATATACGCTTTTATTTGATTATAATTCTCTAAAGCTTTTTCTTTTGAAACCAAATCAATCTTGTTCTGAATAATTATAACTTTTTTAATTCCCACAATTTCTAGAGCAGCTAAATGTTCCTTAGTTTGGGGTTGAGGACACTCTTCATTAGCAGCAATTAGAACTAATGCCCCATCCATAATCATTGCACCTGATAACATGGTAGCCATAAGACTCTCGTGTCCAGGAGCATCAACTAAACTGATATTTCTTACAAATTTAGAACCTGTTTCTTTGAAAGGATATAGTTTAGCCCCTTTCTTGTATATCGAAACGTTAGCATAACCCAATCTTATTGTAATTCCTCTTTTAAGTTCTTCAGAATGAGTATCAGTCCATTTTCCACTTAATGACTGAGTAAGAGTAGTTTTACCATGATCAACATGACCCACAAGTCCAATGTTAACATCTGGTTGAATATCCTCCTCTTTAACTTCTTTTTTAGTCATGGTTATGGGGGTGGGTGAGGCATTTATAAATGTTATTAAAGTTTTCTGCTAAACACAGTTGGAATAGAATGGGGTGTATTAAAGTTTAAAAAAATAAAAAATAAAAAGCTAATCAAACTTATGTTCTAGTGCAAACAAGTTTTCAATAAAGAGTTTCTTTTTTGCTAATGTTCTACCTTGTTTAAGCATAAATCCTCTGGCAACGTTACTATTGGTCCATCTTGAGACCGTTAGACTTGCGTCGTTTTTATACCCTTCTTTTTTTAGAAATTCTTCCATGATATCAATAATTTCTTTAGTTAAAAGAGCTTCTGCAATTGGATTTAAGTAATACAAATGTTTTTCATTTATCCCTGTGAAACAACTGTGATCAAACATTGCACCATAAACTCCTGCCGCAGGATAAAATACTCTTGCATTTTTAATTTCATTATCAACTACAGTCCCCCATATGATGGAATGAGTGTCATCAATTGAATAAAATTTGTATTCTTTTCCCTCTGCTATGTCAGCCTTACTTCCGTCAATTGCGCTAAGCCAACTAGGTATGACTTCTTTAAATTCATCCTCTCCTATGCAGTCTATAGCTACACCTGTTAATTGATTAATAACCTTTTTAATTTCAAACATTTTGTATCACCTAACCAAATTAACTTTTATTCAATATATAAATATTGCTATTTTGAAATGTCTCTGTTGGAGGTGTTGTAATCATAATATTTAAATAGGTGTTTTGCAATAGTTCAAATATGAGAAGAGAAAAAGTCGTGTTAATAACTGGGGGCAATACTGGCATAGGAAAAGCAACCTGTGAAGAGTTCTTAAAAAAAGGATATTCAGTATTGATAACTTATCTTTCAGGCAAGGTACAGAAAGGGGTAATGGGTATAAAAGCAGATCTAACAAAGAAAAAAGATGTTGAACGGGTAGTTAAAATAGTTAAAAAATATGGGTTGGATGTTCTGGTGAATAACGCAGGAATAGTAAAACACTCTAAGCTGAAAAAATTAGATTTGGAACAATGGAAAAAAACATTTGAAATAAATTTGTTTGGAATGTATGCACTGACTAAAGCATTAGTTCCTTTAATGAAAAAAGGAAGAATAGTAAACATCTCATCTATTCGAGGAGTAATTGGAAGTAATCACGACATGGACTATTCTGCGTCAAAAGCAGGAGTGATTAATTTAACACAATCTTTAGCTAAAGAACTAGCGCCACACATTTGTGTAAACTCAGTAAGTCCGGGAATAACAAAAACTAAAATGCTAAAGAATTATAATAAAACTAAAATAAGAATAAAGAAATTAACTTTGTTAAAAAGAGTGGCCAATCCTTCAGAGATAGCAAAAGCAATTGTATTTTTGGGTTCAGAAGATGCTTCTTATATTACTGGACAGAATATTGTTGTAGACGGCGGATATATAATAAAATAAAAAATAAAAGCTATTTAGCTTCTTCCTTTTTTTCTTCAGCTTTAGGCTCTTCTGCTTTTTCCTTAGGCTCAGAACTTTTTGGTTCTGTTGCTTCTTTAGCAGGAGCTTCTTTAGCTTCTTCTTTAGGAGCGTCTCCTTCTTTAGCTTCACCCTCGGCTTTAGCTTCAGCAAAAATATCCTCTTTACCGGCTTTAATAACATAAAGATTTAATTGTGCAGTTGCAATAGAAACAGTATTACCTCTAACAGTTTTTCTTTTTCTCATACCCTTACGTTTAATATGTGCACCTAAACTATTTGTAACAAGAATACGTTTTCTTTCTTCACCCTGAACGTCCCTTCTCATGGGAAAGCCAGCAGAATCTGAACCTCCTCTGATTTCAAATTCATAACCCTCTAAACCAATACTAGAACCCTCAAGTTTATCGCCAATTTTTAATCCACGTAAAGCTTTTTCATCTTCAAACTCAATTTGTTTTGCTTTACCTTTCTTATCTGATATAACTAATTTCATTTTTTGCCTCCGACACTGTATTTTAGGATAGTTCCTAACAGCTCAGTAAGGTTAAGAATGAATAAATCATTTAAAAAGTTAACTGAAATAACGGTTATAAGGGACAAATGCTTTTAAAACACCAAAATTTACATATTACATGGTGGATGGCAGACATATTCAACCCAATACTGTTAGTGATGGGTGGGCCAAAAGATTTGCACGATCTTCCTCTGGATCTTATAAAATAAAACCGCATGTTGATTATGAAAAAATTGCATTAAGTGTGGTTAAAAAAGTGGGTGATTTAACTTCTGGAATGTTTTTAGTGAATGGATTATTGGGTAGAACGGGAATAGAGCTGATTGCACTAACTGATTTTGAACCTAACACTTTGAAATCAATATATGGTTTGTTGAAAGCACATCCTCCCACGGTACAAATGGCATATGCACAAAAACAAAAACTTGATAATGTTTGGTTAAATTTCAAACAGGATGAACTGCCAGTAACCTTAACAATGATTAACCAGAGAGCAATAGATGCATTAAAAGGATTGAATCTTGATAATACAGGATATGTGAGATGTATGGAAACACATGTTGGCGGACAGACAGTAAAAGAAAGAGAGTTATTGCGAAATTTACGTGGAGGAAAGAGAGAGTGTGTATTTCCCTGCAAACAAGTTCAGGGAGAACTCCATTGCGGACATGGAGTTGCACATTTTGAGGATGGAGAGGTATATGTTGGACAACCATTGTTGCCTTTCTTATTAGGACCTGAAACTTTGGTGGAAGGAATATTGACTGATGCAGGAGATGAAATAAGAAACAATTTAAGAACGGCATTAAGAAAAACCTATGGTGAAAGTTCTGATAGAGTATCTTTAGTAAACGCACTTCCACGAATGACTCAATCACGATTAAACGCTTCTACAAGAAAATATCTGACTGAGTTTTTCTAATTATGAAAAGTTTTCAATAAATCCGCAGGATTTTCGAAAAAGTGTCATTAAAATTTATTAACGTTCATAACCTTTAATTGCTATGAACGCTAAAAATTTTTATTCACCTTATTTGGCAGAAATTCTTGGATTGTTGTGTGCTGAAGGCCATCACGCAATAGCTTATTCAAGTTATTGGAGTCTTGATCGCGGTAAACCTCGTTTTCGTAAAAACAAAAGGTCAGAAAGAATCGAGATTTATAGTAAAGATATAAAACTTTTAAACCATTTTGCGTTTCTTGTAAAAAAACAGTTTGGTTATTTTCCAAACATAACTAAAGATAATAAAATATGTATTGCTAGAAAACAGGTTATGCGTGAGATAATTTCGCAAACAGAGCTTGGTGTATTAAATTGGACAGTTCCCGGTTTTGTTTTCACGAGTAATAAAAAAACAAAATATGCTTTTATTAGAGGTTATTTAGATGGGGATGGCACGGTAATAAATAATGTTCGTTTTTTCTCTTGTAATAAACCAGGTTTATTAGCAGTTCAAATATTGTTATTTTCTGTGGGTTTTAAAACAACTTTACAGGGTCCCATCATTAAACCTAAAAGGAAACCTGCTTATGTTCTTCAATTAACCAGAAAACAAAAAGAAACCTTTTTAAAGATAATAAAACCGATTAGTAAATGTGCGGGTGCTGTGCATCCAGCTATGCGGGGGTAATTAAAATCTCTAGAGCAAAGTCTGGTTAAATGCGCAGGACTTAAGAATGCGACACTCAATACTGAGTTGAGATATCCTGTCGCTTAGTGCGTTCGTGAGTTCAAATCTCATCCCCCGCATTTATTTATTTTTTTAATAAGAATCAAATAAAGTTATCTTCTGTTAACTCTTCGCTTACATCGATCATACCGTAACCCAAAATATGTATTAAATTCGTTAGCAGGCAATAAACTAACTTGTTGCTGTTTATATCTAGCATTTGGATAAAACCTACTGACTAATTCCTTTTTGACCTCAACCCTACTTCTTCCCAGTGTTAATGTTGGACAAATTTGAAGTGCTTTACATGCATCTAAAAATACTCTTGCTTTTCTGAAAGAATCACAATCAGCATAACTCCAGGGCGTATCAAGACGAAATTTATTTCTTACGTCCCTTTCAGGCATAACCTCTCCTGCTTTGTAAACTCTAAATCTAAGCATTGCAGGGAGAAATTCTGTTTCAACAACATTCATCTCTCTGGGTTTTAGGCCTGTTTTTAATTTTTGAAGGGCAGTTTTGAAGACATCATCTGTGTGATCTGTGAGTTCGGTGCGATATTCATAAGAGAATCCTTCAAATTCAATTGAAATTGTATGATACTGTTGCTTGACTGTTGAAATACGGACAAGACCTGTTAATGGTTCAAGACCGATCTTTGATCTAACTATGTTGTCTAAGAAGTGGGGGAATTCCTGCTTGCGACGTTCGGCCAATTTTTTACTGGCTAAAATTTCAGCTTGGTATTTAGTAAAATATTCGCGATCAGCAGGACTCATAGCAGCAAGCCTGTCTTCTTCATAATCTTGCCATGCACTTTCAAGTTCCTCGGGAGTCATTTAATTATTGAGTAATACGTTTTGGTTTAAAAAACTAATCTTCAAACCCAAACAATGCCGCACCTAATGCACCCACTAATTCGGGATGTTTAGGTATGAAAAACTTAGCATTAAACCGCTTGGATAATTCTTTAGTTACTCCAATATTTCTGGCAACTCCCCCAGTCATCATAAACTCTTTCTCTGGATTAACTCTGCCTGCTAACGAAACAATTCGTGAAGATATGGCCTTACACAAACCTTGAATAATATCTTCCTTGTTCTTGTTTTGAGCAATTAGTGAGATTACTTCAGATTCAGCAAAAACACTACACATACTGCTAATCGTAATATCCTCTTTTGATTTCAGAGCAAGTTTACCAAAATCATCAATGGGTGTTTCTAAAGTTTTAGCGGATACCTCTAAAAACCTACCTGTACCCGCGGCACACTTATCATTCATAGCAAAATTAACAACCTTGCCTGTTTCATCAATATGGATAGCTTTACTATCTTGACCACCAACATCAATAATAGTTCGAATTTTTTTATTAAGAAAATTAGCACCCTTAGCATGACAGCTAATTTCAGTAACTTTCTTGTCAGCAAATTCAATAGCGTCCCTACCATAACCCGTAGCAACAATTGTGCTAATGCTTTCTTTAGTTAGGTTAGCTTTCTTTAAAACCTCAGTAAGGGCTAGATTAGCACTATCTCTACTTTTAGCACCAGTTTTAACACTGACTGAAGAGACTAACTTTTTGTTCTTATCTAAAATAACAATGTTGGTTGAAGTAGAACCTGAATCAATTCCTAATGTAAATTCTTTTTCTTTAGTTATCATTTTAGTCTCTCCATTTAATGATTCCATGAATGCATGGAGTCGAGTTTTTAATTGTCCCTCGCTTTTTTCAGTATAATCCGTCTCAATCTTTAAAATAGGTTTTTTAATATTTTTTATCTTCATATATTCAAAATTATAAAAATCACAAAACTTAACCGTGTGATAAATTACGCCATCAATTAATTCTTGGTTCTTTTCTAGGGACTCATATCTCTTGCTAACATCGGCCATCCTTAAACAAGGAAACGAATTAAACAATTGAGCAACATACCATTCAAACACTTTAGTTTTTGGAGGATTACTAAACTCAGAATGGTCTCCAGTACAGGTAAAGTTAAACATGACATTACACTCTTTTTCAATCATCTTAATTAAAGAATCATTAGCTCTAGCACCTAACAAGGCTATATTGATCTTGCCTTTTGTGATCGTTTTTGTTTCTTTCTTGTTTAATATTCTGGCTAGTTCATTAACACTAAACCGTTTTTTAGAATATTTTTCATAAGCTTTAATGAACTTTAAGATTTCATCTTTGAACAGATCTACAGAACATTGATTATGTTTGTTAGGGAGGTCAATTAAATGAATAAACTTAAGTTTATCTTTTAAGATATCATACAATCTTCTAATACTATCACAACAATTAACTAATACTAATTCTTTAACCTTGTTAGCAAGGCAGTATTCCAAAACTGCTTTGGCATAAAAACAAACATTGGTGTGCATTAATGCATCTGCATTATCAAAAGCAGAAACAGAGGGATCTAGTTTAATGGCTTTAGTTCTAAACGATTCAATGATTTCAACAGGGGTGTACTTACAAATATAATAAAGGGTCATTTTAACATCTCCAAAAACGCTTCTACTCGAGTTTTTAGTTGGTGAGATTGGGTGTTTCTTCTATCCGCACCATCACCATCAATTGATAAAAATTTAATGTTATTTTTTTCTAGGGAATCTCTAAGTAAGCTAATTCCCCCCATGGATTGTTTACAACCCCAATGACAAAAATTAATTAGGGCATCAGCATTAAGATATTTAGACAGGGTAGTAATAGTTTTAACTCTGCGTTCATAATCTCCATTAAACATATTTAAAAGCATTTTTTTAGCTAATGAATTTAAGGGGTTTTCAACATCTAATTCATCTAAATAATCATAAGTAAAATCATCAACTAATAATTGGTGTTCTTCATTTAAGTTGAAAAATTCTTTGAGATCTTTTTGATAATAAGGAAGAACATGACTCCACATAATCCTTTTACCTGTAGACTCAGGAAAAGATTTAATGTCTTCAGCCATCATTTTGTAAAACTTTAAGGTTTCTTTTTTACCAATAAACGCGTGAGAAATCATAAATTTAAACATTTCTGCAGTAAGTGTATTTGGAAAGTATTTAGTTTTAAGCTCTTTCAAAAATAATTTAAAATATTTTTTAGACTCATTTTCTATTTGAAGAACATCTTTTAATTTAGATAAGTCTAATTTTTTATTTGTACTTTTCTCAAGTAAAGCTATGAACTCTTTAAGTTGACTAACAACATATTCTTCATTCTTTCTTGAATATTCATGAGGTAAATCAAACACATATAATGGAAGGTTATATTTTTCTGCAGTATGTCTAAAACTACTAATGTTAGCATCACAAATCGCAGAGGTTGTTGCCGCCAATAATGGTTTGGGTAAAATTTCTTTTTCTATTGCACCTAAAAACGCTTTATGATAACTACATAATGTTTCAGAAACTCCTGTTTTTTCAGCATGATCAATGTAATGATCTTCAATTTGAAATCCTCCCAAAAAAGAAGAAAATCCCTCAACAAATAAGGGATGCAAGTCTAGAGCATGTAATATTTCAACAGGAGCTAATAAATTAACAAAAACGGTTCGAGAGGGATCACTTAAAGATTTCAAAATAAATTTAGTTCCAATATATTGTAAGTACTGTAATGACTTAGGAATTTTTTTATCAGGAAACTTCTTTAGCTTAAAACATTGAAGCTTTAATCCTGTTTTAATCATACTCAAAACCTTTTCTGGGTTTTGCTTCTTTTTAATGCTATTAGCATATGATTTTGCGAGGTCCATAAACCCTGGGTGAATTAATCAATTATAAAGATATCGATATTATTGATATTAATAGTTTTATAAGCCGATTTAAGTTCTAGGTGAGCATGGGCAGAAATACAGAATCTTGGGAAGTAGCAGCATTAAAACCTCGACCAATGAAAGGAAAAGATTTTAGACCTGCAAAACTTGAAGAACTAAAAGAAATGTTGGGAGCTTGTAATTTTGAATTAGATTGGCAAACTGGAATAGATCATTTAGTTGCTCGTGTTTGGCATGTAAGACAGATGAACCTAGTAAAACCGCAACACGTATGGTTTTTTTACAACAGACCCACAAATAAAATGCACATGTACATTATAAACAATTCCGCAGTTGGTAGAGATCAGGTTTATACCTCTCCTGATCTAGAATCTAGTGCATAAACGTTATAAAATAAAATGAATTCTTCTTAAATATGGCAGACGATCAAGACTGGGATGTTGTGCGTGAAAGACTAGCTGAACAAATAGAACGGAATGAAAACCCTGATTCTGAATTGGAAGACATGTTTAAACCACCCGTAGAAACAAGAGAACAAGTTTACGCTCTTATTTGCAGAATAAACGAAGAAATGCAAAGATTTGGCCCTAAAAGAAGATTGAAAGAATTAGAAAAACAACACGGGCCTTTTTCACAAGAACATGTTCTTCCTGACGTAAAATATGTCGTCCACAAACCTAGTGCTAGATTGTTAATGTTTGCAAATGGGAGTTTGTATACTGGAAGACGGTAGAAAAGTTTTTAAATGTAACATAAGTTCTTTTTTCTTATGCCTCCGTGGCTTAGTGGTATAGCGTTGCATTGGTAATGCAGAGGTCCCGAGTTCAAGTCTCGGCGGAGGCCTATTTATTCTTTTAATTAGAAGCTCGTTGATGATCTAAAACTCTTTGTTCGATAACCTTTTTAAATATTCATTAGTTAGTGGGCTTAATGAGATATGGGCTTGATTTTGGAACTTCAAATTCATCAATGTCGTTTAATGATGGGGAAGAAGTAGTTATGATTCCTTTAGAATCTTCAGGCGAAAGATTAACCCTTCCAAGTGCATGGTTTTTTGATGATGAACAGAAAATTTGTCATATTGGCAGGTCTGCAATTCGAAAACTTGGATCTGGAACTCGTGGCAGATATATGCAGTCAATTAAACGATTTATTGGAGATAAATCTATTGAAGGTACTAATGTAAATGGAAAATTTATGACGTTTAAAGATATTATTGGTGCACTTATTTCTGATGTTAAACATACTGCGGATCAATTTGTTGGACAAGATGTGAGATCAGTAAGAATTGGTATGCCCTTCAAATTTTCTTCTTCTGGTTCAAATGAATTGGCTCTGGAAAGGATTGCAGGAGCTGCACATGACGCAGGTTTTGAAGAAGTTGATTTCATGTTAGAACCTTTGGCAGCAACATATGCATTAAAGAGTTCAGTTACTTCAAGATCAAAAGTTTTAACTTTGGATATTGGTGGTGGGACTACTGATCTGTCAGTAGTTGAATTGTACCCTGAAGGCCAGAACGAAGATAGAGTCTTATATTCTTCCGGAGTGGTTGTGGGGGGAGATGACTTTACAAGTGAAATAATGCGTAATAAGTTATTGCACTATTTTGGTTATGGTTCTATGATTAAAACAGGGCCTGAAACTTTAATCCCTTTTCCTTCAAATTTGATTACTGGAATCACTCATTGGTATAGTGCTTTAAGATTGGCAAGAGATAAAACTTTTAGGAACTCTTTGAGCTCAGTTAAACATATGGCTGTTGATAAAGAAAAAATCGAAGCCTTGGAGGCGATAATTTATGGTAAGCAGGGGGTAAAACTATTTGAAGCAGTAGAAATTGCAAAAAAAGAATTATCTGATGACCCTGATACTGCAATATTATTTTCTTTTGAACAAGTAGATATTTATGAAATTTTACGTAGAACTGAATTTGAACAATTTATTTCACCACACGTTGATAAAATAAATGACGCAATCCTTGATGTTAAGAGACAAACAGGCATTGATGATGTTGATTATGTGATGTTGGTTGGTGGATCTTCTCAAATTCCTCTTTTTAGACGAGTACTAAATTCTCATTTTTCTTCTGCGGAGTTGGTTGAAAATAATCAAGTTACTTCAGTTGCATATGGTTTAAGTCATGCAGAATATCAAGTTTAATGTGAGAACTTGTTTGTTTTTAATTGTATTGTTGGCCTGTTCTAGAGCTTAAATGCGATAAACATAATTGTAATACGTCTTCTTTTCCTAAATATGAGGTATCTATTAAAACGGGATTAAATGGTTCTGCCATACGTAACAAATTTGATTCTAATGCTGAATCCTCAAGTGTTTTTAAGTCTACCCTTGAAGTATCTGTTTTAGTTTCTAGTCTTGCTCTCTTAACCTCAGACGATGCTTGAAGAAGAAACATAAGGTCTGGGATTACTATTTTATGTTTACCCATTTCTCTCATAAATGCTTGATAACCTTGGTTAGATCGATATGTTCTTGTGTAAGCCACTTTTGAAGGAGCATATCTATCAAAAACTATAACTTTGCCTGCCTCTGCTTCCATAGAATGTCTTATTGTATAAACTAAATCATCCAAAAAAAGTAAGTCTTCATCTAATGAACTTACCTTGCCCATTTGGGCAATAATTTGAGCTCTATTAGCTACGGAAGGGATTAATTTAACATAAGTACTTGCAATACCGTTGCTTTGTAATCTGCTTACAATTCCTTTTGCAAGGACTGTTTTTCCAGTACAAGTATTACCTTCTATGCCAATTGTGATAGTTTCATTCATGGGGAAATTAAGAATCGAACTTGTTTATATAAATCTTCTTAAATAACTTAGAAATTTGTTAACATAAAGACTTTTTTATGTCTAGTGCTGCAGTTATTTCCTTCTTTAACCATTCGGGAAAGTCTTCTTTTAAAATTTGTTCAGGATCTATCCACTTAAATTCAGTGTGTTCTTCACTCAATGTTTCAATTCCACTTAAAAATTTACAATAGAAAGTAACACCCACCAATTGAAACTCTTTTTCTTTTTTAATTAATGTCCAACAATGTGATGGTTTAATAATTTCTATTTCAATGCCAGTTTCTTCTTTGACTTCTCGTCTTAAAGCATCTTCGGGCGTTTCACCAAACTCCAATCTCCCACCTGGGATGTCAACAGTGTTAGGATTGATATCTTCTTTATCACTTTTAGTAATTAAAAGAACTTTTTCTTCTTTAAAAATTATAGCTTTTGTTGCAAATCCGATTTCCATTTTTATTATTTCGTTTTTTTAGATGGTCTTAGATTAATAAAAGACCAAGGAAGTTTTCCTCTTATTTTAGTAAAGTATTTGTCGGTGTTTATTAAGTTTTCGATGTCTTTTCTTTTTGGATTAATTCCCAGAGCTGAATAAATCTTCTCTAAAAGCATTCCTTCTTTTTCAGACCCTCGTACAAGTATTGCTTCTAATAAAAGAAGTGTTTCATCCATATAATCAATTTTTATTTTTTTGAGAGCGCTTTTTATTTTATTTATATGTATTAAGTACTTGTCGACTTTTAATTGAGCATCACGTTCAAAATCAGTGTGGGGCTTTTTAATGTGACAGTTTATTGTAAGTTCAATCGTGGTTTTTTCTGAATTATTTGAATCCAAGATCTCTCGAGTTTTCTTTACCATTTTAATAATTTCTTGTCGATCTTTAGATGTTTCATTGGAAAATCCAATTATGAAAAAAAACTGAATAGTCTTATATTTATTTTTTGCTGCTAACCGTACACAATCATAAATTTGTTTATTTGTTATTTGTTTATTAATTTTATTTCGTAGATTTGCAGATGCAGTTTCTGGAGCGATGGTAAGCTTATCGTTTTTAACGAACTTTAGTATGTCTTTCTTTTGAATTAAACGATCGGCCCTTTGTGATCCACTTTTAATAGAAAAGCCTAATTCTTTTAACTTTTCGTATATTTTTTTGGCATTTGGATGATCACAAGATGATGGCGAAATTAACCTAATGTTTTTGCAAAATGAGATTTGTTTTTTAGCAATCTTTAGAATTTTATTTATTGAGCGCATTCTTGCTTCTTTGAAACTATGGCTTAAAATACAAAATTTGCAGTTATGTTGACATCCCCGTTGAATTTCAAGAAATAACGTATTTGGAAACTTTGAAAAAGGAGTGGTTATGTGTGAGGTTAAGTTAGTATTTAAGCTTGCAGTTTGTGCTTTTTTTACTTTGGTGTTGTATCCTGGTACGTAAACTCCTTGGACGGAACTAATCTTTTTTAGAAAATCGTGCTTTTTTAATTTGTTTTTATATGCTTTTAATATTTTTGGCAAAACGTCTTCAGCTTCTCCAATTACAAATGCGTCAAAAATGTTTTTTAATGGTTCTGGGTTGTAGGTAGGACAAATCCCTCCTGCGATTAATATTGGAAAGCCACGTTTAGCTTTGTTTAGTTGAATGCCAGATAAGTTAAGTAAATCTAATAACTTTAAATAATTGCCTTCATAGTTAAGACTGAAAAGAAGAAGTTCCATTTTATTTATTGGACTATTTGTTTCTTGTGTGAGAACAGGTATTTTACTTCTTTTGTGTAAATCTATCAAATCAGGATAATAAAACCGTTGACAAAAAAAGTCTTCATATTCATTAATCTTAAAGTAAATATATTGAAATCCAATTGTGTGTATGGCATATTTATATTCTGATGCAAATCCGAGTCCTATTTTAAATTGTGCTTTTGTTTTGTTTTTAAGATTTAGTGTGTTGCCCTTTTCTACTTGTAATAATTTCTTATTGTATTCTTTTATCTTAATTAAATCCGTCATTGAACTAATTCCTCAAAATTTGAAATTATGTTCTTAGTTTTTGTAAAAACAAACTCTCCATCAATCATTCTTTTACTTGGGATGTGTGGACCTGCAAAAATAAGATTTGAAAGGACATTTTTTATGGGATGAAGGTTTGGTTTGTTAATCTCAAAAAAGTTTAGATCTGCATATTTGCCTTCTTTAATGACTCCATTATTGAATCCTAATGTCTTTGCAGGATTTTTTGTAATCATATTAAAAAGAGCTTTAGGACTTATGTTTGCAGAACGATTTAAAAGAAATGTAAATTTGCATGCTTCAAGAAGAGATGCAGAATCATTTGTAGCTAATCCGTCAGTTCCAATACATATGTTAATTCCTTTTTTTTGCATTGTACTTATGTCTGGAAGGCCTGTGTTTAAACAGGCATTAGAGGTTGGACAAAGGGTTACATTTGCTTTCTTATTAGCTATAGTTGTCAAATCTTTTAAAGAACAATGATTTAAATGTACCAGGTTTGTTTGTGCCCTGATTAATCCATATTTGTCAAGAAGTTCAATTTCTGTTAAATGCGTTTTGTTTATTGTTCTTTGCATTTGTTTCTTTGTTTCACCAACATGGATTGTTAACATTATCTTCTTGTTTTTTGTTAATATCTTTGATACTTGTTTTAATCTTTCTTCGTCTATTTTATCTAGTGAATGAATCCATAGGCCCACTTTTACTTTCTGTGTTTTGTTCTTTGTGAGAACTTCTTCGTTTTGTAAGGTTTCTTCAAATAGATCATTTTTGTAATATTTAATTAGTTTTTTAGATTTCATTAAAGGATAACTTAGTAATCCGCGAAGGGGGGTTTTTTTCATTGCTTTCCATCCTCGTGCGCAACTAATGGTTGAAGTTCCAGTCTCAATTGATTCTGCTATTGATAATTGTGAAATGGTTGTATGTACTTTTTCTTCGGATGAAGCAACGCTCTCAGTGTAGGAAAGGTATGCCTTTAACGAATCTCGGGGAGCAAACCCTCGATATATAGTTTCACCAAGATGAAAGTGAGCATTTACAAAACTCGGTGAGATTAAATACTTTTCTCCGTTTATTACTTGATCTGTTTTAGTTTGAGAAAGTTTACCTAACTTTTTTATTTTTCCTTTTTCAATTCGAATATCTGAGTTTACTAATTGGTTATTCTCATCTATATATGTCGCATTTTTTATTAGGTATGTCATTTTGCTTTAATTATTAGGGTGCATAAATAATCTTCATGAACTAATTTCTTTTTTGGTATTTTTTTTATGTTTATATCTGCTAAGGGATTCTTTTTTATTTTTGCAAGTTTGTAACAAAGTGAATCTGGAGCATCAAAAGTTTTACTTTTGAAATAAGCTCGACTGGCACATCCACCTTTACAAATCGTATAATGTTCACAGTCAGTGCAAAAATCAAGTTTTCTATTATTGAATTCAATAAAACTTTTCGTGTTGGCAAGGTCTTTTTCGTGTCCTGCAATAATTGGATCTTGGATTGTATTCTTTGTTAGATAAACACAGGGGACTATAGTTTTTTTTGGAGTTATTCTAAAGGATCTCTTTCCGCACGGACAACCATCTGCTTTAATATTTAAAAGAGCAGCTAAATAAGGATCTGGAACTGCGATTAAATTACTTCGTTCTAATAAATATCTAAATGCTTGGTGTGCTTTTTTTGGTGTTAAACTAAGTGATTTGTTAGTTGCACCTCTTCCTGTTGGTCTAAACAGGTTAATTCTTAAGTTACAATTATATTTTTTAGATAATGTAAGAAAGCCATCTAATATGCGTTTAGTGGTGTTTTTAGATGTGAAACATATAACTATGCTAAATGGAATTTTGTATTGTTTTAATAAGTCCAAAGCATCAATTGCGTCATCCCAAGCGGTGTTACTTCCTCTAAACCAATTATGCTTTTTTTTGTTTGGAAAGTCGAGCGAAACATCAACATCATTCATATATTTTTTAACTAAGCTTATTGTTTCTTTATTAACACTCCATCCATTTGTAGTAATCCCTTGTTTTATGCCTTTAAGATGCGCATATTTGACAATCTCCCAAAAGTCTTTCTTTAATCCACATTCGCCTGTACCATAATTTAACGAACGAACATTTAATTCAGATAACCAATTAATAACCTTCTTAGCTTCAGAAGTGTTAATTTCATCAATGCTCTTTTTAGCGGAAGAGTTATAACAATGTAAACAGCTTAAATTACAAGCATTGGTTAATCCCCATCCCACGCTCCAATTGGTTTTTTTCATAGGTTAGAATTCTTTGATAAAATATATAAATGTTGTTGTTCACTTTAATTTAGGCATGATGAAGTGAGCATATACTGCTGCTATAACAATAACTAACCAGAATAATAGTGTGTTGATCTTCTGAAAAGCAAATAATGCAATATTAGCTATAACAATAACAATCACCATAATAGAAATAACTTTCTTTATCATAATCAGGGAGTATTTTGTTACTATTTAATTCTTTTCATTACACGCCCTAATAAAACCTAAAAATAGTGGTGCGGGATCACTTAATCTTGATTTGAATTCGGGATGTGCTTGAGTAGCCATGAAAAACTTATGATCTGGAAGTTCAATAAACTCCATTAGTTTTGTACCATCCTCTCTGATGTGATGTCCTGAAAAACAAATACCCTTTTGTACTAAATTAGGAATGAATTTCGGGTTAACCTCATAACGATGACGGTGACGTTCTAAAATTACGTTCTCACTTTCTAACTTACCTAATCTAAATTCCTCTTTTAATTCTAATACTTGTTGTTTGTCCGTTTCTAATCTTCCAGTTTCTTTGTAAAGCTGAAATGTTTTTGAAGAGGGGTTTAAAATAGCAGCATACGCTCCCAATCTCATTGTGCCCCCTTTTTCAGTTACCTCTTTTTGAGAATCAAGAATATCAATAATTGGATAGGGAGTTTTATTGTTGACCTCCATAGTATTAGCAAATTGTAAACCGCAAACATTTCGGGCATATTCAATTAAGGCTAATTGCATACCATAACATAATCCAAGAAAGGGAATGTTGTTTTCTCTAGCAACCTGGATAGCTCTGATCTTACCCTCAACACCGCTACTACCAAATCCGCCAGGAATAAGAATTCCATCATATTCTTTTAAATCATTTTCATCAAATGTTTTAGCATCAACCCATTCAATGTCAACACCAACATTCAAGTGCGCACCCGCATGTTGTAGTGCTTGGCTAATTGAATAATACGAGTCTTTTAGTGTGAACTTACCTACATTTAGATATTTGCCCACCATAGCAATTTTAACCTGATCTTTTGGATTGGTTATCTTATTTACTAAATCTCTCCACTCACTCCAATCTGGTTTAGTTTTAGGCATTAAATGAAGCTTTTCTAAAACTTTCAAATCAAGATTTTCCTCATCCAAATTTAACGGAATAACATATAGTGTATTGGCGGTTCCCTTACCAATCACATCAGGCATGGAAATAACATCTTCGGGATTAAGATTGCTGTAATCACTAATCTTCTTTTTTCTTATTGCATCAAGAGTTGTCTGTCCACGACAAAAAACAAGATCTGGCCGGATTCCTGCCTCTCTTAACATTCGAATTGCTAATTGTGTGGGTTTTGTTTTCATCTCTTCAATGTGAGAAGGGACTGGAAGATAACTAACTAAAACATAAATAATATTTTCTTTACCAATATCCTTTTCTAAGCTACTCATGGCATTTAGAAATGGAATGTTTTCATAATCTCCAACTGTGCCCCCAATTTCAATCATAGCAATATCAAAATCTTTAGAAGCAACTTTGACCCTTCTTTTTATTTCATCAGGAACATGAGGAATAGCTTGAACTGTCTCACCTAAAAAATCTCCCTTTCTTTCTTTATCAATTAAAGTTTTATAAATTTGTCCAGAAGTAATATTATTTTCTTTAGGAATGCCTATGCCCAGAAAACGTTCATAATTACCTAGATCCTGATCAATTTCTCCACCATTATCAGTAACCCAAACCTCTCCGTGTTCAGTAGGCCGCATAGTGCCTGCATCACAATTCAAATAAGGATCTATCTTAAGGGCAGTAACAGAAAAACCATGCTTTTGAAGCATTTTACCCATAGAAGCAGTAGCAACACCTTTACCAACCCCGCTAATCACTCCCCCAACAACTACAATATATTTTGTCATGTTCACCCCTATTTCTTACTTTCTTAGAATCTTTAAAATGTTTATGAAACTAAAACACTCACTTTAGCAAACTTTTTAAACCCAACAAAAGTCCGTAGTTTATGAAAGAAATAATTTGTTCTGCACCTGGAAGAATGGCATTAGTTGGAAACCCATTTGATATTTATGGGGGTATGACTATTTCTATGACCCTAAAAGATTTACGAAGCATAGTGCATGTTAAAAAAGCAGAAGAACAAATAATTCATTCAGATATTTTCAGACCTGGAAATCAAAGAACTTCACAACGAAGACAATTAGAACTAGCAACAATAGAAACATTAGACTTGCAACATCACAAATTCGAATATTATGACGGTTCCAATATGCCTTATGAATCCGCACTGGCACGTTCAACCGCAGTAGTTGTAGCAATGATAAGAGCATTCAGCAAGCTATTTGGAAGAGGAGTAGTAGATAATTATGAGTTAGCAGAACAAGCATGGGCAACAGAACGAAAATTAGGGGTTTGTGGCGGACAAGAAAGATATGCAATTGCTTTTGATTATGAAGAACTATCCCAAGAAGAATCAATTCATTTATTGGCAGATATAAAAGCAGGAAAGAAAAAGTTAAGCACACGACCCGGAAAATTATTCTTTATGGACTTTAAAGGAAGAGAAGATCATTATTTTAACGGACATAATTATGCTAAGATTGAAGAACTGCCTTTGCCTGAAGTAAACTTTGCAATAGCATTCCAACCTGAGGGTGCAAGATTAAACTCGTTTAGTGTTCACCAAAAACTAAGAGAAAAATATGTTAGTGGGGGAAAAGAGTTAATTGATGGACTAAGAGACCGATCAAATACAATAGTAAAAAAAGCATATGAAAATTTTGTTAATGGATTTGATGTTAATATTCTTGGGGAGTGTATGAAAGACTCATTAAAGATAAGAATGGCAATGCAAGACTTATTGTTGGCAGATGAATTAAAAGGACAACCTCTCTGTGAAGAAACACTTAAAATGATTGCAGTGGCAGAAGAGTTAAACTTAATAGGTTATAATCAACCAGGATCAAAATCACTTTGTTTTATTTATGCCAAGGAAGAAGATATAAAAGCATTTGTTGATAAGGGATATCAGGTTATTAAAGTATGCAATTCTTAAGTAATTATTCAGGAAAAACTAAGGAAAAGTTTTTAAAGGTTAAAATTTAGGAATATTTACGGGCTTATGGTCTAGCGGTATGACGTCGCCTCGACAATGCATTCGAAGTGGCGGAAGTCCCCGGTTCAAATCCGGGTAGGCCCATGAAATGCTCAAGAACAAAAGTTTTTGACGCCCATAAACGGGAGAGTGAGGTGAATATTTGAAAAGCAATAATCAGAAACATAGACTGATTTTTTTCTATGCAACGTTTTTCGTATTAATACTGCTCTCAATTTATTTTCTTCTACCATTCTTCAAATCAGTGCTAATAGCAATGATTCTAGCATTTATATTTCGTCCAGCATACAAGTGGTTAAGTAAAAAAACCAAAAAAGAGAGACTGTCTGCAGTGTTGATAACAATATTGGTGTTGTTGATAATCCTTGTACCCTTCGGATTTGTTATAAATGAAGTAATAAAAGAATCAACAGTAACTTTTGTATCACTAAAACAAAAACTTGCTGCCCCTCAAACATGTAGTGAACAAGATAGTAGAGTTTGTACCCTTTGGAATTCGGCAAGAGGATTACTGGCTGAACCAAGAATAAAATTTTATATAACTGATTCCTTAGAAAAAGGAACATCATTCATAACAGAAAAATTATCTGCATTTGTAGTCTCAATACCTCAATTAATCTTGGGTATATTTATTACAATAATCTCCTTCTTTTATTTTTTGAAAGATGGTGATAAATTCTTAAAAAAAGTAAATGCAATACTGCCCTTGAAAAAAGCTAATCGAAACTTATTGTATGACAAGTTTGTTAACATAAGTAAAGCAATAGTATTTGGATATTTTATAACTGCGTTAATTCAGGGAGCAACAGCACTAGTTGGATTTTATATTGTAAACATATTCTTTTCAGCAACAGGAATTCCAACAATTGGTACACCTTTACTCTGGGCAGCAGTTCTAGCACTATTCTCAATGATACCTGTATTAGGTTCAGCCTTTGTATGGGTGCCGTTATCTGCAGCAATACTTATTGAGGGTTACTTTCAAAATAATTCAAAAATAGTATGGGGGGGAATATTCTTATTTTTCTATGGTTTGATACTAATATCTCAAATAGATAATGTAATTCGACCAATAATCTCTGGAAGAAGAGCACACATACACCCTTTAGTAATCTTCTTAGGTATATTTGGAGGACTAGTAACCTTTGGAGTAATTGGAATCGTAATCGGACCAATTTTGCTAGCATTATTACTTATTTACATAAAGTTATACGAGGAAGGAAATTTATGAATTTTAAAGTAAAAGACCTTGATATTGCATCTGGCGGAATCATGGTTGTGGTTGTAAACCAAGAAGACGCAATAAATTTAGACTTACACCATGGAGATAGGGTTGGAATAATCTATGGTAAAAAGCACGCACATGTAATAATAGATATTGCAGAAAGCAAAAAAACAATACCTCTGGGAGAAATCGGATTATTTGAAGAAGTTTTAGATCATTTAGGAGTTAAGAAAGGAAAGAAAGTTAAACTTGTATTAGAAGAAAAACCAATTTCAGTACACTATATTAAAGAAAAATTAAAAGGAAAAAAATTAGAAGCATATAAAATTCACGAAATTGTCAAAGATATAGTTGCAGGGAGACTATCTAACATTGAACTAACCTATTTTGTAGCTGGAAGTTTTGCTCGTAAATTAAGTTCTAAAGAAACAGTAGCATTAACTAAAGCAATGATAGATACTGGAGAAACATTAAAAGTTAGAAGTAAAATTATTGTAGATAAACATTGTACTGGCGGAGTTGCAGGAAATAGAACAACAATGATTGTTGTCCCAATAATTGCTGCTGCGGGTCTGAAAATGCCAAAGACTAGTTCTAGAGCAATAACCTCTCCTGCAGGAACTGCAGATACCATGGAAGTGTTAACCCCTGTTAACACCTCTAAAGAAAGAATGGAAAAAATTGTAAGTAATATAAATGGATGTATAATGTGGGGAGGAGCAATGAATTTAGCCCCTGCAGATGATAAAATTATCAAAGTTGAACGTCCATTACGAATAGACGCAGAAGGACAAATGCTTGCTTCTATATTAGCAAAGAAAGGAAGTGTGGGAGCAACACATGTATTGATAGACATTCCAATTGGAAAAGAAACTAAAATTCATAATCTACGTAAAGCGAAACATCTGGGGAAAAGGTTTGTTGACATTGGGAAAAAGTTGGGAATGAAAGTTAACTATATGACCAGCAATGGAAACGAACCAATTGGAAATGGAATCGGGCCTGCTCTAGAAGCAAAAGATGTTCTAAAAGTATTACAACGATCTGATTCAAGACCATTCGATTTGGAAAGGAAGTCTGTAATGATGGCGGGTCGCATTTTAGAAATGGCTGGAAAATGTAACAAAGGAAAAGGAATAGAATTAGCACAATCAATCCTAGATTCTGGAAAAGCAGGACAAAAAATGAAAGAAATTATCAAAGCACAAGGCGGCAAAATTGTGAAATCTTCAGATATTAGAGTTGGTCGGGAAACTTATGATTTAGTTGCTGACAAATCTGGAAAGATAAAAGATATTGAAAATCACATAATTTCAAATGTAGCACGATTTGCTGGAGCTCCAGCAGACAAAGGGGCAGGGTTATACTTACACGTACATGAAGGCGATAAAGTTAAGAAAGGAGATAAAATATTAACAATACATGCAGATAGCAAAGAGAAGTTGAAGTTTGCAAAAAAAGTATTATTTTCAAATAAAGGAGTACTGATTAAATAAGAATAATATTTAAATAGGAAGGGTTCTAGATTGTTGTTAATGAAACATGCTAAACTTTTTGTTCTGGTTCTCACAATTTCTTTAGGAATTGTGCTTAACTCTCTTTTTGTTGTTTCGTTTGTTTGTAATGGAGATGTTGAATGTTCTTATGGTGACGCATCAACCTGTTTTAGGGAAGATGGAAGTTGCAATGCATGGAGTGTATGTTTGTGCGGAATGGATGCTACTCATGCTCCAACTACAACCTGGCAGGTATGGCCCAATGCAAACATGGATTGTGATAAAGATGGGGCTTGGATAGGTAGTGATTGTGGTGCTCCAGGACCAGATTGTGACGATGCTAATAGCGCAATAACAGGTCCGGGAGTGGATGATGATGGAAATAGTGCAACCAATTCTTGTGATGATGATGGAGATGGATATTATGATGAAACAATCGGAGGGACAGATTGTGATGATAACGATGCTCAAAAAAATCCTTCTATGACTTGGTATTTTGATGGCGATGGTGACGGTTATTGGGGGAATAAAAACCCTTGCGAACCGGGATCGGGCTCTGGTTGGAGTTTAGCAACATTATCCGTTAGAGATCAAGATTGTGATGATAGTGATGTGACTGAACATCCAGGGGTGTTGTGGGTTCAAGATGAAGATGACGACGGCCATATAGTTGACACAAACCTTTGCGAAAGAGGTACTGGATCTGGATGGAGAGTTAGCGCAGCTAGTGATGAAATGAATGATTGTATAGATACCAATCCTGCATATCATAAATTTGAATACTGGGGATTGAATGCTGATGGTGATGATTATTATGGAACTTGTGTTTTAAGTTGTGGACATCCAACCTTAGCTTATGAAAAAATATCTCACGCACAATATTCAGGTATAGAATGCGATGATTGTGATGATGGAGATAGTACCGAGTATCCTGGTGTTAACTGGGTTCAAGATCAAGATAATGATGGCTGGGTGATTGGAGTCAATAGGTGTGAACGAGGGGCAGGACCTGGATGGCGAGTACACCAATCTGGAGACCAGGGAATAGATTGTGAGGATAGTAATGCAGCAATATATCCAGGAATTGTTAATCCTTTAGATGAGTGCGAAATTTGTGATGCTAGTGGAGGATTTGTATTTCATAATGGCAACAATCAAGGTAAAGATGGAGATTGTTATTATTGTGATTCTGTAACAAGTTCAAAAGTCGTATTAAGTGGGGCAGGATCACCTTATGAAAGCGGTGACGGAGATTGCCTAGTTTGTGATGGAGGAGATGTTCCTACCGCAGATCCTGCAGGGATTGGAGATTCAGCAGCAATAGACTGTAAAAAGTGTGCAGCAGATGGATCATTAACTGCGAATGATGATACTGAAGACCCTGGGATATGTAAAGAATGTTCTGGGGGCGTAATAGTTCCAGAGAATTCTGAAAACCCTATGGGTGATGGTGATTGTAAAAAATGTGATGGGGGAAATTTAGGAAATGATGATGGTGATACTGGAGTTACAATCCCTTGCAAAAAATGTTTGGGAGGGGGATTAATTCCCAAAAGTGATGGTGAAATTTGTGGAACAGATAAGGCGTGTTGTTCAGGAACTTGTTATGATGAGGATACTGCTTTATGTTGTTCTGGAAGTGTAAAACAAAAGTCTGGTGATAGTAGTTGTGGAGCATGTGATAATAATTGTCTAATGAATCAAGGGATTGAATGTAACAAACACTATCCTACAAACTGTAAAGTATCTAGTGGTTTATTTGCCTCATCTTATGCATGTAGAGAATGTACAGGAGGAGCATTAGCAACTGTAGAATGTGGTCAAGATCACAACTGTGTATTTGGCCAGTGTGTAGATTCAATTCCTAGTACTATTTGGGCCTGTTTAACAAGTGGACCATATTATGTTGGTTTGTCATCACCAGTACTAGACCCTAGCGTTTTAAGTGATGTTTGTAAAGGACAGATTCCTGCTTATAATCCAACCTGTGAAGAGTGGGTTGTTTCTGCTGCAAACCTTATTGTCCCTGTTTTACCAAGTTTAACTTATAAAGTGGCCTGTGAAATTAAAGACCTCAAATGTGGAACACCTTTGCCTTCAGAATGTACTACTACTTGTATGGTGACACCTTAAAATGAAAAAAGAAATAATGTTAACATTGATGATTTTGTTAGTTTTACCTTTAGCTAGTGCGTCATTAGATGAATTTATGAGTGATACGTCTTCAATAGAGGTTCTTTACCAAGGAACTGATTCAGAAATAATGAACGTAATTGATGATTTTGGACTTGGCTTGGTAACAGAATTAGACACAACTAAAAAAACAATAGTGATTAACGCAGACGAAATTTTATCTGTTGATTCAGTCTCATTACATCTAGTTGCTCCAAGAACTATTTCGTATATGGAAGAAGATGCAAATCTAATAAAAATATATTTAAAAGAACTGCCAGAAATTGAAGGACAATCAAACATAAATGAAAAACACGAAATCCTAACCGAATTTTTTTCATTTCTTAATGCACCCGACACAAAAGTGTTTATGCTAGAATTTGAGGCTAGTGGACTAACCAAATATGCTGAACAAGATTGCGAACAATTAAATGCGGTGGGTATTTATCAAAAAGAAGCATTTAACCTTGCGGGTAATGTACTAGAAGAAAAATGTGATGAAGAAGATTCTAATAAACTATATGAGTTAAGTTGTAATAATAACCAAGTCGGCTTTAATATAATTCAGTGTGTTAATGGATGTACGGGGGGAAAATGCAAAAAAGGCAAAACTTTTGGAACATTTTCTTCTTTAGTGGCAAGATTATTAATGAGAACAGAGTCACACTCAAGAACAGAACTAGTGGATGAGATAAAAGAATGGTTAAACAAATAATATTAATTACAGTGTTAAGTATGCTAGTTTTCCTTAGTGCTTGTAATTTTGGAAGTGCAGTATTTCAACAACAACCCCTAGTTACACGAACAATAATTGGAACCACGGTAACACTTCAAATAAAAGACTCTGTTAATGAAAACATAATAATTGCAGAACAACTTCCCTCAGGCGTAACTGCTTCAGAATTCAGTATAAACCCGGTAATAAACGAGGACGATATTCTGGTTTGGATTCTTTCAGAACAAGCCCCTATAATGGTTGGGGGGATTGGAGTCGCATACAAGCCAGTTCCTAAAATAACTTATGAAATAAGTATGGGGGAAGAAATAACAGGAAAATGGGGATTACTTGATTCAGAAATAGAGGGAGTAATTCCAACAATAATCTCTCAAGAATCTAAACTTCAAAAGATAGATGAAATAAAAATAACAGGAACTAAAAACGTTGAAGTAAAAGTAAAAGGAAAAGAATTAAATGAGATAACTGAAGAAGAAACAATAGAAATTTATGACGAAAACAAAAAATTAGTGGAGTTTGGTCATGATTTTTCAGAAGCTTCAATTGATTTGTCTGAGGTTGCAATAGAAAAAACTGTAAACTCTCTTGTTGTAAATTTTTCAGACCAGTTGAGTGAGGGCGAAACAAAAACCCTCTATGTAGAAAATAATAATTTTGTAACTTTGTGTGTTAAAGATGCACCAATACAATCAGAAACTGAAATTAATGCTGCTTGTACTGGTGATGAAGAGTATGATTTTACACAATGTCTTTCAACAGGAAGTTTAAGAGTTAATGGAATAAATTGTACACTGGACTCTGGCATTATAAAAATAGAAAATTTAACCCATTCTGGCGTTAAAGGAACTGTTGCAGTGGTCGCTTCTCCAATTGGAAATGGTGGAAGTGGTGGCGGAGGCAGCGGAGGCGGCGGAAGCAGTGAAGCAGAAGTCGTTGTTGAAGTTTGTAAAGAAGATTGGATCTGTGAAGGATTTAAGAAGTGTGTTGATGGAATGCAAACACAAAGATGTTTTGATGGAAATAATTGTGGAACAACACTACGTCAACCTTTATTGGAAAAGGAGTGTCAAGAAGAAGTTAAACCGATTGAAGTTGTGGCTGAACCTTTAGTTGAGGTTGTTTCTGAACCTGAAATAGAACAATATAGTAAGTCAAATAAGTTAATTCCCATCTTGATTATTCTTGGGGTAATTGTGGTAATAATTATAATTTATATTAAAAAAAGAAAATAAATTATTTTTCTTCTAATAAAGCAATAATACGATCTAATTTTCTATTAATATCACTTAGATCTGGACCTTTACTAGAACCTGGTCCTTTGCCTTCTTTTCTGAAACAATCACTACAGAAAACAGGTTTGTTAGAAGTTGGTTTAAATGGTACTTCACAACTTTCACCACATCCATCACAAGTAACACGAGTTTTTTCAAAATCTCGTCTGTTGCTACTATTACGACTAGAATCCCTTCTTGGACGGTCCTCAAAGTCTCGACTTCTACCTCTGTTGCCTCTATCTCCTCTATCTTCAAAGTCTCGGCCTCTGCCGCCTCTGTTATTTCCTCTTGGTCCTTCAAATCGTGCCATAAGAATGATAAAAACAGGGTGAGTTTATAAAGTTATCCGGAAGAGGTGGTAAAAAATCGCTTCTTTTAATTAAACTAACAATTTGCTTGAACCATATCACCTAATCGGTTAACAATATGGTCGATTAATTCTTTAGATTTTGTCTCATTTACTTTCTTTGTGGGATCCCAATCTATTCCCGGACCAGAATTGCCCTCCATAAAATACAGGTTGCCATTATTACTTTTTATGAAATCTAGGGCATATAGCGAGTGTTCTAAATTCATCTTTTCATCCAATTTACTCTTTATTCTTTTAATTGCTTTTAGAACATTCCAGGGAATTATGCCGTTTGGCATGTAAACTAAATTGCCTCCTTGGTGTTCGTTACACTTGAAATTGCCTTTTTTTGCAACTCTTATATATGTTTGAAGGATTTTATTGTTCATTAAAATAATACGTAAGTCAATAAACCCATTATATTCGTTAAAAACAAAGCCCTTTTCACAATTAATAAATGGTTGAAGAACAAAAGAGGTTGAGGACTTTTCTTTTTGATTCTCTTTGTAATGCTCAATGATCTTTTCAAATCCGGATTTAGCAAAATCAATTTTATAAATTTTAAATCCTCCTGCACCCAAATTATCTTTTAATATGTATTTATCACTAAAATCTTCAGAATTCTCATGATCTTGTAATATACTATCAAGTTTGACTTTAGCTTCTTTAATATCTTCTAGGGAAGAACTAGTTATTTCAACAGAAGGAATTGCAATTTTTTTAAACTCCTTATAGGTATATAATTTGTTTTGAAATAAAGTTTTCATCTTACGATTGCTAAAAGTAGTAATAGATTTAGAAGCAGTAAGCAACCTTAATCTATTCTTTTGTTTGTCTGTAGTTGGGGAAAACTTATCAAAAAGTGTTTCTGAATAGGCTTGACACTCATGTTTAATCCACTTTTTATCAAACGTCCAAAAACTTTGAAACAAACCCGGACCAATAATATCTTTAGATGTTGTGAATGCTGCTTTAATTCCCTTTTTTTTACACTGTAATAAAAGATAGCTGTAACTATCGTTATATCCTGCACATCTACTTTTCAAAGAGAACGGAGTTGGTTCCTCATCTCTTGCGCTAAATGTATCCTGTTTAGAATAAACAACCATAACATCAAACTTATTGGTTTTAATCAAATCTTTCTATAAACGCCTCAATAAGAGTATGTGGGGGCTGTTTATAAGCTTTCTGAAAAATAGGGGGTTAATTGCTTTTTAATAAGTATTAAATATAAGTAAACTATTTTATTTAATATGAACAAAATATGGAAACTAATCATATCTTTAGTACTGCCATTTATTGCAAGTGCGATTGGAGGATTATTTACTGTTAGTTCTGTTTCAACATGGTATGTAGATTTAGTTAAACCCTCATTTAACCCTCCAAGTTGGCTTTTTGGTCCAGTATGGACAATATTATACTTATTAATGGGAATAGCACTTTATTTAGTTTGGACTAAAAAATTCAATAAACAAGCATTTACACTTTTTGGAATTCAATTAGTTCTTAATGCACTATGGTCAATTCTATTTTTTGGATTAAAACAACCCCTTCTAGCATTTATAGAAATAATAATCTTGTGGGTAATGATCTTGGTTACAATAATTTATTTTTATAAAATAAATAAAAATTCGGCTTATTTGTTAATACCTTATTTGCTGTGGGTTAGCTTTGCAGCAATTCTTAATTTAGCAATATTTATTTTAAACTAAAATGGTCAGAATAAATCTAATAAACCCCGAAAACCTAGCAGATCAACACTTAATCGCAGAATATAATGAGATACTAATGTTGTTAGGTTATGTTAAAAAATATCCTTCGTTGGGAGACCTTCCTTTAAAATATAAGTTAGGAAAAGGACACGTACTGTTTTTTAAGAATAAACTTACGTATATTAAAAAAAGACATGAGCTAATAAAAAAAGAAATGAAAAAAAGAGGTTTTGCTACAAATATTACCATAAATCTTAACAAATTTAATAAAAAACTAGTTAATGATTGGAAGCCGGTCAAAGATGATGTAAATATTATCAAAAAAAGAATAATAACCAAAATAGAACTAAAACCTAACTTTTATCGATATTACGGGGTGCATAAATCTAAAAAATTCTTTATCGAATTAGTCAAAAAAGGTTGAGTGAAATCATTTTTTAATCTTATTAATAATTAAGTTAATGGTTTTTATAATGGAATTCTTTTCTGTATTTATTTCAATGTCTTCTTTATCGGGGTAAGCATGTTTGTTATGCATTTCCTCAACTAATTTAGGTCTGATATATTTCTTTTGTCGGATTCGATCGCGCTTTTTGGCCTCAGTTAGGGTGCAATGTAAGTAAAAAGAAATTATTCGGTGCTTTTTGTCTACTCTTTTCTTAACTGTGGGTGCTCTTAACTCTTGAAGAATTATGTTGATGTTATGTTTTAATAATCCCTTAGCAATGAGAAAAACAGCTTCTTTGCTTAATTCTTTGGCAAGGTTTGAATTTTTGGTTTTAATATTTTTTAACATAACATCTTTGATGTAAGCTCGGTCAACTAAAACGTAATTTGGAAGTTTATCTTTTAGTTTAGAAACAATAGTGCTCTTACCACTACCCATAGGGCCATGAATCACAATAATATTTGCCATCATATAATTTGATTAAGTGAGTTTAAATACTTTTTGTATGGACTTTTTATTTATTTAGTTCAACACGTTTAGTAAGTTCAATAGCATTCGCTAAAAAACTGTTTGTAAGACTTTAAGCTCTTTTTAATCGTTTTTCAACCAAAAGTTTAATTAATTTGTCTGTAAGCTTAAACTCTGCTCTTGCTTCTATCAAAACTTCATAAAAAACATCCAAAGGAACTATTATGCTTTCAGTATAATCTTCAATTTTGATTAAGGGATCACCTTTGAATCTTCCATTAATTTTAATTTTCTTACGTCCCATTTCACATCAACCAGTATAACAATAAGAAAAGATTATATAAATGTTTCTATTTTATAAAAGGGATTATGAATGGGTGTATTTGAGTGATAACTTCTTTAAGGTTTGGTTACTTTCCATAAAAGATCAAAGTATTTGCGGTATGAATCTGCTGCGATTTTTTCATCGATAAGAACTCCAAATGGTTTAGGTAAGTATACAAGTATTGCTACCCTATTGCCACAGATTACTGTTTCAGTCATTTGTTCAAATACTTGTTTTGTAGTTCGGACTTCAGTTAAGGGGTACTCATTCATGATGGGAACCCAATGTTTTATTGAGGCGTTAAAAATTAATTGGGCTTTGATTTTTTTTTCATAACGTTTAGTGTGGAAGTTCTTCCAAAAAAAATCTCCAAAAAGGTCAATGCTTGTTTGGTTGCCTCCATATGCTACGTACTTTTTTGCATCAGTGTCGAGCATATGGTGGAGAAGTTCTTTAGCTCCTTTAAAGCCTTGATAAACAATAACTTGTGGTTTAGATTCGGATGCTTTAATTCTTGCTTGTAATTCGGGAATAATGCTTTGTAGATTTGCACGTTTTTCTTCTAAATGTGTTAGAAGTAAATTTGGGTCAACTGCTTGATAATTTTTCTTTTTACTAACTAAAGTGTAAGTAAGTAGGCCCTTACCGGTTAATGAATGCAATGCTCTGTGAATTGTAGTATTTTGGAGCCCTGTTTTTTCCATGATGTCGCCTGCACTTGATGAACCTAAGTCAATTAAAGCAAGAAAAACTTTGATTTCTATTTGTGTTAAGCCAATATCTTGAAGTATTGAGGTATCCATATTAAACTAATATTGTGCTTACTTAAATATCTTTCTATTCACGTACACAAATGTGGACACAAATAGTTATATGTGCCGTCTCTTTCTAGTAGTTAAAATGAAACATAAAAATATTTTATATATATTTATTGTGCTGAGTTTAATCGCGGTTACTTTTTTTGTATTTCAAAACAACCCAGACTCACAAAACATTAAAATTGGAGCATTATTAATTTTAACTGGTACTGGCGCTGAATGGGGTCAACACTCAGTTCAAGGAATAGATTTAGCTGTTGAAGAAATAAATGCTCGAGGGGGAGTTTTAGGAAAACAATTGCAAATTGTTTACGAAGACAATCCAAATGATGATGGAAACAGCGCATTAACATCATTAAACAAATTAATTCAAGATGATGTTCAAATAGTGGTGGGAACTACCTGGTCTGGTTCAGGACTGGCAACAGCACCTGCAGCTTGTGAAAATAAACTTCTTATGATCTCGCCAACATTGGGAGTTGCAGGTTTTAATGAGGAATGCGATTACATATTCAACTTATGGCCACATGACAAATACATAAACGAACAATATGGCGCATATATCTATCAACAAGGGTATAATAAAATAGCAATCATAGGTTCACAACAAATATGGGAAAAAGAGCAAGCAGATGCAATTAAGAAAGGATTTGAAGAAGCCGGAGGCGAAGTTGTTATCTTTGAAAATGGACTACCAAATCAAAAGGATTTCAGAACAGATGTTCTAAAGATAAAAAGTTCTGAAGCGGAAGCAATAGCAATTACTAGAAACTTTGGAGTTTCTTTGCTAAGTAAAGATATCAAAAAAGCAGGTCTGGAACTTCCAATATATACTGCACATCTAGACGCAAGTTATCTAGTTGAAGCCGAAGGTAGTTTAGAGGGAGCATATTCAAGTAATGCATTCTTACCTACAGAAGAGTTTAAAACAAAATTCCAAGGAATATATGGTGTAGAACCTGAAATAGGTGCAGACTCTTCATATGATACAATCATGTTTATTGCTCAAGCAATTGAAAGCACACAATCTACTGACCCAACTGTCTTAAAAGATTATATGAACGCTGTTGAAGTATTTGAGGGTGCATCTGGAAAGCTCATATTTGATGACAAGGGCGGAGTGGACAAGACTGGTTACGTGACAGTTGCAAAAGGAGATCAACTAGTATTCCTGGAGAACATCCAATGAAGACCAAAGCAAATGCGTTCAAAGGTAAAATAAGTAAGGGATATGATATTTTAAAGAAAAATATTTTCCCAAACTATTTTGATTTACAAAAAATTGTGGCATTGGAGTTAAAGAAGAATCTTAAATCAAAACCTCATTTACTAGATATTGGTCTGGGTACTGGAGTTTCTACAGAAACCGCATTTTCAGTTAACAAAAATGCACACATTACTGCTGTTGATAATTCAGCGGAAATGACCAAACAGGCGAAACATACGCTACTTGAATGTATAACTGAGGGAAAATTATTAGTAGTTACAAATGATGCACTAAAGTTTCTTAAAACAGCAAAAACCGCTTCATTTGATGCAATTTTCTCAGTATTAACCATACATAACTTCACAAACAGTTACAAGAAAAAAGCGTTAAAAGAAATTTACAGAGTGATGAAAAAAGAAGCAATCTTTGTAAATGCAGATAAAATCGCACAAAACAACATAAACGAACATCAAAAACACTTCAAAGACAAACTCGAGCTTATCAGAACGGAATTCTCCAAAGAGAACAGACAAGATTTAGTAAAAGAATGGACCGATCACTATCTTGTTGATAACAAACCTAATATAAAGATAAACGAAAAAGAACTTAGAACGTTGATGGAAGATGCAGGTTTTACTTCTATAAAAAAAATATATCGCGAAGGTATGGATGCCATTATTATTGCAAAAAAGACAGTTGATTAAATTTATAAACCTTCTTATTTTGTTAATTAATGACTAGAAAATAGTTTGTAACCCAAAACGATAAATTTAAAAATTAACTAAGTATTGAAAAAATAATGATTGAACAATTAATCTTGATTGCATTGGGATTTATTGCCTTTTTCGCAACAGGAATAGACGATACTATTGCGTATGCAGGTTCTTATTTAAGTAATAAAAGAGAAATAAATAGAAGATTGATCTCTTTTGGAATAATTTTAGGAACTCTTGTTGCTTTAGGAATTTCAATCTTTGCAGGAAAACTGATGTTAAACGTTCCGTCAAGACACTTAATTGGAGGAGCAGTTCTGATAACTTTAGGTTTAGTATCATTCACTAGCTCTTGGAGAGGCACAAAACTAACAGAATCTCATACAAAAAGAGTAGAAAAACACCTAGAAAAATCCTTAAACAAAACATATTTCGCCAAACCCAGATAATCTTATTGGGATTTGTTCTTTTCTTTGCAACAGGAATAGACGATATACTTGCTTATTCAAATTTAATGATGATTGAAGGATCCTGGTGGACAATATGTGTTGGAGTACTCATAGCAACATTTGTTTCTTTATTCATAGCACACCTGTTAGAAGAAAAACTAGAAAAATTCCCACACCCAGAAAAAATAGGTGGCACAATAATCATCCTAATGGGAATTTTATTGGCATTACAGATTCTATAATTGATTTCTTAAAAGCTTTAGAGAATAATAATGTTGTTGGAAGTAAGACGCCACCGCCCGACGTCGAACGTGCAGTTCATATCCGCAACTAATTCCTGCTTCTTATAACGTAACTAACCCGTAGGTGATATAAATAATCTTCCATTTTGCGATGAGAGGTTCTAGTCAATGATTGAGCCATCTCATCATAATAAAAACAAGATTTAAATACTTTGTAGCCCTGAAAGGTACTTGAAGATTAAATATGAAAGTTATCTTAAGTAGAAAAGGGTTCGATTCAGGTTACGGTGGTTATCCTAGTTTAATTCTTCCAGATTGTAAATTGATATCGCTTCCGATTCCTTCAAAGGATTCAACAAGATATTCTGATTTAAAATTAAATAAACAACAGACATATTTTGATTTAATGAAAGAAATAAAACCCGCAATTAAATATAACAAACAATGGCATGAATTAACAAAAGATACAGAATGTCATTTAGATCCAGATATTTATACTTCTGTTTTAGAAAGAAGTAAAGAATGGAAAGCTTGTTTTGGACAAGTTGGAGGATCACAAACGCATTTAATGAATCAAAATGTTAAAGAAGGAGATTTGTTTTTGTTTTTTGGTTGGTTTAAACAAACCCGTTTGAAAGATAAAAAACTATGTTTTGATAAATTGGCCCATGATTTACATGTTATTTTTGGCTATTTTCAAATCGGCGAAATAATACATACTAACCAGCAGACCCAAATTTCTAAATGGTTAAAGTCTCACCCGCATATGTTAGAAAAATATAATAACAAAAAACAAAATACTATTTATATCGCAAGAAACACATTAACCTGGAATGATAAACTGCCTGGTGCAGGTACTTTCAAATTTAATCAAGATCTAGTTTTAACTAAAAAAGGCTTTTCACGTTCAAGGTGGAAGCTATCCGATTTCTTTGAGAATGTAAACATAAGTCATCATTCTAAAAAGTCTTGGAAACATGAAGGATACTTTCAATCTGCAGGTATCGGACAAGAATTTGTGATTGAAGACAATGTTCTAATTGAAAACTGGGCTAAAAACTTAATAAAAAACAATACAGTTTAGAAATACATCGTTCATTTATCCTGAAGATAAAAACACTTTTCACAAAACGATTTAACATCTTTCTTTTCATAATCATCACAATGTACGGTAGCGGGCTCCCCACAATTACATGTGGGTTTTGCCGTTTTCCAAGTTTCCTCAAAGATTCTTTGACATTCTGGATTATTACACACCATATCTTCTATATCTACATGCATAAGCTCAAACTCTTCATTAATGGGCGTAGTAACAGTTACATCGGTTTTAAACATTTTTCTACACACTTGACATTCTAACTTTCGCATTTTTATATAAAACCCCTCATTATTACATAGAACATATTATTTCACAAACCTTGTTTGGTCTAAACACTTTTTACACTTAATAATTATTTTGCCATTTTTAATAAAGGGTGTTGGATATTTTACTTTCTTACCACAATTATGGCAAATTTCCCAATTTCCAGGCATTTCTTCATACTTTTTTTCACACTCAGAACTACATAAGAACTTTTCGGTTTCTTTTCCACAAATAAAACATTTTGATTTCATTTTATTGATTTAATAATGTTTGACTAAATAAATATTGTTGTATTAGAATGCCGAAAAGCTTAAATACTAGGTGCTATCATATGCTATACGTGACTGTTCAAATGAATATGCGACTATCAGAAAAACTCATTTCAGATATAGACTTTGTAGCTCAAATATTGGGCGTTACAAGAAGTGAATGGCTAAAAGTAAAATTCGCAGAATTTGTAAAAGAACAAAAAGAAATACTATTAGAAGAACTAGAAATGAAATTCGTAAGAGAACAAATAACCGAAACCGAATTTAAGAAAAAAGCAGGATACGCTCCAACTAAAGCAATGATGTATGCACAAAAACAAATAAAACAAGCAGCACAAAACTATCTCTCCGATATGACAAACAAAGCATTAAAAAGAAAATATGGCTATTGAATGGGATGAAAAATGGAATTAAAAGATAAAGTAGCAATCATGACTGATGAGGGTATTCATAATATTGTGATGTCTGCGTGTAAGAAGTTTAATTTAAGTTTTGAAGAAGCTAATGATTTAGTGGGTGATTGGATACGTTATTCTTATGATCTAAAAAGAGCAGAAGAAGAAAAAAATAAGGGAGTTTTAAAAAGTTTTTAATAAGAGAGGTCCTAATAATTAAACTAACTAAACTAAGTAAAGAATTAGAAGCTGAAATGCCAGAAGAAATTAGAAAATTAAGAATGTTCTATTTTGAGGAAATTGAAGGAAAACTCTATTAATCCTGGTTGGTTGTAGAAAGTATTTTAAATGTGGAGTGTTATTTATGCACGATGGTTATAAAAACGGTTTCAATAAAACAAGCATATAAGCAATGGGCAGGTAAGTATGAACAAGATTTGCCTTACCTTTTTGAAAGTGAAAGTGAAAAGATAATGCCTCTACTTGGAAATGTTAAAGGAAAAAGAATTCTTGATTTAGGTTGTGGTACGGGACGATATAGCATTGCGCTTGCCAAAAAAGGCGCAATTGTAACAGCTGTTGACTTTTCTGAAGAAATGTTGTCTATGGCTAAAGATAAAGCTAAAAATGCTAAAGTTAAGATTGATTTTAAGTGTATTGATTTGAAAAAGAAATTTCCATTTAAAAAAGAAAGCTTTGATATTGTTTTATCAATGTTAGTTCTTGGACATTTCAAGAATTTAGAACCTATGATAAATAAAATTTCAAAAGTTCTTAAACTCGATGGAACATGTATGATTTCAACATTCAATCCAAATAAAGAAGGCGGGAAAATGGCACTTGTTCAAAGTCTCGGGCTTGACGCAAGAAAGTATTCACAAACAAAAGAAGAATACATTAATGCTATAAAAAAAGCCAAACTTTCACTTGAAAAGTATTTGGAAATAAAATTCTCAAAGCAGGCGGTATTTAATGCAAAGAAAGATGGTGTAAACCTTAAACCTTACAGCCATAAACCCTTTCTAATAGCTTTTAAAATAAGAAAGAAGATTAACTTTTAACTTCAGAAGCTAATCTTACTGGAAAGAATAAACCAATAAGAATAAAGACTGCACAACCAATAAAGACTATTGGCAAACTTATTGTAGCAAGTCCTGCTAAAGTTCCAATAATCATAATATCAAACAAGGAATCCAATCCAGAGAATAAAGACAATACTGTTGATCTGCTCTTGGTAATATAATCATTTGCTACTTGTGTCATAATGGGGGTTCTTAACCTTCTTAGTACGAATAATGCCACAAATACGATTAAAGCTACAATAAGAATATTTCCTAAAAATGCGGCTGCAAGAAACGCAACAAGATTTAAAATAGCAATTGAATAAATCAAAGTTTTAGTTTTAAACTTATTCTCAAACCATTCGATTTTGTTAAGAACAAAGTAAACGAACAGATAAGATAAAGCGTAAATTAAACCAAACCACATAACCGCAACCCCCGCATTAGTTAAGAATGGTTGAGCCATTTCTCTAAAAGCCCAGAAAGGAATATAAATAAACATTTGACCAATTGCCATTAAAAAATAAGGCGATTTTCTTATGAATCTAAAACCTTCCTTAAGATGTTCATAAGGATGAATCAATCTTGAAAGTTCATGAGATTTAGGAGTTGTTAACTTAAATAATAAACCAAGCTTTACAAGACTAAAAACAATTCCTAAAACAATTACAATAATAAACTGCATTTCAGTCAAATCTTTAGCAATGTACGCCCCAAAGATAACTGCAATAGCTAAAGCAATCTGAGGAGCAGAAGTTATCTTGCCCCAAACCTTACTCATAGTATGTTTCTTTCCTATCTCTTCCAACGACTCATAAATTAAAGCATCTTTCACACCTGAATGGAAAGTAGTTGAAATACCAACCAAAGCCGCAATCAAATAAAACATCCATTTATCAAAAGCAAAAATCAATAACACTATGGATAAAATAAATATTAATTGCGAAACGATTAAAGAAGCTTTATGGCCATATTTATCAGCAAAGGTTCCAGTAGGAACTTCAAAAATCAATGAAAAAACAACATCAATAACAAACAATATTAAAATATCCGACAAGGTCAAACCCCTATGCAAATAGAATAAAGTCAATACCGGGACTAAAAAGCTAATACTACCAAAAAACGAAGCCCAAAAATATATTTTTGGGTTATCTTTAACCGCCATACCGCTAATATTCTAATATTAAGTATTTAAATCTTTATCCAAAACCTCTTCTTAACAACTCTTTCTTAACACTCATTCTAATAAAAGAAGAAACAGAAATGTTTTCTCCACATATATCTTGTATTTTTTCCCATAATTCAAGAGATATGCTTATACTTCTCGATCTAGTCCGTTTTCTAACTCTTTCAAGCATTTTAGTATCTCCTCCAATTTGGTTGTTAGTGAAGATTCCATTAAGGCCATAAAACGAATATAATCACTTTTCTTAACAAAACCAAGCTTTTCAGCTCTTAATTGGATTTCTCTTTCTTGTTCTTCAGAAAGCAATAACTCATATCTTTTCTTCATAATAATAAGAATATCTAACTTTTATTTAAACCCCTCACGAGTGTCTTTCCCAGAGTTTCTACCCCCGTTTACTTTATTATGAATTTTTCAGTACTATCTGCTGGGTTTTTATCAAGAAGCATCAATAAAGCATTTCTTCCATTTAAATCAATAAGATAATAATGTAAACAATCGCCTTTTTTAATAAGTTTCCTAAAATAAGCTCTTTTGCCAATGTTAGAAAGTGGTAACTTTTCTTCTCTTGGATTCTTAATTTCCAACCAACTCCCGCAAATTTAGCTATAAATGTCATGATTATGAAACAAGATGAACTGCTATGACAGTTTACCCTTTTTGAATAGCCTCTTTTTTACGTCAAAATCATTAATTTTAACAATTATTAAAGAACCAAGAATAGTTTATAAAGAACACCTTATACTTACTCAATTTGATTATTAAACTACTTGATGGAAATGTTGTGCGCTTACTTGTGCGGTTTAATTTTAACAATACAGAAGCTCAGGGCCAATAATTCGCTACTTTGTGCGGTTTAAATTGCTATTAATAACAGAGTTTTTTTGACCGCTAAATTGTAACTGCACAAATTCCTTTATTTCATGACGCAATAACATTTTTAGACCGTGCTTGGCAAAACTGTTTTTGATTCTATTTCCTGTTAATATAATATAAGCACGCTTCCCATAATCTCTTACTATATTCTCAAACTTTTCTTTTTTGTTCTTTCTATTTTCTCTTAAACATATGCCGGTTTCAACTTCTAAACCTATCTTTTGTCCTAATTTATTCTTAAAAACAACATCGGGTTTCTTAGTCTGATAACATTTAACCTCTTTTGTATACTTTCTTATCTCTTCTGCAATTATTGCAACTAAAAAAGTATGTTCAGCAGATTCAGGATGATTAGGCTTAACATAATAAGGAAAAGGACCGGATTCAAGATTATGACACTTCATAAGCACATAATTGTGATTATTCAACATATTAATTTGTAAAGGAGTTAAACCTTTAGCTCCATGAAATGGCTTGTTAATGTCAATATTAGCTTTTTCATCTTCCTTATCATCCTTTACTTTAGGCAGTTTAGCCTCACCTAAGCTTATAAGCTCATTAGGATTGGTGGTTATTAGTTTATGCTCCTCTTCACTCGCAACTACCTTTAATTCTTGATGATCATTATCCATAATTAAAACACCATCTCCGGGCATGGCAGATAACAAATAATCTTGTTCTGGCTGACTTAAATTAAATGTTGTTGCTACACTTCTTATTACCGCTGGTTTTTGTCTTAGAAGAAAAGTATAAGAAGTATTAGAAAGAACAGCATGACCTGCCTTTGAAGCAACTAAATCAGCAACATCCTGAGTAATCATCAACAACCCCAAATTATGCTTTCTACACGTCTTAACAATTTCAAAAATATAACTTGATTCTTTAGCAGTCTGCAATAAAGACCAAGCTTCATCAATAACAAAAACCTTCTTTCTATTTGTACCTTTCATCTTCATATAAACATAATCAAGAACTAAATACATAACAACGGGTTTGACCTGTTTAGGCATGTTACCAATATTAAAACACAAAAAATTATTATCAAAGTTAATTCTGGTTTTTCTATCAAGAAAACCAAAAACACCCCGTTCAGTGTACATCTGCAAACGATTAAGTAATGCTCGATAAGTTACTTTTTCCTGCTGAACAGAAGCCTTTTCTAACTTACTTAAAGTTAAAAAAAGATCAGACATTATTGGTGGTTCATGACTATTATAATCATCTCTTGTTATCCCACAGTTCTCATAAGTTAAGTCAATAGCTCTATCAAGAATAGACTTTTGTAATTCATTAAGGTCCTTAAACATTATTTGAAATAAATCCATCAAACTAAGCCTTTTTTCAAGATACTCATGCCCCATAAGATCCAACGGATTAATAATAGTTTCAGAATCCTTAGAAATAGTTATACACTCACCACCATAATGCTGTGTAATAGCCAAATACTCCCCCTGAGGATCAATAATTATGATATCTGTTCCATTCATAAACTGTCTTGCAATAAGAAGCTTAGTAAAATAACTCTTACCACCTCCCGATGTTGAAAGAACAAGACCATTAGCATTAGCTAAGTTGAAGATGTTTTTAATTAATGGAATGCCATTCTTATTTAACCCTAATAAAATGCCATCATTATCAATATTTAAAAAAGGACTTGAAAAAGGAAAAAAAGCAGCTAATCCTTTTGTGTGAATATTTCTTGTAAGTTTTAAAGCATTATTAGCTAAAGGAAGCATACTAGTATAACTCTCCATCATCTGAAACAAAGGAGGCTTATTCTGAATCATCAAAGAATCTAACTCAGCTTTAACCTTTTTAGAAAGCAAATCAATCTCTTCCTTATCTCTGCCCTTACACATAACATATAAAGAAACATCAAAAAGCTTCTGCTGACCCTTTTGTAAATCTGTTAAAATTTCCTTTGTAGCTTTGAACTTAATATCCAAACTTGGATTAAGAATACCTTTTTGAGAATCAACATACAAATCAGCTTGTTGCTTTTGCAAATCCCTATTTAACTGAATCATCATCATGTCAATTGGATACGGTTGAATATGAATACTAATATCATATTTATCCCCCGAACCAATAATTCTGTCTAAAAAACCTTTTTCAACAGAACTAGGATAACCAAAAACTGCGATGAGTTTACAAAATAAGTTATCAATAGCAAAATGATCTGGGAAGAATTTAACTTCATTAGGAGAAAACAAGAAATGGGCAACTTCCTTAATCTCTTTTTCAACCTTCTTATCTTTCATAACAGCAAACAACTTAATAAGAGAATTATCAGTTAATCTCTTTACTTTTAAACCAATATTAGAAAGCTTCTCAGCACAAACATCAGCTTGTACCTCAATATTATCTTTTTCCCTTATTATTATGTAAAAATTCCTATTCTGAACACCATTAACTTCAATAGACCTTTCTATAAACTGCTTATATGATTCAAATAACGAGTTTGATCTTTCAGTATTTGCAAGCTTGCCAATATGTTCAAAATGATCTTTCAAAGAAATAGGATTAGTAGTAATATGGATTTGGATAGGAAAATCTAAACTGTTTAAAAACTTCTGAAATCCAATAAGAATAGCTTCCTTCTCATCATCGGTCTTAAGCATAAAATTCATAGGAATAACTTCCAAAATAGCAAGCTTGCTCTTAGACTGAATTATAGTATTATTTCGTATAGCTTTAATATCAACTATGCTCTGAAGAATCTGACTTAAAACACTTACTTTAGGATTCTTCTTATAATTATAAAAGTTTTTAAGCTTATTTTTCCCATCAAAAAACATAAAAAAAGCAGCAGTACAAAGAATAAATAAAATAATCGTGCTTGTCACTTCCACAGACAAACCAGACTTAAAAGCAATAATAAAACAGATTAAGAATGTGGGTAGAGCATAAACAAGTTGAGAGAAGGTTAAACCAAACAAAATCTTCTCCTTATGCTGAAGCGGAGGAGGGATGTCGTAAGCCATAAAATAAAACTGATTAAATTATATAATAAGGGGTTTAATAGAAATTACGTGATTTATTGTATAATCTTCTCGCTTAAATCTCCTGCTTTATTAACAATATAACCTTTTGCTACCCAATACATACTACTCATTACTGTAGATACGCAGGTAGGACAGGTTCGTGCAAAGGTGGTAAGTCCAAATGTTCGCGAAAAGCTTCCCACACCAGAAAAAACAAGTTTATGAACTCCCCCACTAGTTATTAACATCAATTCCACTGTGAAAGAAACTGACTTCTTTAAAACTAAGTCAACAGAAGAAGAATCAGTTTTATCAAGAGAATAACAAGCTCCTACAAGTTCATTATAATTATCTACTAAAGGTGCATAACGATTTAAATTATTATTAAACTTGTGATAATTATCTGAAGCCTTACCAAAAAGCTTCATCTCTTTGTCAATTTTATCATTATATACGTTAATTACAAAATTTAACTTATCAACCATTAATTTATAATCTTCATAGGAATAAAATTCTTTAACATCAAGCTTTTTTAGATTGGCTTTTTTAATGGGATTTGCTATACTTTTTGCTAAATCATATTTAAGTTCAAACTGCGCACTTTCGTTTTTCTTAAGATCTGATAAATAATCTTTGGAAGAATCTACGATTTTAACAATGTTACCAGTCACTTTATTGTGTTCTTTCTCTGTACATGCAATTAATAAAAACAGCAAAAACAGAACGAAAATAATCGATAACCTCATCGTCCTTTGTTTTTGCAACCTCTCGCTCTCATCCTTTGGTTTATTGACCCATCTTTGTTTGACATATTACCCACTTGTCGTCCATACCTGTCTTTTGCGACTGGTTTCCAAATAACAACCCCTTTGCTTCTTCCAGTCATACTTGCAACACGTCTTGTTGCTTTACTTCCACCGAATTGATGTCTTTCGGGAGCACGAACATTATTTAATCTAAATTTTGTTCCATCAGTAAATGTGCCCGAATCTCCATCAATCCAATGATCAACTCTTTTTCTTATCATTTTAGACCTCCGTTACCTTTTTGAGTTTCCAATACACCAATGACAATTATCAAAACCAGCAGCATGTGCTTGTTGAAGTGTATAAAAACCTTCTTTATGTTCTTCTTTTATTTCATTTAGTTGACATTGTTTTTTTTCATTGTCAATATCATGAACTTCCATTGTGTTTTTATTTCCTAAATATTTCATTTTTTATCACCTTAAACAAAATTAATTTTAAGACATAATTAGTTTTCTGAAGTTATTGGCGAATATTTGTATCAATTGCGAGTATTATTACCAAATAATAATAAAAATTATAAATAACCACATATTCTTAAATAAAATGATGAAAAAAGATATGATTAGAAATGCTCTTACGAGTTTTAAAAATTTGTCAAAAAGTCAAGCAGATGCATTGATAATCATAATAAAACAACAAAAAAAATTGACTAAAACTGAAATAGTTAATCTTTTGGATAAAGAGAATATATCTAATAAACAAACTGCTTATCGATTGCTAAATGAATTAGTAACGAGAAAAGTTCTTTTTATAGACAATAATTATTATCAACCAATAAATACGCGAATGCTGATTGATGATTGCAATAACTCATTAACGTTAATGGAAACTGAAATAGAAGGATTGGAAATTACTGCAGATTGGGAGAAGTCTGATCCAAGTAATAGAGCCAAAATAATAGTTCAAGAACATGAAATTATACACGAAATTTATGGGATACAAAGCCAAAATTGTGATATGTATTATTACTATAAAGAAAATGATAATAATTTGAGTTTTTGGAAAACTCTTAAGGAACGATTTAATGGTATTAAACTCGAAAAAGGTACATATAATTGTATAGTATTCATAAATAAAGACAATAAACCTTTTGAGTCGGGAGTAATAATATTGTCGAAGAGAGTTACAAAACAGGGTGCAAACCAGTATTATGGTAGTCTAATTTTTGATGAAGAACTACCTAAGAAGTTTATGAAAAAGAGGGGAAAAGATGAATAAAACATTAAAAATAAATGAGTTAATTATACTTGTAGTGGGATTTATTGGCTGTGTTTATGGGAGAACATTTATACAAAAGCTCTTTTTTTTGATTGAGAATGAATTATTTAAAGATATGGATTTAAATTATATTAAATATCATTATGGCCCCTATAGTACTGAATTAAGAGATGCAGTTGAAGCATTGAAGAGAAAAGAACTTATTAAAGATGTGTGCATCATAATGGATGGACATGTGGGACACTGTTATGAGTTAACGGAAAAAGGCAAACACAAATTTACTTCTTTAGATACTAAAACTAGTCGAGTGGCATCAAAGCTTAATTCTTTTTGTGATAGATATAAAGAGTATAAACCTAGTGAGTTATTAAGATTAGTATATTCCAAATATCCGCTTTGGACAGTGAATAGTGTGCTGGTAAACAACTAATTAATTTTTTTTAATTTTTTAATAATCCAAACCATTCCTTCAGTATCTAAACCGCAATACTTTAATAGGTTTTTTCTAATTTCTTCTTTGTTTTCTAGTTTAGGCTTAATATGACTATAAAAGTATAACATACTTGCATCTGAACCATTATTAATTTCAAGTTCTGAATAACTTTTTCCAGTAATTGCAGGTAAAACTTTCTTTATTGAGTAAGACCCTTTTTGAGATTTATTATAATAATCAAACGCTCTAAACGGATCTGCTAAATCAACAATCCTATTTATTGCTTGTTCAAGCCAATCTTTATGTTCTGGAAAATCTTCAGCTAGTTTTTTCATAACACTTATCTCAAATGATTTATTAAATACTATAATATCTCCTGTGCCTTCTAGATCTGTTTTCATTTGATCTAATAACTTAAATCGTGGGTCTTTAGTTCCTTCTGCTAAAAACTCTTTATGCTCTATTGCACCATCTTCTTGTTCAATATGCAACGAATATTGAAAAGGCATCTTCTGATAAGGCCCAGACTTATCAAAAATAGGAACTGCAGTATCAAAAGTTTCAAAATCAAAATGAAACAAAGGATAATTCAAATCATCCAAAAACAACCTGGCCTTTTCTTTATTAACCTGAACTTTATTAGTTTTAACAGCTTCAATCATAATCTTATCCTTCTCTGAAAGCTTGGTACCCTGTGGAATATCCTCTAAATCTTTGATGCCCTCTTCTAATAATTTCCAATAAACTCTCCAATTAGTGAGTTGTAAAACATTATTCTCTGGAAGAGTTGCCCAACAATTTTTTTTCAAAGGACAATCATAAGGTTTATTGCAGTACATAGAAATATGCATTTCGGGGGACTTATCTTGATTAATAACATCCATAAACAATTTAGATTTTTCTTCAATATCATTAATTAAACTAACTTTTTCCGTTACTTCTTCAACAATAGCTAATTCTTTGGAGTTTATTTCACCGTTTTTTACATAGTCTTTATTTAAGTAAATTAAAAAGCATTTATTTATTTTTAATCCACATTTTTCTATTACATGTTTTTGAAATGCCAAATCAGGGATATGTGGGGGTTTAGCTTTAGAAGTTGATTTAATTTCATACAAATCCCAACCCTCTTTTGTGGGTATTATTAAGTCAGATCTTACAAATAAATCATCAATCATAAAGCTTGCTTCAAATATGGTGTTGCTTTGTTCAATTAACTGTTTTGTTTTAATTAAATTCTCTTTGAAGTCAAGCCCTTTTAGATCTTTCGCATCAGGATATAATTTCTTAACATATTCTTCAAACTCATAACCTTGACTAAACTTATGTTCATCAGAAAGAGTAATCTCAGGAAGAAGCTTTTTATTAGCATGCCATAATAACCTATGACACTGCAAACCATTTAAGTATTTGGATTTAGTTAGTAGTGTCATTTTGATTTATCGAAGTCTTTTCTTCATATGTTCAGCTGCTTGCTTTTCAGCTTCTGCTGTTGCTATTTTTGCTGCTTTTTGTGCTTCTGCAACTTCACCTTTTGGACTTATTGAAAGATTTACTTTTTGAACTTGTTCAGCCTCAACTTTTGCACCAAAATTAACTATCTGAATATCTAATCCTCCGCCAACTTTTCCTTTTACTACGGCGGACAATTCTAATTTAATAGGTTCGGATAGTTCCCAATCAGCCCCCAATCCTTCAACAGTCGATTCTTTTGTTTTCTTAATAAAATCTGCCAAAGAAGTTTCAACTTTATCTTCACTCATTTTTCATCTCCACTTAAATCATCAGAAATTGATTTTAACTCTTCCAATGCACTTTCCAAGTCATCAACTAACTCTTGTGCAATTATGTTTGGTTCTGGAAGATTATCCAAGTCATCTAAACTCTTATCTTTAATCCAGAATAAGTCTAGATTCGTTTTATCTCGTTTTAGAATTTCTTCATAAGTATATTTTCTCCATCTTGCGTCTGGACTTTCTTTCGAATAAAGTTCTTTTCTTTCGTGTCTGTTATCTGGATTGTAACATTCAATAAATTCTTTTAAGTCATTATATTTAAATGGATTTTCTTTTGGTGTAAAGTGCATATTCGTTCTTAAATCATAGAACCATATTTCTTTTGTTTGTGCATCTGGAGATGCTCCTTTCTTTTCAAAGAATAGAACATTTGCCTTTACTCCTGGTTTATAAAATATTCCTGTTGGTAATCGCAAAATAGTATGTAAATCACAAGTTTCCATAATCTTCTTTCTTACTGTTTCAGAACCTCCTCCTTCAAATAATACATTATCTGGAAGAACAACGGCGGCGACACCCTTTATTTTTAGAATGCTTCTAATGTGTTGTAAAAAGTTTATTTGCTTGTTACTTGAAGTTACCCAAAAATCATCTCGTAAGACATTCAAGTCTTTTGTTTTCGCTTCACCTTCATCTGTAACGAATTTTTCAGAAGACTTTTTCCCAAAAGGTGGATTTGTTAAAACCATATCAAATATCGGACCAGGATTTTCTTTTAATGCGTCAGATCCTGCATCAATAGGACTTTCATCACTTGCAAGTCCGTGAAGATAAATGTTCATAACGCAAAGACGTGCAGCCATAGGTACAATTTCGACACCAGAAAAGCTTCCTGACTTTAATTTAATTAGTTGATCTCTATCTAATTTATAATGTTTCAATATAAAATTATAAGCAGAAAGTAAGAATCCTCCAGTTCCACAACAAGGGTCGTGAATTTTGTATGTTTCTTTTCCAGGAGGTTGTGGTTTCATAACTTTAACCATTGCATCAATTAACGGTCTTGGAGTGAAATACTGTCCAGCTCCACCTTTAACATCAGAAGCATTCTTTTCTAAAAGTCCTTCATAAGCATCTCCTTTTGTATCTGTATCGAGAGAAAGCCAGTTTTCTTTTGCAATAAGTTCTACAATGAGTTTTTTTAGTTTAGCAGGATCTTGAATTTTATTTTGCGATTTTCTAAATATAACTCCTACAATTCCTTTTTCTTTTCCAAGAGAATTCAGCGTTTTTAGATATTGTTGTTCTAATTCAACACCATCTTTGCTCAATAAAGTTTCCCAATTATATTCATTTGGAATCTTTGATTTTTTATTGAAGGGAGGTTTTGTTCGTTCGTCGTCCATCTTTAAGAAAAGAAGAAATGTTAATTGTTCTACATAATCACCATAAGATAAACCATCATCTCGTAGAATACCACAATAATTCCATAATTTATTTACTATTTGTTTTGGATCAGTCATTATTATTATATCTCACTAACTTGCCATCAAAGGCAGATTTTAAAATTGATTTTCGAAAAGTTTCAACTTTAAGTAAAGATGCATTAACAGTTTCTTCGAGTTTATCTATAACTGAAAATTGAATCTCTATTTCTTGAACGACTTGTTCTCGAACCGAACTATCTGGTGTGGGAAATATCATGTTTGTAAGTATATTTAAGTTGATATTCTTTTGAGCAGTTGCAGATGCTTTATTATCCAAAATTTGTTGAACAAAGTCTAAATAATATTTAACAAATAAAGTTGTGTATTTATCTTTTGAACAAAATCCTACAACGCTGTCGGGAAAACACGCATCAATATCTAATACTGCGGTTTTTGCAATGTTTGCTGCAATAGTTATACAAAGAGTTCCTTTTGACCATAGTTTACTTTGTTTTAAACCTATTTCATTGTATGTTTTAGAATAGTTATTTAACTTCCCCCCATTTGCACGTGATATTTCTCCGGTTTGAACAAAAGGATATTTGCCGTTAAATAAAACAGGATCATTTCTTGGTCTGTGTTTTGATTTTCCCCTCCCAAAAGTTCCTAAACTTGATAATGGCCCCGTATCCCAATTTAATGGTATTTTCAATATAAAATTGAATAAATTTATTTCTTGAAATTCTTCTTTTGAAAACCTACCTCCCTCGAAAGATGATCTTAAAATACTTTTTCTATAAATTTCAAGTTTTTTCTTAATTGTTTGCAAACTCTTAATGGCAGAATCTAATCTTGTAAATTGTATTTCAATCTCCCCAACAAGATGTTTTTGCTTTGGTAAATCAATCTTTTTATTTTTATTTATGGGAAATATAAAATCAAGATTTTGATATACTGATATATAATATCGTTTGTGCGTACTTGAATTTATTTGTTTAGAAGCCATTTGATAATAAACATATTTTATAGATACATCCGTTCGTTTTAATTTTAATATTTTCATTGCACTTGACTTTACTTTGAAAGGAAAATCAACAAACTTTAAATTAGTTGTAAAATCATCAAAAATAATAACTGGCACATTTTCATAAATACCTTCTGTGTCGTCTGTATACCCTTTGATAAATCCTTTATTAGCAGTTAAAACGGGTATGTTTGTTTTCTCTTTTTTTATTGGACTTGTAACTATAAATGGGTTTGGCTGGTCATAATCCAAGACTTCTTTTAATTTTAAAGTTTCACATTCCATATCTTCACACACTCAACTCATTTAGTTCTTCGATTATTCCATTCAATCTGTCTCCAAAGACTTGATGTGCTTTTCCAAGCCCACCCATTTGGGCAAGTGTTCCTAATTCAAAGTCGTCTGTTGTGATTTCAACTGATTCTGAAATGTGTTCTTTGATTTTTTCAAGCCAGTTCAATTGTTCTTGACTAAATGAAACTCCCATTGCTTTTTGTTTAGAAAGCCAGTTTGAAAACCTTTCATTAACTGTTACAACATATGGTTCTAATGTTTCATCTTTACCAAGTTCAAATCTTAATAATGATACGAAATCTACTGGTTTTCCTTTTGCTGAACCGTGGACTTTTCCATCTTCTAATTGTTTGTAAGCACTCCATAGTTTTGGAGATGTTAAACTATAAGGGGGTGTTCTAATCTTTTCAACCATTTCTTTAAGGTCAGAATACTTCAAATTCTTATTATTGTAGAATGCTTGGATAATGGTTAGTTCATCTTTGTTTTCTTCAATAAACTTCTCAAACGATTGAATAGTTTGTTTCGCCTTCTCTGTCGATTCTTCTGAGAAACCTGTTTCTAAGACTTCATCAACTGAAACGTTATCAATTATTACTTCTGTTTCTTTCTTAATCTCTGGAAGTCTTGTTAGTAGTTCTCCGTGATTTAAGAATTCTGTAATTGCAACATTTCTGGATTCTGCACAAACTTCATTTAATTGATCTGTTGTAACGTCATCTCCAAACTTTTCTCTTGCTTTTGTAAGATTATTATCCGGGTTGATTGCTTCAACAAATAACTTTGCAAAGAATTTCAAGTCTGCTCCGCCTGATAATTTTTCTATCTCTGCTTTTTGTGTGTCATTTAGTTTCTTTTGTAATCGAGATAATCTGCTTGCCATTGAAGACAAGTCTTCATCTGTTGGGTCGCCATATCTGATATTTTGTAATAATTTTTCAAATGAAACTCCAAGTTTTTGTTCTAATGGCTTACTTTCTGATAACTCGTGATCTGCATCTGTGACACCAACTGCATCTACAATTATGAAATGGTCTTTTGCCATTGCATCAGGAGTTACAGCCTTAAAGTCATCATTGGGTATTACTCGGACTCCTCGTCCTTTCATCTGCTCAAAATAATTGCTGCTGTGAATATCTCTCATAAAGAATACTACTTCCAATGGTTTAATGTCCGTTCCTGTTGCAATCATATCAACTGTAACAGCAATTCGTGGGTAGAAACTATTTCTAAATTGTTGAATTAAATTCTTTGGAGTTTCTCCTTCTGTTTTGTAAGTGATTTTAACAGCAAACTTATTTGATTCTCCAAATTCTTCTCTAACTATTTGAACTATTTCTTCTGCGTGATTATCATCTTTTGCAAAAATAAGAGTTTTAGGCATTACTGTTCTACCTGGAAATATTTCTGTGAATAATTTGTCCTTGAAAGTTCTAACGATGGTTCTAATTTGATTGGTTGCAACTACTGACCTATCTAGTTTTGAACTATCATAGACTTCTGCTTCTTCAAGTGTTTCCCATCGTTTTCTTCTGGTTCTTTTATCTCTTTTTTGAATAACAGTTCCAGCATCAATAGTAGAACCATCTTCTGTAATTTTAGTTTTAATTCTATACACACCAAAATCAACATTTACTCCATCTGCAACTGCTGCTTCGTGTCCATACTCCATAACCATATTTTGATTAAAGAACCCGATAGTGTGCATTGATGGTGTTGCTGTAAGTCCAAGTAAGAAGGAATCAAAATAATCTAATACTTGTTTCCATTGGTTATAGATTGAACGATGGCACTCATCAACAATAACTATGTCAAATTCTTCGATAGGAATCTTTTCATTATATTCAACTTTTTTCATTTCGTCAGGACCTGTTTCAAAACCAGACCTTTCTTCTGCTGATTCGTCAAGTTCTTCTCCTCGAAGCATAGAATAAACTCTTTGTATAGTTGAAATACATACTTTACTTGAACTATCAATAAAGTTACTTGTTAATCTTTGAACGCCATATATTTCTGTAAATTTACGACCATCATCTGGTGTTGTGAATTTTTGGAATTCTGTTTCTGTTTGTTCTCCTAAATTTCCTCTATCTACGAGGAATAATATTCTTTTTGCTTTGGCATTTTTTAGAAGCCTGTAACAAATATTAACTGCTGTGTAAGTTTTACCGCTTCCAGTTGCCATTTGAAGCAATGATTTTGGTTTCCATAAAGCGAGAGAACTTTCTGTATTGATAATTGCTATTTTTTGGGCAGGCCAAAGAGTATCATTATTTAATTCATGAGTTGTTGATAACCGTTTCCTAAAAGTTTCACGACCTTCTTCAAGCCAGTTCTCACAAGTTTCCGGTCTATGAAAACTAAATACTGCTCTACTTTGAGGTTTTGGATCCCAAAGATTTGTAAAATGAGTTTCCGAACCTGATGTTTCATATACAAAAGGGAGAGGTAATGGGACACTTTTGAATTGTTCTGGAAACCCTTCAGCATATCTGCTTGACTGGATTTCCTTTCCAGTTAATGTTTCGCCTTCTTTTTTAGCTTCAATAATTCCACAAGCAATGCCATTTACAAATAGAACATAATCTGCTTCGCCAACACCTTGTCCCATATGAAAGTATTCTACCGCTATGCCTTTCGCGGCCCTTATGTTGGCATTTTTAAAATCTTGAATAATCCAACCTGCTTTTTTTAGCATTGGATTAATAACTTTATGGCGCGCTTTATCTTCGGGAGTATGGATATATTCAGTCATCTTGATTGGCCTTTAATTGTTTTTTTCATATAAATTTTAAATTGTTTATAATTTAATATTGTGTGTGTTTTCAAATTTTATTCATAATTAACCATTTTGTGACCTGTGATGAATATTAATCCTTGAGATTTATAAATATTTACTGTTTTTAGCGTTTCGTTCTTCTTCCGTAGTTTTTGTTAAACTGCTATAAATAAAACCATAATATTTCTTAATTCATGAAAAAATGCAGAGCTTGCGATAAAGAACTTGAAAAAAACGAATTTGATTTTTGTTCTACTTGTTTAAAATTTCATGATAAGAACTACAATAAACAAAAGAAAAAAGAGCTTTATAACAAATATGAAGAAATTCATAAACCAAAAGTAATAGATTTATTTGCAGGTTGTGGAGGATTAAGTTACGGATTTCACAGTGCAGGTTTTAATGTTGTTGGATTCATAGAAAAATGCAAGACAGCAATTGACACTTTTAAAAAGAACTTTCCTAATGCCATTCATATAGGAACAGATATTAAACAAGTAAAAAACTCAGAACTTCTAAAATACAAAAACAAAATTGACATAATTACTGGAGGACCGCCATGTCAAGGGTTTAGTTTTTGCGGAAAAAGAAATCCAAAAGATAAAAGAAATCAGTTATACAAAGAATTCATAAGAATAATTTCTATAATCAACCCCAAAATTGTTGTTATTGAAAACGTTCCAGGAATAAAGAGTATGAAAGACCTGGATAAAAGAAGCATTCTCGATAAAATACTTAAAGAATTAATAAGTTTAGACTATTCTGTAAGCCATAAACTTCTTGTTGCTTCAGATTTTCAAGTTCCACAAAACCGAAAAAGGTTAATCATAATAGCAAAGAAAAATGAATTCTTCCCAGAACCTTCAAAAAATAAGGTAACTGTTATTGAAGCAATAAAAGATCTGCCAAAAGAAGGATCTGATTTAAATGGACATGTTTTATTTCAAACAACACAAAAAGTAATCGAAAAGATAAAAAACACCAAACAAGGTGGCAAACTTTCTGACAAATACAACTTTTGCAGACAAAGATTATATGCTAACAAACCTTCAAAAACAATAACAACAGAACCCATATTCATTCATCCAGTACATGACAGATTCTTAACACCAAGAGAACTAGCAAGACTCCAAAGCTTTCCAGATTCTTTTGTATTTATGGGAACTAAAACTTCGATACTTAAACAAATTGGAAATGCGGTTCCACCAAAACTTGCTTTTGCAATTGCTCAAAAGATAAGAGAGGTTCTAGAAAATGATAACTAAAGAAACCTTTGTTGTTTTCGTATTCTTTGTAATAATCTTTCCCTTAAGTGCGGCGCTATGGTACAAATCTGGAGTGAATTTTGCAGAATTGTTAATCGTGTATGCAATTAATACTGCCATAATTCTTCTCTACATTAGCGTCGCACTTATCACCCATAAATTACGATTAAAAAAACAAAAACCATTGATTGAACCAGAATATGATGAGTTTGAGGACGAATTAGAATGTGAAGATAAAGAATTTGAGGGTTTTCGCAATCTTTTCTGTAATGCAGAAGGAGGAAAAAAATGAATGAACAAAAACCTGAAGAAAGTTTGAGTTTTAGTAGAACGTTTCAACCAGAAGATCTTGATGTAATGGTTGATAGAACTTTAGCATTATTTGACACTGGCGATTTACAAGAAAGTAATGAGTTAGCAGTTTACAATATGCATAACCTTTTGCAAAATGTAGCAGAATACGCAAAAAGTGTTAGTAGAAAACTATCTGGAAGAGAAATAACCTTAATGCAAAACTCAGCAGGAGTAATGGTAACATTAGCTGAAAAAGCAAGAGAAGTACAAACACCACAAGACTATTTGAGAGGAGTGGCCGAACTAATGGATGAAAGCGTTGTAGGAACAAATCATGCAAGAAACAGTATAAACTTACAACAAGGAAGCCTGGGAGAATATCGGTTTTCTACAGATGTGAGAGAACAAGTTGAAGGAATGAAAGCCCAAGGTGTGTTAGAATGAAAGACGCAAGACAAGAAGCAGATGAGCTTCTTGAACAATTTTCCCATAGGTTAAAGCAATATACTGCTAAAGACAACATTACCGTAGATGATTGTGATGATTTTATGGCTGATGTTGGCAAGTTTGGTATTGCTATAACCTCATTGTTAAAAGATTTAGGGTTTAGTAATGGACAAATAAATGATTTTAAATCAGAACATTTAGATGATTTGCTAAGGTCTAGTGATGTAAGTTATGACCAAGTTGTAAATGATCCAAGATTTAGAAACCTTTTTTTTGGTGAAAAAATAAGACCTGGAAGTCATAAATTACTTACAACACTAACAAGTTTAGTTTTAGGTAGTTCATTATTAACAAATGTCCTACTTTACAATAGACTACCTCAAGAAACAATAGGAAAAACACGCACTGAATATAAAACAGTTTATCTAAACCCCTTTCAATCACGACTTTTTGACACAGTTTATCGACTCAGCAGTAAACAAATAAGAAGACGACCTTTTGTTTCTCGTGGAGATTGGAATCAACAAGTAAAAAGTTATGCAAATTTTCTCTTTGATAAACCACAAGAAAAAGACCTTGAAATTGTAGATAAAATACTGCGTAATTATGTAAAAAACAGGTTAAAAGGCGAAGAATCAGAACAAAGCTTAGATGAAGTTATTGATTCATATGGTGGAGAAACACTTACTGCCAACTATGTTTTTGATCAAAGATCTGATTGGACAACTTACATGAAACATATGGAAGTTCAAAGATTAAAAGAAAAATTAGAAGATTACCTTGATACGGAAGGAGAATTGAAACTTAGAGGACATTGGCGAACAGCGGTCTGGAAGTTTTCAGAAAAGTTTTATGACGATTATTACCTTGATGCCAATAAACGGTTAGAAGTAACCGACCTTCTTTTACGTGAATTACATGGAAGCTACCAACATGAAAAAATAACTATGGTCCCAGCAACCATTTGGTTAGGTCAAGGATTCGTAATCAAATATTCTGGAGGTAAACAATGAAAATAGCCTTGCTCTTTTTGTTTTTGTTATTAATGCCAGTTGTATTAGCAGAAATCGATTTTGACCAAGAATTAACAGATGAGGAAGAAGAACAATTTGACGCAATACTTGCCCCAGTAATGAAAATCTACAGTTTCATAAGGTACGCAGCAACAGTTATTGGAGTTTTAATGCTGGTGTTTGCAGGAATAACCTTTGTAACTGCAGGTGGAGAAATGGCCAAAAAAGAAAAAGCTAAGAACATAGCAACAGGAGTAATAATTGGCCTTATTGTAATCTGGGTAGCACCATTAATCGTCAAATATGTTTTTGGCTAAACATGAAAAAAGCACTATTTGTTTTACTTTTAATAATAATCCCTTTAGCTAACGCTTTTGAATGTGAAACAACAACAGATAAAAATTATTGTGAAATTATACAAAGTTCTTCTTTAAGCGAAGTTGATAAAGACTCTTTTTATTCTGCTTTGCTTTATACCAATCATTCAGAACCAGATCATCGTTTTATAGAAGATTATAACCTTAATGTTATAGTTAATGATTCTCCTTTCGATGCTGAAGTTAAAAGCTCCAAATATATAAAGAATGCTTGGGTTTCTATATTTAGTGTTTTTCCTTCTGTTTATGAAAACACAACATTATATGTTCCAAACAAAATTAACGTATTAAGTAGTTATGATTATGAAATTGATTTACCAAATGATTATAGTGGTTCTTACCCTGATACAAGTAATGGAGATTGTGCAAGAACATATGACCTTGTAAAGAACGAATACAGGTTTAAACAATCATTTAATGACGAACTTAAAAGTTCAAACAAACTAATAGAAGTTGACGTTAATATAGACGGCCAATTAAAAGCAGAGCTATCAATAGAAACAGAAGTAAAGATAAGTCAGTATCACTGGAAAAGATACTGTTGTGTAAGAGGAAAAGACGGTTGTAAAGAATACTGCCACAAATGCGACCAGTACAAAACAAGTTATGAAACAGATAATGTTGAAGTAGAAGAAACAAAAGATATAACTTTATACATCAAAGATCCAAGTATAAAAATAAACTTTCTTGATTCTTATTACAATACAACAAAAGGTAATTTTACAGCTTCAGATTATACAAGCTTTATTATTAACTTTCCAAAATCATATGTTAAAAACAATTTGTACCGTTACGAAGTCATTTTTGAAAAAAAGCCACTATACTTTGCATATTTAAAAGCAAAAGAAATTAACCAAACAACACATAAAAACCTTTATCTCTCAGATAACACATTCTTTGTAAATAACGCAAGTTATTGTAATTATGTTATACAAGATTATTTTTCTAAAACTGAAGGTTTTGTTAATGTAGAAGTTGAAAGACAAGAATTAAAAAAATTAGAAACCGAAGAAAGAAACTTCAAGATTGCATTGCTCTTTAAGATTTTAATTCTTATTGGTATTTGTTACGTTGTTTATGTTATACTTCGTTCCAAATTCAAAAAAGTTGGAATATTTGTTTTATTAATTCTAATTTGTTTGCCAACAGTATTAGCAGAAGAAGAATGCGGATTAACAAACCTAGCATCATGCATCCCAGAAAAAATGTATGAATACTTCATTCACATACTCAATTTGCCATTAGCACCCCTTCTAGGGACCGTTTCTTCATTACTTACAGCAAACCCCTCAACAAACATCTTTTATCATCTGTGGGCAATTATGAGATATATTATAAGCTTCTTTTACGTATTCATCTTTATTTATGCAGGATACATTTTCTTAACTTCAAACGCAAACCCCATAAAAAGAGCACAAGCAAAAGAACTATTAAAAAACACATTCATAATGATTGTACTGATCCAAGGATCTTTTTACTTATATGATTTAATATTATATTTAAGTAGTGTTATGAACAGTACAATAATCGGGATGATAGATCCTCACTTTTTCATGCTTACAGCGGATAATCTATTAAATATTGGTTTGGAACTTGTATTCTCGGGAACTTATCTAATTGTGTTACTTTTCACAGTCATCTTATTGACCCTTCGCTTCATGCTAGTAAGCTTTGGAGTAGTACTCTTGCCCTTAAGCATATTTTGTTACTTCCTACCACCACTAAAACAATATGGAAAGTTTTTGCTGCACTTATTGGGTAGCTTCATATTCGTAACATTCTTAGACCTCTTGATAATTTTAGGATGCTCAATGCTAATCAATGTTCCACTATTTGAAAACTTCAAAATAGTAGTAATGATAGTATGCTTCATCCTCGTTGATTACACATTAATATTACTAATAAAATTTGCAATGAACGGAGCAAGTAACAACCCCATTAAAGAAGACCTTGGTCAGGCTATGAAATACGTGGCGTTGTTGGTTTGATTATATTTGTTAGTTCTTGAATAAACATTAGTGTTATTTTAATTAAACATAAAGTTTATAAGGCTATGTTGGATTCTGTTATTATGTTAAATTTCATAAATGAACTGATTATTAATAATGTAGATACTTTTGCAGTTATGTGCACAACATTATTTCTTATTATAATCGGAACGCCTCTGATTTCTTTCAAAGGGGGCATTCCCCGGATTGCTGGAGTTATAATTAGAAAAGGAAAATCAATCGCAGTAGCAGTCCTGTTAGCAATCATTATTTTTTTTGTAATTGCTCCTCTTTTAAATCTATTATTTAGATCTCTGATAAAGGCTTTTGTTGATTTTACAATACCTGTATTGATTGTTTTTGCAGGTCTAACTTTATGGGAGTGGGATAAAAAGATGCGATGGGATTATAAATGGTATTGGATCCCAGTTCTATTGGTAGGTATTTTGTTTGTTATCCTTGAGATATTTTTAATAAATTAATAATACCCAAAGTTTGTTAATTAAATAATACGTAATACTGAAAAGAATAATGTATTTAGATATGAAAAGGCGAAGCCTCTTTTAGTTAATACATTAAGGGGAGTTCCTTTTATAAAATAGAAATATTTATAGTCCACATTGAATATCTTGATTATTGTGAAGAGACCGCTTAATCATGTTAAAGAAACAGAATCTTTTGCCTATGTGGAAGATACTTTAAAAGAATGGGTGCCCAACAGATTAAATAATGATTATGGGATAGACTATGATATTCAAATATTTGAAAAAGAAGAAGGAACAGAATTAAATTTTGGAGCTCAAATAAAATCAACAGAATCATCAAATGTTGATAAAGAACACTACAAATATAGTTTAGATACAGAACACATTGACTATTTCTTCAAACAAAATAGGCCCATACTCTTAATAGTATATGATATTCCTAGTAAAAATGCTTTCTGGGTAGTAATGCAAGATTATGTATGGGATGTCCTAAATAAAGAAAATCCTAATTGGTTAAATCAGAGATCATCAACAATCAAACTACCGCTTAGGAATCTGTTAACAGATAAGAAAGCAATCAAAATAGCTGTAAAGTCCTGTTTTAAACGAATCGCAGTAAAAAACTTCCATAATTTATCAATAGAAGATGGGTTGGGGCTAAATGAAACTTTAGAAGACATTGAAAAACTTAAAGCATTTGAAGAAAAAACTGAATATGTTCTAAACAATAAAAAAATACTCCTAGCACAAAAACTAGCAATTACTGGTGATTATGAGACTGTATTCAAAAAATTAAATGAAGTTTACTCACAACAAAAAAATGATATTGCACATTTAAGAGCAATTATTGCACTTGTAACATATAGTAATATTGCAATAGAAGAAGAAAACAAGAAATTAGTTCAATTAGCAGACGAAGGTCTAAAAATAGCAGAACTGCTTGATGAGAAAATCGGGTTTGCAATACTATTAGTCTATCGAGCACAAGCATTACACTTAACGCTCACAAGAAGAATAACAGAAAGTCTATATGCAAAAAAAGCAATGGGGCACATGGATATTGCATATATTATAAACTTAGAATCAGATAAAAAGATAAAAGAATTAAATGAAGCACTCACTAAAGTAAGCCTTGAAGTAAGGGAAGCATTTAAAATCTTAATACAATCGCAAGATTACTTTACTCTCGCATATCTATTAACAATTAATTTACATATGACTACGATGACAATACAGCAGATAAGTGTGATTGTAGGGAAGGATAAATTCATAGATGAAATAAAACAAAAGGATATTCTAGCACAACATCTGATTAATTTGATAAAGGTATTCAATGACGAAACGCTTGAAATAAATATTAGAGAATCTGTAGCAAATTATTATTATTATACAAGGGGTGCAGAAGATGCACTAATAGTAATAGAACCTGCTTTAAAGATAGCAGAAAAATTAAAAGACCAACCACAATTCAAAAAGATTAAAATGATGATTAATACTTTCAAAGCCAGACCCGATCCATATCAGGTAGAAGATAGAAAATTTGAAGAACTTTCGATAAAAGAAGTAAAAGAACTAACTATAAAGCATATAGAGTTAATGGGAGAAAATCTAAGTGATGGTTCAGACAATAGTAGTGCATTAAACTGGGGATTAAAAGATATGGATCCTGAACCCTATCTTAAGACTTGCGAAGAGCTTCATATTCATTATTCAAGCACAAGTTACTTAGGACAAATGACTGGAGTTCATTCAATAGGATTTAAATTATTGTGGTGCAAACAGGGCCAGGTAACTGTTGATCAACACTTAAATAGCGCATTTGAAATTCACAAAGAAAAGTACTGTAAAGATTGTACACATAAAAAACCAAGATCAAAGGATTGGACCTGTAAATGGGGATGGTTCTGGAAGAGAGAAATACCCAAGCCTATGCAAGACTTCAAAGAAAATATGAAGAAATGGTAATCAAGGAATTCAATTATTCTTTTAAAATTGTCTCCTTTCCGTTTTCTAGACATTTTCAAAGATTGTAACTAACAGTTATTATACGTAATTATTATTAAACGCTTTTATTAACGTGTTTTGTTTAGTTAGGTTATGCCTAAAAATCACACCATTAGATTTAGAATAACAAAAGATCAACATGAACAGATTAAGTATTTAGCTAATAAAAACGGATTCTCATATGTTTCTGATTTTGTGAGAACTGTGCTTTTTTCAAAGAATGAACTAATAGAATCTAAAATTATTGAAACTAATAAAATAGTGAAAAAATTATTAGAGGTTAACAATGGAAGATTCTGAAGACATACCCGAATGGATCAAAATATTAAAAAAAATGGAGCAAAAAATAGAACTAGAAAACTCCCTTTAACTCTTTTAACCTTTCAAAAAACAATTCTTTTATCTTAGGATCTTCTAACATTTTAGCCATCATATCATCAGCATGCTTTCTCTCAGTATCCATTTCCATAGCATACTTAAGATCCAATATTCCACCACACTTATTACAATGCTTAGAATCATAACTGTTTATAGTATCACACCTTGGACACACTCTCGGCCTTTCCTGAACTAATTCTTTATCAGATTCGACCTCAATCCCATTCATCTTAAGAATAGCGCTATCAACAGCCTTTCCACTCATATGAACATAAGTTGAAGGCATTTTACTCCCCTGAATCCAACCAAAATACTGATTCATCTGAAACTCCGTCAAATGATTAGCCATAAAAGTAGCACGCGAATGCCTAAACAAATGAGGATTACTCCTCTTCTTCATACCTGCTTTTTTAAATAAGTCTCTTAACATCTTACACATGGCAGGATAAACCATCCCCTGGTTCTGCCTTCGATTCCCAAAATTAATCCAAACTGGAGCAGAAGGATCATCTTTAGCAGGGTGTACGTTCAACCAAGTAGAAAGATGAGGAGTGCTGGCAATTAAACGAATCTTTCTTGACCCAGTCTTTCCACTAATAGACAAAACCAGCCCATGCTTATCAAAGACCACATTTTTAATACAAATATTTCCTAACTCACTTATTCTTGCACCACTCTCCCATAACATAGAAACCAAAGCCTTATTTCTTGGATGATCCGCAAGTTTAATTAACTTTTGAACCTCTTCTTCAATTAATAAATCTCCTTCCGAAGGTAACTTTTGTTCAGACCTACTAATTCTTATGTTAATCCAATCTACTAATTCAGGACGTTCAAACCAAACATAAAACCTTCTCAACATTACTTTGTAAGTTTGTTTGGTCCAACCCGAATAAGTCTGTTGCTGAATCCCACTAACAAGCTCTTTTATGTCATCTTTTGAAACCTTATCAAAATCTTTGTTAAGTCTTTTTGCAAGAAGTTTTAATTTATTCAAATAATTAATTAATCTGGGTTTAGAAAGACTCTCTAATACCAAATCTCCATGAAACTTTAGTATTAATTCCTTGTTGCTAGCAGAAAGATCTCCATCCTTAATTGCATTTATTGCTGCTTCATATTTTTTGTCATAACCATGTATGTCCATTTTATTACCTCTAGAAGCAGTTTTTAAAAAGTTTGTAGCCCGCAAAGGGGCTTGCGGATTCCAACTGTGAGTTTTACGCCACCGCCCAGATTCGAACTGGGATATCCTTGCGGAAACTGGCTAACTTGATTAGTAATGATAACACTCAAGGCCAGCGCAATACCAGGTTATGCGACGGTGGCATAATGGTAGTAGAATTAGATTATTTTATAAATGTTTTTACACGCCTCTGGAGTAACGGAAACACACCTCCTCGGTAAATAGCAAAGCTTTATATACAACTTATTTTTATAATATAAAAAGGTTATGTTGTTGTGGGGGGGAATATGGCAGATTATGTAAAAAAATGTCCTGAATGTGGTGGAGTAAACTTATTTCTTAATCGTGAAAAAGGTGAGATTGTATGTAGAGACTGTGGACTTGTTGTAGAAGAGAAAATGGTTGATTTTGGTCAAGAATGGCATGAATCAGAACCAGAAGACGCAGCAAAAAAAAGAAGAACTGGTGCACCAATGACTTACACTCAATTCGATAGGGGATTGGGAACAGAAATTGGACAAAGGGGAGACGTCTACAAACTTGGAGACAAAAACAGAAGTAAGTTTATGCGTCTAAGAAAATGGCAATCAAGAATTTCTACTGCTATTGAAAGAAACCTAAAATTGGCACTAGCAGAATTAAAAAGAGTAGCATCATACTTAAAATTGCCTTCATCTGTAGAAGAGGAAGCAGCAAGAATATACACGCTAGCAGTACAAAGAGGATTAGTTAGAGGCAGATCTATGGAAAGTGTTGTAGCAGGATCATTATATGCTGCATGTAGAAGACACGAAGTACCGCGTACATTAGATGAACTCTCTGAAGCTTCTGGAATAGATAAGAAGGAAATAGGTCGTACTTACAGATTTGTAACAAGAGAATTAGGAATATCAATAATGCCATCTAATCCAATAGATTACATAGCAAGATTTTCATCCTCTCTAAAACTAAGTCCAGAAACTCAATCTAAATCAATAAAGATATTAGAAAGAGCACAAGCACAAGAATTAACATCTGGAAGAGGACCAACAGGAATTGCAGCAGCAGCACTATACGTATCTGCTTTAATACACGGAGAGAAAAGAACTCAACGTGAAGTAGCAGATGTAGCTGGAGTTACAGAAGTAACCATAAGAAACCGTTACAAAGAACTGTTGGAAGAACTTAACCTAGAAAAGGATGTTAAGAAAGGAAAGAAAAAATGAGCAAAAAAACAATTGAAATAAAAGCTGGAGTGACTGAAAAAGGAGTTTTGGAAAGGGTAACTATTGATCTAGATGGAGTAAGGTTACAAGTCGCAGCAGCGGCAGTACTTGGGTTGATATGTAATAAATGTATGAAATTTGATAAAAAAGATGCGCGTAATGCTTTGCATGCGTTTAAGACCCTGAATGGTTTGAGTCCAGATGGCATTGAACTTCATCGAACTCTTAAGCAATTTGCTGAAGATTAAAGTTTTACTAAATTTAATCTTGTAATTGTAGCTCCTCTACTTAATTGATCAGGTCTTCCGGGAGTTGGATGTTCTTTAACTACATATGGCTTCATATTAAAAAAGAATCTTTTGTAATTTATCAAGAGTTTTATTCTCTTTATACTTTTTTAGCGAGCGGATTAACTTCTTAGTTCTTTTTACTAACTTTTTACTAACCATGAATTGAACTAGTTGAGTAACGTTCTTTGGACTATTGGAATAATGACAACGCTCAAAATCAATTAAAACAGGTTGATTATACTTCTTAATAATAACGTTTTTCAGAGGACGATGAAATTCTTCTTTGTTAATGCCTAATTTATCTAAAATATGAGCTTGTTTGAATAACTTTTTCAAAATAGTTTTGATTTTTGTTGTATTGTTGGTTTTAAGAACCTCTTTGAAAGAGGGTCCTTCCTGAAATTCGTAAACAAAATATGTGTTGGTATTCTTTAGTAATTTAGGTCCGATGTTGTACATGTTAAGAATTTTCAAGAATATGATTTCGTTCTGTATTCTCTTTTTAGCTTTAGATTTTGGGTTTTTTTTCTTAATAGCTATTGACTTGCCTTTGAGTTTTCCAGTGTAAATATGGCCTCTATTGCCCTTAGCAAAGAACTTAATATTAGTTATGCCTTTAATTTTCATGGTGTGTGTAGAGTGTAATGCTATATGAAAGTATTGTTGTTACTGCTAAGTGGTGTTAAAACAAAACATTTATATAGTGGTTGGACTATTCTAATGTTATGACATCAAACAAACAAAGAAAAAGACGTGGAAAGGGACAACGAAAAAGATTTGAAGATTTAGGTCCTAAAAAAGTTAGATTAGCTGGACGTGTAACTCCACAAGTATTTTTAAGTCCTATTCTAAGACATGCAAGAGCTGGAAACGATTTTACTGGTGCATACGAACAACCTACGTTAACTGCTAGAAAACTGGGAGTTGATGTCGAAGGAATCCCTGGAAGAGAAACAGGATTAACAATGCATACCTCTGATTATGTTGCACCAAAAGAGGGATTGACTGTTGGTGGAGAGGCATTTCCATATGAACAAAGTGGAAAAGCACTAACCGTAGAAGTAGGTCCTGTACAAGATGTACTGCACTTAACTACCGCTAAAGGAACAAGAAATTTTGGTAATTCTGACCGAGCTAGACGTACAGGTCAATTATTTGATGATCAAGTAAGAGAGGCAAGAAAGTTGGCATTACAAGAAATGCAATCTGATCCTGCATACGCATAAATTTTATAAACTTCTTATTATTTTCTTTAATTTATGCCTTATAGAGAAATCGACTTAAATCATTTAAGAGATACATCTAATGAAGAGGTAGTAAGCTTTCTACAAAATGGAGTTGGACAATTAGCAACAGGATATATTGACGGTTACGTTTTAGCAATGGGGCCAACCCCTGATGAATACTTTCAACAAGCACATTTTTCTGAACAACCTACACAAAAAACAGTGGTAAATAAAGAACTTGCACTTGCAGCAATAGAATGCATGGGAAATGAAACAGGAGCAGTTTATAGTCTTGGTAAATCATTAAATCATCGGGGAACAGCAATAATCTTTGAGGGTCAACGCAGACAAGCATATGCTAATTTTAGAAAAGTTCGCACACTAGAGGGAAGAGAGGTTGGACACTTAATGTTCATACAAGCAGAAGAATTTTACTTACCTAATGGAACACTAGATGAACTAGCACTTTACGATCCAATACCAATACTGCCAGAAATTGATCTTGAAGACATGAATCCTGAAACAGATGCTGAAAGATTACTACATCAAGAACTAAGAAGACTTGTGGATGGAAGAAGCGGACAATATAGTTTGATACATTTTGGAGATGCAGCCATACAAGCAAATTATTCAGAAACGATTCTAGCAGATTTTTTAACCTCACAACAATCAAGAAGAACAGCATTAGCAGAAACAACAATAAATCTCATGGCAAACTTTTTGGGTGCAGTGTATGAACCTACTTTGGAATTCGATACTGCGGTTAAATTAACAGAAGGAGAAGAAAGTTGCGAAATACTCGCAAGATTGGGGGATTTATCACACGCAAACATGCAACAATCAGGAATGATACTAAGAAGAGTGGGTTGGAGTAAACCAACCCCTGCAGAAGTAGAGGAAAGACGAGTGGCAGAAGAGGCAGAAGGCTGGCAAACTTATAAAAAAAGTGGTTTAGATGCACTTCCTTTAACTGAACCCGACATACGCCTGCCTGGTGAAGAAGAACCAGTACCCTCAATTCCTTTCCCTGATGAGGAGGACTTTTAGAATGTTAGATAGTTTAATGAGAAGTGCATTTAGAGCAAATGATTCAAGAACACTATTACCCACGGTAAAACCTTTAATGGAAGCACTAGAACAAAGAGGATTTGATATGGCAAGTGAAGTGGATGATGATGGAAGCTTTTTTGTACACTATGGTATAAGAAGAGTTCCAACTTCAGTTTCAATTGGCGTGGACTTAATGGGAGAAGAAGGCGAATATATAATGGATTTTAACATACCTTTAAACCATGACGGAGAAACAATCTCACTTGCACCTGAAGAAAGAATGGAAGTTCCAGACTATCATCGAACATTCAGAGAAGAAGTAATGCCTCAAGTATTACAAGCACTAGACTACCATTTACAACATACTGGCGTGTCAGAATACTATCCTAAAGAAACAGAATAAAGAATTATATCTTCAAAACTAATGTGAACTTTGTCTACTTCTTCAAATTTCCAATTATTCTTAGTTAAGAATTCATCTATTTTATCTTGTTTAGTAAATGATGAGAATACTAATAATATTTTTCCGTCTGCTTTAAGAAATTCTTTGGCTTGAGAAAAAAACCTAAAAATAGTTTCATGACCTTCCTTGCCACCATATAATGCAGGATCTTCAATGCCTTCATCATTAGGCAAATAAGGTGCGTTAAATAGAATTAGATCAAACTTTATTTTAGGAATGTTACTAAACAAATCAGACTCAATAAACTTGACTCCTTCAACACGTTTAGCATCTGGATTAATATCTGCAGCATAAACCGTTTTAGCATACTTTAAGGCTTCTTTAGCTAAAATACCTGAACCCGTACCCATATCTAAAACAATGCCTCTAGCAAAATCTTTAATATGTTTTTTAATCAGTTCAGAATCTTCTGCTGGTTCGTAAACATCCATAACAATTGTGTTAAATAGAACTTTATAAATTTACTCGTCTAGTGCCTGAAAATATTCTTTAACACGATCTTTAATACTAGTCAAATAATATTTTTCAATTTTTTCAGTAAAAATATCTTTCAAAGAAGCATTCTCATTAATACGATAATTATTAGCAACCTTTTCAACTAAAAACATATCTCTTAAACGTAATAATTGTCTTCTTACATTAGAAGAGGCAATACCTAACATTGGAAGCTTTCTTCGCTTCCTATTCTTAGTAACTTCATAACGAATCTCTTCAGAATTAAGCATTTTTTTCTGCTTTTGCATAGCAACTAAAACATGAAGAATATCAACAACAACATCTCTTGAGTCACCAGGTTGTAACAATCCAGTAGAAAGACACAATTTTCTTACTAATTCTCTTTGATCTAGTTTGCCTGGCTTTTCATATTTTCTTAAAGTAATTTCAGCTAAAGGAGTATCTCGACTTATAGTAGTTGCCATTGATTAAATAGTTTAAGAAATACTATATAAACTTTGTTATTTAACAAAAGTTATGCGTAGAATTAAATTTAAAATAAAAAAAATTTATTTTTTCTTCTTTTTAGCAGCAGCTTTTCGTTCAGCAAGCTTCTTCTCTTTAGCATCAATTGAGGCCTTACGCTTTTTCCAATCGTCCTCATAAAGTGCTGAAACTTCTTTAGCATACTTATCAACTTCTTTCATGACCTTCTCATCTTTTAAGATGTCATCTGCACCCTTGTGGGTTGCATGAAGTTTATGCTTTTTATGAAGATCTCTACTAACCTCAGGGTTATCAATCCACTGACAGGGCAAGTACTGATTATCATTATAAGGCTGTCTAGATCTCAAATCCTTAAAGTAAGGTGAGTTAAAACATTCTTTTAATGATTTATCCTTAATGTTCCCGTCAGAGAAGTGAGTAAAAATACAAGGTTCTACCCAACCTTCTGAAGTAATATGTGCGTAATGCTTACCTGCGATACATCCTCCAACAAAAGGAGCGTCATTCCAGAAATCAATAATGAAAATTTCTTTAGTTCTTCTGATTTCATCTCCACGTTTAAGCATGTGTTTTCGTTGTGCAGGAGTTGGCATTAAACTCAAATCAGGCTTTGCATGAACTGGCATGTAAAGGAAGTACCAAACCATTAAAGCACCCTTAGCAATAAGGAAGTCAATAAATTCATTACTGAAAATTAATTCTTCGTTTTTGTTAGTAACACAGGTAGAACATCCAAAAGGAAGCCCGTATTTGTTTAACAAATCCATTGCTTTCATAATTTTAGCATAAGTTCCTTTGCCTCTACGTTCATCAGTTTCTTTTTCCCAACCCTCAATACTGATTTGTAACATAACATTACCTAATTTCTTAAGTTTTTTACAAACCTCTTCAGTAATTAAGGTGCTGTTGGTAAATACTTGAAAGTAAAGATCATTATGTTTCTTAAACAGTTTAAAAAGGTCTTTTCTAACAAATGGTTCTCCTCCAAGAATAGTGTAAAAACCAATACCTAGGTCTCGTCCTTCATTCATTAACTTATCAAGAACTTCAAAAGGAAGATCATCAGCTTTATTGTACTCATTAGCATAACAACCAACACAACGAAGATTACATCTCATAGAGGGAGAGATTAGTAAAGTAGCAGGAACGCCTTCACCTTTTTCAAAAGCAGCCTCTCTAACCTTAACATTTTCTAATAATCCTCGAACAATAAGATTTTCCATGAATTTCTTAATGCTCTTTTTACTTCTTTGTGTGGTAAGTTTTTTAATAAAATTAACCATTGGATGATTAGCTTCAAGAGCTTTAATAATAAAATCAATTCTGGCTTGATCCTCAATTCGAGAAACTCTTTTTAAACCACCAATCATTTTAACTAAACTTTTTTTGCCGGCTTTTCTAGATGCTGAATATATTGCTTGTGTTAATATTTTTCTTTTTAGTTTTTTAAGCATTTTTAGTCCTCATTTTTGATCGAAGTAAATGGTAAACTTCTGATTTTTTATGTTTATTTCTCCAATTTTGTTCATTTCAGATTCAACATTGGAGATCGTAATACCCGAAACACCGCATTTATCTTTGATGTGTTCAGAGTATAATTCAATATCTTTAAACTCGGTTTGAATGTGGAGCTTTATTAAGTTTTTCCTTTCCAAACCGTTATCTTTTCTTAGTTGTTGTACATGACGCATAAGCTCACGAGCAAATCCCTCAGTTTCGAGATCTTTATTTCTTTCAGTATTAAGAAAAACTGTTCCTTTAGAAAATTCAGAAACCTTAAAATTATCAGGTACTTTCTTCTCAAAAACTAGTTCTTCTTGAGTTAATTCAAATTCTTGATCGTCAATTTTCGTAATAAATTTTCCCTCTTTCTTCAAACAATCCTGAACATCATTACCATTTAGTTCTGCAAGTTTAGCAATAACTTTAGGAAGATCTTTACCGAATTTTCTACCTGCAGTTTTATAATTGATTTTAACATCATAATCAACCTCAATTTCCTTGTTAAGATTGATCTCTTTAACATTGATTTGTTTCTTTAAAACTTCATCCAACTCATCCAACCCATTTTTTACAAAAGGATCTTCTGAATGAATTATGATCTCTTTAACAGGCCACCTAAGAGAAACCTGGGCTTTTTCTCGAGCAGCTAAAGAGGATTGAATAATTCCTTGCGCACAACTCATATGATTCTCAAGATCTGAATTAATAAGGCTTTTATTAGATTTAGGCCAAGAAAACAAATGAATACTTGCTTCTTCTGTGCCAAAAACAGGTTTTAGTTCCTGATACATTTCCTCTGCCACAAATGGCGTTATTGTTGAAAGCATTTTTAGTATGTCAAGTAAACAGGTTTTAATAGTTTCTGATATCAATAATTTATCAGCATCACTGCCAAGCGCAGCTTTTTCACGAATCATCTGAATGTAAGTTCTAGACAATTCAAGGAAAAGATCCTCAATATCTCCAATTGTTTCATCCAATCTGTATTGATTAAATTTCTCTTCAACACTCTTAATTGTCGAGTTAAGTTTAGAGAGTATATACTTTTCCTCTATCCCCTTTTCAGCTCGTTCTCCCTTTTTTAATTGTATGTTTAAGTCTAAAAGATAATTTTTAACATTCCATAGAACATTAAGGTTTCTTTGTTTAAGTTTAACAGTATCCCAATTAAAGTTAATATTCTTGCCTGCAGCAGTCTGACACATGTAATACCTAAGAATGTCAGCACCATACTGATCTACAACCTCATAAGGAGAAATAATATTTCCAAGAGACTTAGACATTTTAGTACCCTGATAATCTAAAATCATACCATGACAATAAACATTATTGTACGCTGATTTGTTAAAAACAATAGCAGAACCCATTTGTAACATAGTAAACCACAATCTTGTCTGTTCTGTTGCTTCAAGAACAAGATCTGCAGGAAATAAACTCTTTAATAGATCTTCACGTTGAGGGTATTCTAAACAATTCCAAGAAGTTGTTCCAGAATCAAGCCAGACATCCAATACATCAGGAACACGAGCCATTTCTTTCCCACATTTACACTTAATCTTAACTTCATCAATCCATGGTTTGTGTAAATCAGCAGGTAGTTCACCAATTGCTTTCTCCTCTAATTCCCTAGAAGAACCAATTACCTCAATACTTCCACACTCACACTCCCAAATAGGAACAGGACAACCCCAAAAACGTTGTCTTGTGATACTATTATCTTTAAGATTCTCAATCCACAATTTAAAACTATTATTGGATTCTTCAGGAACCCAATTAACATCATTGTTAAACTTAAGAATTTGTTCACACAAATCTTTAGTTTTCATAAACCATTGCTCTGTAGTTCTAAAAATAACAGGTTTGTGACATCTCCAACAGTGAGGATACTCATGCTCTACTTTAGTAACAGCAAGCAAAAAACCTTTTTCTTTAAAGATGCCAATAAGTTTCTTATCATCTTGTTTAGCAACAATTCCGGTGTAAGGACCCATATCTTCATATTCGCCCTGTTCATTTAATTTATTGAATGGTTTGATGTTATTTTCCATACCCACATCATAATCCTCAGGACCACACCCCGTCCCCATATGAACTAAACCACTACCTGACAGGGTATCTACATAATCTTTACTTAACACAATAGAGTGCATATTATCTGTTTTAACTTCATCAAACGGAATTTCATCTCTAAGAGGATGAATGTAATGTTTACCCTCTAATTCAGTACCTTTAAATTCTTCAACAACCTCAAATTGTTTATCTAAAACAGTATTAAGAAAAGGTCCTGCTAAAGACTTAGCAATAATCCAAAACTCATCTTCAACCTTAACTTTAACATAATCTACATCCGGATTAACCATTATTCCCATGTTAAACGGAATAGTCCAGGGAGTTGTAGTCCAAATTATGACATATTCATTCTCAGTATTTTCTAATTTAAATTTCAAAAAGATAGAATCATCAGAAACGTTTTCATACTCTAATTCATGCTTAGCTAATGCAGTTTCACAACTTCTACACCAGGTCATAACCTTTTTACCCTTATACAGTCTATCCTGCTCAAAAGCTTTCTTAATCAACAACCATTCACCTGAAATAAATTCATTCTTAATTGGCCAGTACGCGTGTTCATAATCCATCCAAATGCCCAGCCTTAAAAGATCTGCATCCATTTGTTTAGCATTAGTTTCAGAAAAGTTTCTACATTCTTTAATGAACTTGTCTAATCCGAATGCAACAATATCTTCTTTTGTTTTAAGTTCGAACTTGGCTTGAACCTTGTTTTCAGTAGGAAGACCATGCATGTCATAACCGGCTCGATCCCAAACATCAAAACCTTTCAAACGTTTAAATCTCAAAATCATATCTTTCATAGAATTGTTCCAGGCATGACCAATATGTAATCTTCCTGAAGTATAGGGAGGGCCTTGAAGAAAATAAAATTTTTCACCACCCTTATTTTTAGCATTAACCTTATTATGAATATCTTTATCTTTCCAGAGTTTCAAAATCTTTTCTTCAACTTCTTTAAAGTTATACATAAGATTAGAATAAAGGTAATTATTTAAAAAGTTTTAGTTTATTCGTGCATAAACTCTGCTCGTGGTTCAGAATGGAATCCTTGAGTGATTGTTCTTAAATGTTGGGGGTCGGCTTTATTATATCTTTGCCAAACATCCTCATCAACTCTTTCATCCTGGTCCCAATCTGCGCCTTTTTTAATATTTAAATGCTCCGTATAACTTCTACAAAGATCACGTAAAGCAATAAAATTTGGCTTGGGTCGAACAAAAGGCACTCTATCTGCCATCAGAAGCATGTTTTCATCTGCTAATCTACAAGCATGAAGAAATAGGTTTCGTTGGTTGCAGGGGCTTTTAGTTATTTCATAATCGCGTCTACGATAAAGTAATTTCATCTGAGCTCTACTACATTCCTTATAAACTCCTAAAGGAACAATCGCCCTTCCGTTTTTTAATAAACCTTGTTCAAACTTTAAACGGTCTACAAACCGTTCTAAAGCTGGGACCTCTAATGAACGATAGTTCTTCCGGGGATCAAAAATAACCTTCCCCGATAATTGTTGACGATTTTCTCCTGGAACAACAAATAAAACAGAAGAATCCAAAACAACATACGCGCCAGAATCTAAGAAATCTTTTAGGGTGCGAGTGTCTGTCTTAGGCGTCATTAGAAAGAGATAATCTCTGGTTATTTAAAAAACTTATTCAGATTTTCTTGTTTATGATCTGAAGTAATGTCCTCTTTTTTGAAACCTAGTACCTCAAAAATCTTCTCAACGGCAGGAATAACCTGGTTATTAATGTAATATTCAGCATCATATTCGCCTTGTTTTAATTCTTCAGGCAGCCTTGCTTTATCTCTAATAATACCTGCAACTTCAGTGATAACATAACTAACTCTTGTTCCTGCACCAACATCAACACCCTTGCTTTTCATTCGTTTAGCAACAGCAACGTGAGGACCAATAGCATCATATTCATCCAATTCTTTTGATAATCTTGTATGAATTATAACATCTTCATTTTTAATTTTCTTTTCCTTTAAATCATCCAAAACATCCTTAACATAATTCAAAGCCTTATCTTTATCTTTTTTCTCAAGAACTATTCTTAGAACGGCTTCTTGAGTTTGTTTAGCAATTGGAGAAACGTTTCTTCTAACTGCCTCAAAACCAGTAACTTTTAATTTATTTTTCTCATTTAAAAGAGCATAACGCTTTTTAGCACCATACGCACCCTGTTTAGCAGAAACAAATATCCCTCGCGGGTAGTGTCCCTCATACTCTAACTCCATTAATTCAGGAAGTTCAGTGTTGATATTATCCACTAATTTCAGGGCAGACTCCTTAGGTTTGCCATCAAGTGTGATGAAAATAGAATCAGTATCCGAATAAATAATCTGAAAACCATTATTAGAGGCTTCATCAATTACTTTCTTAATATAATGCCTACCTAGTGAAGTAACAGTTTCTGCACACTCTAAACAATACCATCTCGCACCAAAAAAGCCAAGATAACCATAAAACGAGTTAGATAATAACTTAAGAGTTCCAACTCTTGCCTTTAACAAAACATCTTCTGGATTCTGTTTAAGTAATTCTTTAATACGCATTCTTCTACGAACTAATTCCTCTAAAATTTGAGAAATAAAACCTGGCTTGTTGGTACAAAACCAAATGTCTTTATTGTCTGGGTTCTGATTAGCTTTATCTTTACAACATTCACAATTTAATGCGCCTGGAGAGATGTTATGAGAGGTAATAATTGTGGGGTACAGACTTCTGAAATCAAAAATAACAATGTCATCATACAATCCGGGTTTGGGTTCAAAAACAAATGCTCCCTGAAATCGAGTTGTTTGTCGACCCATAACCTCATTGTGGCCTGGTTTGTTTAAAATCAGTTCATTGAAATTCTTAGTTTGTTTTATAATAAATGCTTCAACTAATTGTGAAAAACCTTTTTGATTAACCTCATAAGGAGTAAGATTAGTAATTTTAACCATTTCAACAATGTTAGGGAATATAGTTTCCATTAACTTAAAAGTTAATTTAGCATCTTGTAAATTATACTTAGCAAAAGTTGAAAGTTTTTCAGGATCATTATCCCAAACTTCAGCCAAATTATCTAAATCAACATCATGCTTTTTTTCATTTAAAATTTCAGAAGCAACATCATCCAAACTAAAACTATCAGTATCTAAAGTTCTTCCCATAACACGTCTAATAAACTTAATTATGTCAATGTGGGGAATACCCCAAATGTTTGCTTTCTCATCTCTTACAGTTAATTCAGAGCCATCAACACCTAATTTTAACTTAATTTTGTGATGTTTTGCTCGAGTTTTAATGTATGGGAAGTCAAAACCATCAGAATAATACCCTGTTATAATATCTGGATTTAATTGTTTTATGATTTCTTGAAAACGCATTAATAAACTAGCTTCACCATCAACAAACTCCACATCTTTATTATCCTTAAAAGGTTTCCAGGTAATAACTTTTTTGAACTTTTTTGAATAAAGTGCAATCATCAAAATAGGATGCTCTTCAGGAATAAACCTTTTTCCTAATGGATTATAAGTTTCAATATCTATTGCAAGAACATTAAGATCTGTTAAAGGGGTGTCAGTACCCTCAAGAGATTGAATTTCAAAACAAGGGATGTTTAGATTAAAAGGCACTTTTTTAACTTCAGCTTCTAACCTGTTTAAAGGCGTTATTCCTTTATCGAGTAAGTACTTTTGTGTAAACTTAATATCATATTCAAATGTGTTTAAAGTCGCGTCCTTGATGGCATTTCTTACTTTGGGAATGTCTCTTGGAAGTTGGCAGGTAATCTTAATTAATGCTCTTTCCTGTCCTAAAACATTTTTTTTAACTTGCTTAACACTAACTACCTTAATAGTTCTACCTTCTTCCTCAAATGAAAGCTTAGAAATCTTATCAGTTACCTCAATATTATCTACTTCAGCATAAAAATAAGGCTGAAACGTTCTATCTATCAAACACACCTTTTCACCTTTGTCTGTTTTCCCAATTAAATGAATTACTGGTTTGTCATCTAATACTTTATACAAAACATCTAAAGGAAAAAAGCTAATTTTCATATTCATTTAATAGTAACTGTGTATAAAAAGATTGTGGATATTTAAGATTGTGCAGGATTACTCTCTTATTCAACACTAACTTTAAATACTTCTGCAAATAAGGTTTTGTAAAATGTATGATCTAGTAATTGTTGGAGGGGGAATTGCAGGTATTTCAGCAGCAATATATGCAAAAAGATATGACCTGAATTTTGTGATGGTCGCAAAAGATGTTGGAGGAATGTTATTAGAAATAAGTAAAGTGCACAATTATCCTGCATATGATGGAAAAACCGGACCAGAAATGGTAACCGAACTAAAAAAACAAATTAGTGATGTTGATGTTATACGAGATCAGGTAATCAAAATAGAAAAAGGATTTAAAATAGGTTTAGAAAATGGAATGAAATTACGATCAAAAAATGTAATATTAGCAACAGGAACACACAAAAAACATCTAAAGTTAGATGGCGAAAAACGATTTTTAGGAAAAGGAATTTCTTATTGTGCAACATGTGATGCTCCAATGTTTACAGGAAAACACGTAGTTGTTTATGGAGGAGGAAATGCGGCAGCATATTCTGCAATGGTACTCTCACCGTATGCTAAATCAATAACAATGATATGCAGAAGCAAATTTAAAATCGACGCAGAAACAAGAAAAAAACTAAAGAAAAAAGAAATTAAATTAGTTATTGGGAAAAAAATAACTAAATTAAATGGAGAAAACTTTCTTGAAGAAATAGAACTAGATGATTCTCAGAAGATTAAATGTTCAGGACTGTTTGTAAATATAGGCAGTGTTCCAACAACAGAAATGTTAAATGGATTGGGTTTGAAACATGATAAACAAGGATTTCTAAAAACTGATTGTCTAATGAAGACTTCGGTTGAAGGAGTGTACGCAATAGGAGATGTAGTAAGTAAACAATTTAGACAATTAGTAACAGCAGCAGCAGACGGTGCTAGAGCAGTTAATGCAATATATACGCTTAACGATTCAAAATAGAATTAATTAATTCAATACTATACTGAAGATTTGCCTTTCTATCCTTTTGAACTTGCTCAAATAATTCTTCAATTTGTTCTGTTTGTAAAACAATCAATTCTTGCTTTTCTTCTAAAGAAATATCCAACGCATTAATCTTATCAATTTGTTGTTGAATAACCTGATTCTTAGCATCAACAATAGAGGTAGATTCTAATAATTTATCAATCTCTTCTCGAGATAGTTCTGTTGCTCTTCCCTCAGTAGTTCTATTCATTGAAAACAAACCTAGTGAAGCAACAATAACAGCTAAAATTATGATTACTGTAATAACAGACTTCATTGGAAAACCAAAATTCTTAGAACGATACTCCTTAGTTTTGGGACGTCTAACTTTAGTATGGGTTTTCATCCCACCAGAATTAATTAAAGCCCTATTAATTATAAACTCCTGATGTCCTGCCTTTTTCAACGAACTACGAATATATTCATCACTAAATCCTTTAGATCTACACAACTTAATGTACGAGAGTAATTTATCCATAGTTTATTTTTGTATAACTTGTATTTAAATGTATCTGTGTTTTTAGATACATTTAAGTTCAGAACGTAGTGATGTTGTTTAAATGTATCTGTGTTTTATTAAGATTATTGTGTTATGTAATTATCTGGATTCTCAAAAAAACTAACTAGCACGTCAAGTATTTGTGATGCTATACTAAAGTTTTCAATTACTGACTGAGAAACCGGACTTGAAAATTTAACTCCTACGCGATCATTTGCTGCCCAGGTTTCAAGTTGAGCATAACTTTCCAACTCTGCAACTTTTTGACGTGTTGTAGGGGTTCTAACGCGATCATAAAATTCAAAAGCCACTTCTCCCATGCGAGGAACGTGCTCTCGCAAACAAAAACCCAGGTTAAACATTTGTTGGGTAAGGACCTCTCGCCTTAGCGGAATGTTTTTTTCAAGGCGTATTGCTGGCTGAAAATCACGACATAAATAATTAACTTCAGCATTATCATTATTGTACCCTGTAATCTCTCTGTCCCGTCCGTTAATTCTCATAACCTGCATTTTTAGAGGGAATCTAATTTGTTTTAAAAAGATTTCTTGAAAACGAACCATTTAAATAGGTAAAGTTCTGAGGAATAACATGGCACAACACAAAAATCAAAGAGTAGCAGTCTTCGTAGACGTACAAAACATGTACTATTCAGCAAAACAATTATACAAGTCTAAAGTTAACTTTGCAAAAATATTATCTGATGGTGTAGCAGGAAGACAACTAGTAAGAGCTTTCGCATACGCAATTTCAGCAGATGTTGGTAAAGAAGAAGAATTTCACGAAGCACTATCAAGAATAGGATATGAAGTAAAACTAAAAGACCTACAAATATTCTACGGCGGAGCTAAAAAGGGAGATTGGGATGTTGGCATAGCAATGGACGTCCTAAAAATGGCAAACAAAGTAGACGTAATCATACTAGTTTCTGGAGATGGAGATTTTAAAGAATTACTAGAATACGTAAAACATCAAGGATGTAGAACCGAAGTAATGGCGTTTGATAAAACAGCATCTTCAAAAATAAAAACCGAAGCAGGACAATTCACAGATTTAGGAAGCTCAAAAAAATATTTAATACCTAATAGAACAGTGGTTAAACAAAATGGAAAACCTAACCCCGGGAAAATTCAAAAGTAAAATAAAAACTGGAAGCACAGTAGTTGAGTTCTGGGCAGAGTGGTGTCGCCCATGTAAACAAATGTCTAAAGTATTTGACGAACTAGAAAAAAAGTTTGCAAAAAAAGTGAAATTTGGACGAGTAAACGTAGACACACATTCTAAACTCGCATCAGAACAAGTAATAGTATCAATACCCACATTTATCCTCTACAAAAGCGGAAAAGAGGTAGAAAGATTAGTGGGAATTGTTCCAAAAGAAGTTCTAGAAAACGAAATAACTGAACGAATAAAAAAATGAAAATATTTGTTAACTTTAAAACATATAAGCAAGGAAGTGGATTGAACGCTCTTAAATTAATGAGAAAACTTCAGAAAGCAAAGACAGATGTTACTTTCTGTTTACAACCTGGAGATGTACATCTAAGTAATAAAGTGCGTAAACCAGTATGGGCACAACATGTAGATGCAGTAAAGTGCGGACAATCTACCGGATGGATACTGCCTGAAAATATGAAACAAAATGGGGCGTCTGGAGTGTTAATAAACCATTCTGAACACAAAGCTAAAGATATTGGAAAAATCGTTGCTAGATGTAAAGAAGCTGCATTACAAACGATGATATTAGTACCCACTGCATCAGAAGTTCTAAAAGTTAAAAAATTCAATCCAGATTACATAGGAGTAGAACCTCCAGAATTTATTGGAAGTAAAACACATTCAGTAACATCAAAACCAAACATAATATCACATGCAGTAAAGAACGCAGGTATGATTCCATTAATAGTTGGAGCAGGAATAAAATCAGAACATGATATTATTGTTGCCAAAACTCTTGGTGCAAAAGGAGTACTAGTAGCATCAGCAATTGTTAAATCTACAAGACCTTTGGAAGCGCTGAAGAAACTTTACTGAACAATAACACTAAACGTAACAAAACCATACGCATTTTCTAAATTACCATAATTAGCAGCATTACACTCATCAATAGCCATTCCTCCTGCAGTGGGTTTAGTAGTACATTCTACAGGGAAAGTATCCCCATCACCATTACAAACACACACATTATAGAAATACTGACCAATACCTGCATAGAATTCATTCTGTTTAGGTTGAACCCCGAAATTAATAGCCTTAACCTCATTCTCTCTAATATTAAACTTTTGTGCAATAGAAAACCCTCCTAATGGATTAAATTCAGGGATTATGAGTGCCTCTCTTAACGCACCACTCTTACAGGCATCAGTAGTACAAATCTCTGCACCACTCTTCTTAATGGCCTTATTAAAAGAAATAATCACATGAAATGATTCATTTCCTTGAGTAACAAAAGGATCATTCTTAACACCCAAATTAAAAATAGTTAGGTCTTTAGCTCTCCCCCCTTTAGTACTTGAAGGAATTTCAACAATTTTACCTGAAGAAAGCGCTTTCTCTAATTGATCCTGAGTTTGTTGCGTAATTCCCGGTAAATGAGCATCAGCCGTGTTAACAACGTTAAATGCAATAGTAACACCTAATCCCAGAATAACCAATGAGATAATAATGATTACAACCTGATTAATCGCAATAGATATCCCTTTATTATTCATAATAATTTATTATGCGGGTAGTATTTAAATTTTGTTAAAAAAGTCTAGTATATGAAATATGAAATCTTACTTCTGTTTGGTATGCATCATGTTCATCGGAGTTATCAGAATCTTCAGGGAATCTTCCACCTGTAACTCGCATAGAAAATGCACTTTTGCCCTTGTTTTCACGAGAAAGACTAACTCCCCCAAAACATGTTCTATCACCATTTAACGGTATTCTTGAATTTGCTCTGAGATACCATTGTTCGCTTAAAGCCTCTTCAAGACTCATGCAAAGAAATGTGTCGGAGTTTTCTTGGGTTTGTTCAACAGTAAGTTCATCCCATTCAACTTTCAACATATTAAAACTTCTTAAACGACCATAAACTACTGCCTCAAAACCATCAGTTCTAGGTTTAAATTTGATTCCGCCCTTAATCGAATAGGTTTTACCAAATTCTCCATCCTCTCGCGAATATCTTGTAGCGGTTTCGTCTGCTAAAGCATCCTCTCTTGCTTTTTCAGCAAGAGTGGGAGGTAGTTTATCGGGATTCACTTCAGGTTTTCCTTCCTCACCAAACATCTCTATTTCCCACTTAAATAAACTACCAATATCTCTAATTAAATCACCAGTTTCTAAATCAACTCTCATTCCAGGAAGAGCATCTTCAGCCCAATCCTTAACTAAGTTCTCTGCATCTTCTTCATCTTGTCTTAAAAATAAGTCATCCCGAGGATGATATCCTGGTTGAGTTCTATTCCAAATTTCAGATTGGAGAATTAAAACACGACCATCAACACGATCATAAGATTCTTGAACCTGAAGGTGGAACTCACGTTCAAAAGCAGCAGGTAGTTCTGGAATATCCGCAGAAAGAGTTTCAGGTAAACGATTAAGATTAAACCACAACCGTTTAAATCTTTCACTCATACTTAAATTATCACGATCCTCAAGAACATATGCTGGAACTTTATCTTTTGGCTCAACCGTTTCTTGTGCAGTAGCACACGCTCCAACTAGAGCAGCACCAGCCAACATCCATCTTAGTTTTGGTCTAAACATTACTATCTGAGAAATAATAATGATAATACTACTATAAAAACATTTGTATTATAAAAATTATAAAGAAAAAAGAAAAAAAATTAAGTAGAATTTATTCGACTTCAATAAAAACAGTTCTACTAACGTCGTCACTAAACTTCAAATTACAAGCATACTTGCCTGGAATTGTAGAGCCATTGATTTTTAATCGAGCAGGAATACTTTTAGTATCTCCTGGAGCAACACTACCAACTGCAGTTTGTAAGTCATAAGTAAATCCTGAAGGAGAACAGGTTAACAAATCACTACTTCCAGATTCACAATTAGTGCCTGTAGTCCAGGTACAACTTCTATAGTTTTCACAAAATGCTTTTTTATCTGCGTTATCTAAATTAGCCCATGTTTCGGCTGCCGCAGCATTAGTGTCTTTCGTATTAGGAAGTGCGATGTCTTCACATTTAGTAAGATTAGATTGTCCACCAGTACAAGGAGTTAATTGAAATGACAAACTTGGAATTGTAACTGCAGTAGCCCCATTAGTACAAAGAAAGTCTGCATCACAATCATCGTTTTGTCCAGTATACATATCACTACATGCAGCACCAGTAAAAGCACCACTAGTACTAATAGTAGTGGCTGAAGGATTATATATTTTAAGTTCCATAAGAGTCTCAGTTTTCTTACTTAATTGTAAGGTATTTCTTCCACCAGGAAGAGTAATTGGTTGAGATGATGTTGGTTCTGGGGTTTCTTCATTAATAGTTAGTTGAGAAGAAACATCTCTAAATTTACTGACAGCAAATCCAATAACTAGACCTAATACTGCCAGAGCAATAATTAGAATTACAATAGCATTAACAGAAAGTTCTAAAGCACCTTTTTTATTCATTGTACACACCTCGTAAATATGTTAAGAATAAAATTGTAGTGCTGCTATATAAATATATTGGTTTAAAGAAAAAATGCTCAAAAATCTTTTTGATTTTTGGCACCCATAAATGGGAAAAATAAAAAAATTATTTAACTTTTTTAATTTCGTAGCCCTTAACAATTATACGAACTAACAATAGTAATAATACTATTCCACCAATCATCCAAAGGATGCCAGCAAAAACATCATAAACTATTGCTGCTTTGTAAACCCCATAAATCATGAGTACAAAACCAATCCATAAAAATTTGTTAAGTACAAGTTTGAAAACCTCAAACTCTTGAGCGGCATTTAACTTCCTCTTTTTTTTGCCTCTTTTAAACATTATTTCACCCCTTTATTTAATATCAACAAATACTGTGTCAGTTATAGTTCCATTAACTGAATTGCTCATTACAACTTGTCCAATTTGCATTGTACATGACCTTTGACCGGTTGCTTCTGTACCTTCAACTTCAACTCTAACTGGCAGTTCTTTAACAGTACCTGCAGCAATAGTCATAGCTGGTGCAGTAAAAGTACCACTTGCTAAATTACTTGGTGCACAAGTAAAACTTATTGCAGAAGCATTGACATCATCGACTCCAGCATTATAAACACTAATAGCCATTGTTCTAACCTTATTCTTTTCTAAAGACAAAGTACTAACGCCACCAGGTAAAACAATCGGTTGAGAAGCAGTAGCTTCTGGAGTTTCCTCTGTAGTACCAATTTGGCCAGAAACATCCCTAAATTTACTAACAGCAAAACCAATTACTAATCCCAAAATAGCTAGAGCAATAATTAAAATAACAATAGCATTAACAGAAAGTTCTAAGCTCCCTTTTTTATTCATTATATCCACCTCTCATGTTTAATAGTTCAAACTTGATACTCCATAATTAGAGAAATAATATATAAATGTTTCGTTATAGTCAGAGCATAAGAAAGAGTAAACTTTATAAACCGGATCTAAGTTTTGCTTTATTATGGCAAAAACAAGGAAGTTTTCAGCATACAGAAGTTTAGACAAACCATATACTCGTACTTCAAAGTATCGGGCTAAATCTTATATTCGTATGACAAAAAATCCTCGAATTGTAAGATGGCACATGGGAAGTCCACAAAAAAAATATGCTTACGTTTACAAATTAATTTCTAAAGAAGCACTACAAATAAGAGATTTAGCAATAGAGAGTTGTAGAACAGTAGTTAATAGACATTTAGAAAAATATATTGGAAAAGAAAATTACTATTTACACTTAAGACTATATCCTCATCACATAATTAGAGAACACGCACTAGCTTCTGGAGCAGGAGCAGATAGAATGTCCTCAGGAATGGCACGACCATTTGGAAAACCAGTACACATTGCTGCACAACTAAAAAAACCCGGACAAACCTTATTTGAGGTATTTGTTAATAAATCAGGATTGGCTGAAGCAAAAAAAGCAATGAACAAAGGTAAAACAAAATTACCTGGAACTTACACAATCCAATTCGAAAAAGTAGAAGTAAAAGAAGTTACTGTTAAAGCAGCAAACAAAATCAAAGTACAAAAAGCTGTTGAAGAAAAAGCACAGGCTGTAAAAGCAGCAAAAAAAACTATTGCGGCTGAATAAGTTCTAATTCCTTTTTTAATTCCACCAAACTTAATGGTTTATATTTTTTAAATTCACTAACATCTTCTTGAACATCGGTCTTACTAACATATACTAAAACGGGTTTGTCTAATTTTTTAATTTTATTGTATAATGTTATTTGCTTTCCTAATTCTAAAGTTGGATCAAAAACAAATACAAAAGAGTTAGCTAAATACTTAATTGCTAACTCAGAAACTAGTTCGATTTTATTTGAAACCTCACGATTTAGGGTTCCAGGAGTATCTAATAATTGAATGTTTTCCATGTAAGAAATGTTAATCCCCTTAGTTGTAAACGCATAAGGTTTAATATCTGGTTTACTCCCTGTTAACTTGAACAATAACGTTGTTTTACCCACATTTGGAAATCCAATAATACACACAGTGTTCATTGCGGTCTTAATCGTTGGAAACTGAGAAAAAACCTTTCTAGATGCCTCTAAAATAGTTAGATTATCTTTAATTTGTTTGACAATAGAATTGATTCTGCCGTAAAATTCAGTTCTTAAAGAATTCAAACGTTTAGGTTCATCCGCATGAGTTTTTTTAAGTTTAATGGAGTATTGTTTGTGAAAAAAAGTTACTTTCTTTAATGCCCACGCCACACCACCTAAAGACTTCTTAATGTCTGCATATTCTAGTGTTTGTTTGAACAATTCCTTATAAAATGGATCTAATTCATCAATGTTGGGATAGGTATTCATAATTTTTATTAGACGTGCAATAACATACTCTTTAACCAAATCAATCTTATTTAGTTGTCGATCTTTTTGATTCCTAGAATTAATCTTTTGAGCACGCTTAAAAGCAGTATCAATAAATACCTTATAATTCTCTATAGGTGGAACGTCTTTGAAAGCCATGAGCGTAAGAAAATGAATTGCTTAATTAATGTTCTTATTGTTTTCTTGAAGTGTTTGGAGTATACGGTCTTCTCTGTAAAGTTCCTCGTATTTCGTCTGCGAGAGATACTCCTGCAGCATGTCGTACTTCACAAGAATATTGAGGGACAGAACTAGGTGTTCTTAAAGTAGAGGCCCTTCGATGATCACCTCTTGCTTGTCTGATTTCATCCCCTAAACTTATGCCCGCTGCTTGTCTTAATGCACAGGCATATATTGGTTTTGTTGTTTGCGGGGGCGGGTTAGTTGAAGAGGGATTTGAAAACTCTCTTGCGGATTGAGGTCTAGGTTGAACTGTTTGTGGGGGTACATTCCTATTTACTAAACGTTTTAACCATGCTTTCATTTTAGTTCATCTCATTAAAATACTAAGATAATTTATGTTTTCCGTAACCATTTATAAAGCTAACTGATTTTTACCACCTAACTGAGACAATGACAATAAATGATTCTTTTACAACAATATTTAAATAGGAATTCTTCAATAAACTTACTAGGAGGTAAAAAATATGGAAGAAGAAATGAAAATGACAGACGAACAGGATCTAGAAATTAAAGAGCCCGAAGAAAACAAAGAAGAAGAGCTAAAACAACTAGAGACTGAAGGAATAGTAGAAAAAGAGCCAATTCACGTCGAAGAATTTGAACCAACACAAAAAGATGCTGAATCAGGATTTAAGAAATTTGTAATCGTTTCCATCATAATAATCATAATACTTTTAATACTATTAATTTTTATTAAGTGAAAATGTTTACACATACCCTAAACCCAATACTTTTACAAGTTGGGGCTCTGGAAATCAGATGGTACGGGCTAATGTATGTAATTGCATTTATTATAACATACTTCTTTATCTTAAAATTCTCGAAAAAATTCGGATTAGAACTAAGTAAAGACGACGTGGGCGATTTTGTGCTGTATTCTGTTGTGTTAATGGTTATATGTGCAAGACTCGTGGAAGTACTATTCTATAATCCAAGTTATTACTTTTCTGACCTTTCTAAAATATTTGCAATATGGGAAGGAGGGTTAAGTTTTCATGGTGGACTATTAGGCATAGTATTAGCAGGATGGTTATTCAGCAAGAAGAAAAAAATATCCTTCTTAAAATTAGCAGATCTAGTTAGTTTACCCGCAGTGTTAGGATTAATGTTAGGAAGACTAGGCAATTTCATAAATGGAGAATTAGTTGGAAGAATTACTTCAGTTCCGTGGTGTTTTAACTTCAGAGGATATGAAGGATGCAGACACCCCTCACAATTATACGAAGCAGGGAAAAATCTATTAATATTCTTAATACTATTTCCTATGACGGGAAAGAAAAAAGACGGATTTATATTCTTTTTATTTCTTATATTATATGCAGTTTTCAGGTCAATAATAGAACAATATTGGAGAATGCCTGCAAGATACATACTTGGTTTAACCGAAGGACAATTCTTAAACGTGTTTATACTAGTCATTGGACTAATTGGAATGTGGTGGATACATAGAAAAACTATTTAGGCCAATTACCCATATCTGTATCAACAAAACCAGTTATTGCATGCTGTCTTTTACGCATATCTGGAAACCAAAACGGGTCTTCATTAGTATTTGTTGAACAAGCTTCAGTTAATGCGGTTTCAAACTCTAATTGAATTTCTTGAGATCTAGCAGGAGTGGGCCTGTACTCAGTACACATAACATGATCTTTAAGTCCTGGATGTTTATCATCTACTGCAAGAGCAACCAAAGAGGGATGCCAATACGGTTCTTCATCCTGACCAATTAAGGTCATTAACTTATTTTGAACAGGACAATTGCCAGTACTATAACAAGTTCCACAATAAGTACGAAAAAAAGGTTCAGACGTCTCACCTGTAAACTCTTGGTTGGGATGTCTTCTATAACCTGCCGGTAAATCTTCAGTATTCATGTTTGTTAAAGAACATAACTAATTTATAAAGGTAACTACTAAAGAACAACTAAGCTTTTAAAAAACAAGTAGTTAACACTCTTAATGAAACGCCGACAGAGTATGTGCCTGACAGCAGCAGTGATTTTAGCAGGATGTAGTACTGTAAAACCTCCGATTAATAAACCTGAAAAATATTTCTTAATTCTTGGAACTGAGGGAGCAATGGCAACAATGTACAACTGCGTAACTGAATTAAATCCCGAACGACATTTAACCGTAATAGATGGATGGAGCATGCATTATCCCTCTGATCAGGAACCAACAAGAAAAAACATGTTACGAACACTAAGAAGATTAGCAAAACAAGTCGACGCCAACGATTCATTTTATGTTTTTGTTGGAAGAGGAGTTTGGAATAAAGGATTGTTAACACAAGAAGAACTAGATTCATTACTTGACAAAATCCGACCTGAAGATGGATTACAATTCCAAATGCAATCAACAACAAGATGCTACATTCGCAAAAAAAGTGTTGGCCAAGGATGGTATGACTGGAAAAGAAGAAAAACTCTTAATTTTAAACATCACTCTCCAGCGTATAGAGAAAGAAATAGACGAAGTAATCAGAGAATATAATTTTATCATTCTGAACACCCTCTTATCACAAATATTTATAAACTGATTATGTTCTCTGGAATATATGACAAAGTTAACAGAACACATAGAAAAAAAAGTAAGAAAAACAATCCGACAGTATAAACTTTTCAATCACAAAAGTAAGATTCTAATGGCAGTATCTGGAGGAAAAGACTCCACAGTTTGTGTGTATTTGTTGAAGAAGTTAGGGTATGATGTTGAAGCAATAACAATAGACGCATCAATTGGAGACTATACTGAAACAAACTTAAAAAATATTAAGAAAGTATGTAAAAAATACGAAATTAAACTGCACGTTATCTCATTCAGAGAAGAATTTGGAAAATCACTATGTTATATGCGAGATGTATTGCGCACTAAAGGACACAAATACTCCTCTTGTATGCTGTGTGGGATACTTAAACGTTATTTACTAAATAAGTACGCTAGAGAATTAAAAGCAGATGTACTGGCAACGGGACACAATTTAGATGATGAAGCACAAGCATTCTTAATGAACGTATTTAAGAACGATTTCTTCTTAGCAAAAAAGCAAGGACCTAAATCAGATCAGGTCTCAAAACGATTTATACCTAGAGTAAAACCACTTTATTTAATTAGCGAAGAAGAAGCATTACAGTTTTCTAAACAAATGAAGTTCCCAGTAAAATATGGAATTTGTCCCTGTTCTGTTGGAGCCCATAGAAGAAAACACAAGAACATACTTGACGAATTAGAAAAGAAAAACCCTGGAGTAAAGTACTCAGTAATACGTTTCCAGGAAGAAATGAAACTTAAACTGAAAAAAGTAAAAAAAGCAAAAGTAAACTTATGCGAGTGTGGAGAACCTACAAAAGTAAAAATTTGCCGTGTATGTCAAATATTTAAAGAATTAGAACTTTGATTTTGTTGTAACATTTTAAGACGTTCAACTTCCCGGACATGATAATGGTATCTTGCAAGTACTGATTGAAAAAAAACAACTCTTTCTTGAGGCTGAGAAACATAATTTAATTTAATGCCTTCTTTCTTTCCACCAGTTGTTTCAATAATGATGCTTCCTGCACCAAATAACGCAGAAATTCCTTTTTTAGTATAATTAACCTTGACAATATTTGCCATGTCAACATCCTCTCTCTTAAAACCACAAGAACAAACAAGTTTATCAGAAAAAATATCCACCCTCTTCATAACTGCAGTAATAGTGTTGTAAAACGAAACAATAAACACTAAGAAAAAAATAACTACAACTAAATATTGCATAACCGTATCTGCACTAGCATTAAATCCTAAAAATTGTAATGATTCAAACACAATAGAAAAATCAACCAAAGTATTCACGATAAATAATGCACCAAGTAATATTAATGCGGGAAACGCCCACCCAATAAAAGAAGAGAGGAATCCCTTAAAACCATTAGATTCAATCTTACCAACAACTAAAGGTTCATTTTCCATAATAAGTTAATGAAGAATAGGTATATAAACTTTACTTATCAATCTCGGCCTTAATCTTCTTAAGAACTGCATCTAGAGCAAAATATAAATTACGATCTACAACTTGAGAAGCAAATACTTTTCCATTATCAGTAACCTTAGCATGAAGTTCTACTTGCTTGTTTTCAGAACCAATATGTTTTAATTGTAAATGTAACTTTTCAAAATTAGAACAAGAATCTTTGAATTTTCTAGCGTAATTACCAACAATCTTATTGATAACAACATTATTAATTTTCTCGACCTCACGAAACCCAGAAAGTTCTATGTTTCCACCCAAAGTAATTACTTCATCTGTCATAATTGATAATATGTGGACTTTAGAATATATAAAGTTTAGTTATATAGTTTCTATATATTTGCGGTTGAGTAAGATTTAAATACTAGTTGAAATATGGATGATAAAAGAGGTGAGTGCATGGAACTAATATTAACAAAAAAACCAAAGAACGTAACAATAATTGAGGGCTTTCCTGGTTTTGGACTTGTTGGAACCATAACAACAGAATTTCTTACTAACCATTTAGAGTGTGAACCCATAGGACAAATAATAGTAAAAGATGTAGCACCAATAGTAGCAATTCATACAGAAAAATTAGTTAAACCAATCTCTTTATTCTATAACAAAAAATATAATTTGTTGATTATACATTCAATATCTCCTGGAACAAAAGCAGAATGGAAAATTGGAGAGGCAGTAAGCCAAATTATAAAACAAACTCAAGCAAAACAAATAATAAGTTTAGAAGGAGTGATGAATCAAACTCAACCAAACGAAAACGTATTCTTTTATAGTAATAATGCTAGTGTTTCTAAAAAATTAGAATCATTAAAATTATTAAAAATGAAAGAGGGAATTGTAGTTGGAGTAACTGCAGCATTACTAACAAATACTTCAAGTAATTTCTTAGCATTCTTTGCAGAAACACATACAGACATGCCAGACTCTAGAGCCGCTGCTCGAATGATAAAAGCATTAGATGTTTATTTGGGGCTAAAAGTTGATTATAAGCCATTAATAAAACAAGCTGAACTGTTTGAAGCTAAAATCAAAAACATTGTTGAGAAAGGCAATGCCGCTGCAGTGGTTCAAAAAGAAAAACAGATTAGTTATGTTGGTTAAACTATTGTTACAAAGTTATATGTTTGGCTTAAATCACGTAATGCGTCGTCTAATTTGGCATTGGCAGTACTGATTCTGGAAAAATAATTATCTTTATGATCATTTAATAAAATTAATGAAACGCTTTTTGGAAATGTTCTTCTAGGAATAGCACTTAAACTTACTAATCTTGCAGATTTTAATAGTCCCATAAGACCCCTAAATTCCCTTGCATTACACCCGCCATTAAATGAAACAAAAAAGTCAACAGGAAATTGAGGTAAAACTAATTGAACACTATCTCTTGTTAAAACATAACTTGTTTTAACCAGTTTTCTACGATCCTTTTTAAGCAAACAAAAAGAGTCAGAAAGAACTAGCTCAGTAGCTGTTGTTTTTTGAACTTCATATCCTTGATCGTGGGCATATAAAATACTTTTAACATGCCGTGTTAAAATATCTTCGGGGGTGTTTTCTAAATTCATATTTGTTGGTTTAAGGCGGATTTTATAAAGATTTTTAGCTTTGCACATTAACTCATAATGCACAAAAAGGGTTTAGAAGGGTTGTGCGTAATGGATTCAAATAGTAACAAATAGTTTTTGTGCAAACCCAGGCAAGAGATTGCACAATAAGTCGATCTAATTGTTTTCATCAATTAAGAGAAAAAATCAAGTACTTTTTGAAAAAACGTCCGATTATTCGTTTAATAGTGGTTATACGTAATTAAATTTAATTTTCTCATCTAGAAAAAGGGAAGTTTCTCTTTAAGTTAGAATGGCAATTTCTTAAAAAGAAAGAGGAGTGTTATTAATTTCGCATGCTATTATGCACTACTAATTTAATTGAATATCCTTTTTCTTTAATCAACTGCTTTGTCATATCAAGTTTTTTAAAATCCATTGAAGATTCTATATAATAATCAATCCTATAAGCATATTTTTTTATATTTAAAGGGAAAAAACTAACTCCTGCATCATCTCCAGGATGAGCGCAAATAAATTTATTAGGAACTTTCATGTGGATCACATGCCCATAATACTGCTTGGTGTCTGGATATTTTTTAATTTTATGGGGGGAAACATTAAAATAAATAGCCTGTGCCCTAAGTTCGTGTAGTCCAACCTGTTTAATGTAATCGTAAATATGTCCAAAAAAGTTATCCTCTTCGGCTAATTTATCAAGTGCCCCTTCCAGTGATTCTGTTCCATATTTTTCACAATAATGTTTAACAAACTTTTCATCTCTAGCAATTTTTCCAAAAATTTCTGCTATTTCTTCAGGCGTAATATTATCCTCATATGCTGAAATAAAATATCCTATAGCGGTTAAAAAATAAAGCGAATCAGTATTATTGTATTTACCTGACGGGTAAAGAAATCCAGACTTAAGAGGTGCTATTAGTGAAGGAGTTCCATGTTCTATATATGATTTTCCCGCTAACCAACGTCTACCTCCTGTGTGTTTTGCTAAGAAAATTCCTTTTTCTAAAATTTCTTCAAATTGTTCTTTATTTTTATCTATCGATAATTCTGTTTTATCAAGTTCTTTAATCTTTTCTAATAATGCTTTAATTCCCTCAAAACTAGAAAAATTATCATCTCTAAGTGCTTTAATTAATTCATCGACGTTTATCATTAATTCTTGTAGGATGGTCTTAAAACTCGTAGGATATCCTTCTGGTTCAATGAGATAGAATATACTTCCTAAATGTTCCTTTATTTTCTTTGCAGCACCAATAACTCCTTTTAACTTTTTTTTATTAAGACAATTTTCAATTAATTGGACTAATGCTAATATTCTTTTAAGATCCTTACCCGTTCTATTCATAATAACATTTAAAAGATTCAAAGCATTTAAATATTTCCATTTAATATAATACGAAACAGTTGAAGAAAAAGAAGAAGAATATTTATGTGGGATAAATGTGAAGACGAACAGGTCTATAAAGTACCCCTTGTTCTCGTTCACGCGTATTTTAAACTAGACATTCAATTCTTATGGTAAAGTTTTTGTGTAAAGCCAAGATTTTTGATGAATAATTAGTTTAGTTGTTGCTAGAAGGTTTTAGACACATATTATTCGGTCTTGTCTTAAATCTTTTGTCTATGCTTGAATGTAGTTGAGTTAAAGGTTTTAGTCTTTGCTTAAATGTTTTATTAAGTATTTTCTTACTTTAAAATTAGTTTAAGAATTAATAAATTTACCGTTTTCTTTATAAAAACACCCAAATTAACAATCTCATGATCCCACCAAGATATCCCGAACCCAATTTACCTCAAATTGCAGAAATATATAGACAAATCACCATGAAAACACGAGGTAATGTTGCTGAAATAGGGCCATTATTGGCAGAAGCTAGACTGCGCCGAATAGTTGATGTGTGTTGTGGAGTGGGAGATTTAACCGTAATATATGCCGACAGCTGCCAACAAACAGAAGTAATAGGGATAGATAATGATCCTAAATCACTTGATATCGCAAGAAGACATTTTATGAGACCAAACATAACCTATGTGGAAGGAAACATTTATGATTTGGACTACCTGGGTGCAGATTTTGTTCAATGTAGTGACGCATTGCATCATTTAGATCTTTTGCCTGCAATAAAAGCAATGAAAAAAACATTAAGACCGGGAGGGATTCTTGGAATAAGAGATTTTGATAGAACACATACATTTAATGGAAGTTTAGCAGAAATCCTGCCCGTAATGTATAAAGCAAGAAAATTTGGAGAATATCCTTTTCTTTGTTTTCTTAATCAATCGGGCCTGTTGGAAGATTCTTGCTTACCTCATTTAGTTTCAAAAATGGCAGCATATACTACTGCTGAAGTAGTCACAGTTTTAAGAGAAGAAGGAATGTTTGCAGGAGAAACAACAAACACAACCGCTCTAGGATCAGAAGAAGTATTAATGGGTATAGCGGTTACAAAACGAGATTAAATACATTGGCATATCTTGGACATTCTCGTTCCAAAGCAGAAACTGTTCGAACATCATAATTACCTGCAACTTTAGCCATTTCACCAAATTCATTAACAACTCTGGGTTTAGCATTATCTTCATCACCCCAACGAGAAATTTGATCATAATCAAAACCAAGAAACTTAGCAGCAAACGCATTAAACGCCCAAGTTTCATAAGTTCCATTTTCTAATTCATGAATGTCTGAATACCTACTCATATGAAAAAAGTAATTAATTCAAAAATATAAAGATTAGGGAAGTTTAGTAGGGGTTTTCAACCCAAATAAGGGTATCGAGGCCGTTTTAGCTATAAAGTTCGCATAATACTGACTATGAGAAGGTTTAAATAGTAGAAGTGTGCTTGATTTGGTATGAAAGTAGAAAAAATGCATGAATATGTTGAAAAAGTAGGGGTTGAACTCAAATTAAGGGGGTGTTCGCCAAGAACCATAGATTCATATTTGTTTTTTCTAAAACCTTTTCTAAAATCAATAGATGATCCTGAAACCATAACCTTAGATCAGGTAAAAGTACATTTAGCTAGTTTAATAGATATATATTGCAATAAGTCGCGTTCTTTAGCAATATCAAGTTTAAGGTTCTTTTTCAAACGAGTTGTTGATAGACCAGATATCTTTGTAAAATTAGAAACCCCAAAGAAAGAAAAGCATTTACCTACTGTTTTGAGTAAAGAAGAGGTTGGAAAACTAATTAAGGCAGCATCCTGCGATAAATCAAGAACAATGATAAAAATGTTATATTCATCTGGATTACGAGTATCCGAACTAGTTAATTTAACGCCTCAAGACTTAGATTTAGATCAAAATATAGGCTGGGTTAGGAAAGGAAAAGGATCAAAGGATAGGCTGTTTAAATTAGCTGAAAAGATCAAGGATGAATTGGATTTGAGTGGTAAATATGTGTTTTCTAAGAAGAAAGCATTATCCACGAGAAATGTACAACAAATCGTTAAAAAGGCAGCGTTTAAGGCAGGAATTAACAAAAAAGTAACTCCGCATACTTTGCGACATAGTTTTGCCACACATTTACTAGAAAATGGGGCTAATCTGTTAGTTATCCAACAACTATTGGGACATGAAAATTTAGAAACAACACGAATATACACACATATAAGTCAAGATCAGATAAAAAGTGTTAAAAGCCCATTAGATGATCTCTAAGAATATGCATGAATAAGAGCTAGTTGATATGTAGCAAAGGCTTTGGCAACTCTTCTACCAAGCGGTTTTGAACGATAATCTGGTTTACAAACCATACTCCCCCAGTTTTCAAAGACCTCTTCGCCTTCTTCATTTCTAACTGCGGTTTTCAAAGCTAAACGCGCTGGTAAGTCTGGAACTCCTCTCCTTCTATGAATTGCTAGAGTTATTCCCATAACCTCAAAAGAGGTGCTTTTAGAGTGAGCTGCTGCTAATTGTTCTATTTCTTCGGGGGTTACTACCATAAGACTAGTTAATAAAGGTTAATTTAAAAAGATATCTTGATAATTATAAAATACTCTCAATATACTCTTGAGTTCTTTCAAAAGCAGCATAAACTTCATCATTGACAGGAATATAAGGGCAAATCTTGGTTAGAGTGCCCGAATGCATTAACCAACCAACTTTTCCAGGGAATTGAGCATCAATAGCGTGTATTAGCTTAACCGTTAGACTATTCCATTCCCAAAACTGTTTAGTTGGATTACCACTAAAATTAACAATATAATCATGCTTTAGCGTGGTTAAAACTCCTCTTAAGGTGAGTTTTAGTCGTCTAGGTTCATCCATTTAATTTGGTAGTTTAAAATTATATAAAAAACTAACCGATAATTGTTTTAATTAATGCTTAAAGGTTTTATGTTTGATATATCTAGTTAAAGCTTATAGGTTTATCTTGAACATTGTTATAGCAAAAGCTAATGGTTTCAATGATAAGTTTTAATGCTAAAAGTTGTAAGCAAAAGGGATAACCTTTAAAAAAACATAAAAGTTCCAAATTTGTACTTAGATAGAGACAAAAATGAAAGAAGACGAAGAAATTATAACAGAAGAATTACAGGTAAAAGATAGACTATTTAGAATTCCAACTCCCGAATTTGTAAGAATCTGGATCACACAAGGAATTGAGAATGTATTAACCACCACCCCCTTTTCTTTTAACATAAAAGGAAACAAAGGTTTAATCTGTCCAGAATGCTTATTCCAAATACCTACTGAATGCGTTTATGACAGTCCAGTAATAAGACATACTCATGTGGGAGATAAAGGAACAAGAACACCCTATAATTGTGCAAGAAACTTTGAGGCAATACGATTACTCACAGAAGAGGGACTATTTGATGACTATGAGGTTAAGAGATGAATCTGCAAGTATGGAACAATGAACAGTTAAGTGCATATATTGGTACCAAAAAATTAAGAGCAAGAGAAAGAGTGCCAGGATTTAAAATTTTATGCGCAGACACAGTAATGGGAAGAGATCATGTTTTTCAGTGCGACCCATACAGTCAAACCACAAGCTTATCGCATTTAGAAATGCAACCAGACACAACACTATCAAATGGAGCCTATGATAGACATTTAGTTGCATTAGATGCAGGACAACTTATTGGAATAGTTGCGTTTGCCTGGACAAATGCCCTACCCCAATCATCTGACCAAACATTCTGGAGAAATTATTTAAGATTTATTGAGGTAAGAAGAACAGAAAGAAGAGAGGGCATAGCAACAACAATGATCGATGCGTTAGATGAATTGGAGTTTATACAAGGAAAAGTCTTACAACTAAGTGGGTACACCAAACAAGGAAAAAGAATAGTAAAACCTAAAATTCAAGCTTCACTAAAAGCACAAAATTATGCAGTAATATCAAGAGCACACACAACTGAAATCCCAAAAGGATATGGGTGGCATTAAAAATGGCATATGAAGTACTAAAAGATACTGAAAAAAGATTCTGGATAAAAGATACTCAGGCACAACTTAGACTTGATATGCATAAAACACGAACAGATATCTGGTTATGTGCCATAAAAGATCTAACTACTGGTTGGATAACCACTGCAAGACCTTTCTCAAAATATCCTGCTGCAATTTCACAACTTCACTTAAATAATACAACCTGTTTAATGGAATCTTGTGCAGGACTGGGAGGGTTAATGCCTCAACTAACAAGACTAAACGGTTCAAGACCGGGAAGGCTGGTTGTGGTAGATATGGTGAACTATGAAGCAATAAGATCTTTTTTAGAAAACATAAACGGATACAGAACAGCACCCGATGAACAAACCTTTTTTAATACACTAATAGGAAGATGTGAGTTCATGCTTGGATCAGAAATAGAATTACACAATTGTACCATAAAAGAAGCACTACAAGATCCTTCCTTGATTGGATCCGTAGATGTTTTAGTAGAAAATCATGGACCCGCAAGTAAGTCTTATAGACAAAAGGCCCATAAACGAATGGATCCTGCAGTTTATGATCCGTTTTTAAGACCCAATGGAATAAAAATAATTAATTAAAGTTTCTCAACACAGAATTTAAATATTAGTTATCTAATAGTTAGGTTGTGGTAGATAAAAAACTTGTTGAGTGGATAAAAGTCCAAAAAGCAGAAGGGTATGATAACAATACCCTAAAGACATATCTAATAAGCCACGGATACGATGTTTTGGTTGTTAAAGAGGCACTAAAGTCTTTAAAGAAAAAACCCCTAAAACTGCCCCTTTTAACTAAAAATAAAGGAGAGATCAAGGGTTTAATAACTGCCAAAAAATACAATATATTATTAGCGTTTTTAGCTGGCTTTTTTATCTATGGAATTTTTATACTTTTAACAGAAGACCTTTTTGAAGCAATACTTGCAGGCATAGGATTTGGGTTGGGAACAGGACTTATTTACTTTTTTGACAATGCCTACATAAAAAACAAAAAACTATTCTCATTTAAGTTTATTTTAAACAAACTTGGGAAATGGAACATCTTATTATTTAGCGGTTCTCTGGTATTTATGTATTATTTTATGGCAAGAACACATCGCAATTATGGACGGAACTTACCTGAAATCTTTGTTACATTATTACTAATTATTTTCATTTTTTCTTTAGCTACGTTATTTTTTAGAAAATATAATAAAAAGACATCAAGCATAGTATTCTTATTTGCAATTATTATTGCTGCTTGGTCGTTCTTTTCTATCTATGATGATAATCTCCTTTTTTTTATATTGCCAATCCTTGCACTACTACACGCCCTAAAATATTACTTTTGTTCTTCAAGAAAAGAAGACTTCTTATCAACATTTTCTGTTTTACTTGTTAGCCTGACATTTGCTGCAGTTATTACTGAATTGTTCTACCTCTTTGTGGTTTATGTACCTCTTGAGATTATTGGAATTGTTCATATGATTAACCTATCACTAATTATGAGCCCAGTAATTATTGTATTTTTGATTTCTTACTTTTTGATATCTAAAAAAATGTTAGAAAAATGTTTTGGAGAATTTAATCACTTTGCATTCTTTAGATTTAAACATATCCCGGGTAGAATACTTAACTTCCTTTCTAATAAGGAAGGAAACTTAAAGAAAACTATTATCAAAGCAACAGCAATTTTGTTTATTATAATATTGTTAGCATTTGTCATATTTGTTTCAATCTGGGGAACTGCGATGATGACAAGGCAGAATGACCAAAATAATCAGCAATTAGAACGAAATAGATTTATAGATGCAAAAAACCATTATGAAAGAGGTTTTTACTTAAACGGATTTGAAATAAATAAAACAGTACCTATGATTTTGGACTTAACAACTAACCTTATAACTGTACCAAATGGAATGTTGAATGGGGTAAACTTGATCTTTTATGATTGCGTAAATTTAAATTGTAAGAATATAACCCTCAATCCAAATCAAAACCTTGCTCAACAAATAAACTTGCAAAAAATTCTAAACAAAGAGGATTCAGATGAACAAATCTTCTTTGAGACTACCCTTATGACTAAAAGCAATCAAAAAATTATTTTTATACCTTCACAACTTACATTTGAACAGGTAAAACAATTAGACCCTTTCGAATTTGAAAATTTAGAACTAAAAAACTCATTAATTGTTAATGAGATAAGAGAAGACCTAAAGAAAGCTTACGCTTTCTTTGACGTAAGAATGAACACTCCTGAAAGCGGATTTGAAAAGTTTATATACTTTTATGGCGGCCAAGGATATGAAGATATAACAGCCTCTGCTACGGGTTTAATCGAACTCAGTCTTAGACTTGGTCGAGCAACCAAAAGTAGAAGTAACCTTCGGCAAGACTATGCGCTATTGAAAGAAGAAATAAAAACAAACCAATTTTATGATGGAACAACCAACATAGACCAACACATTCAGGTCCTAAAAACTAGTATTGAATTGTTTTATCCAGCTTATAAACAAGAACTGGATGCTAAAGAAAACAAAAGGTCTGAAGTATACCCTGATTACTGGTTTGGTGCAGTAACAGTATATGAACGAGCAAATTCTAAATTAGCAGAACATACTCTGTTGGTGGAAACTTTTGAAAAGGTTGGTGAAGAAGTAAAACGGTTATTAAAAACAATAGATACTCACACAGTTAATGAATATTCTAAATTGAACATACAAGAAAGCAAGATAAGTAAAGTATTGAGACTTAGAATGTTAAACAAGGTCTTAATAAGTAAACGTATTGATAATTGTAAAAATGACTTTAGTTGCCAAAGACAAGTTATTTACAAAAGTAAAGATGTAAGTTTTTGTCGTCAGGCGCTACGAAATGAGCAAACCCAATGTTATTCACAACTATCTCTAAATAATAAAAAAGCGTGTAAAAGAATAATAGACCATCGGTTTCAACAAGAATGTTTAGCTTCATGACATCTTAATCAAATTCTCTTTAGCTTGCAGTTCTTTAAACTCAGAATCAAGTTCAATAAATATCTGATTGTTCTTAAACTTTTTAGTAAGCGGAATGCCCTTAGCAATAAGATTAGTAACGTACTCTTGAACCATAACCTCTTCAAAATTAGTTTTCTTAGAAAGTTTGTCATAAGTAGTCTGGGTATCAGAAGCGTATAATGCAAAGAAAACTTCCTTCTCTCTTTTAGTAAGGGGTTCTATGCGAAAATCTAAAACCTTCTTCTTCTTAGGTTCTAACTTAAGATGAATTTCATCCACCCTAGAAGACATCTTCTCAATCTTTTCTTCTAACTCAGTTAATAATTCATAAATAGACTGAATCTCATTAGTATTAGAATTAATAGACTCTAAATGATCATTAAGTTCGGTCTCTACCCGTCTAAAAGAGATCTTTAACTTACCAATAACTTCCTTTGATAATAAGTTCTTAATAACACCCATAATTGTAAAGAATCTTGATTAGTTTTTAAATATTTTTATGATTTAGGTACTGAAGACTTTGAGGCCCGCTCTTGTCGAACCTCCTCTCTTAATTCTGGGCACAACGCTTCCAGGTCAGGATTGTCAATTCTACTATTACTTAAACCAATTCTTTTACCCTGAAAAGCATAATTAGCACTAACCCACTCAGGAAACATTCCATGGTAAAGACCTGCTTTCAATACTTCCATACCACAGTTATCAACAAATTCATCTGCGTTAGGTGCTGTTGTTCGGTTTTCAGCTTTTACACCTACACAAACATAAACAAAACCAGGTTTACACCCTAAACGAGTACTTTCTGAAGTCTCAGGAACAAACAGAAACAAATTTTGTCTACAATCCAATAATCTTCTACGCTCTTCAGTTAATAAACTTGTTTGTGCCACTAACCTTTCCCCAATAGAGAGAACAAGATCTAACTGGCTTGGGTATTGATTTAAACCCGACCACAAACCCCCTTCCCTAGAGTGATTAGACCAGATGTCATCAAATTTGTAAGCAAAAGCAACCGCATAACTTCCCTCATTAAGGTTTTCAAAATCAAATTTTGCACGCCCCCATAATGCAAAATCCTGTTGAGAATTAATTTCTGCGACTTGTCTAATCCTTCCATCTGTAAGGGCCATAAAAAAAGAGAAATGTTTTAAATGTTATAAAGATTTAGGTGATAATGACAACAAAAAAACAATTAGCAATTACGTTATCTAAGTTAAAAGACTTTTCTAACCCAAAAGCAACCTTAGAACAGTATACAACCGATTCTAACATAGCTGCAGATATTTTATGGAATGCACATATGTTAAACGACTTAACTAAAGTAGCGGATTTAGGGGCAGGAACAGGCGTTCTAGGAATAGGAGTGCTAGAGTTAGAAGGGAAGGTTATCTTTGTTGAAAAGGATGAAGATGCCATAAGTGTATTAAAAGAAAATTTAGAAGGATATTCTAATTATGAAATAGTTGAAAAAGATATTGGATTGTTTAATAAAAAAATAAATACTGTAATAATGAACCCTCCATTTGGAGTACAGAACAGAAAGGCAGACAAAAGATTTGTAGAAAAAGCATTTGAGATAGCAAAAACAACTTACTACATAGGAAAGGTAGAAAGTAAAACATTTATAGAAGCCATAAGTAAAGATCATAATAAAAAAATAACACATTACTGGGAATACGAAATGCCTTTAAAGAAAACAATGCAACATCATACTAAAAAGGTAAAGAAAATAATGGTTGGGTGCTGGAGAATACAATGTTAGTTCCAATTCAAGACGTACGAGCCCATCATGTGCGTGAGATGTTTTTTGACTTCATCTGGTGGGAAACCTTTCCTTTAAGGGAATATCGAAGTCCAAAGGCAAGACCGTTTTTATTTCCAATCCACATAACAGATACCGTGGATGATATTTGCGTACAATGCAGATCATATCCTGCAATTAACCTTTGTAAAGGATCGAAAATGAAAAAAATGGACTCGGTTTCAGCGGAAATACTAGGAGTAAGTATTGGAAATTCATATTCATTAGTTGAATTAAAACAAAAATTTGATGAACTTGCGTTGGGCGACAATTGGAAACCGCCACGCGCTAGACTTCACCACAATGATGCGATGCAAAGATTTTACGGTGAAGATTGGAGGCAATACACATGAACTACGGAGGACAGGCAGTAATAGAAGGGATCATGATGCGATCTAAAGACAAGATGGCAGTAGCAGTAAGACTAGAAAATGGAAAAATAAAAGTAAAAAAGCAAAATATCAAACAAAATATTCTTTCTCGCATATTTTTTATTCGCGGAATCTATAACCTAATTGAACAATTAATATTAGGATACAAAACCCTAAACTGGAGTGCAGAACAACAAATGGACGAAGAAGAACAAGAAAGTTCAGGTTGGATCACAATTGGGGCTACAGTATTAGGAATTGTAGTAGCGATTGCGTTGTTTAAGTTATTTCCCCTGGGAGTTGCTAAAATGGTAGACCCAGACAGTTTGTTTGTGTTCAACCTAATAGATGGAGTTGTGAAGTTGTTAATATTTTTAGGATACTTATGGTTTATTGGCAGATTTAAGGATGTAAAACGAATATTTAGCTATCATGGAGCAGAACATAAAGCAATAGGATGCATAGAAGCAGGAAAGAAGTTAACTGTTGAGAACTGCATTAAATACGCAAAAGAACACAAAAGATGTGGAACCAATTTTCTTTTCATAGTAATTGTAGTAAGTATACTAGTTTATTTAGTTATTCCACTAAATATGGACTTTTGGGCTAAATTTGGGCTAAGATTGTTATTCTTACCAATCATAGCAGGGATCGGATATGAACTGATTAAGTTGAATAAGAAAGATAATTGGTTCTCAAAAATAATTAACTCGCCAGGAATACTAATACAAAAGCTAACCACTGCCGAACCAGATAAAAAAATGTTAGAAGTTAGCATAGTTGCTCTGAAAGAAGTAATGGATTAAGAACACTAAGGATTAAAAACTTTTTGTATTCCTTTTCTTCCTTCCGAAGATTGCCTAAGCCTTCTTATGTCTTCATCAGTTAGATTTACACGGGACATTGCAGCTTTTATGGCCCCTTCATCAATTATTCTTCTCACTTCAGCTTTTCTAGCTGTTAGTGCAGCGTTAACATCAGTAATAGCATTAGAATATGCTTGATTAGGATCTTCATCTTGTTCAAGACCCTCTGCACAATCTTTTTTTCCCAACCCATCAAAATCATGATCTACAAATCTGCGTGTTTTTCCTGTAGCTGAATCTTCAACTAATATTTCTAGAGCATTTCCTTTTCGAACCCCTCTTTTTTTTGCTAGATTCAGTATAGTTAGAGTGTGCTTTTTCCCTTTATATTCTATTACTCTTGTGCTTCCTTTTGATGCGCTTGCTACCCACGCCACATCTGTAACTCTTTTAAGAGGAGTATATTTTTTAAAAATACCTGCTTTAGCATAAGGAGAAAGTGCTAATACGGTACAAGCAACTGTAAGTGCTTTTCTTAAGTATGTCATAAACTTAGAGGAGTATAACTAGTATATAAATGTTTTGTTTTGTTACTACGATAAAGTGGTATACTTGATTTTGATAATATAAGAAATCTTTATAAATAAAGTATCATTCAAGAGTAGTAATATGTACTTGGGGGAAAGGTCAAAATGAAAAAATTACTAATTTTAATGATTCTCGTAGCAGCATTACTAGTATTTACAGGTTGTCAAGAAGAGGACCCATATGATGATTTCATAACTGGAGACATAAATTTAGATGGTGATGATGACACTGACGATACAGACGATTCTGATGATGACACAGACGATGCAGACGATTCTGATGACGATGATGATACAACTGATGATGCAGACGATTCTGATGACGATGATGACACAACGGATGATACAACCCCAACAAGAAAAGATGAAAGACCATTTGGAGAAAAATTACAATCTTACATTGAAGATGAAAACAATAACATATTCGATATTTATGACTGCCAAAATGGAATGGTAGAATTTGCAGAAAACTACAAATATGATGTAGAAGACAGAATAGATGATAAAGAAAGAGACATAGATGATCAAGACGACGAAATAAGCGATGCAGATGACGAAGTAGACGATCTAGAAAGAGACTTAGTTATTCTAGAAGCGGATCTAGTAACACTTAAAGCACTAAAAAGCAATCAAACCCACTGGGACGGACTAACAAGTACCCAACAAAACGCACTAACTGACGATATAAATGACAAAGAAAAAGACATTGAAAACAAAGAAGATGACATCGATAACGCAGATGATGACGTAAAAGACGAAGAAGATTACCAAGAAGACCTAGAAGATGAACTAAACACACTTGAAGATGATCTAGATGATGCAGAAAACGCATATGATAAAATTGAAAACTACTGTTCATTCCTAATAAGTTCAGAAGGAGAGAGCGAATTAAACATTAATTTAGCAAGATGTGACGATATAATCGACGATCTAAAAGATGACATAGATGACGCAGAAGACGATGTAAACGATGCTGAAGATGATGAAGATGCTGAAAAAGATGATCTAGATGATGAAGAAGATTTGTTAGAAGTAATGGAAGATCGACTAGACGAACTAGAAGATAACCTAACATCAATGAAAAACTTCAACTCGTCCGACTCTAGAATACCTGGAGTAGAAAGACAAATCGAAGACCTTGATGACGACATAAAAGATCAAAAAGATGAAGTAAGAGACGCAGAAGACAATGTCGACGAAGCAGCATCAGATCTAAGAGACGAAGAAAGAAAAGAAACTGATCTTAAAAGAAGATTAAGAGAAGTAAGAAATCTTTGTGCTCGAAGCTAAAGCTTTTTACAACATAATTGTGTTTAACCCAATTATGAGCATAAAGCTTTCTGAGAAAGCTTTTTAAATTACATTTTATTCTTTTTTCTTATATTGGCAAAGATAGCGATAGTAGAACGAGACCCAGGTCCAGGAAATGTTTCAGCTCTTCAAATAGTTCTAGAACAACATTATCACGAAGTTTCAGACACTCAAAAACCGGATCTTATCGTATATGAAGATCGTGAACGCAATGGCCTTCCGGTTCATGACTTAAAAACACTAACAAGATACGATGTTCCTGTAATAATACTTTCAAATAGACAGGACTGGAATCGTCTTTTACCAAGAAAATCAGTTGTTTTTAGACGAACTGCAGAAGATGAAGGGAAAAACCAACCAACTACTGTAAAGGCATTAGAAACAATGTGTAACTTCCTACCCGCAATGCTTACCGTGGATTATTCCTGCGTTGTTTGGCAATAAAACGTTCTAAACTATCCACCTTACGCAAGAGTTCTAATTTCTCCTGATTACCCTCATCTAACGTTTTAGCATACTTAGACAGGTCAAAATCTCCTTTTTTTACTGTCTGAGCAATGTTAATAAACTTAGCAATCTCAGACTTCATATTAGATGAATCTTCTGACATTGCATCTATTTTAGTTTTAAGCTCCTTAAAAGAATCTAGATCCTCAGTAAGAGATTTAGTACGTGCTTGCATTTCTGTAGAGAACTCTACACTAAGATCATTTACTAAATCCTTTTTAGCTTTAGAAAGAAATAATTTAGTATCAGAAAGTTCTGAACGAAATTCAGAATTAATTTGCTTAAATGTTTCTGTTAAAAAATTCAATTGCTCAGCTAATGCCTTAAGATTATTTCGAGAATCATCTAACTCTTGGGTAAGCTCTTCATTAGACTCTTTTAATCTAGCAAGTTCAATATTCTGATTCTTAACCCTGCCATTAAGCGAATCCAATAAAGATTGCATTTCAGTTATTTTCTCTTTGTTAACGAACATATAATTAGAATGAATTAATGATCTTTTAAATATTTAGATTGTGAAAAATCTTTATAAAAACCATAACACCCCCAACTTCATGACATACACTCATTTTAATGAGGGAGAGGTTCAAGTATTTGAAGCGGGGGCATACTCAACAAATTTTCGAAGTTGTTTATTCTTAGCTATATGGACTCCAACAACAGCAAGGTTTGTAGCAGCACATGCACGAGCTTTAACAAATGATAAAAATTCACCACACTTTTTAAGGGGAGATTTTACTGAATATGGCCGAGCATTCATATTAGATCATGGAGTGCATTTAGGCAATGTTAGTCGAAGAGCAATAGAATTATTACCTGAAGCAGAATACATGAAAATAATTGCATCCACAAGAGATACTTTAGAACCAGTACTAGCAACAGTCCCTGACGAAATTAATTTAGCTTTTAGAATTGTAGGAAAAGATCTCAAACGCATATACTTTGAAGATGGAAGAGCAAGAATAGTATATTGTGAAGGACCTAAACGTGGACAAGAAGAATTATTCTAACCTCTAACAAAAATCTTATGTTTCTCTGAACCAGATAACTCTGCTAAAATACGTTTCACTACTAATTTCTGTGGGTCAGGCATTAAATGAACTCTCTTCTTAATATCAGCAAAATCTTTGAAAGGCTCTTTTCGCTCCTCAATAATTTCCCACATATGCTTTTTACCCAAACCAGGTAAAAGCTCTAACTGATGCATTCTAGTAGACAAAGGCTGAGCTTTATTAAAAAATTCAACGAACTTTGCTTCTTGTTGTTTAACAACATCAGTGATAACAAAATCTAGTTCTGAACGTGCAGTAGAGCTAAGTTTTTCCATTTCTAACTTACCAATAATATGATGAATTTTATCACGTTTTCCTTCTCCAATATATACTATTTCATAAGGTTGAAGAAAAACTCCTTTTTTAGGAACTAATTCCAATAACATAAAATGAGTTTTACCAATAGCTTGAGCTATAGCAGACTTCAAATGTGAAGGTCTACTATCTGAGTGATACCCATTTTGAAGGAAATCCAAAACGATGGCTTCCTCTTCTCTATCCGAATATTGTTCTTGTTCCATTCTATTAACTATCTAAAATTGATTAGTTTGCCCCCTAAGCTATCAAATTCTAATATAAAAAGGGTATGCAGATATATAAAGGTTGTTAAATTACTTCTTCTTAACCGGAACAAGTTCATTAACAGTAGAAATAATCTTTTTTAGATTATCAGCCTTAACAGTAATTGTGTAACCTTGTAATACTACCTTAAGTTCATCAGTACTTCTTGGTAACGTATCAACAATTTTTGAAATATGAATTTCTTTAACTCTAGGTATTTCAAGACCAATAAGTTTTTTTGTTAATTCTGCACCTAGTTTAGAATCAATAGCAAGAATAGAATTAAGGTTTTCTTCAGTTTTATTAGCTCTAAAATTAAGTTCTTCATCTCTTTTCTTAATTCTTTTAAGCTCGTCCTGAACCTCTACCATAGTTAATGGTTTTTCTTCAATTATTTCGGGATGCATTTTTTTAAATGAACAGGATGTGATACCAAGATTTTCTCTTTGTTTCCATCCTTGATCTTAACCTCATAACATATTTTCTTCTTACCTACAATTTCACCAGTTTTACCCAAAAACCGAGGAAAATACATGCCTTTTTGAACTGCAGGTTCAACACATAAATGTACTTTTTCTCCAAGTTTGAAGACTTGAAAAAATCTAGAAATACTAATTTTACCTTTTTCCCGGCGCTCTTTCTTCATCTTATAACGCGTTTTCGTTCTAAAAGTACCTTTGTTTCTAGCCATACAAATCAGGAGATATAAACCATTTATAAATGTTATTGTTTAATTTGCTTAACCATCATGTACCAAGAACCATGATCCTGAGAAATAGAAAAACCCTTTTTTTCAAACAAACCCCTGCTCTTAATATTAGTTGCGCCAACTCCTGCTTGAACAAACGGAACGGTGTTTTCTATTGAAAGCTCCAAAGCACAATCCAACAAACCACAACCAATCCCCCTGCGTTTATGGGATTCAGCAACCCCAATATAATCAACGGTTGAATGAGTTGAATAAATATCCAATACACAAAAACCCAATGCAGCATTATTTTCTAATGCCAAGCAAACCTGTGTACCTCTATCTTGAAGGTAACTTCCTACCAGTCTTGATGCAAAATCTCTAGGGGCACACCTACAATGCATAAAAAGATCAATTAATTGTGCTCTTCTTATTTCATCAATATCCAGTGTAATCTCTATCATAACACAAAAGAAACAAACAACAATTTTAAAAGATTACCTAAGAGTACCAAGTCTGACTAAAAATCTGCCCCAGAAAGAGTTAATTACATTAACAGTTTTATCATACGTTAGTGTTTCAATTCTCTGCTCAGTTTTGGTTCGAGTTACCTCTCTTGTTTTAGTCTCATCCATTATCTTGATATTATCATTTGGAACAAATTTAAAACTTACACTATCCGGATCAATTTTAGCAAAATAAGGAAGATCTTTTGGCGAATAGACAACATGAGTCCTAAGATCCTTAGAAGAAGAAGCAGGAATTCGTACAACACCATAATTTTCAGATTCAGTATCTGCTAAACTAGTTGGACCATCCACCTGGTTTTCATAAATTAAAATATTATAAGATACATCAACGTCAACATCAAAATTGTTTTTCAAATTAAGTACTGCGATAGACAACTTACAACTTATATCAGGGCATTCGACCAATTTAGGATCAGACACTCCAATGGGCTCAAGAAATTTGCCAGATATAACAACCGGAAACGACAGGGTTTCTGTAACGTTCTCTAAATATTCAACATCAAAACTAATTGTTTTATCCTCTGTAACTGAGAATGTTTGTTCAGTTGTCTTGAAATCCAATGCGTTAATGATTGAAACGTAAAGGTTGGTATTAGTGTCTAGTTCTTGATCAACATGTATGAACGTGTCAGTTATAACAAACCTTCCCAAATCAGTATTTGGAACAAAAATGCTGAGGACTAAAGAGAACAACATAAAAATAAAAGCTAGTGCAAAAATCCGCAACATCCATTTTGGAAAATAAGAATGTGGATCAGGATTAAAAGTTATGATAATTAACCAAATTAAGAATACAATAAAAACAATTGCGGAAACAATAAAAAGTAAATTTAAAAGTAAAAAAAGTAAGAGAAAAATAATTGCATAAGGAATCAAACTTGGCCAGGAAAGTTTTTGCTTTTTTGAAAAAGGTTTCTTAAGAGTCTCTAACAAAACTTCGCCAACTGCTTTCAAAAATTTAGTCATGGATTTACATTAATAAAGAGGTATATAAACTTTTCTAAGACAGGAGTTCAATTACTTTCTCAACTTCATCAACAATTTTATTCACTTCCTCTTCAGTATTGTAAATGTAAAGAGAGATTCTTGTTGAAACAGGCAAGTTCTTTGCATTATAATACGAATGCACACAGTGCTGCCCAGAACGAGTTGCAATATTCGCCTTAGAATCTAAAATAGAAGAAAAATTATGCATGTCAATGTTTTCTATGTAAAAGTTGAAAATTCCCCCTCTTAACTCAGGATCTTCTGGACCGATAAGAGTTACTCTATCTTTTAACCTTTCAGTTAAGATTTTGTTTAATGATACTTCGTGTTTATGAATTTTATCTGGATTAGTTTTCATTAAAAACTTAGCTGCCTCTCCTAAACCAACAATACCTGCATAATTTTGTAAACCTGCCTCAAACTTTTCAGGAACTTGCTCATAAGAAACACTATCATGTGTTGTGTCAGTAACTGTTTCGCCACCAACTAAAAAAGGGTCTAACTTATTGAGTTCTTCTGTTTTACCATACAAAACGCCAATACCACTAGGACCCATCATTTTATGACCTGAAAAAGCAAGAAAATCAACATCCAATTTCTTCACATCAACAGTTATGTGCGGAAGTGATTGAGCAGCATCAAGAAGCACTTTAATTCCGCTTTTATGTGCTATTTGGATTATTTCTTTAGCAGGAATGATTACCCCATCAATATTAGAAGCATGATGAAATGAAACTAATTTAATGTTTGGGTTATTTTCTAAAGTGGTTTTGTATTCCGCTAAATTAAACGTACCATCATCATTAAGCTTTTGAATTATTAATTGAATACCTTTTTCTTTAAGTTTAAGCCAAGGAACCAAATTAGAATTATGTTCCTTTTCAGTTATAAGAACTGCATCTCCCTCTTCTAATTTAAAAGAATTTGCAACAAGATTAAGACCCTCAGTTGTGTTCTTAGTGAAAATAATCTCCTTTTCAGATTTAGCGTTTAGAAGTTTTTGTATTAATTTTCTAGCTCGTAACACTTCTGTAACTAATGTGTTTGCTAATTTGTGATTAGATCTACCAGCACACACAGGATACTCTTCATAATACTCTTTTATTTTATTGATAACACAATCAGGTCTTAAACTCATACAAGCACTATCTACATAAATAATATTTTTTTGTAGTACTTTGAATTGTTCTCTCATTTCAATGCCCTCTTGTAAACACGATACGGTTTAGGACCAACAAAAGGCTCGCCATTAATAAATATTGTTGGAGTTCCATACACACCAAGAGCAGTTAATGCATTAAATTGCTCTTGTGCTAATTGAACAGACGCATTCAAACCAATACACTCAGTATACGCTGCCAAATCTAAATTAACATGTGTTAAAGCCGCACTACAAGTATCAACAGTACACTGATCAACCTGATTACTAAACATATAATCATTAAACTCCATTAATTTAGTGGATCCCTCTTTTTCAAAAATACAATTACCATACTCAGTAAAAGATTCTAAATCATGATTAATCGGCAAATGAGCAAAAATAACAGTAGGATTTTCCTTCTCTATAAGCTTCTTAATAACAGGATAAGTTTCACGCGTGTACTCACACTCATAACACCCAATAAAAAAAACAATATTATCATCTCCTTGATTTAAAACAGGAAATAAAGAAGTGTTAAGTTGATCTAACGAAAGTTCTTTATCAACCTCCTCAGTACTACAAGAAAGCTGATTCAAAGGAGAAATTTCAGAATTGTGACCCGTAGGATCAAAAATACAAAAACCATCCTCATTAGGACCATTACAATTACCATACACATAAAAATTATAACCAGAAATTCCAGTTTGAACAATACTCCAAATTAACAAGATAATGAAAATGAATTCAATAACATGAAAGTACTTGTAGGTAAATTTGGCAGCAGGCTTAGAAACCTTCATTAGCTTTCCAGTAATTTGTGAACGAGCTCTTTGATCTAAACGGCTTTGACACTTTCTCAAAACCAACCTTCTAAAAACACAATCAAAAGCCTCAATAGCAATACGCCTATACGATAGAGAAAAAATTCCCAAAATACCAAATACGATTAGTGCAATAATGCATATCATAGATTAAAAAATAAAAAAGAGATTTATAAAGGTTTCTTACCTTAACTCTGAAGGATTAAAATCAGGCAATCCCCGCTCGTTCTGAACAACTTGTTCTAAAGTTTGTCTTACCCTCCCCACAACAACCTCACCATCAGGCATAAGTAAAACTTCCGGAGGTTGAACATCAGAATTATAATTAGCAGGAGTCATAGTAGAACAATACGCACCACACCCCCCAACTACAAAATAATCACCCATACCAGGATCAGCCATAAATCGCGGCATAACATGCTCTTCAATCTCCCCTGCCTCATTAACATTTCTTATTAAAGCCCAACTATCACCCGACTCACACTTTGTTCCAACAGGGATTACAAGACTAGCATTAATCTGTGATAGTTCGCGTTCAGTTGAAAGGATCTTACCATCTGTTCCAACAACATAAAATGGATGTTCAGAACAATACATTGCTGGGCGAGCATTAAGAGTCATACAACCCCCCTCAAGAACTATAAAGTCAAAACCATCTGCACCAGTAGATTTTTTATCAACAACCTTGGTTACAACATAACCCGCATTAGCAACCATATAAGTTCCAGGTTCTATTTCCATAGTCAATCTTCGACCAGTTTTTTGAGCAAAAGATATCAAGCACTGTTTAGCGTATCTTCCTAATTGATTTAAATCTGCACGTTCTTCACCAGGCATTCTACCCTCTTTAACTCCCCCACCAAAGTTAATATTTTGTAAATGAGGAAGTAAATCAAGATTAGCTTCAATAATCTCTGGCAGCCGATCAACATTAGCCTGCCATTTAGCAGGACTGCCCCCAGAACCAATATGATCATGGACTGTGACAATTCTTAAATCACAGGCATCTTTTAATGCATCTCTAAATTCACTAATATGAATTCTGAAACAAGAATAATGATCTGCAGTATTTCTAGTCCCAGACTCACCAGAACCGCCCTCTCCAGGATGAACTCCCATGGCAACAGGCAAATTATTTGTGGCTGCAAAATCATGAACTAATTCCAACTGAGTTCGAGAACAAATATTGTAAATCATTCCATCCTGCATGAAACCTTTTAAGTCAGTAAAATTTCGTTTACTTGAAGGAACTTCCTGTGAAGTAAGCATAGCCCTATTAACAGGAATGCCTGCCATTCTTAATCTTCGCACTTCATTCAAAGTACTACAATCAAAATACCAACCTCTCTGAGCAAGAAATTGTAAAACTGAACGATTAGAATTAGCCTTCATAGCATATCTCGGCCTTAAACCAAAAGCGTTAGGCATGTTTTTTACAGCAACGTGTTTAGTATTAACAACCTGCATATCATAAACATAAAATGGTGGTTCAAACATCTCTGTAAGCTCAACTAACTTTTTCCCAGTCAACTGACCAAAGCCAGACATACAAGTATGATCATATCCAGTTATCATTCTAACACCTCTCTTAAACGTTCAACGTTTTCAATTGTTTTACCAAGATCAGTCATATAAAATTCACCACAATAGTTTGCAGTACCAGTCATTCTAATCTCATTTCTTTCATTAATTTTTATTTCTAAACTACCAATAGGAAAGTTAACTTGCACAGAACTATCCAACACTCCGGATTTGTAACCGGCTAAAGCAACAGCACAAGCACCAGTACCACACGCTAAAGTGTAACCCGCACCACGCTCCCAAACTTCAACATCAACCGTTTGCCTATCCCGAGGAATAACAAATTCAACATTAGTTTTTTTAGGAAAGTGCGGATGAGTTTCAACATCCTTTCCCAAAGTTTTAGTTAAATGACACAATCCACTTACCGGAACTTCATCATCTGCAAAAACAACAAAATGAGGATTGCCAACACTAACTTCATGACCCCTAAGTTCTCTATAACCCAAATCTAATTCAGTTTCTCCACCATAAACGCCTTTGCCCATGTTCAAAGAAATCGTATCATCATCATTAAAACGACCAAACTTATTGCCTGCAAGTGCAGTAGAAATTCTAACAGTTTTTCTTCCCTTAGGAAGTAAATGATCTTTTGCAAGAAGAGCTAAACACCTAGCTCCATTACCACACATCTCAACCTCTTCACCATCAGGACCGTTATAAATAGACATGCCAACATCAACACCTCGCCAAGGAATTGTCTGCCAAACAATCATTTGATCCGCAGCAACACCATAAGTTGGATTACAAACAGCCCGAGCTATCATATCATAACCAATTGCTTTAAGGCTATCCGAAGCCCTAACTAAAGCTTGAGTATTACCCAAACCTTCCATTTTAACAACATGTAATTGACTCATTTGTATTACCTCAAAACTCAAAGTTATGTCTTCCCAGCCTAATGTATAACTCGGATAACACCCGTTCATCAGCTTCTGCACAACCAATTAACTTATTACGTTCACCACTATCAAAAGTAGCAGAAAATCTCAAATAAGCACCAGCATCATCCCAAGGAACAGTAGATATTCCATCTCTTAACAATACTTGAGAAGCTGCTTCAGCAGGTCCTAAAAGCTTACCAGGGTTGGCTAAATCAGGAACTCCCTCCATGGAAACACCATCAATACTAACTGGAGCAGGAACATACATGAAAAAAGTGCCTCCAGGCATTTTAACATCAAATCCATTGTCATTTAACACATCAGCCATACCCAACAAACGTCGATGGTACTTTTCGGTGATTTGTGGTGTGATATGTGGAAAATTGTTTAATGTATCACAAGCACCCCTCTGAATAAATGGGCTTTGACCAGAATTGGCATTATCTTTAACATGAGCATAAGCAGCCATAAACCTTGGATGCCCAACAACCCAACCCAGTCTCCAAGGAATTTCATTACCCATTTTAGACATAGAGTACATTGCAAGAGTACAATCCATACCTCTATCTGATAATAATGGGCTGGTTGTTTCTTCTTGGAAATTAATTCCTGCGTAAGCAGCATCATGAGCTATAATAAACCCTAAATCATGAGCCATTCCGACAACATCATCATAAAACTCCTGAGGAGCATCCGCACCAGTAGGATTATTTGGGTAATTAAGATAAACTAACTTAACTCTGCCAGTATCTTCACGTTCATTAAATTTCTCAACAGTATTTCTTAAAACCGTTAAGTTTGGAAGAAAACCATTTTTTTCTAACAAAGGCACAGTTAATTTTTTACCACCAAAATATTCAGTCCATGTACCCATCACACCATAACCCGGAACAGTCATAACAGATGCATCACCAGGATTAACAAAACAAGCAGGCAATAAATGCAAAGCATCCTTAGAACCAATCGAATGAACTAAATAATTTTTTATTCCAGAATCATTACCTGGAAGCGGAACACCGAAAGCACGCTTCATATACATTGCAGCAGCACGTTGAAACTCAATAATACCATTATCAGCATAATCATTACATTCAGGATTATCAACATGACGTTTAAGAGATTCTCTTGAACTTTCAGGTGCCAAACCATCATGCGAACCAACCCCAAAATCCAAAATTTCAACATCAGGATGTGCTTCCTTAAATGCAGCCTTTGCTCTTTTAATCTTTTCAAACTTATAAATTGCTGTATCCTTACCAAACTCAGGTCCATCAATTCTATCTGCAAACATTTCTTCAGGTATTAAAGCCATTTTATTCATCCTCCGCAACAGGTAATCCAACCCGTAAATTTCTATTATAAACACCAGGTGCTTGTTCTAATAATATTGGAACATCATCAAGTGCACCATCAACATAATCCCTTCTTCCTTGAGAAACTTCTCTAAACGTTTCTACAATGTCTCCACTTCTTTCATCCATGAAATAAACCTGATGAATACCTGCAACATCACCAAAACGAACAGCAACAAGAGGAAGTCTTCCACTTCTCAGTGTCCTTGCTTCAGCCACTTTCTTTCTAACCTCTCGGGTAAGTGCAATATAATCCCAATCAGGCATATCTGGATCGGCATTTAAATCAAGTTGATACTCTTCAAAGCCCTCAGGCCAAATAGCTCTTTCAATATCAAAATCCAACCCATCAAAAGTTTGCCCAACAGATTCATAACCTGCCATGATTAACCTACCAAGAGTTTTAGCAGTACCAGAAACGTCATTAGTTTTACCTTTGTGATGAACTTCAACAACAAAAGGTTGATAACCTTCTTGAGCCATTTCAGGAGAAATATCTTTTATCTTTCTAAAAAAAGCATTAACAGCAGGAGAAAAATTAGCAGCATAAAATAAGCGTTTACCCCAAGTAACAGCATCAGCATGTAACGCAGAAAGTTTTTCTATATCCTCACTACCATCATACAATTCACAAAATTCAGTAGTACCTAAAACAACATCACAACCCGCACGCATGCATTCCTGAGCAACATCCCTTCCAGTTCCTGGCGGAGTAAAAGCAAAAGCAAGATCTGCATCTCGTAAGCGGTTATGATTCCAGTTTGACATTCCATTAACATGCGGATCAACAATGTCAATAATATTCATCCCTCTTTCTTTCATAACTTCTTGAAATAACTTTCCCATTTTACCAAAACCAATAATTGCATAGTTCATTCTATTCCTCCATCAAGACAACTAGAAAAAATCCCTAAGAAACCAGTAACGTTACTGTCTCGCATATCCACGAGTAATATGATGTTATTTAAAAAGATTTATCTTCTAGACTTATTTTAATTTCTCAACTAATTTCTTTTTTCTCAAATCAGCATCCTTAATAGAAATATCAACATGAGACAATGGTTTGATCTTAGTAACTAATGCGTGTTCGAGCTTTTTAATTTTTTTAGCAGCATCTTGAACTTTCATTTTAGGGGGGAGAATAATTTTAACATCTGCAGAAAACTTAACCCCTCTACGTTGAGTTTTAATATTAACAACCTCTAACTTTCTTCTTTTCAAAACATCTCTAATCAACTCTTCTTTGTCATCCCCTGCAGAAGCATCAATTAAGTTATGAAACGCCTCTCTTCCTAACAAAAATGCTTGGAACAGTACCCAAACTCCAACAATTAATGCAATTAAAGGATCTAAATAAATCCAAAAACGAGAAAACAAAATACCAATAAAAACAGCAGCCGAAGTAAGAACATCAATTCTAGAATGCGTACCATCAGCAATTAATGCTAAACTATTTTCTTTCTTCCCAACCTTAAGTTTAACTCGCGCACTAATCTCATTCATAATTGCAGAAAACGCCATAATACCCAAAGCAACATAACTATGTTGAAGAATGGTGGGTTGAGTGAAACCAATAAATGCCTTGTAAATAATATATAAAGCAGACAAAAAGATGATAATTGTGACAATCAAACCAGTAAGAACCTCAACCTTATAATGACCATAAGGATGTGTTTTATCTTTAGGCTTTTTAGAAATTCTAATACCTGCATAATTAATTGAAGAAGCGAAAATATCAGAACCAGAATTAACCGCGTCAGCCAAAACCGCATAAGAACGAGAAAAAATACCAATAACTAACTTCAATGCAAATAATAAAAGATTAACAAATATTCCAGTTAACGCAACACGCTCTGTTTTCATTAACAAACAATTAGAATAAGAGTATATAATAGTTTTGATATTACAACCTTTAAAAGTTAAATAACGATTCCATACACTATGTTACAAGCAATAGATAGAGAAAGAATTCTGCAAGAAGAAAACCCTCTTTGGGAAGAATTAGAACAACTCTTATTTCAACAAATTGATGATCATTATACAAAACAAGCGCGAGCTTCTTTACATAAAGTAGACCTCAGATGGGGCGATACTCCAGAATCATTAAGAACTGCAGACAACAGACAAAGAACCATTGTGGATGTTTTATTCGAAGAATCTTTTAAACGAGTGAAAAAAGAAATAGGACCTAGAATTGTAGAATTGACAAGCACGCCAGTTGAATTCATGCAACACTTTAGTGAAGTGTATGCAAGAGCCGACGCAGAAGTAAAAAGAGCAATGAAATCTGGAGAAATAGATTTAACAGGTGTTCGAAATGCAGAAGAATTTATGCAAGAATATGATGTAGAAAACGACATTGAAATAACACATGCAACATTTGAAAATCAGCAAACAACAAGTACACAAACCGAACTTGCATACCAAAAAGCAGTAAAAGAAAAAAGGTATGAAGATGCAAGCACAATTCTTGACGGATTAAGAGTAATTGCAAGAGAAAAAGAACTAAGTTATCAAAGTCAAATACTAAACTGGGGAATAAACCTTGCAGTAGAAACCGGAAATGTAGCTGCATTCTTAGACAGACTAAGAGAGGCCGATGCATTACATACTCCAGACAATGGTGGCGTAGATAGAAATTATTTCAAAACTGTGACATCAGCACTAGTAAACAAAAGATACTTAGTGGGATTTTTAACAGCTGCTGCAAGACCACTGACGGATTTACAACAAAGAGAACTAATAGAAATGACAAATGGACAATTTCACGAAAGACTACTACAAAGATTTTTTGATTTAGAAAAGGTTCCCTCAGAAAGCACATTCGAAGAATTAGTGAAAACAACTGCGCGAGAAGTATGTGATGGAATTTCAAGATTACACCCCGAACCAATAAGAATAAACCCAGTATATCACTAAGTCTTTACAGCAAAAGTACTTGGAGCAAATCTACCAACCTTTGGACCATCATGAACATCTAGCTGGGCTGCACGCATTGCATCCCTAACCTTTCTTGCACAAGAATAAGTCGCAATAATAGAATTAGGTTGCATTCGCTTACTAATATCTTTAATAAAAGGTTCTGACCACATTTCAGGACAGGTTTTAGGAGTGAAAGGATCAAGAAATACTGCATCGTACAGATCTGTTAATTTGTTAACTGACTTTCTAGCATCATCCAAAATTAAAGTAATTTTAATGTTCTTATCTTTCTTGTTGGGAAGGCCAAGACAGGCCTTAGCAGCTTCCTGAATTATTTTATACTCTTGTTTTAGATCATCTTTAAACTTCATCTTAATTATTTGTTCAATAACTTCCTTATCATTTTCCAATCCAACAATTTCTATTTTTACTTTAGGGTTGGACTGTTTAGCTAAATGAATTGCTAACAAACTATTATAACCAATACCAAAACAAACATCTAATATTTTTATACTACCTGTTTTAGCAAGTTCAGGAATCTTAGTAGGAATAACAAATTTCTTCTCAGCTTCCTCCATAGCACCAGTAACAGAATTATAAACATCCTGAAAATACTCATTAAAAAAAGTTATGCTACCATCCTTAGTTTTGACTTCTTTCATGATTATAGAAGTAAACAAATCTTTATAAATTATTGCAAATTCTTCTACAAAATGGGACGACGCGGAAGTCAACGAAGAAAGAGAACAAACGAAAAACGAAACCGTTGTAATGAAGGAATGAGAAGAAAGACCGAACAAGGTTCAAGTTCTACAAAATACACGCCAGGAGTTTCATATGATGACCGTTCAGGTCAAAATTTTAGAAACATAGATCCAAACAGAACAAACCTTGCAATGCTAGAAAAAGGCCTAGCAGAAAAAAGAAGAAATGAAGGAATGCAAACAAATGGAATACCTCGAGGCAGCGTTGGACTCGATACAGTCCTAGTATTTCATGGATCACAATACATTCCAGGAAGAGAAGTATTGGGTGGGGGCATAATGATGGCTGTTGAAACAAGAGGAAGAACAGAACAACAACTATCAATCATACACGATTCTAAATTAAGTTCAAACGGCTACAGACAATTAGCAGCAGAACAACAATGGGTGACGGGAGATAATCTAACCACCGAATTGGGCTTACCAAACGGAATAACCGGAATACAGTATGCAATTAGATGTCTACCCGAAGAAGCAACAGCACTATTAGAACAAAGTATTGGTGAAGTAACAGAATTAAAGATGGATGTACGATCCACAGAAGGAGCAAAAGCAATACAATCACACTTTATTGATTTAACTAAACAACAACAAGGTTCTTCAACACAAGGAAGAGTTTACGCAATGATGTTTTACGAAGGTTATCCTGACCCTGACAGAATTTATGTAATACATGACCGAGGATTTGAACTTAGCATGCTGCCTGAAAATTTTTTAAGAGCTTGTTCTGGAAGAGAGACTGGAGTTAATAGAATTCCAATAGTTGAGGGATTCTTTGTAAGCGGATACCAAGGAAATGATATGGAAAGCGTTACTTACGACACAGCAGATGCATTAAACGTAAGATGTGGAACTCTTTTATTTCCTGACGATGCAGAAGATCAAGCAAGAAAAATCATCCCAACACTACAACCCTAATTTTTTAAATATAGCAAGATTCATTTTACAAAATGACAAAGCCAAGAGAAAGAACAATTAGAGAACGATTACCCTCACTCCATGCAGTTGTAGGCGGAATTGCCTGCGCAGCAATAGTAGTTGCAATCGGGATTGCTTCTAGAAAGTCATATTTCTCAGACCAATTAAGAAGACTAATTCCTACCGCAGATAGCCAACCAGGAATAAGTGACGTGGACAAGGCATATTTTCTCGCAACAGCAACTGAAAACGGAGTAGAATTATCCCAAGCAATAGTGGGAGCAGAAACTCAAGACTTCTTAGAATACACAACCAAACAAGTAAAAGACATTGTAACAGCATATCGAACCGCTCAACAAAGAAGACGAGACACTGCACGTCTTGATAGATAATAACTAAGCGTTAGCAAATAACGCAGCAACTTTTTCTTTACCAATAATTAAAACAAAACTAGCTAAACGTGGACCTTTTTCTTTGTTAATAAGAACATTATATGCTGCTTTAAAAAAGTCCCCAACATTTAACTCAAGATCTTGAGTAATCTTATAAAATCCATCATGAAGTTCAACTTCATTCTTGATATTTGTTTTAAGTAGGTCTGCAGCTTTGTGAAGTGCTTCCTTTTGTAAATCAGTTAATTCTAAATCAGCAGAAATTGAATCTTGTACTGAAAACTTAAAATCTTCAGGGGCATGATTTTCTAACCAATTCAGTGCACAATTAAGTCTAACATCAAAACGTGCTTTATCTTCTTCAGTTTTTATTTCATCTTTAAAGTACTCGGAAGTTTTCTCTAAGTCTTTACCATAAACTTGCAAGATACTAGTAAGATGCCTTAAAGAGGGTTGGAAAGGTAATTCTTTAGGTGGTTGATCAACACAAGACAATTCATAAATCCGTTTTTGTTTAGAATACGCTTTTTCATCAGCCTCTTCTGCTTTAAAATATATTCTTTCACACTTATCAAACTCTTCATAAATATTAAGAACGTCCAAATCAAAAGATATGGCAAATTCTGCATCAGGTCTTGTTGAAGCAAACAACCAACGAACAATTTCAGAAGGGTAAACTTCTAATGCATTGTTAACAGTCGTAGCATTACCTGAAGAACTAGAAAATTGTTTTCCACCTTTAATACCAATCCATTCATATCTAATTGATGTAGGTCTTAATCCACCATACACGCTTTTAATTATTTCTGCACCAGTACAAAAACTTCCTCCTGCAGCAAAATGATCTTTACCACCAGACTCAAAATCAACCTTTTCATAATGCCAACGAGCAGGCCAGTCAATTCTCCAAAGAAGTTTAATAATGCCTTTTTTTCTTATATCAAAAGAATCATTATTACCACACTCACAAGTGTAAGAAACATCATACCCGCCATTATAAACGACTGCTTTAGTCTCTTTTCCACACTTTTCACAATAAATCATAACAGGCATCCAAGAATCTTCCAAAGGTTCTTTACGATACTTTTCAAGAACAGATTTTATTTCATCTTTTTTTTCTAATGCTTTTTTAATCTCTTCAGCATAAGAACATTTACGATTCATTTCAACCTGCCGAATAAATTCTGCCTCAACTCCCACACGAGGAATGGATGATTCCATTTCTTTCTCATTATGTTCAGCATAAGAAGAGTGTTTACAATCAAAAGTATCGGGCACATCAGCCAGAGGCAATCCCAAACACTCATTCAATTTATCCGGTTGTGGCATGTTCTTAGGAACTTTACGAAATACATCATAATCATCCCAAGAATAAATAAATCTGACCTTTTTCCCTAAAGAAATTAGTGCGCGTTTAATTAATTCAACAGTTATAACTTCACGAAAATTACCAATATGAACAGTACCTGAAGGAGTAATACCTGCAGCAAGAGTGTACTCAGCTTTATCGCCTTTCTCTGAAATAATCTTTTGAGCCGCTTGATCAGCCCAATGAATAACTTCCTTTTTCATATTATTCAGAGGGAAGAGCTATTATTTAAAGTTTCTTAAAAAGAAACCGCAGCATTCTTTCGCCAATGCGAAGCGACGTATGTCTCCTTACGGTCGAGCATACTTAAAAAGAAATAGCATCCTTAGGACAGGTTTCAATACAAGCACCACAATCAATACAGGTATCTGCATCCACTACTGCGGTCTTATCACGTTTAATTGCATCAACAGGACAAACATCAGTACAACATTTACTCTCTGCACAACAACCACAAGTACACTTACCATCCTTCCAACCACACTTTTCTGAATCGATTTTAACTGTCATAATTATAAATTCGTTAATGAGTTTAAAAAGATTTTCTTTAATAGTTTAAGCAACCAATTAATTTTTGAATTACAGAATATGTCCTCCCGAGTATATTCTATAAAACCAAAACATTTAAATAACTCCCAATAATCTAAAATTACATATAAAATACGCTTATCGGAGGGATAAAATGGGTTTTTTTTCACAAGTAAAAGATAAAATGAAAAGAGGGGAAGTTTTAGAGGAAGACTTCACAGAATCAGGCGGAGAAGGAGAGTACGTAGAACTAGGAAGTGATGAAGAGTTAGAAACCAGTTCAAAAATCATTGTTAAACCATTCACATTAGTGGATTTTGAAGATATAAAAGGCGTTGTAGATTCTTTAAGAGAGGGTAACACCATTTCAATAATTAACATCAAACCCCTAAAAGAAAAGGACATAAACGAATTAAAAAGAGCTATTGCAAAACTAAGGAAAACTTGTGATGCATTAGAAGGAGAAATAGCTGGATTCACAGAAGACATAGTTATTGCAACATCTGCAATCGCAAAAATACACAAAACAAAGCAGGTCGAGGAACTAAGCACAGAATAATTCTGAAAAAAATGTTTGAAAATCGAACAGTAGTAGGACTAATAGAAGAGGTGATTATTCTAAACGGAAAAGAGCGTAAGATAAAAGCTAGAATTGACACTGGCGCAACAAAAAGTTCTATTGACGCAACCCTACTAAAAAAATTAGATGACGTGGAAGAAAAAGGAACAACCACAATCAAATCATCACATGGCGTATCAAAAAGAAGAGTTGTACACCTGAAAATAATACTTGGAGAACAAGAAGTTGAGGGTGAATTTTCAGTATTTGACCGAGGACACATGACATATCAAATTCTAATCGGACAGAACATATTAGAGCAAAACTTTATAATAGATCCAAAAAAAGAGGTAGAAGAATGAAGATAGCAATGTTTAGTATGGGAAGTGAATCATCAAAAAGAATAATTGAAGCTCTAAAAGAACATTTTGACGAAGTAACACACTTTGATGTAAGAAGAGTTGAAATGCGAATTGGAAAAGGAAAACCCGAACTATTCTATGAAGAAAAAGAATTAAACGAAGAATTCGACTGTGTCTACCTAAAAAGTTCATTTAGATATGCAGTAATGCTAAAAGCACTAGCATCATACTATGATGGACACGCATACATGCCAATAGCACCCGAAGCATTCACAATCGTACATGACAAAGTTTACACTCACATAAGTTTAGAAAAAGCAGGAGTAAAAACTCCAGAAACATACATAACCCCCTCAGTAAAAGAGGCAAAGAATTCACTAGACAAATTAAACTTCCCAATCATACTAAAAATACCTGGCGGAACACACGGAAAAGGTGTGATGTTCGCAGAATCACCGGCAGCAGCAGCTGGAATCTTAGATACGCTATCAGAACTAAGACAGGCAGTAATGTTACAAGCATACATAGAAACTGGCGGAAGAGACCTAAGAGCAATAGTAGTGGGAGATAAAGTTGTTGCAACCATGGCAAGAAAAGCAGCAAAAAACGAAAAAAGAGCTAACGTACATGCAGGTGGAACAACTGAAGCAGTAGAACTCGACAGTCATGCTAAAAAAATGGCAGTAAAAGCAGCAAAAGCCCTAAAAGCAGAAATTTGCGCAGTAGACATTCTTGAAAGCGTTAAAGGACCTCTAGTACTAGAAGCAAACATTTCACCAGGACTGCAAGGAATAATGGCAGCAACAAAAAGAGACATTCCAACAGACATAGCCAAATTCTTAGCAAAAGAAACAAAAGAATTCCTAAACGAAAAAAAATCAGAAGAACACGCAGAAAAACTAATCGAAGAAACAAATGAGGCACAACAGATTATAACAAAATTAGATTTCAGAGGAGATAGAGTTTTACTACCTGAAGTAGTATCCAAAATGGCATCACTAAAAGAGGATCAAGAAGTAATTCTAAAAATTAGTAAAGGTAAAGTCGAACTAGAAAAAAGTTAAGAATACTGACATACTGTTTTTACCAATCCATTAAATGCATTTATTTTTTCTTTAGCATTAACCGGTGCATCATCATAAACTGCTTTTAATCCGCAATTAAGAGCATTAGTATACGCCTTTCTACGAAATCTCATTGCACTCAAATCTTCAGGTGTAAACATGTTAGTTGCTCTTAAACGCGTACTTAAAATACCTAAAACTTCCAAGTTACGAGTATTTTCTACAACGGTTCTCAGACCACGATTCTTAACATCATATTTATCAAATGCTAAATTCCAGATTTCATCTGCTTCATCAGCTTGAGACATACCGCAGAAAAGCCTACAAAAAGTGACATAGTTCGCAGCATCAAAGAACGGATTGCCCTTGCTTACATGACCCATATCTAACAAAGCATAACGTGTACCCTCAAATTCTCTCCAATTAATTAATACATTAAAAGGGGTGAAATCTCCATGAATCATAACTTCTGGCGCATCAAGAATTTGAGGCAAGTAAATCTCTTTAAACAAACGCGAAATGTTTTTTAAAGTACTATCGTGACAAGGAACAGATCTTGATTCATTTATTGATCTAAGAGCATTTTCGAAGTCCGCCAGGTATTCTCTTTTACCATAACGAAACAAGCCCTTATTCATATTCAAAGTTTGTGTTGCAACATCTTGAAAATCCAAACCCATACAAAAAATTCTTAAGAAATCATTAGATCTTTCTGCATCAGAGTCGAAAAGGCAGCCTCTTTCTTCATGCAACTCTCTTATTGAGGGTTTAAGTCTAACCCCCTTAGGAGTTTGATCCAAACGTCCATATTGATGCAATTCCATGACCGATCCTTGCCTATAACAATCAAAATTTGGAAATTCTTGTGATCCCAATAATTCTTTCTCTAGCATCAAAGCATCCTCAGACATCCCTGCATAAACATCTGACATTACTGCTCCCTGCCTATATTCAAGACGAAACCGTATGGTGCCGTCAGGAGTTTCTTTTGATGATGTTGCACCCAATAAACGAGGCACCATGGGCGCGGTTTTTGCATCTTTTAACGCCTTAAGAACACTCAATTCACGTAGAAAACGTCGCTGATCAGTAGCAGTATACTCTTCAGTACTTACAGGAAAACGTTTCTCAATAAAAACAGATGGAAGAAGTTCAGACCCCTGTTGAACATCCTGTTCAACACGAACAACTAACCCTCTTGTGACACTAAGAACCTTCTCCTCAGTTCTTCTCGCCCAACCATTACTGCATCCGTTGGTGTTACCACTGCTTCCTGACATGTTCATCTAGAAAGAAAACCCGACTTGATTTAAAAAGATTACTCCAAACTAGCTATAAATCCGATGTAAAATTTCATGCAATTCGAAATAGGTCCAAACAAGACGTTCACCGATTCGTTTTAGACTTTCTGTTTTGGGTTTAAGTTCAGCATTTATGATGCTAACTTCTTTATCCCGTATGCCTGTTAACTCATAAGCTTTATCTGGATTTTCAAGATGCATTGCTTTTAAAATCTTAACATAATTATCAGAAAGGCTCCCTATAAACCCCTGTATTTTCTTCTTATCTGCAGCATTGACCTTCCCAATATTTTTCGCAATAACATTCAAACAATTGGATATTCTCTGCAATGCAATATTATACCTATAAAATGCTAATAAGTCCTCTGACTTTATATCTAATTTCTTCATCAAAGACAAATCTTTTAAAACTGCTTTAAATATTTTCAATAATAACAAATATGCTCGCTTAACATTAAGCTGACGATCCATCAATTCTTGATAATTTGTAAATGTTGGGTCTTTTAGGTCAGTAAGTGTTGACCTAATAACAATATCTGCCTTTCTCAAATAATCTTTAACACTAACATCCTCAACACGTAAAAAATCTTTAGCTACAATCTTCTCACTAGTTTGCTCAACGATCTCCAGAGCTATAAGCCGATGGATGAGATCAGTTAACTCTGTTGCGTACTTTGCAACCTCTTTACCTTCTATAACAATCTTACTATTATAATTCAAAAAACCAGAATAAATTTCTCGCTTTATCCGACTCAAATCTTTATTATCAATATTTACCAAAATAGTGCTTTCTTCTTTTTCTGTATTTTTTTCTTTTGGAACTAGCATTAACTTATCTTCTTCTTGTTCAAGAAACACAACATCGCCTTTAATCAGTTTGTTAGCTTCCAGCCAGGCTTTAGGGAGAGAAATAACAAAAGAAGACTTTCCAAATGCAATAATTTTTCTAAATTCCATATGTTTCCCCAAAATGTAAATTCACTATATGTTTGATATATACCATATGAATCGACTATATATTAATAAAGATTTCTATTATAACTATATGCGGGGTGTAAAAATGAAAGAAGAAATAGATGCATATAGTGAAGGGCTAATTGAGGAACTGCAAGAAGATATCTACGACGAAGACTACAGAGAAGAACTCTTAGAAAATGATGAAATAAGTCTAGAAGAAGAAGCTTTCCTTAAAGGATATGAAGAAGCATATTAAACAAAAAAATAAGTAATTTGTCGTCTTTAAAATAGATATTTCTATATGGTATAAATCATCAAAAACTTTATAAAGCCAGTTAATTTTGAATTTATAGAGGATGACAGGCGAATACGGAGCAGAAGAGATACAAGTTCTTGCCGGACTAGAAGCAGTAAGAAAACGACCGGGCATGTATATTGGAAGCACAGGAACAAGAGGACTACATCACCTAATAAGCGAGGTTGTAGACAACAGCATAGATGAAGCCCTAGCCGGATTCTGCAAAGAAATAAGTGTTATTCTAAATAAAGATGGAAGTGTAACTGTAACAGATGATGGAAGAGGAATTCCAGTAGCAGAACACCCAAAATTCAAAGTATCCGCACTAGAGGTAGTAATGACCAAACTCCACGCAGGTGGAAAATTTGACAAGAAAACTTACAAAGTATCTGGAGGACTACACGGAGTAGGAATCAGCGTTGTAAATGCGCTCTCAAAAAAGTTAATAGTGAGCGTAAAAAGAGATGGTTTCATCTGGGAACAAACATTTGAAAAAGGAAATAAGAAAACAGAAGTATCAAAAGAAGAAGCAACAACAGAAACCGGAACTACCGTAACCTTCTTTCCAGACGAAGAAATATTTGATGCTATAGACTTTGATTATGATACAATCGCTTTACGATTAAGAGAACTAGCATTTCTAAACAAAGGAATAAAAATAAGCCTAAAAGGCGACAAAGAAGATGTCTTCCATTACGAAGGAGGGATCAAATCATTTGTAGAATACCTAAACGAAGGAAAAAGCGCATTTCACGAACCCATTTATTTTGAAAAAGTAGAAGATGAAATTGAACTCGAAATTTCAATGCAATACAACAACTCATACCAAGAAACCGTATTCTCATTTGTAAACAACATAAACACCCACGAGGGTGGAACACACCTATCAGGATTCAAAACAGCGCTAACTAGAGCACTAAACAAATTTGTAGAAAAAGGTACAACAGTACAAGGCGAGGACGTAAGAGAGGGACTAACAGCAGTAATTTCAGTTAGAATTCCAGAACCCCAATTCGAGGGACAAACAAAAACTAAACTTGGAAATTCAAAAGTAAAAGGATTAGTTGATTCAATAGTAACAGAAAAATTAATTGAATACTTACAAGAAAATCCCAAAATTGCTAGACTCATAACAGACAAAATAATCAATGCAGCAAAAGCAAGAGAGGCAGCAAGAAAAGCAAGAGAACTAACACGAAGAAAAGGATTATTAGAAGGAAGTTCACTTCCTGGAAAACTAGCAGATTGTGCCTCAAAAGATCCAGCAGCATCAGAAATTTATTTAGTTGAAGGAGATAGTGCAGGCGGATCAGCAAAACAAGGAAGAAACAGAGAATTCCAGGCAATCCTCCCACTAAGAGGAAAAATCCTAAATGTTGAAAAATCAAGATTAAACAGTTTACTTAAAAATAATGAAATAGTGACCTTGATAACCGCAATAGGCGCAGGAATTGGTGATGAATTTGATATTTCTAAAGCAAGATATCACAAAGTTATAATTATGACAGACGCAGACGTAGATGGACATCACATAACCACACTACTCTTAACATTCTTTTTTAGATACTTAAAACCATTAATAGACGAGGGATACATATACATTGCAATGCCCCCACTATATAAAATGAAAAAAGGAAAACAAGAATTCTGGATCGCAAACGAAAAAGAAAAAGAAGAAAAACTAAAAGAACTTGGCGACGGAGTATCAATACAAAGATACAAAGGGTTAGGAGAAATGAATCCAAACCAACTATGGGACACAACCATGAATCCAGATAACAGAATACTAACTCAGGTAACAATAGAAGACGCAGTAGAAGCAGACAGAATATTTAGAATATTAATGGGCGATGATGTACAACCTAGACGAGAATTCATTGAGAAACACGCAAAAGAAGTAGATGAATTAGACATCTAATGCAAACCTTTTTAAATAGTCCGAATTTTTCTCAAATAAGAAACATGGCAAAAACAAGAAAGAAAACTAAAGTAGTAGTGAAGAAAAAGACCTGGGTTAAAATAATGTCTCCCGACAATAGAGAATTGGGAGAATGCCACATAGAAGAACCTAAAAACATTATAGGAAGAAGAGTAAAAGTAAACCTAATGAATTTCTTAAATGATCCTAAAAAAAGAAAATACAATGTTTCATTCATAGTAACAAATTTAGAAGGAACCACCGCAAAAACCAAGATATTTGGATACGAAACACAACCCACATCTATCAAAATGGCAATAAGGAAAAACCAAGATAGAGTTGATGATAGATACGCTCTAAAAACAAAAGATGCAACCATAATTATCAAACCCTTAATGATCACAAGAAGAAACGTAACAAACTCAGTTAAGACTGCATTAAGAAAAGCATGTCACGCAGAATTCAAAAAAGCACTAAGTGCAATTTCAACTGAAGAAATGTTCAAACAATTAATTATACAAAGAATACAAAGAGAAACTAAAAAAGCATTAGCTAAAGTATACCCGCTAAAAGCAGTTGAAATCAAAAAAGCAACAATTGTACTAGCAAAAGAAGAAATAGGTAAAAAAATCCCAGTAAAAGAAGCTCCTGTTGAAGAAGCGGTAAAAGCACCTGTAAAAGAAGAAGCTAAAGCACCAGTGAAAGAAGTTAAGAAAGAAGCAGTAGTTGAAGAAAAAGCTAAAGAAGAAAAGAAAGAATAATTCTAATCCGTTACACCATAATTCTTAGCAACATCAAATAAAGCATCACTAAACTGTTTATACCTTCTTACAAGATCAGGAGGCATCATTCTCAAACAGGGCCAACCCAAAGGTTTTAACTCAGCACTCGCTCTAATAACCCTATCTGAATCTCCCTTATACGCACCAAAAAACAAACTTCTTGCTTTTGATTCAAAACTCTCACTCATAGAATAACGCATAGTCCTATGCAAACTCACAAGACATTCTTCAGAATCCAAACTACCACCAAAGACTGCCCCGCTCAATAACGCAAGCTTTACTTTATCACGTTCATGTCTGTTTAATTCAATATCCCACACTCGTGCACCAACACCGCGCTCATAACCCCTAGCAAAAGCCACACAAACAGAATTCGAACTCAACGCAGAAACAAGATGAACATTCTTTTGTGGAATTATGCCCTGTTCGATCAACCCCGCTAAAGTTCTTTCAGGATTGGAAGAAGCACATACCTTTTCTTGAACATATATAAAATCAGATAAGCCATAACTAATCCTCTCTCCCATATTTACAACATAACTCCAAGTTAAAGGCAAATCAAAACGAATATTCATCTCGGCAGCATCTAATCGAATATTTCTCATATTTCTCAAAACAGTTGCAGCCAACTCAACCTGTTCTGTTGTAACCTCAATCATTTAACAAAGAAAGTTGTTATTCTTTTAAAAGATTTGTATACACATCTAAATAACTACCAACACTATTCCAATTATTAGAAGAACATCCAACACTAATTCTACTTTAGACTCTCGCTCATAAAAACCAAACAATTTAATTATAATTTGATGAGGATGCTTAATGTGAACGTGATCTAACAACATATGAGAATAGAACGCAAGCGCGAACATTAACGACCAAAGATGAGAAAAGACCGCTAAAACGATCAATAACAACGTCACAACTACTGCACCAACCTTATGATGAATAAAACTTCTCTGCTCAAACTTATGAGTTATAACAGAAGTATTCCAGGTATGTGCTAAAGAAAAACGATTCTTCTTAGCATGAAAAATGTGTTCTATATAATGATCTAAATCAATTAACACCCCAAAAATTCCTGCCAAAAGCGCTAATTCCCAAGAGAACCAACCCAGCTTAACTAAGATAGCTCCAACAAAGAAGGGTAGGAGGAAATGAGTTTGCGGATACATACTAATCAATTCAACACATTATTTTTAATACTTTCGATTAACTACATTCGGAGCATAAACGTTTTTAGAAACTTTTATAAAACTAAACAAGATAATCAATAATATGAAATTCAAAATAGACGATAAAGTACTAGAAAAGTTTCCAAGTGTACAATTAGGAATAGTAACAGTTGAAGACATAGACAACACAGGAACTAATGAAGAAATTCTTAATTTAATAAAACAAGAACAAGAAAGAATAAGAAAAGAATTTGAAAAAGGCACACTATCAGAAAATGAAAGAATTAAATGTTGGCGTGAAGCATTCTCAAGCTTTGGAGCAAAACCAAAAAAATACCGATGTTCAGTAGAAAATTTATATCGAATGACACTAGACGGAATTGACCTAAAACACATTAATAAAATAGTTGATCTTTACAATTATCTCTCACTAAAACACATGGTTCCAGTGGGAGGAGACGATCTAGACAATGTTGAAAGTGACATTACCCTGAAAATCGCTGATGGAACAGAAAAATTCATAGAGTTAAACAGCGATGAAGAAAAAAGTCCAAAAGAGGGAGAGGTAATTTATTGTGATGATAAAGACGTACTTTGCAGAAGATGGAACTGGAGAGAGTGCGACAAATCAAAGATGGTTGAAGAAACCAAAACAGTTTCATTAGTAGTTGAAGGATTAGTACTAAGCAAAGAAGAAATAGAAACAATCATAAATGAATTACAAGAACTAGTAAAGAAATATGTCGGTGGAGAAACCAAAACCTTTATCTTAAATAAGGAAAATAAGGAAGTAGAACTATGAAAGTAATAGGATCGGGTGCAGAAGCAACCATAAAATCAGATGGTGAACTAGTTGTAAAAGAACGACTAGCAAAAGCTTACAGAATCAAAGAAATAGATGATAAACTAAGAAAGTTCAGAACACGAAGAGAGGGCAAAATTCTTAGTAAATTAAATGAATTAAAATTTCCAGCACCACAACTAAAATTAGTAGACGATAGACAAATGACCATTGAAATGGAATTCTTAAAAGGCAACAAATTACGTGATGTCCTATACAAAGACCCACTTGGACTAGGAAGAGAGATGGGAACCAAAATTGGAATTCTTCACACTAACGACATTGTTCATGGAGACTTAACCACATCCAATATGATAATGGATGAAGAATTAAAATTTATAGATTTCGGACTGAGTTTATTCTCAAAAAAAATAGAGGACAAAGCAGTAGACCTACACTTACTAAGACAGGCACTAGAAAGCAAACATCACACCTGTTGGGAAGATTGCTTCAAAGAGGTACTAGCAGGTTACTCAGAAAATTGTGCTCATTCAAATGAAGTTCTAAGTAGACTAGAAAAGGTAGAGTTAAGAGGAAGAAACAAACACTAAAAACCATAAAACGTTTTAAATAAAAAATAGTTCTTTCAAAATATGATTAAGAGATTGGGATTGACAGTCGCAGCAGTAATGCTTGCAGCATCTTCTGAAGCAGGTTCTATTAAAGCATATTGTGTTAACAGATTAAGAGACCTGTCACAATGTTTGTGGGTTGATGTGGGAGCGATAAACCACTCAGATGTAAGCTGTTCGGTTGGTTTAAAATTAACAGATGCACTAACACAACACTGGGAATATTCTCGTGGTAAAAGAGTTGGTTTAATAAGAAATATGGGGACTGTGTGGGAAGAAGAACAACTAGGGATTCCATTTCTTATGGGCGGACGAGGCGCAAACCCTGATAAAGAATATCCTGCAGATCTAAAAAATCGACTAAATTCTTTTGTAGGTCCAGGATTTCCAATAGACAGACAACCTAACTGGCTACGTGAAAGCTTTGGCTATGAACGTCGCCCATTCGTAGAAATGGCAAATGTTGAAGCAGGAATTACATACGGTCTAACAGTCCGTACAGGAGTTTCACCAGGACAGGCAGCAGACTTTGTCTTAGGAATTGTAGGACTTGACCCTGCAAAAGATGACAAACACTAATCTTTAAAAACTAAATTCCATTCTTAAAAATATGCCCACAACCGATCAACTAGCAGAACTAAAAAGATGGAGATATCCTTTCTATTCACTTGGTGACGCTCCAGAAAGAATAGGTGATGAAGTACGATTAATGATACATCCTTATTTACAAAATGAAAACACCGGTTATGTAAATAATCCAACCAACCCAGATTACGAAGAAAAAAGAGACACACTAGTAAGAGAGACTCCAGAATTAATCATTATTGGAATAGGAGAGAGACATATTCTTCAACCATTAGCCTGGTTAAAACAACTACAACCAAAAGGACCTCGCGCAGTATACATAACAAACGATGCAAATCCCTTTCCATTAGGAATTAAGAGAAATTTCTTTGCTAGACGGTTAAAAAGCACAATAGGAACAGACTTATTAACACTTTGTGGAGCAGAACTAGTTTATGATGGATATGATTTAAGAAGAAAAATGGGGTGTGTAAATGTAATGTACCATTTTCTAAAATCCCAATTTAAAATTAGAATTGATAGAGAACACTCCTGGGCAATACAAGAACAAAAAATGCCCTTTCTACCCGGACTGCAAGTTTAACCACAATTACCAGCAGGAACAGCTGCAGCAGTTGTTGCTATAACATTATCACATTCTGAAGGTTTATCCTCAAAATTAGCACACATTTCAACAAGAATTGAATTAGCATCTCGCGCACCCTGATATTTAGAGCCTTCAATAAAAGTTGTAGGACTACCTGTAACTCCCAACTTGTCTTGTAACACTTTATCTTCACGCATTAACTCAATACCTCTTTCTGTTTCACAAGAAGAGATTGCGTCAACATCTAAACCAAGATCTTCAGCAACAGCACCCCAACAAGAATCTGCATTTTGATAAGTACATGCATCATTCATAGCGATTACAAAATCAAACCAGTCATCAAGACCATTATCAACTAAAACACATTTTTCTCTCATGTTCTGAGTTAGTTCTTGCTTACCATGTAAAGAACACAAGTTACCATCATCTAAACACTCATCACCATAATCGCTATAAATTACATAATAAGGATTGTATTTAGCTTTATTACCTAAAACATTGTAAACTTCATAAACTATTTCTTCAGCTTGGTTACCATAAGGACAGTAACTCATAACAAAAAAGTCAACTTGTGGAACGCCATCAGTTAAATCAACACCAATATCGTTCATGAAATCCATACGTTTTTGTTCATCAACAAAATAGGAAGCACCAGTAGCTTGAGGTCGGATTTTAAGACCCTCTTCAAAAGACTCAAAAGCAGCTTGAACTTGAGCATTATCCTTCCACTCGCTAGATTCAGTAATAGACTTTGGTACAATAAAAGCCGGAACTAATTCAATATCATAATCTTCAATTAGCTCTTCTGCTTCAGAAACATCAACATATTTTGGAGTTATACCCTCAAACATTTGTTGTAATGCAAAAACGATTTGTGACGGATCACAAGAATTACAACGTTCATCATTTAAAACAATAAGTTCAATCTCTTCAACCTTAGGAAGGTTTTTACATAAATCGTGATCGGGAATTTCACCGCAAATTGCTTTAGTAAAAGCATCTTCAGTTCTTCGACCACCATAAGATTCGTCATTAAGATAAATTGTTGGACTACCACTAGCACCGATTTCATCAGCCCTAGCAAAAGAAGCAGAAAGTAATTCATCACCCTCCTCTCCCTCATAACATTGTTTAATATTTGCAACATTTAAATCTTTAGCACAAGATTCCCAGTTATCAGGAATGGAATTAGCATTTTTATTCATACAAACAATCATATTCATATACTTATCAGGATTATATTTAGCAGCACATAATTGCACTTTATTCCCATCTACTTCAGGTTGGCCATGTAAAGAATCAAAGCCTGTTGGAGTAGTTCTACCAATAAATTCTAAAGAGAAGTCAACTGCACTTCCAAATTTGTCTAATACAGGAGCTATAGCGTCCTCAACTTGAGTACCATACGGACATTGGCTCATAACATAAAAATCTAGTTTAACAGGCGTGCCATCATAGACTATATTGCCAGTAATTCCAGAACCATTTGTAATATCCCGCACAACTAAAACCGCAAGTAGTAAAATAATCACTACAAGTCCTCCCTTGATAAATGCTTGACTCATTGTAATTCGAAAATGGGATATGTTATTTATAAAGATTATGGAAGTTAAGAAATTATTTCAACACTGTCCACACACGCTTTAACTAAAGCATCTATATCCAAGTCCTTTTCGGCAAGTTCTATTTCTCCAATTCGGGCTTTGGTCTCAGGGCTTCTCGGAACAAAAAAAGTACAACAATCCTCATGAGGTTGAATGGAAGTTTCATAAGTACCAAACTGTTTAGCCAAATCAATTATGTCAACTTTGTCCATACCCACTAAAGGTCTTAAGAACAATTTACTAGTGATCTGATTTACAACACCCATGTTTTCAAGAGTTTGCGAACTAACCTGGCCTAAACTCTCCCCAGAAACAATTGCCTGATGTCGTACCATAAACTTTTCAGTAATTCTTAGCATAAACCGTCTATATAATAAAATCCTTAATTTTGCAGGACACTTAGTTACGATCTCTTTCTGAACATCAGTAAATGGAATAAGAATTAGTTGGCAAGAGTTCTGATAATCCTTAAGTAAATTAAACAAATCTTTAACCTTATCAATACTTGCCTTTTTTACATGCGGATAGTTATGAAAATGAATAAAATCAACACTACATCCCCGTTTCATCATCATTAAAGAAGACACCGGACTGTCTATTCCACCAGAAAGTAAAGAAAGAACTTTGCCTGCAGAAGACACGGGCAAGCCGCCAAATCCCTGCTCTGTTTGTCTTATAATAAATGAATTCTTATTCTGAATCTCAAGATTTAAAACAAAATCAGGATCTTTTAGTTTAACTTCCAATTTAGTTTGCTCCTCTAAAAAAGCCCCTACCTCTCTGCTAATTTCAGGACTGGTTAATTCAAACTGTTTATTAGAACGCTGAGTTTCAACTTTAAATGATTCAATATCTTTTTCTTTTAATACCTTTAACGCCTCTTTCTTAATTACTTCTAAATCCAAATCTGTCTTTAATACTTCAGAAAAAGAGGCAATTCCAAAGACTTTCTTTAGTTTTGGAAAGGGATCCTTATCAGAAGTTTCAAGAAATATCCTACCCGACATTCTTGTAATAGTACAATCTAGCTTATTCTTAATGTTTCTCATTAGAGTTTTCTCAAAAAAGCCACGGTTCCTGCCCTTAAGACCAATCTCTGCATATCTTACTAATATTTTCATTATATGATAAGAATTCACGAAAAGTTTATATATTTAATCTTTTTAGGTAAAAAACATGAAAGAGGGCCTTTACACCAAGAAATTAAAGGCGGAACGCGTTATTTGCAGCTTATGCTACCAACAATGCATACTTTCTCCCGACGGTAGAGGCTTTTGCAATGTACGAGAAAACAAGAAAGGCAAGATTTATACTAAGAATTATCAGAAATTTCGAGAGGAAAAAATCGATAAAATTGAGATTGTTCCATTATTCCATTTTTTACCAGGTACAAAAACATTCATATTAGGAAGTGTTGGAAATAATCTGGTTAGTTCAACAGAAATTGAAGTTGACAATGCACTAAAAGAACTTAAAAAAATAACTGCAGACCAGGCAGTAAAACGAGCCATAAAGGGAGACTGCAGTTCCATTACATACTTAACAGATGAACCAACAATGTTTTATGAAAGTATGATTGAAGTTGCAAAGAATGCTAAAAGCAACAAATTAAAAAATATCTTACGAACAAATGGTTACTTACATGAAAAATCATTTTCTGAACTCATAAAATACTTACATGCAATAAGCTTTGAATTAGATAGTGCAGATAAAGAAACATTAATGCAACTAACAAATGGGAAACTAAGCCATATTGAAAAAAGCATTAAAATGGCAGTCGAAAAAGGGATTTGGGTTGAAATTACAACCATCTTAAAAGAGGACGTAAACGACAGTGAAGGAGAATTAAGGAAACTAGCTGAATACATTACCTCAATAGATAAAAACATTCCCTGGCATGTAGAAAACGCTCATGATAAGAAAGAAATCTTCAATCAATTAAAAGAAGAATATGAATTAACAAATGTTTATCTTGGTTTAGAAGATACATTATGCCCAAAATGCGGCAAGGTAGTAATAAGTAGAAAAGATAATATAATTAATGTTAAGAAAAACGTTTGTGATCTGTGCAAGAAAGGCAGGGTTCAAGGGACGTTTTAGCTTCAGCAAGATCTTCAGTTCTGTCATAACTTAACGCTAAACAAAAAACAGATAGAATTGTTGCAAAATCATGCCCTGCAAGAGCACTAGCAGCAAAAAGACCACCCACCACCGCATACCCATTTCTTCTCGTACGTAAATGTGCAGCAGGCATACATTGATCAGTTCTAAGTTTAAAACAAGGGTCCTGTCTACGTGCATGTTTCAAGCCCGCATAAACCAATCCTGCACCAACAAACAACAAAGGAGAGTTAACCTGACTTAAACAAACACCCCCACTTAAGAACAATGCATAATCTCCAAACTTGTGATAAAACTCTCTACCCGAATCACTTATGTCTCTTACAGTCTCCATCACGCGTCGCATGCACACTAAAAACTAGAATTCATTTATAAAGATAATCAGAAAAAGAATAATTTAATCACGCTCATCATTACTAGCACGAATAGCTCTTCGTTTTCCCTCAAACATTATTCCAGCAGCAGCAATCAAACCAGCACCACAGGCAGGATCAAACCACAAAACCGCAGCACCAATTCCTACCAAAAAGTTTCGCCTAAACCTTAAATCTTGAGCTTTTGAATCAGACTCAGAAAAATGAGGTGCGATCAAACTTGCAGCAGTAGAAAGAACGGCCACATATTTAGCACCAACACCAACAAAAGGATTAACAATAGTATGCGCCCCAACGGCCGCCAATCCAGCATCATAAAGTCCCCCACTAAGCCTATCAGCATTAGCAGCAACACAATATGCTAAATTAGTACTGTCTTCTTTGAATTGTTTGAAGTTCATAGAGTTTAGAAACTATACTTCATTTATAAAGATAATTAAAAAATAAGAAAAAAAATGTTTTTAATCGCTAGCGCCAGCAATTATAAACAATACTACTGCAACAACAATGTTAACAATATAGTGTGTGATTCCAATAGGACTCATTGCAATAACATTTGCCACATAAGGAATTGCAAAAAATACATTAATTCCCATCACCAAAATAATCAATGATAGTAATAATGAAACAATTCCCATAAACGCATTAGTATTTCCAAATACTAAAAACGAATTAAAGAAAGCAAACAATCCACCAATAATGAATACTACTCCCAAAACATAAATAATCCAAGAAGGCAAGCTAACATTTGTAAAAGCTAAAACCCCCACTATAATTAAAATAATTGCTACAATCGCGTTCATCCAATCAAGGAAACCATCAAAAGCCATTCTTAATACACCTCACCGTATTTATGATAAGTTTTTTATATTACTTCTATTTAAATGTTTCTATGGACAAGATAACAGACAAGAAATTAGCAAAGTACTTTGACGTAACTGGTCGTGCATTAGAGAAAGTAAAAAAAGCTAAATGCAAAAAAGGAGCCGAGGTTGTTTTAGACATGGCAGAACGCTACTATTCTGATGCAGGACACTTTAGAAATAAGAACGATTACGTGAATGCATTTGCCTGTTTGAATTATGCACATGGATGGTTAGACTGTGGTGCTACGTTAGAACTGTTTGATGTTCACGATAATAAATTGTTTACTGTAGACTGAAACAAAACAATTAAATACTCAAACCTATCTTTTTTAGTATGTTAACAAAAAAAGTATTCTCTTGGGCAACGTATGATCTGGCTAATACCTCTTTCTCTGCATTAATAGTAACAGTATTTTTCCCCCTGATCATCAAAGAATTCTTGGGAGGGAATGAGTTTCAAATAGGACTCGTGATGGGACTGTCATTATTTCTGTCAGCACTACTAGTTCCACTACTGGGGGGGTTAAGCGACGCATTAAAAGTAAAAAAACCCTTCATAGTAATATTTACCTTATTCACAATAATTGCAACAATACTAATTGCATATTCCAACTTATGGTTTGCACTACTATTTGGGTTATTAGCCAACCTATTTTATCATGCTTCACTAGACATTTATGACAGCATGTTAGATGACATAACCGACAAAAAACACTTGGGAAAAGTATCCGGAATTGGAACCGCATTTGGATATGTTGGAACCATATTAAGTTTATTACTAGCAGCCTACTTCTTAAACAATTTTGGATGGGAAACCGAAATTGGAACAAGAATTATGTTTCCACTAGCAGGAATATTCTTTTTTATTTTCGCCATACCACTCTTTTTGAATTATAAAGAAGAACACAAAAAAAGAATGAGTTTGGGGAAAGGAATTAAAAAATCATTCAAAGAGGTTAGAAAAACAATTAAGGGCATCAGAAAATACAAAAATGTATGGTTGTTCTTACTAGCATCACTAATCTATGTAGACAGTTTGAATACAGTAATAATCTTCTTATTCTTATTCGGAAAAGAAACACTTGGACTAACAGTTAAAGCATTCTTCCCAATATTTGGAATAATGGCCCTGGCAGCAATAGTGGGTTCACTAGTATTTGGGTGGTTATCAGACCATGTGGGACCAAAAAAAAGTTTAGTTTCCGCACTAATCATCTGGGTATTTGTAATATTATTAGTGATAATTAAAACAAATTATGTAACATACCTACTGGCAGGAATTATTGGAGGTGCATTACTAGGCGCAATCTGGACAACAACCAGACCATTATTGATTAAGATAGCACCAAAACATAAGTTAACAGAACTATTCGGATTCCAGGGATTAACAGAGAAGTTAGGGGGCATTATAGGCCCAGTAGTTTTTGGAGCGTTAGTTGTTGCATTCAGTTATACTGCAGCACTAATATCAGTATTAGTAATGTTTGTAATAGGATTAGCAGTATTACTTAAAGTAGATGCATAAGCAATTCTATTCTTGATAAAATACTTTGTTAACATTAACAGCCAACCCTTTTTCATTCTCTAACATTTTCTTAGAAGTTAATTTAGCAATTCCTAACGCAATCAACTCACCTTTTAATGTAAGTAATGCGATCTTTTGATCGGGCTCGATCTTGTCAGTTAACTTAACAATTCCCGGAATGTTTAGATCACTACCTGAAATCAAAGACGAGACTGCAGAATCAGAGACCCACACCTTGTGCATATGACGTACAGCATATTCAATAGGTTGAAGCATGTTCTTCAACTTTGCATTCTTACCCTCTTTATAATAATGAAGTGCGTCAGCCAGGTCTTGCAAAGAAACAAGAGTGGATTCGTTAAAGTTGCCAACCTTAGTTCTTCTAAGTTGTTGCATATGAGCACCCGTACCTGCTTTCTGACCAAAATCATGAATGTACTTTCTTATGTAAGTACCTGCTTCGCAACCTATTCTAAAAAGCACATCTTGCCCTTTAATTTCTAAAATTTCAATATAATAAATAGTTCTAGGTCTTAATTGTCTTTTAATTGCAGATTTTATTGGGGGGAGCTGCATAATCTTGCCAGTCATCTTTTTGAAAGTCTGTCTAATTTTACGTTCAGAAAGTTCGTCATGTAAATGCATTAACGCAACATACTCTTTTCCTGCAGGTAAAAGTGTTTGAACAATTCGAGTTGCTTTATCCAAAGCTATAGGAAGACAACCCGTAACTCCAGGATCAAGAGTGCCTGAATGCCCTGATTTAGTTATGCCCAGAATTTTTTGTACAAAAGCAGATACTTGATGAGACGTTGGACCCTTAGGTTTATCAATATTAATTATACTATACTTTATTCTTTTTTCTACAGAACGTTCTTCAGGTTTAATACCAAATTTACCCACTTCTTTAGTTCTAACCAATACATCCCGTTCAATATTCTCCAAAGGCAATTCCATGATTTACTAAAAGATTGCACGTGTTTAATAAGTTTATGATTTTAGTAAAATTTATATACTATTTATTACAATAAAAAAGAATGCTTTCAAGAATACTGAACATGAAACAACAACACCAAACTTTCTTTGGGATCATAATTCTATTCGCAATTATTGTTTTTTGGAGAGGAGTATTTGGATTATTAGATCAATACTTTATCCCAAATCATCAAGCAATGAGTTTGTGGCTATCAGTAATTGTTGGATTGGTAATTCTTGTTGTCATGCATTATGCAGCTAAATAATCGATTGTAAACTTTTCAACGCACTTCTTAATACAGGAATCGTACCTGGAGAAAAAATTCTAGACTGAACCATACAATAATCCTCATCAAAACCATCACGAGAGTACTCACCAAGAACAAAATTAGCTCGAACAACCATACAAATACAATCCCACTCTTCAAGACTACTCTCAAGAATAGGTTCTTGTCCAGGAAGAGCATAACTAATCACCATTGCGTCCTTAAAATTAACTGAGGGTTTTCTATCAATAGAAATATGTTCATCTACAAAGCCATCAAGAGCCATTAAATCATCAGAAGAAACAACTCTTTGATCTAAGAACGTTCCAACATACCTTGCTGCCTCTCTAATGTGCTCGATAGTAACATTCATAACGAGAGTAATCACTTACCAAATAAAAAGATTTAGAATTATTCTTTCTTTTCTTCTTTAACAGCTTCTTTCTTAACTTCTTTTGCAGGCTCTTCTTTAGCTTTAGGTTCTTCTGTTTTAGCTTCTTTTGCAGGTTCTTCTTTTGCTTCTTTTACTGTAGCCTTAGAGTCTGCTTTAGGTTTTTCAGTTTTAGCTTTCTTAACATCATCTTTTTTGTTTGCTTCTAAAATAACACTAACCTTATCATCCTCTTTAGTAGCTAAAATTTTAACTCGAGGAGGAGGATTCTTTATTCCGTTTTTCCAAATAAGTTCATTAACATCTGCACCAATATTTATGTTGTCAGACTTCATGTGTTTAGCAATAAATTCCTTAAGAACTTTAACTGCTTTCTTAGATCGTTTATACTTAGAAGTTTTTAAAAAACCTCTTCGTAAAGGAACAGTATATAATCTTTCAAGTTTTTGGGTAGGAGTTTTTTTTGCCATTATGCTTTAGTTCTACTTCTCCTCCAATTTCTTTTAATATCAGTGTGTCTTCCAGGATGAACCCTTCTTCCAACACCATAAATTTTAGGAATAATCCAAAAAGGAGCCCATTTAGTTTGTCTGCCTTTCTTAATTAAACGTTTTTTTCTTGAAAGATGAATGTAACGTGCCATTTACTCCTTAACCTCTTTAACTTCTTCTTTAACAGGTTCTGCTTTTGGAGCTTCTTTTACTGCTTCTTTCTTAACTTCTTTAACAGGAGCTTCTTTAACAGCTTTAAAACCTACAATTTTGTTTAAAAGCTTTTTACCTTCAGCAGAAACCATTCTACCTTTGTGTTTGCCTTTTTCTTCTTTTTTAACAAGACCTGCAGCCTCTAATTGTTGTAAAGATTTACGAATAATAGAACCAGATCCATCAAAATGGTGTTCAGGTTTAACCCCTCGATTCTTTCTACCACCATATTTAACTCTTAATTTGTTAGTTCCAACAGGACCAAGTCTAAAAACACTTCTTAAAATTGCAGCAACTCGGATATACCACCAATCATCTCTAACAGGAGGCAGTTCTTTATGAACACCAGTTTTGCAAAATTTAGCCCATTCAGGAGCAGAAATTTCTTTGAAACTTTTAAGCTCTACAGCTAAGTTTTCAATAAATTCATTAACCTCAGTACTATATATCTTACTCATGATTCTGAGGAGAAATAAGTGCTTTATAAAGTTTTCGCCGAAACCTTTATGCGTAGAACAAAGCAGACAAATAAACATCAAATCTTTAACTAATTAAAACAGACGTGTTTAACTAATCCGACACCAAACATTTTTATACTACCAAACACTCTTTAGTTCTATGGGTCACGCAATTAATGTAATATTTGGAATTGCAATAGCAATAATTGTGTACTTAGTTATAATCTTAGGAATAAAAGCTTTCTATCCAGAACCAGAATATTTAGACTTCTGTGAAGAATACAGAGACGTTATAAGTCCCTTAGCAATTGAAGAGTGTGAAGGCAACCTAACCGTACAAGAGTGTCGAACTCTGGCAAGAGAAAAGGAAATAGATAACAGAGATAATTGTCACAAACCATATCAAAAAGCAAGAGAGAGTTATAATAGAAACTTATTCTTAATTACAATGATAATTGGTTTAATACTAATTGTAACTTCTTTGTTTACGCTAGGCATGATCAATATTAGTTCAGGATTAATCATGGCATCCGTTGTTTTAATAGTATATGGCTTTATAAGAGGATGGGATAGTGCAAATGACATACTCAAATTCGTTTTTGCACTCGCAGATGCAGTAATCATAATTGCATTTGCAGTCATGCTAAACAAAAGAAAAAAGTAGAAAGGTTTAAACAACATCACTTCGTTCTGAGCTCATTACATGAACAACATCACTTCGTTCTGAGCTCATTACATGAACAACATCACTTCGTTCTGAGCTTAAACTTTAGGGAAAAGTTTAAATAAACAATTCTTAACCACTAACTATGTTATTAGAAACAGTATTCATTGGGATAGTAACTGCCTACTTACACAAAAAAGTAAAATTCTACTTAATAAAAAAGAAAAAATGGGACAATGCCATAATGAATGGTGCTGAACCCTTCTTCATAGACAATAAGAGCAAAACAGGGATATTGCTACTACATGGATTCACAAGCACGCCCCAAGAAGTAAAAGGAATTGGTGAATACCTAGCAAAAAAAGGCCTTACAATATATGCCCCCCTACTAACAGGACACGGAACACACATCTTTGACCTAGCAACAACAAAACGACAAGACTGGGAAAAATCAACAATCAAAGCATTCAACAGACTAAAAAAGAAAGCAGAAAACATTTTTGTAATCGGAAGCTCAATGGGAGGAAACCTCGCAATAAAATTAGCCAACCAAAAAAAAGTGAAAGGCCTAATCTTACTTGGAACACCAATGTTCTTCAAAAGCGAACTAACCAAAAAAATAATGCTAAAAGGAATGAGCCTCTTCAAAAACTTTGTAAAGAAAAAACATGACAAAAGAGCAAAAAGAGCAATAAAGAAAAAAGTACACTACATGCACGTACCAATAAAAGCACTAAAAGAACTAGCAAAAGTAATACAAGAATCAGAAGACCTACTCCCAAATACAAAAGTGCCCGCATTAGTAATGCAATCAGCAACAGATCAAATACTAACCAATGAAAACGCAGAACTAATTTATAACCGATTAGGAAGCAAAATAAAAGAAAAAGAATTTATACCAGACTCATATCATGTTTTCTGTTTAGATAAAAATAAAGAAATAGCATTCAAAAAAATAAATGAATTTATTAAAAAAATTAGTTCTTTAAAGCATCAATAACTAAACTGATTACTTTATACCTTTTGACTTGCCATAAAACCCAAAGTACAACAAGCATGAAAAAGATTGCAAATGTCAAAGCAACACCATAATACTTCTTCAGATATGCACGCTGTTTATCCAGATTTTTATTAAGATCGGAAATTTTAGTATTCAAATCTTTCATACCATACAAAGTCTCACCACTATCATCCTTATACGTTAGTGGTTTTGATGTTTCATGTTGTTCGTCTGACATTTTGATCCCTCCAATACCAAGAAATAACAGGTAGTTTAAAAATATTTCGAGTTATGAAGAAACACCAAGATAATAGGTGGCGTGAAAAATAGCGGAGGGTGGATTTGAATACGGCAATGGTCACGCCAACCATTTCCACCGACCTCCGGGTTATGAGCCCGACGAGCACTCCTGCCTGCTCCACTCCGCTAATAAGAAGAAAAAGAAGTTAATTTATAAACTTTATCATAGAACTAATAATCAACACTCAAACCCTTCTTGATCCTCTTGAAAATCATAGCAGGTTCTTCACGCACGTTAGACTTCATTAACAAAACATTCAAAGGAATTACTGAAACCAATTCCCAACCATCTTCACCCATACGATTAATAACCTTCTCAAATTTTTCAATAGTAACATTACTTCTTGAAACATCATTAGGATCGGCAGAAATTTTAACAACTTTAAACTCCCAATTACCCGCACCAGAAGTTGACGAAGGAACAGAAACAGGTTCTGCAACAGGAGGATCTGCAGGAATTGAAACATGTGCATATTCTCTTTGTTCTTGAACAGGCGGGGCTTGTGGAGGGGTGTCTTTTAATTCAACATACTCACCATCAGACTTCTTTTTCTCATCCCGTTTTCTCCTAACACAACTAGTACAATACATTTCACCATCTTCGGTGTAATATATTTTTTCGAGAAGACCAAACTTTTTTTCACATTCCTTACAAATTTTCATGATCTGAAATTGAATCCAGGGTATATAAATATATTTGTAGTAGAGTAAATAGTTTAGAGTCCATACAAACTAAAGAATAGAAAAGAATAAAAAGCCATATTAACAAAAAACTACCATGTACAGGGTAAAAAGGAATAATGTAATAAAGTTTTGGTTCATTACAATAATAATTCTAATTATACTAGGAACTATTCTTCCACTAAAACCAACCGCGGTTACCGTGGCTGAAGAATATACTGAACTCGAAGAGATAACAAAACAAATTCCAGAAAACGTAACCGAAGAAGTAGAACAGGAAGTAACACTAACCAATTCAAGTTCGGAATATGTTAATGTAGACTATGAAATAATTCTTGATGGTGAATTATACCGAACAACAGATGATGATTTAGACTATGCAAACCAGGATTACCTGCTTACAGTTGATGAAAGGATAACTTACTGTACCGAATTCGAATACGAATTCAAAAAAGATTCCAGACTAGTAAATACTGATGACCAAGAACTATGTTTAAACAATACCCGAATAAAAGACTTTACACTAACCGAATTATATGTTGGAAGTTTAAACGACCACTATTTCAAAGTTGAATTTACAAAGAAACCAAAAAAGCTAGTTGCAGGCAGTGGTGAGTATACAGAAATCAGATTAGAAAACATGACAGTAACAAAATACACTAACGTAACAGAATTTGTGGATGTAACAAAAACACGAAACGTTGAAAAGATAGAATGGCAATGGTTCTGGGCTTTTAGATAACTTTTTAAAAGAATTAACATTTTTTATTCTACGGGATGACAAATCAAGTTTACTGGCAAACAGTTCTAAGACCGTACTTAAACACTGCTTTACCCAATAGTACAGCAAAAGAATGGTTATTAGCTGCATCAACAGCACAAGAAATGCAATGGGAAAGATACCAGCAAGTATTAAGCTCATTTGCAATGAGAGTCCCATTACATGAAGCCTTAGATGCATTCAGAAATAAAGTACCTGCGTCTGCCTTCAGAGACAACCTGAATAGAAGAAGAGAGAGATTAAAAACACATTCTGAGTGAATATTCTAAGGATATAGTTCGAACATAAAAGAAAAATACGCCACGGACGAGATTTGAACTCGTATGTCCCGGAGGACACAAGATATCTGCGGTATTGAGTAGGTTCATAAGAACTTACAGTTCATAGCAATCTTGCGCAATACCAGATTATGCGACCGTGGCATGCTAAAAAGAGGTGATGATTTGTTTATAAATTTTGTTAAACTCAAGGGAAAGAAATACACAATATCGCTTCGTTCTTAGCATAACTTCAGAGAAAAAGTTATAAATGATTAAATTATTAAAACAATACCATGACAGTAAAATTAATACATGACAAACATAACTGCATAAATTGCGGAGCATGCTTAGGAAGCAGTGAATTCACAATGGATGACGCAGGAGTAAACTTAACAGAAGTTAAGTATGAAAAGAACGAAGAAGATAAAACAATAATCGGGAAGAAAGAAACAAAAACCACTCCTGAACTAGAACAAGCAATTGAAATATGTCCCGTACAATGCATTAGACTAGAAGAATGATAAACACTTTACGAAGACTAAGATTTTCAGCAATTCTGGCATTATTTGTTATAATGTTATCGCTAACATTAATCGTATTTGCACTAGAAAACTTCACAAAAGAAGAAGTACTAAAAGAATACCTTGTAGACTATTCTCTAACCCAAGTCGGAGATGCAGAAGATCTAAAAGAATTACATGATGAACACCAAACAAATTGTGAAGCAGGAGCACTAGAACAAAACGTGGCGTTTCGTGATGGCAATAAAACAATTGAGTGCAGCAAGGTACTATCCTCAACAAGAGAGGCATATCCAAGAATTCTAATAAAAGAATTTGTTTTCAAAGAGGTTTATGAAAAGAAATTTCCCTGTACTTTTTTACAGTGTTTAACACAAAAGGAAACAATGACCATCATAATAAGTAGAGAGGGACATTACTTTCTAAATAACATAAAGACGTTTTTAGTTATTGGAACGCTAATAATTGCATTATTAGTCGCTGTTCTTTCTGAAACCGTTTCTGCAGGGTTAAAAAGCATCGGTATGCCTTTATTCTTAGTTGGAGGGGGATACGCACTATCTTATTTTTATCCCTTAAGTGGATTCTTAGTAAAAGATCCAACCCTTGACGCAATTAAAACATCACAAACACTACTACGTCCAATATTAATTGCATCATTCATTATGGGAACAATTGGCTTAATAATGGTGATTGTGGGCCTTATAACTAAATTCAAAAATAAGAAAATAGAGTAAAGTTTTTATAGTTACTATCACTTCTAATACTCATGATAAATAATGTTAAAGGAACAACAGACTTCATGCCAAAGGAAGAGGCATCCAAACAAAAAGTGTTTGATAATTTGAAAACTGTTGCACAAAAATTTGGATTTAGACAAATTTGTACTCCAATCATTGAAAGTTTTGAATTACTAGCGCAAAAACAGGGAGATGAAATTAGAAAACAAATATTTACTCTCGAAAAAAAAGGAAAAGAAGAATTAGCAATGAGAGCTGAGTTCACACCCTCCTTTGCAAGACTGTTTATTTCCAATCAAAAAGAGTTAGCAAAACCAATAAAATGGTTCAGTATTGACCGAGTGTGGCGATATGAAAAACCACAAGCAGGTAGAGAAAGAGAGTTCTACCAATTTAACGTTGAATTATACGGAAGCGGCGAAGCAATAGCTGACGCAGAAATAATTAGTTTAGCAATTGAAAGTCTAAAAAGTCTAGGATTAAAAGAAAAAGACTTTATCGTAAATGTTAACAACCGAAAAGTACTACAATCATTAATAGAAAACTTTGTTAGCTCAGATATTGACGAAGTAATTAGAGTAATTGACAAAAAAGACAAGGTTTCTCCTGAAGACTATAAAGAAATGCTAAAAGAGGTAGGCGTAGAACAGGTAGATAAACTAATCAAAACATTAGAAGAAACAGATGTGAATAAAGTAAAAGGCGCTTCAGAATTAAAATCAGTACTAGATCTATTACCTTATGACTGCGTTAAGATGAGTCTAACCACTGCACGTGGACTTTCGTATTACACTGGAACAGTATTTGAAATATTCGATGTCAACGGTAAATTCAGAGCGCTATGCGGTGGCGGAAGATATGACAATATGATAGAACAATTTGGCGGACAACCAACCCCTGCAACAGGATTTGGAATGGGATGGTCAACCATATCACTATTATTAGCAGATAAAAACCTATTGCCTGACGAAGAGTTAGGTCCGGACTATTTTATTGCAGTACTAGAGGAAGAAAGAGAGGCAATGAAATTAGCAGCAAAACTAAGACAACACAACACAGTAGTTGTTAATCTAGTTAGCAAAAATGTTGGCAATCAGATGAAATATGCCAATTCTCTTGGAGCAAAGAACGTAATAGTTTTAGGACCAGAAGAAGTTAAAAGTAAAAAGTATAAAGTCAAAAACATGCAAGCAGGAACAGAAAAAAGCATGAACTTATAATTACCTTCTTTTATACAAATTCAAGAAAGACTTAAGTTTATTCTTCAATATTCTAGTATCATTAGCAAGTTCTCCACTAAAATCAGCAACGTGCATCTTGTAAACAAACTTGTCAACCATAGTACGCAAGAACATCATCCAAGGAAATGCTTCCCATTTACCCTCATAATCTTTTAAAATAAATGAACGAAATCTTACTTTAAGATCCGCCTGTTGAAGCGTCCTTTTCTTACCTTGTAATTCAATTTCGATATTCTCAATATTTCGAATTGTGATTTCCATATTCATATTTAGTTTAACATAATCAGAAACGGTCTTGAACGGTTCTAACTCTAATTCCATGTACCATTCATCTTTATTCTTCTTTTCATACTGTCTTTTTTCATTCTTATCATAATGATGTTCCTTAAAAAAAGAATCCATTAACATATAAAACTCTTTTAATTCAAAAGGACCAGAATACTCAACAAATTCGTCATACACAACATAATCTTTAATCATTCTAGAAAGCACCTCTTGCAGTAGTTGAATCTAAAACTTCCTTAATCTTATTCTGAAAATCAACTAATTCATAATACAAACGATCTGGCCAAACAATCATATAGTAATAAAATAAAACAAACTTCTTTAAGAATTTTTCTAAAGCGCAAAGTACGGGTGTGTTAAATCTTTCAGAATAATCATAGATCATAGTTGCAGTAAGAATAATCTGAATACGAGCGTCGACCAGGGTTTTTTCTTTACCACCTTTCTTAACCTTAACTTCCTTGTGATACCACGAATGAAAAGCCATGTTTACCTTAGCTTGCCTATAACCTGTCTCTTTTCTCGTGCCACTCCATTCCAATTCCAATTCTGGAGGTTTAAACTTATGAACGTCTTCTTGAAAGAAATACTTTCTATCTTTATACCATTTACGCATAACCGCATAGAGTTTATCAAGATCGAAAGTTCCACCATGTCGTAACTCAAATGTTGCCACATGCATCTCGTCCTTAGCCATATTAGTAGATTGAAGAAAGAGGTATTTAAACTTTTCTATGAGCTCAAGCTCAGAACTAGGTTAAACTAAAATAAATTTAAGAAAAAAAGAAATTTAAAAAGTAATTAATACTTCTGACTCAGAACCATAACGCTTTTTCAGATCATCAAAGATTGGTTGTTTGATAAAAACCTTCTCAGGAATTTTCATATCAACTAATGCTTTTTCTAATTCTGCAAGAGTGGCTTTCTTCTCACCAGAAATTGAACCGTCCTTATTAATCTTAGCTACCTTAATCTCCTTGGTTTTAGCATCAATATCATCAACAATAAATGCTTTATCACCCAAAAGTGTAACTTCAGCAAACTTGTCACCATGTTTAATTCGGATTTTGGTTTTAGCAATTTCTTTTCCTCTAGCTCTGTTAACATAGTCCATTATGGCACGCATAAGTTGAGGAACCTCTCGCTTAACCTTTTCAACTTCAGCCTTGGTAAGCTTATTCTTCTCATAATCCGCTTTGGCTTTTGATAACTCTTTGAAGATTCTTAATGCCTTCTGAGAAATTTTACCCGTAGTGATAAGATTGTTCTTAAACTTCATCTCAACATCTTCATCTTTGATATTTTCAATTCCATCAAGTTTAAGTGCATCACGCATAGAGTCTAGAACGTCTTCATAAACTTTAGCAACAGAATCTTTCTCATTCTCTTGTTGGATTTGTTCGAAAAGCTTTTTTATCCTTTCCAAGTATTTTCTTGCACCTTTCATCAAATCATCAAGTTCTTTACCAGAAAGATCTAATTTAGGATTGTGTTCCATATCCTTTCTAGTTTTAATTATTTTTTCAAGAATTTTAACATACTCATCTTCGAGTAATTTTTCCTTCTTAACAAAAATATCCCTAAGTAATTCAGGAGTTTCTTTTGGCGTAGGCGGTGGAAGACCATACAACATTAAAGCCGCTTGTGAAGGGTTTAAAGTTGCCCAAAACATATCTTCCATACCCATCTCATTAATTTTGAATTGCATTCGTTTAAGCATTTGCTCACCCGAATTCATGTGCAGATCTATGCTTTCCTGAGAAGGTTTAACCTTACCCATCTTAAGAAGCATCTTAAGAGGCATAAAAGTACCCTTATCAAAGAAAGGAATACCATCTCTCAAAAAAGTAAAGTAAACAGGATTTGCTTCCTTAACACCATCCCAGAAATCAGTAAGAATCCAGACCTGAATGTTAATTTTATTCTTAATTCCAGTAATCATACCTGCTTCAGTACCCATACCAAGAATTATTGCTCTAAGCTTTTCTCTAAGTTCAACTCGAGTCATTTTCTTAACATCAGTATCATCAATAATAATACAAACATCAATATCAGATTTTTCAGTGGCTCTACCCTGAACTAAGGAACCTGCTAAAACATATGAAACAATATATTTTTCAAACTTCTTTAACACCATAGACTTATGCACTAAAGAAATCTTAATAGCTGCCAACATACCCTTATCAAAAATGTGATGTCCTGCAGAAATTAGTTGTACTAAATCATACTTGCCATCATAACAATTTTGCCAAAGTTCTTCTAAAATAACTACATCAGGAATGATGTTTTTATCAACTTTCGCTGCAACTTCTTGCAACTTTTTCATCATATCTTCACGAAACTTAAACTTTTCATGAATTTTTAGGTGAGAATCATCAGTTAATAACATGATATCAATCAACTCTTTCTTATCCTTTCTAGGAGGAAGAACTGACATTCCAATAAACTTTTTTGATGCCTTCATAGCTTCAGCTTTAAATTTATCAATATTCTTTTTATTTGCTTTATAGAATTTTTCTGCAGCTTCAGGATCTAGATCTTCTTTAGTAGGCATTTGAGGCATTTGTCCAGGCAAAGGCATATTCATAGGCATACCCATAGGCATTTGTCCAGGCAAAGGCATATTCATCTTTTGTTCAACCATTTTTACTATCCTCCTGATAGTGCTAATACTATCGTCTTTACTACTGAAACCCAGGTATATTTATAAAGATATATTTCCTAGAATATAGGTTAGTGGGACAATTAAATCAGCTTACTAATTACGTATTTTCGAGCAGAAGTGAACAAATACAACAACAAGATTGCAATTAGTAAAGCAGGAAGAATTGCAGATAAGCCCCACAAAATAAGCAAAGAAACAAGTACCAGAACTATGGGCAAAAACAATTTTGGCAAGGTCTTAACTCCATGTTTCAAAGATTCAGTTAAAGCTCGGTAAATTCTCTTATGATGTAAAAAAGATTGGTAAGCAAACATACCAAAATATGCCATGATTAAAAACAGAATCAGATTAGCATAAACCATAATTGAATATAATATTCCAACACCTGGATTAGTTTGAAAAGCAGATGAGAGTGTAAATAAGGGAAACATAAAGATTATAATAAGTGGAAGCCAGACAATAAACCAAACAAAATTTAATAGTGTAAATTTTAGGTATTTTTTTAGCTTAAATGATTTATTAAAAAGCCTATTCCAAACAAGATTTCTTGCAAGAGAAAAACCAAAAAGCAAAATCAAAACAAACGCAGTTGTCAACATTACAAAAAAGAAGAAAAATACCTTAAAATGGCTCACTAAACTATTTAACCCCAACAAATCATCCCCTCCAGATAATGTTGAAAATGAATTCGTAACTGCAACAGACTTGGCATTCAATATACCAATCCAACCAAAAGCAGCACCAACAATAATTAAAAGAAAGATTAGTTCAACTAAAAATATGTAGATAAAATCACGATCTAATTTAAACGAATTAAAAAAAAGTTTAATCTCTTTCATAAATTAGAATTAATACAGAAATTAATAAATGTTTTTATTTACCTACTTTAGGCAGACTTCCACCCCTAATAAAAAAAGGCCTATTTCTACTAACCATGATAGTTTCTTGATCCTTTCTTAGATCCAAAGAAGTATAATACAGAGCTTTTTTTAGTTTAAATTCCATTTGATAGGCTTAAATTAATGTAAACACGTATATAAATGTTTCTAAAAAATCATGATGGGTTGTGCTTAAATAACTCTGAAGTCCCCATTACTAGTTTGCTCAACTCTATCTTCGGTTTCAACAGGAACCGTTGTTGGCGCAGAAGAAGAAACATCAACAATAGTAGTACAAACTTCAGATACTTCTTCATAGAATGCATCCACTGGTTGCTCGCCAGGGAAAGTAATACAAACCTGATTATAATTGTAAGATGAATAAGCAGCAAAAGAATCATCACCAGCATAAGAAATTTCATCTCCACTATCCATAGTGTCAGACTCAGTGAATAAGTTTATAGTTCTCTGACCCCTAAACTGAATGTTAAACTCATAATCAACATCACCTCTTGCATTACGTGAATACCTTGAACGTTCATTACTAATTTCTCTGCCGGCCTTCTTAACAATGTTCCAGGTATCTTGTTCCTCACCAGATAACACATCAGGATCTAAACCAGCATCTCTAGCAACCAAACCAGAAGAATCACTATCACTATCCCCAAAAATGCTCGAACTTTCGGGCTTTGAAGGATTTCTTAAGAAAAATGAAACTCTATACAACCAACTATTGCCTTCAGGAGTTTGAATAAATTGTTTAGTAGCATAAATAGAAGCTGCCTGAGTTAACAACCCCTCCTCATTAAATGAAAACATAACATCCTGGCCAGATTCAACATCTGCACTAGCCGAACAAATAGCCTCACTCCAATATTCAGAACCTAAAAAGGCATCGTGAAACATCTTATCAACATCAAAACGCCAATCAGCAAAATCATCCTCCATTCCAAAAATAGATGATAACTGTGACCAAGCAACACCTGCCTGACCAGCACTCATTAAATGATCCCAATTTTCCTTATGAAAGGCACGCTCAATTGTGGAAGCTTTACAAGCTTCAGGCACAAGATCTACACAAGAATAACCAACATCCCCAAACTCGATTCTAGCCTCAGGTTGTCCATCCCCATTTGCATCAAGAGTGAAATGCGTCAATACACCATCTTGAATATTGTTATTACTTCCTTTCTCATCAAAATACTCAGTACGCCAAACCGGTTGATTACCAGGAACATCACCACCAGAAACAACGGTTAAAAACCTTCTTCTGACAACCAAACCAGTATCACGATTTATAAGTGTCGCAGAACCATCCCGCCCTTTAATAAGTTCATAACCCGTTTCAGAAGTATCTCCATCTACTGCTCGATCTCCCCCCAACGTTTCTCCACGACCCTTAGCAGCCACAGCACGAGCTGCAGCATCCGAAGTTTTGTAAAAACCACTAATCTTAGTAATATCAAAATCACCAAAAAGTGCAATATCATTAACACCCGTCTGATCAGTAAAACCAATAAGAGCACCATCTTTCTTAACCTCAAAAATTCCAGGTTTGCCATCAACAGGAGCATACCTATATCCCGTATCTGCAACTTGTGTACCCCACGGACCCGCAGGAACAGCAGGAGCACCAGCAGCAGTAGACCCGGTTGAACTCCCCCCCTTCAAAACCGTTCGAGCCCCTTGAAGTGCAATACCTAAATACGCTTGAGCAGTTTCTCCAACAGAAGTAACTGCAGTTCGCAAAGCTCCCATCTCCTCATCAGAAGCAGAATCACTAAATTCAACAAAATTATGCTCTCCTGGTTTAGAAGAAGTTACCTTATATGCACCTTCAACCTCATGCCCTGCACTTTGTACGGTCATCATATCTAGATCTGCATGATATGTGGAATAAGGTTCACTATTATCCGGAATGGTAGAATGCCACGCATTACCATAAAAATGAACCCGATTATTCGCCAAATCATACGTCCCAGGAAAACTTTCAGCCTCACCAGCATCATAATACTCCACAGGGGGCGGAGAAGATCTCGTTCTTGAAGTAGGATCTTGTTGAGCTACCTGTTGAACATCACGTGGAGCAGAAGATAAACCCCCCTCCGATTCAGCAGGCAATAATGGGGCCATAGGACCATTATCAAAGGCAGAACTCGGTATCGGACCGTTTGCAGCAGCAATTCTTGCTTGTTCTTCAGCAGAAGTGAAACCTGCGTCCACCTCTTCGTCACCCCAACCAAAATTACGCATAAGCCCTCCAACAAATCCTCCCGTAGTGTGCTTCACATTAGTGGCTGAACCCAAATATCCTTCATCACTAGGACTTGTACCTTCCCAAATTCGTATTTGATCGGGACTGTTTTGAATAACATAATCGCGCCCATTAAGAGAAACCGTTTGATACGCTGCAGGAGTACGTCCGGTATTAAGCGTGGTTGTTGGTGAACCAGTAGGATTAAGATCAATCAAACCAGAGGAAGAACCATCCGCAAAAAGTATGTTGATCTGACCCGCTGTGCCATCATTCTGAAAATTTACTTGACTAATGGGTTGTGTATTTGTAACCTGGGGAGCGCTTGCACTTTCAAGATTAAGTCGCGCATTAACAGCATCCTCTGCTGCAGCATCCACATGCGAATCCGCAGACCTAGCAGGACCTGAATTGTCCACATCACTACCAGAAAAAAGTGCTTCGAGATTATCCAATGCAGCTTCATCCGAATCAGAAGCCCTTGCTTCACCATCAAGCAATGCTTGAAGTTCTTCTTGATCAGCCCTTAGAGGTGCAACAACAAGAAATCCCCCACTATCTGTTGTAATAGCACGAGGTGTGCTGCCTGTAACACCAACACTTGCAGCAACCATATTATTATAATTTTCACCAGGGCGCCCCAAGTTTAAAACTTGCATATTCGCCGCATCATTATCCGCCAAATGTCCCTTCAGTGAAGGATTTGCACGATCTTGAAACTCCATATAAGTAAACGCATCACTAGCAGCATTAACAACCACGACCCGTCCCGTTTGTTCCCAAACCACCCCATTAGTATCTGTCACTGTTTTTTTATCAACTCCAATTGCACTCACATCATCAAGTACGTGATCATAAATTCCCTCCAAGGTTCTTTGATCACTAAACCGTTCAATATCTTCTTTTTCTTTACAAGAAGTAAATACTAAAAGTGAAACTAGTAAAAGTATGGTTAATGTGATTAGTGTTTTGGTTTTCATTTTTTGGTTATTAACCCATATGCTTTTCCTGACTTAAATATTTTTACAATACCTTCAAGTACATCAGTACCTGCATAACCTGAAATAAAAGGAAGCCGCCAATCAAAAAAGTTCAACAACATCCCAGTAACCATTCCAATTAGTACTCCAAATAATGCAGTGAGTAAAAAATGTTTGACATCTAATTTTTTCTTTTCTTTAATTGCTTTAAACACTCCAACAATAGCTCTTAACAATCCACCAGCACCACCAAACAAAGCAGCAAGAGCAAGTTCTAGAGCCATTATACGTACCCTCTGCCACTTGAACTTCCACTTCGTCTAGGACTGTTTTCTAAATCTTCACAATAATCCTCGTTAAATCCTTTAAATTCTCCCCAAATTTCTTGAACGTTCTGCCAAGTATCCAAAGAAACAGTAACCACCCTGACCATTCTACAAGCAGTCCAGGTTCCCTGAGTTGGGGGACAAACGAGATTGGCAATAAAACCAAATGCTGCAAACGGATCTGAAATAATATTTTTAACCATATTCATGAAATTATCGAATATGTTAACCAAAGAAAATATCTTAAACGCTGGAGAAACAAAGTATTTACACTCCATATATGCCTTCTGCTTTTCACAAGACGCAGCAGGAATTCCTGTAGCAGTTAGGTCTTGTAAACAATAACCATAAAAGCACTGAATCTGACGATACTTTTCCAAATTATGAATTATTCCAGGAACACATAAAGTTATAGCAGATAAGTAAACATTGTTTTTAACATCAAAGTACGCTTCATTAAGTGAAGTACCTAACTTTTGTTCTGTCCAACCAGCACCAAAGTTTGAAACAGATTGAATGTTCTCTCTCCAAGGAACATTTCCACCAAGACGACTAACTCCAGATTGTTTAGTCTTAGAATTATCATTACTCATACGGCAATTAACAAAATCACAAAATTTGGTCATGGTTTTTTTAGAAACCCACGCAGCCTTAGCACCACCCTCAGCAGCAACTCTGCCAGGAGTACCTACAGGATCTGGAGGAGGAGCAGCAGCAACAGAAAAGATTTTAGCAGCATTATTCCAGGTATTAACCGTTTTACAAATAGTACTTGCTAACTTTTCAAGAATGTTTAACCATCTTAACATTTTACCCAAGCCACCCTCAACCCATTCATCAATAATTCCTTGGATTTCAGATTCTAATGCTTCATCAGGCAAATCAAAAGGACTGTTAAAAAACGTAACAGGAATGTCAACATATTCTAGTTCAGTATTTGAAACAATATTATTTCCAACAACAGTTGCAACTTCTAAAGAACAGTTAACATCTAAGTTATTAATAGTGTACTCATCTTTATCAAAAGTTAATTTCAAATAAGGATGTTCGGTAAGCGTATTACCAATTTCGGAATCATCTAAGAAATCATCGGCCTCGCATCCGTCTAATTCCATGGAAAGAATTCTTTGTGGTTGTGATGAAAGAGGCGTTAAAGAAATAGAACAAAACATTTGTTGTTCAACAAGCTCTCCAACAACTCGATCTAAAGCATTCGGTGAACAAGTAACACTAGAGGTCCAATAATTTGGATTCTCTTCTGCTTCAACACCATAAACATTAGGGATAGAAATTTCTTCAACAATAACATTTTCTAAAGGATCAATAAAATATAACATTACCGTTTCGTCAATTGCACTTCCTGAACCAGTAACTTCAACTTCCCACTCACAAATAATTTGACCAGGTAATTGTTCAACTTCGGGTGCAGCAGAGGTAGTCGAATCACTTGATGTACTTCCAGAAGAGTCTCCAGAATAACCTCTACTGTATTGTTCAAAATAACCTCTTGAGCTAGGTGACCAACCAGAAACTCCCTCTCCGCCTTCGCAGTCAGCCTCAATTAAACCTTCATCACTAATTTTAGAAAAATTACCAAACGCAAAAACCTCTTTCTCACCCTGCAAAACCGCAATAATTTTCAAGGTATCCCCACGCGAAGGATAGTTCTCAATTTCAGTCTCTTCAAAACCAATAAATGGAATGTCAACAAGTGAAGGCAGCGTTCTATCCGCATAAACATTAAACACGTAAGGAGTTGCTAAAACATTGCCAAGAATATCACGAGTTGTTGTACTCAACCTAAGAGTTTTAATTCCATCATTAACTAAAGCAATACTAGGGAAAGTACAAACGTTTTCAACACACTCTCCCTGAACAGAATTTTGTTGTGAATTAATTGAAGAGAAATCCATAAATGCATCTTGTACTCCTGCAACATCATCAAATTCTACACTAATCCTAGTACCCGGACCAAATGCAGGCAAGCCATCAATCACAACATCAGAAACAGAAACGGAATTCACAACAGGACCTGAACGATCAACCATAATAGAATTTCTTAAAGTTTGAACGCCGCTATTTCCCAAGGTATCCGTAAGTTCGACTCTAACAACTAAACTTTTACTTCCATCAACAACACTTCCCAAATTAAGATCAAGATCATAACTACAATAAAGTTGGTTGCAAACAGGAGTTACAGTACCCAACCCAAAATCCGAAAGATCTACTCGCACACTTTGAAAATCTTCAGTAATTGCAAAAACTAGTTCAACCCCACTAATTGGAGAATTATAAAATTCTATTGTGCTACCTTCTTTAACTAAAGAAAAATCCTCTCCCCCAATTACAGGAGCAATGGAATCTAAAGAAATAAGAACGGTTTTTTTATCTCTAGGAACGTTCTCAAAATTATCGATTGCCTCAAAAATAATATTATTAACTCCTTCTTGTAAATTTAAAGCTGAAACCGCAATTGTTTCAGTAATGGACTCATCACAATCAGTTTGTAAAACAGGAATTTCATGAACTTTATTTGCAATACTTCCTTGATAAACATTTATTTGTCTAATACCTGTACAAGTACCAAGACATCCTGAAACAGAACAGGCATCATCATGAGCATTAATAGTAAAAGTAACACTATCATCTGGAGAAACTAATGTTTTGTCAACATAAGCAGAAACAACCTTAGCTCCCAAAACATCCGGGTAAATCGTGACCCGCTGTTCTTGTCTTCCACCCGAATAATCAAATCGCGTTAAGTATTCATAAGGACGAGAAGAAAAAGTGCTTTGTTCAAGCGTTAACAAACAAACATTTTCTGAACAAACAAATGTTTGAGGACTGCCAACCAAGGGCAAATAAGACATTTCACCATCTTCAGCATCAATACCTGAAACTTGAGTTCTTAAGGTAACAACATCCTGTTGTTTAGCATAACCAACCACGTTGTCAGCACCATAACCATACCCTGTAAGAGAAACAGCAAAAGAGAAAGGAATAACTAAGAACAACATTACCAACATTAATGCCACTAGTTTAATCAACTTCATCTTACACTAGGAATCAAATCCTCCGCCATCACATTCTGCCTGGTTAGTTCATCCAGGTCGGAAACAATAATAAAATCATCAATATTTGAGATATTTAAATCTTTAAGTTCTATAGCATACAAAACAATCTCTTCCCCATTCTTAATTTGTGTTTTATTGAACGTCACAGGAATGCCTGGGTCGGACTCATTAATGAAGCCAAAACTAACTCCGCCTTTAATTGTTGGAACTGCCTCTGCCTCTCCACCCTCATATTCACCCGCAGAAATTATCCTTAACTGATCTAAATCAGCATCACTAACACCATGTTCATCAAGATCTCTTAAAGCAATCTGATAATTAGCATTAAAAGCAGGATCGGGAGGACCCAACAACAGTATTTTTATTTCATATTTGCCATCAACAAACAATGTTTCTTGTGAAGGTTCTTCGCTAGTTAAAGAAAGAGCAGTAGAGAATTCATCTTCCTCAAAACTCCCAACTCTAGAAAAGGTGACAATTGCTTCATCACCAGGTTCCAAAGGAACTAAATCCTCTTCAAAAACGCTCCATGCATAATTTTCTTTTTTCAAAACTTTCTTCATAACCGAAAATTTCATCAACTTCTTTGGTTTAAAATCCCTAATTGTGTATTCAGTAATGTCTGGGGCATAAGAAGCACTCTTACCCAGATAACCATCTTTAGCAACCTTAACCAGACCATTCAAAAAACCAGTTGGAAATAAAGTATTAAGTGTTCCAGACGCATTAGTATTACCCAAGAAGCAAGTTTTGTCCTCAACAACAATCGAGACTGCAGCATTAGGAACTGGCTGACACTCATCAACGCAATTATCATCAAAAACGTTAACTGTTGCGTTAACAGATCTTAAACCAGGATCACATAACCCCGGACCGTTATCAAAACTTAAAACGTTTGGAGTGTAAGAAGAATCGATAGGACCATTATCCCTCATATTTCCCTCCAAACCAAATTGGAATACAAAACCCTCGCCATTAAATGCTGAACGATCATTAAGCGTTACTAAAACAGGCCAAGAAACATCATAAAAAGTTTCATAATTCAACGTTCCAAACTGAATTGGACCAAAATCAACACCAAACAAATCAGGTTCAACAGTACTTCCATCACCTGCATAAAAGTAAACTTCATTTCCTAAATAATTAAAATTTATATCCGTACTTCTCAAATTTAACTCATCCAACTCATCATCAGAATAATAATAAGAAAATGGCAAGATCATGTTATCATAAACTCTTTGTCTAGTATCATACAATGCATCAGAAGGAACTAACAATATTGGATTGTAATTTCTAGCACCCTCAACCTGTAAGAATTGTGCATAACTAAGTAAAAACTTAACATCTTCTTTAACATCCGAAACCACCCAGGAATTTCCCTCACTTCCAAAAGCAAACTCAAAATCATACATTGGGGGCAAATAAGGTGAATCTTTATCCCCGCTAAAGGTCAATAATTCCTGTAATTGATGTTCTAAAAATTTAAAGTTAGCTTCAGAATCAGTTATCAGTTCTGCCAACTGATACGCATCCTTCAATCTTACAGGAATATGAACTCCAAAGTTTTTAATTATTTCAGAACTCGAACCTGCTTTAATTTCTAAAGGAAAATGAACATTAACAATAACATCTTCTTCAGTTACATACGTTGTTGTAATTGGTGCTCCAATTAATTCTTCAATTTCTAATCCTTGTTCAGTTAAAGCCGAATAGCCACGCAAACAATCATCAATCATCAATTCAACATAACGATCAATTTGTGCCTCAATAGAAAGATCCGAACTGGTCCGATCTGCACCCTCATTATCAGGACTGTTAAGAACTGGCTTCTTAGAAGAAAAACTAACCGTATTTTGCCCATTAGGAGAATTCATAAAATACCAATAAGGAACTGGAATTTTACCTGCTTGATGAATATAAAAAGAATCTGCGTCAGAAGGATCACTCAATGAAGGATTTAGGAGTGAAAATAAAGGATAATTATCGTTAAACAGGTAACCTCCTCGTTCACCAAGAATTCTAACTGCGTCCTCCCCAGTCTGCATCATACAAGAATGAACAAAATTCTGTACAGGAGAAAACTCTGAAGAAACATCGTCAACTAGTGCTTGATCACGCTCTAACTGCTCAGGTCTTAAAACAAAAAGAAATAAAGCAACAACTAAAACAAGTATGATTCCAATTATCATAAACAGAGTTACCTGTCCTCTTTTTTTCATTAGCTATCCCCTTTAATCATTTTTTGTTTTATTTATTTATATATCTTTTGTTCTAGGAATATGCACTAGTAACATCATGTGACTTGCCCAACAATTCACAAGTTTCTCGCTTATATCCATCAGTAATGATTGAACAAACCGAGTAATCATCAGTATTATATGCATATGAAACATAACAATCGTCTTTCTTGCTCGGATTTTCAACATGAGTACAATAAGTTGAGGAGTTTGAAGACTTCATAACCCAATAAAAACAGGTATCCTTAATTCTAGAATCAGTAACAGTATCGCACTCTCGAGCGGTTGCAATTGCACCCTTTTCCAATACGTTAACTGGAACGTACTTAATTACTTGGTATTCCGTCAGGGTATTTATGCCCTCATCAAAACGACAATCCCTACTACAAGAAGTAGAAGTTTCTCCATCTTCACAAACATTATTACCACACTCATAGATAGGACAATCAACATCACAATTTAGCGAGTCTTCATTTAAGTCACAAACTCCATCACCACAAGTATTACAATCCGCATAACAAGAGGTTTCTTCACCAGCATCACAATCACCATTACCACATAAGTCCGGGGGTTCAACTGCACAATCTTGCTCACAAACGCCCTCTTCACCCTCTTCACAAACGTCATCTCCGCAAGTTGGAACATAAGGGGTGTCACAATCATCTGCACAGTCATCCGGGTCGCAAATGTTATCTCCACAAATTGGGAGTACTTTAAATGTAAAAGAACTTTCTTTAGTTTCTTCGAAATAATATGCTCGAACTCGAACCTGATAAAAACCTAGTTTTTGTGGTGTTAAAGAAAGTGACACATCACCAGACTCTGAATTCAGGGTTCTTTGAGAAGTAAATTCTTCTAAATTATCTTTAACTAAAGCATACACTACACTCACCTGAAAATCATTTTTTGAACCAAGATTAGTAATTGCAAGAGTGAAATCAATACTTTCACCCTTATTAATAGTGTTTTGTGAAGGATGAGCTTGAATATCTAAAAGGGGGGTTGTTTCTCGTGTTGAACCCAATATAACAAAGATTAATGCAGAAACAACAATGGCCAAAATAACCACACCAATAATAATTAGCAATTTACTTTTTTGAAAATGGTTTGGATGGTATGCAAGACTTATTGCCTCCTCCACGTCCTGAGGAGAATATCCCTCATTGATAAGATAATCTCTTAAAGTTGTGATTGCGTATCCTTTCGAGTGATAGGTCTGAATATAATTGATAAGTTGTTGGTTAACCATCAATTCATTATCCCAATCATAAGTATATAAAAGTTATTATCTAGTTCAGAAAGCTTTATAAATAAAATTCCGATACCACTCATAAATAACAAACTTTGGGGGTTATATGAAGATGAATGCATTAAAACTAATACCAATACTATTATTATTTGTTCTAAGTACCATTTTAGTTGCAGCAGCTCCATCACTAATTAATGATTTAGGAGTGAACGTAACAGTTGATGGTATAGAAACAACACTAGCGGGAAATTTAACAGACGGATTTAAATTAGAATTAAATCACACACCTGCAACAAGTTACTATTTACAATTTAATTCAAACACAATTTCAAATGAACCCCTAAACGAAACAATGTTTGGATTATACCTAACAAGTTCATCTACAACCCAAGCAGAGTTAGAAGAATATTACAAAGATACCCCACAACCCTACAAAGACTACTTAATTAATGCATCAAAAGGACTAGAACCATTTGCATACATAAATGGAACCAATTCACAATTAGTAGATGCCGCACTATTTGAAATAAATGGACTGCAAGTAGATATGAGAATACCTGGAGACTATCCAACTGGAGAGTACACACTGGTAGGAAGTCTACAAAACAATACAGGAAGTTTTGCTTCAGCAACATTCAAATTATTAATTAACTTAGATAAAACCCTTGATTTAGTTCAGGGATGGAATCAGGTTTCTTCACCCTATTCTGAAACAGTAAGTGTTACAGAATTACAAACACAATGCCCAGGAATAAGAATAGTAAAAGGATTTACTGTTAGTTCTGAAAGCTTTGATGATGTTACCTCACTAGAACCAGGCAAGGGATACAGAATATATTCAGACAATGCATGTTCAATAACTTTTGACCATACCTTTAACGCTTATGAAGCATTTGATAAAACACTAAGTACAGGAACACACCTAATTGGAGCACCATACGAAGGCATGACAGCAATGTTTTTACATGAAAAATGTAACATAAAAGGCAACGTACTAGGTTGGGATGCAAACGGAAACACTGATGCAGTTGCACAACTAGAAGCTGGCAAAGGTTACTTTGTGATTCTAAACGCACCATGCGATGTAACACAAACAGAAAATGTTAACATAAGTATTGATAGTTACAACCCAATCTCAGTAATTCAGGGAAAAACAGAAAGAACTAATTTCACACTACGAAATTTAGGAAATAGACACGTTGACCCAATTACAATAGTAGTTTCTGACTTTATGAGCACTAACGGAGACATATTAGATAACTCAAACATCATGTTAGATGGGACAACAACTCAAACACTAACCACCGCAATAAGAATCGCAGAAAATGAAACAATTGGTATGAGATATCAACCTCCATTAGGGAAAAAAGCAGGAACTTACACAGGATTTGTAACAATTACATACGCAGGAAAAACCCTGGTACAAGAACTAAGTGTAACTATAGTTGCGGTTAACGAACAGGTAAGCGCAAGTTATGATACCGTATCAATGTTACAAGGCACCTCAAAAGAATTCAATGTAACCGTAACAAACAATGGAAATGTTGATCTAACAAACATTGGTGTTGCAATGAATAACATGTACAACGGTGTAAACGTAATGCAACCAACACTAGGAACAACCTCAATAAATTTAGCAGTTGGTGGATCAGAAAACATTAGTATCACCCTAAACCCTGCAGCAGATTTAGCAACAGGAATTTACGAAGGAAATTTAAGCTTTACAATAAACAATGAAGCGTTCAACACTACAATCAGTGCAACAGTACTAGAAACAATTGAAAGCGTTTCAGCCAACTATGCTTCAGTAAATGTAATACAAGAAGATAAAGTTAACACAACCCTAACACTAACCAATGATGGAAATGTTAATTTACCAGAAGTTAATGTGAGCTTTACATCACTAAGATTAAATTCGACAGAAGAAATTCTGCCTGTATTAAATACAACTCAAATTGCACCGCTTAACTTAACTGAAACAGCAATTGTTGGAATAGAATATGATACTGCAGGAAGAGCCGCAGGAACATATACAGGAAATGTTACCTTAACATATGATAATGTAACTGACATAATCCCAGTTACCTTAACAGTTACTGCAAGAAACGAAAATGTTAATGTTGCATATAATGAAGTTTCCTTAACACAAGGAAATAATGCAACCACAAGCTTTACTGTTTCAAATATTGGAAACGTTCCAATAACTGCAAACTATGTAGTGAGCAATTTAGTGAATGCAAATGGTGATTTAATCATACCAATTGTAAATAGTACAAGTGCAGCATTAAATATTGGAGCAAGTTCTCAGGTCCAAATTAATTACACTACAACAAGAACACAATCCGGAACTTACAACGGAAACATTACAACAACATATGATGGAGAAGAGATCATAACACCCATCAGACTAGTTGTAAATGAAATCCAGGGAAGTGTAACAATAGCATCCCCTAGCGTAAGCGGATTACAGGGATCAAATGTTAATACAAACTTTACCATAACAAATAATGGTGACAAAGAATTAACAATAGATCTGGAACTTAATAATTTAACAAAAGGAACAGAACAAATCACAAGTCCTATTGTGAATGATATTAATTTAGCAATTGGAGCAAGTTCAAAAACTGATTTAACATTTGCAATTCCTAGTACTGTAAGTGCAGGAACCTACACTGGAAACTTATTGGCAACCTTCCAAGGACAAACAATAACACAACCAGTAACAATTGTAGTAATTGCAAGAGCTGAAACAATCAGTTACCCAACATCAACATCATTAAGATGGTTAAACGGTTTAAACCAAGGAGTTGGAGCACAAGCAATAATCCAAAATACTGGAAATGTAAATCTTGATGTTAGCTTAGCAATGAGCAACTTAGTTGGAAATGGAATTATAAGTTCTGACAAAGTAAGTTTATCAGATGCAACATTTACTTTGACACCAGGAGAAAGCAAAAACGTGGTACTAACACCAACAGGAATAACTGCTCTAGGCGGAACATACACTGGAAGTGTAAATATTGTTTTTGATGGACAAACAGCTCAAATGCCAGTTATATTAACAGTAAAAGACCCAGAATATTCAATCAGTGCTTCAGATGTAACCTTTGATGGAAACATCAGAGGGAAAAATGACAGTACTGCTTTAACCATTACAAATAATGGAGACTACAATCTTGGGTTAATTACAATTACCAATACAATTAATTCAAAATATAATGCAACAATAACTCCAACCGCACTAAGTGGTTTAGCAATCGGAGCATCACAAAATATTGAGGTAAGTATTGATGTACCTGAAGATGAGAGTACTCAAAACCACAAAATTGGAGAGATTCACATAACTGAATTAAACTACAACAAAACACTAAACGTGTATTTGAATCCAGACGCGGCAATCAGAATTGATGAATTAGAAATAAGAGTTGATGGAGATAAAGACGAAGTTAATGACGGAGACACTATTTCTGATGAAGCAAAACCTGGAAGCGAAATAAAATTCGAATTCAAAATTGAAAACTTATTAGAAAACTCAGAACTAAGAGATGTACTAATTGAAATCGAAATCAGAGACATAGATGAAGGTGATGACCTAGATCTAGAAAGTGATGAAACCGACATTGATGAAGAAGATGACGAAAGAATAGAACTAGAATTTACCATACCCATGCTAGTTGAAGACAAAGAATATGATGTAGATATTCATGTTGAGGGTGAAGACGAAGACGGCAACATGCATGAAATTGACTGGGTTGTTAAACTACAAGTTGAAAAAGAAAAACATGAAATAATGTTAGACCGAGTAATCATGTCACCAACCAGAGTAAGCTGCTCAAGAAGTTCAACACTAGAAATAAAAGCAATTAACATCGGAGAACAAGATGAAGACGATGTAGAAGTAATTGTTAAAAATGCAGAACTAGACTTTGAGGCTAGAAAAACATTTGATTTAGACTCTGGAGACGATGATGATGCAGAAAGAACCACAGCATTCACAATTAGAACTCCCGAACTAGACAAAACTAAAACTTACACATTTAGTGTAGACGTATATAGAGATGGAAGAAGAGATGACTCAGATACTGTTTCTCTAACCGTTGAAAAATGCGATATTGTGGGCGAAGAACCAGATGCTGATGACTCAGATGAAGGACCTTTTGTTGTTGAAGGAAATGCAAACATTGTTGCACCACCAGCACCAGAAGAGAGTTCAACACTGGATGATCTTCGTGAAAGCGACCTATACTTACCAGCTTTAGGAGTAATTGTACTAGCTGCAGGAGTAGCAATATTCGCAATAATACCTAAATAATTTCTTTATTTTTTCTTTTAATTTTATTAAAAACTAGTTTAAACTCTTATCGACGACAAATATCCATAAGCTTTATAAGTATGTATAGATTATACATACTTGGGGAAGATCGAGTGTAAGGCACATTAATGACTCGATATACCATCACAAAAAAGATAGCAAAACACGGAAACCAGGCAATAATTGTTATTCCGCGAATTCTTGAAAAGAGATTAAAACCAGGCACTATTGCACAGCTAACTATTGACGTTCTGGAGGAGGCTGAAAGTGAGTCTTGAAGGAATAATTGATTCTGACAGGTACGAACTAGTCGAACTTGTAGGAAGAGAAACCTGGGGAAAAGTATACCGAACAAGAGATCGATTTCTTGACAAAGAAGTTGCAATAAAGTTAATTGACCCCACAGAAAGAGCTCGGCAACAAATGGCCAGATGGGATCTTACACTAAAAGATGCCATAATGAAAGAGGCAGAAGAACTAATGGCCTGCTCAAACGTTGTACCAAGAAAGTACGATGAAGATAAAAACGGACAAGGATTCATAGTAATGCCATTCTATAAAACATTCTTTAATGAAGTTCTCGATAGTGTCATAAAAAGAAAAGAAGGCGAGGGAAGTGGACAACCTGGAGAATTCTTACCAGAAACATTATTCAGTTCAGGATTACATATAGAAGAAATAATTCAATACACCCGCGATGTTGCCAAAGGAATAGCGGAAGTAAACAATGCCCTTGGCCGAGCACACTGCGACATCAAACCAGATAACATAGCAATAGGGCCAGATGGAAGATTGTTATTGAATGATTTAGGAACTGCAACATACTTATCAATAGCTGCAGGAGATGACTCAGTAAGAGACAACAGAGGGTGCTTGTACACCAGAAGCCCATTAATGTTTAAGAAAGGATATGATCCAACAAAAAAAGAAGATGCGTTTTCTTTAGCAAGCCTAATGTTCAAAATGTTTACTGGCAAGTACATATTTGAAGATGAAATAAATGAAGCCTTAGCAAAAGGGGGCGAGGATGCAGTAAGAGAATACATGTTAGAGATGACATATTCAGGACCTTATTTGAACCAACGATTCAGCGAAAGAGCACAAGACAAAGTAAAAAATTCTGAAGTACCAAAAGAATTTCAAGAATTTCTATTAAATTCACTCAATGGACACTACTGGGCAATCCCCAGCATTTCAGGATTACAAACCCACGTACCAACCACACAAGACATGTTAGAACAATCTGTAACACTTTATAGAAATAATCGAGCAAAAGATAAAGCATACAAACAACTTAAAAAAGAGTTAGGAAAAAAAGCGAGATCTTCATTCTTAACAGGAGCAGGCGCAACAACATTCTTGTTGGGAACAATCTGGGGAATATTCTTACTCCCAAAAGTGGACTACACTGAAAGACAAGATTACGAAGCCAACATGCTACTCAAACCAGCAGAAATAAGCAACATATCATTTGAGATAGAAAGACCTGCACGAAGCAATTGGACATTACCAAAAGATCAAGATTATAGTGGACTACTTGCATCTTTCCGAAAGAACTCTAAAGGAACAGTCACAGACAGAATTGTGCTAGCATACATTCAAACTCTTCAAGAATTAGGACATCATAATTCCAAAGGAGCTGATATGTACATGAGGTATGCAAAATTAAGATATCAACATGCAACAGGACCAAGACCAATACTTGATGAACAATTAAGAGTATTACTTCCCCATTATGGAAATTTCACCAGAATAGACGAAAGAGTAATTGATCTTGAAGACTGTCTAGCAACAACCTATTTAGGGATTAGAAAAGTACGAGATGCGCAAAAAGCTGCAAATGATACTGACTACCACACATATATCCAATCCCGAGATCGAGCTGGAAACTTAGTCATTAACAGGGGTGAAAGATTATTCTTAGACAGATGGACAAGAAACTCTAAACTTCTTCTTCCCCATAGAGTTTGCTTAAAACAGAACTAGCACCAATCTGAACTAGTCTAAAAAGCTCTCTAATTTGTGAAAGAATTAAAGGATCTTTTGTTTGAGAAAAGTATTTCATAACAGAACCTAACTGATACTTTGTTTTAAGATCGTCAATTTGGTATATTGCATCTTTATCATTCTTAAAGTGTGCATCATAAAACAAACCAAAATAAGATTGTAAATTTTTAATAAACGTTATGATTGTTTTATCGCCACTAAAACCCTCCATTGCAAACTGATACAGGTAATAATAAGCGTGTTCAATGTGCATCAAAAACTTCAATAATTCCCATTCTAAAAAAGAGTTCTTAAGATATTTTTCTTTGACTAATAACCGTTTACAAAACAGAACAAACTTGTCTTGTTGTTTTCTTAGTTCAGCAATATCTGCTTCGTGTTTGAAAGAATTCTTTTGAAAATCAGCTATAACCAACTTTTCTGTCTCTCGAATTATCAAGAAAACTCGCCTAAGTAAAACAGAGTACTTAGTTTCAGAAGGTTCACTAAGATTTTCTAAAGTACAAGAACCTTCAGTAGTTTCAGTGATCTCAAACCCCAACAAAAGATCTTCAGTAATTTGTTTTATTTCTTTTTGAATTGTTTTAGTGGTTTCTTTAATATGAATGATGTCGAATCCATTACGATAAAGGTGAGTAAGAATTGTTTTGATATCTTTTTTATTCTCTTTTGTAATTTCAACAACCTTTTCCTTTCTAACTGGTTTAGAACTGTTAACAATTAATGCAGTATTGGCTTCAGATAAATTTACTTTATCTCCCCCAGTCAATCCTTTTTCATCAACCCACTTTTTGGGAAGATAAATAGTGAATCCGCCACCACCCTGTTTGATGAGTTTTCTGTCCATAAAGTAAGGAGTTTATGTACATTTAAAAAGATTCCCGATTTTGATATGAATGATATGAATGATAGCAGGTAGATATTAAACCAAAACTTAGTTCTCGTCTAACATGATACGAAGAATAGCAGTAGCAAAACTAAACGAGATGATGGAAGCATAGACCATAAAAACCAAGAACCTTTATTAATTGTTTAAGGGCACCACATGTATGGAAAGTGATTACTCGAAAAGAGATTCTGTTGGGAGCGTAACGCCCAATGAACTTGCAGATTGGTTAGAACTTGATAGAGCATATATTGGAAGAGTTGTAAGACTGGCTAAACTATTGGATCTCTTTCAGGTAAATGACGATTCAACAATCCCACAAAGAGTTGCTGAAAGAATAGTTGATGGCAAAATTTACTTTCCCCACAGGGGCGAACGTGAAGCTACAGCAGCAGAATTAAGACTCGAAGTTAGAGCTAGCGAGTGTTGGCAAGAAGCCGAATCAATACTGTATTCTTTATTTAGAAACACGCACGCACAAGACCCCTCTTCTGAAGATGAATTAGTACTTCTCAGAAGAGCAAGAGAGGGAGATGAATATGCTGCCAGCACTATTGCAGTAGACAATATTGGACTGACAGCTCATTTTGCAGATATTTATGCAAGAACTTTCGGACTGGAAAAAGAAGACCTCATAATGGATGGTTATCTTACACTTCGCGAAACAGCAATCAAATTCAGAGAGGAAAGAGGCATACCCTTTGCAGGTTTTGCTTCATTCAGATTAAAACAAGCAGTAAAGTACATATTAAGACATAAAAAAATAATAACAGAACCCCCTAACTTTTGGAAAAAAATAAGAAGAATACAAGGAACAAGATTCGCAGCAAGAAAATATCACGGTATGAAGGCAACCACACAAACAGTTGCAAAACAGGTAGGTATGAAATATTCTACAGTTGTAGGGCTTGAAGCAATAAAACGAATACACCACTTTGACGTTGATCACCCTGCTAGCATTAAAGCAGATGACATTGAAGACCCCTTTTATCAAGATGATATAGACTGGGTTCATACAAAAATAGATGCAGAAGCAGCAAAAGAAGAATTTGCCAAATTAAGTGAAAGAAAACAACATATCCTAACAAAACGATTAGGATTAGACAGAAGTAAACCACAAACTTTAGAACAAGTAAGCGCAGATTTGGGCATTACCCGAGAAAGAGTAAGACAGTTACAAAATGAGGCACTAAAAACATTAAAAAATAAACTTGAAGAAACTAAATTAGACCAAACAACCACACAATAACAAGAATAGCTAGATTAATCCACAAACCCTTGCGCATTTTCTTTTTGTTTTCTGAAGACACAAAAAATACAATTAACAAAATAGCTAAGTATCCTCCCAAATGAGCAAAATGATTTATGTTCGTTGCAGCAGGAATTAATATTCCAGTAATATCAGCTAAAATTGCGAGCCAACCAACAAGAAATAAGGGAAGAGGAATTCCACCAACAATGTAAGTAATGTAAAATGGTTTAAGAAGAATTCCAGTTACTATCAAACCCGCAATTGCGCCTGACGCTCCAATTCCACCAAAACCCATCACAGCAGATAAAACATCAGCTATGACTGCAGCAGCAAAATAAACATAGAGCATTCTAGCCCCAAACTCTTTTTCAACCACCCTGCCAAAAATGAAAAGAAACAACATATTACCCAACAGATGTAAAACTCCAGCATGCAAAAACCAAGAAGCAATAATTGGAATTGGTTGAAAAGTCCATAAGTGTTGAGGTTGAAAAATAAATTGATTAATAGCATCAGGATTCAACGTAATTAGAATAACCTCAATTATGAAGATAATTAAGTTAGCAATAATAAGATAAAACGTTGCTTTAGCCTCATAAATGAAAACAAAAAATTGTTTGAGGGGTTTGACCAAGTCTGAAGCAGTACGCTTTTTAGCCAAAACCTGAATGATTAAAACAGGAAGCGAAATAATGAAAAAAATAGTTTGCCAAACAAAACGAGACTCAGAACGGATTTCTTTTTCAGACTTCATTCTCCCAACTTATACTTATCAACAATTTTTTGCATAGCATTAACGAACTTAACTGCCTTCTTGTAGTACTTATCATACTCTGCACCAGAAATCGTTTGAACTTCACGATGATCAATCTTTTTCATAATATCATAAAACTCTTTAGCGATTCTTGGAAACTCCACAGTAATAAGCTTTTTAGGAACAAGCTTTTCATTCAACAAATCAGGAATGTGTTGCGGCGAGGGCGGAACCTCTCCAATAGACATTAAAGCTGAATGTGCAGAATCAGTAACTGCCCAATACAAATCACCAACCGCCTTCAAAATATGCCATTGAGAATTATGCAAAGAATTTGGAGCTTTCATGAAATAAGTCCAAACAGATTCAGAAGTTGGTCTAATTCTACCCTCCATTAATAATAACTTTAGAGGATCAAATAAACCAGTATCCATTAATGCAATACCATCTCTTAAAATATTAATTCCGATTGGATCGCCGGCTCTAACATACTCCCAGAAACTAGTAAGTTTTAATGTGGTAATATGTAATCTTTTTGAAATAGATGCTATGATCTTTTCAATAATGATACGATATGTTTCTGCGACCTCTGCACCCATAACAAGAGTAACATCGTCTACAACAACTAAAACATCAATATCATTAGAAGATTTCTGCCTAGCAGAAGAACCAAATAAAACAACTGCTTTCAAGAAAGTTCCAAACTCAGCATACAACTTTTTAGCAAAACGTCTAGCAATATGTAGTGCTTCAGTATCATACTTACCAAGATCTTCATTCCCCCTTTTATGAATCTTAAACTCCATTAGTTTAAATATTGGAAAGAATGTTTATTAAGTTATCTTACTATTCTACAATAGTGAAAGAAGTTTTTCGAAAACTTATTAAGTGAGACAAATAAGTAATACGCATGAGTAAAGAAATGCTTGAAGAGGTTCTAGAAAGTAAGATTGAACCAGTAATAGATGACGCCATGAAAAAATATTTAGGAGTAAGAATGGCAGAAATAACTGGAGACATATCAGACAAGTTATTACATTCTCCCTTACTGGGCTTGAAAATAGATTTTTACTTATCATTCAAAGAGTCAAAAAAGAAATTCAAACAAAGATTTCTAAGAAAACTACTACAAATGAAACACGGAAATATTTCTGAAGTTGCACGTTTAACCGGTGTTGATAGAAGAAGCATCCACAGACTAGTTGACAAAGGCAGGACTAGAAAAATAAGAAAAGATTTGTTAAAACCATATTATCTAAAACAAAAAGAGGTTGAGGGAATTATTGGAGAAGTACTACATAATTATGAAGACATTGTACGAGTGGGAAAAATGGAAAAAATGTATGAAGCAACCCCCCGCATTTCAAAGAACATCGTTGATGAACTTCCAGATATGGAAATGTCGCTAAAAGAGGCAGAAGAAGAGTTTGAAAAAGAATATTTAAAAGAAAAACTAAAAGAAAACGATCACGATATTGTCAGAACTGCAGCCAAAATTAAACTCAGATATGAAACATTACTAAGAAAAATTAAGAAACTAGAATTACAATAAACGTTTTAAATTAGACTAAAAAAAGTTCTACATGAGGTTATCAACACCGACAGGAGCGAAAGTATTCACCCATGATGCTGCAGATCTAATCAAGGCATATAGTAACTCAAAACAATCAGCAGGTAAAAGCGTAATAGAAATGTCTTATGGTAGGCCAATGATTGATGCAATAGAAGATTTTCTTAAATCTAAAGAAGAATCCAAAAGAATAATAACACAAGCCACCGTACAAGGAATGATAATTTTAAACGTAACACATCCCCATTTGGAACTTAACTTAGATATGTTAGTTGTTGCTGAAGACCCAAGAGAGGAAAGAATAACTCGACTAAGAAGTATGTTAACAGATGCCCTAAATCAGGATGATCCTCGAACCAGACTTGCGTTAACTAAAGCGATAACAGGATATGCTCAAAGAAGAGAGTTCATTGCAAAATACATACCAGAAATCTTAGAACGAATTTAATCGAGAAAATCCTCAAAAGGCCATTCCCGTTCTTCACGGTAATCAGGCTCTTCAGAAACTTTTTCTTTGCTAAATCTTATTCTCATCTAATATAAGTGAGACAATTTATTATTTAAATATGATGTATATGTTATCTTTTCTGTAAATAATCCCGGACCATCTTAGCCATATCAGAATAATGATTATGTGCAGTATCTGTCCTTATTACCTCTGCCCTAGGGTCTTGAGTCATTTCTTTTGAAATAGAGGGATGCATCATTCGATCATTAGTGCTCCAAACAAGAAGTTTATCTTGTGGAAGATCAGTTAATTGTACGCCATTCCACTCAGAAATAGCTTTCAAACCTGCCCAAGCATGATGACTGGAAACTCCCCTAACCCCATCTAAAGTGCCTTGCAGATCTTCCTTAGGAAAAGCTCGCCCCTGATAACCTGCCTTAATCGGATGGTTAGAATATGCCCTACGGATCTTTTCAGGAATTCCAGGTTGAAGAAAAGCACAAACACTATCAAAAAACATTCGCACTCTAGAATCTCCCTCAGGATCAGGTAGATAACGCTCTACAAACCATTTCAACAACTTGCCCTTAACTCCCTTTCCATCATACTTAAAAGGCAATTCGTTATCAACAATCCACTTCCAGGTATTCCAACCCGGTTGATGAAATGGAAGATGTTGAAGCAGCAATTAAGTCTTTTGGCGGCAAAGTTGTTGGATACGTCGTTAATAACCTACGGGCCGAACCCCACGAAGCAGTTCAAGTGCGAAGAGTACAAGAAAAAGGACTTCCAGTAGTGACAATGGCTCATGATGTTAGATTGTGCGTTCCAGATCCAAAATTAAGACAAGAAGCATTACAAGAAGCCGGCAGCTTATTTGATAATTAACCACCCGCACTAGTATACTTTCTCATAGCTAAATTCCATAACAACAGAGATACAATAAAGAATGCAAGTACTGGAACGATTATCTTAAGTAATAAAATTGTGTTAAAGCCCCTCAGTAAAACTTCAACAGGGAAGAAAGCAGAAATAGCAACAGGGAATAAAAAAGTTAGAAAGAATTGCAAACTACTCCCATAAATACCTGAAGGATAACGTGCAAAATCTGTCAATTTGAAAAACAAATCTAACAATGCCCAAGATTGTACCCATAAAAAGGTTAGAGCAGCAATCAAAATCATTACCGCATACTGAAATAAGAATCCAAAAAATATCAAAATAAGATACAAAACAAAATTAGAAGAAAGCACCGTTAAATTAAGTTTAATAAATGCAAAAACGATTAATGCAATACCCACTAAAATCTGTGCCAAACCCGCCCACTCAAAAGAAGAAGCAGTTAAATAAACCAGAGTATTAAGCGGCTTCAGTAAAAACTTATCAAACGTACCAGTTCTAACATTATGCATAACCTCTACAGGAATCATAACCGCAAACAAATAACCAAATCCAAAAACTAACGTTAACGTACCTTGAAACAAAATAAACTCATAAAAACTCCAACCAGGAATGCCCGCAGTAGTAGTATAAATTAACAAAATAACCAACGGCCCAATAAAATCCCTAAGCATAACCGCAAAGAACTTAATAAAAAAATTCAGTTTATATGCAAAATCTTCTGATATTCTCATAATCATTGCACGCTTTATAATCTTAAACAAGGAAATCATATTCCTGCCCCTGCAAACTTCCTAAATGCCAACTTAAAAACCGTTTTTGCAATAAAGAAAAATATCAAAATCCAAACAGTCTGAATACTCAATAAAACTACTACTTCAGAAAGCGCATACTTTTCAAGAAAAATATTAATTGGAACAAACCTCAAATACTGAAAAGGCAAATACTTGAAAACACTCTGAAAAATTAGGGGGAAAAAAGTTAACGGAATCAAAGCACCCTCTAAAAAAGCCATAACTGCAGTTTTAACACGCCTTATACCCTGAATTTCTTTAAGCCAAAAAGCAGTAAGACCCACACAAAAAGTAAAAAAATAATTAAGCAATATTGCCAAGAATACCGCAAGAATAAATAACATCCCAAAAAGTAAAGAGGGCAGAGGAACATTTAAGAAAAATAGAGAAACAACCATGATTGGAATTACCTCAATTAAAAATGTTAATTCCCTCAAACCAAAATACTGACAAAAAAGCTGTTTCATATAAGTTACAGGCCTTAAAAAATCACCCACCACATCACCATCCTTAATTCCCTCATTCATCCAGGCATCCACATCACAATAAATAAGAGTTCCCACAAGCATTGAAAGAACATAATAAATAAACATTTCAGCAAAAGTATAACCCTGAATGATCTCCTCCCCAGAAAACATGAAAATCGAACGCCACAAATAGAAAAAAACAACCAAGGTTAAAGGAATTTTAATAAGACTTACAAAAAAGTGCGCTCTATAAACAATTCCTGTTTTAAAACCCATCCTAGAAAGTCCACTAAACTTTCCCATCTTTACTCCTAAAAATTTGTTGAATTATTGTTTCTATCGGCGGATCAGATATCAAAATATCAGCAACATCATAATTAGAAAGCAAACTATTAATAACCTCTTTAACCTTAATCTTGGTTGTATTAACCTCAATCTTTATCTCATACTCATTTTGTTCAACAACCTTACAATAACGTAATTTGAACTTTTCTCCTTTTGTTTCCAACTTAACATCAATAAACTTATTTGAGAGATATTTCTTTTTAATATCTTTTAACAAACCATCATAAACTATCTGACCATTATTTATTATTATGATTTTCTTACATAACCGTTCTATCTCTTGCATGTCATGAGTTGTAATTATAAACGTGGTTTTGTATTTTTTATTAACTAATTTTATGAAATCTCTGAATTTGTCCTTAGCAATTACATCCAATCCAATACTAGGTTCATCTAATAAAACTAATTTAGGGTTATGAAGCAATGCTGCCACAAGTTTACATTTCATTCTCTCTCCCAAGGACATGTCTCTAACTGGGGTGTGCATTACCTTTTCTAAATCCAAAAGCTTAACCATAAAATTAAGTCTACTCTTGAACGTACTCTCTTTAATACCATAAACATCCTTACTTAAATAAAACGTGTCTATTGCAGGCAGATCCCACCAAAGCTGGGCCTTCTGACCAAGCACAACTCCCAAATTTGCAACATAATCTACACGATCTTTCCAGGGAGTAAAACCCAAAGAAACAACCTCCCCAGAGGTAGGGTAAAGAAACCCAGACAGTGCTTTAATTGTAGTGGACTTACCCGCACCATTAGGTCCAATAAACCCAACAATTTCTCCCTCTTCTATTTCAAAAGAGATCCCTTTCAATGCTTGCTTATATTCATACTTTCGATTAAACAGACTTTTAATAGCGTTAGACAAGCCCTCCTTTCTAGTGTGAGTCTTGTAAACTTTTTTCAGGTTTTTTACTGTTATTATTGAGGTCATGTTCTCACATACATTAAATTTCCACTCTCATACTTTTTTAGCCCACGATAAAAAACAAAGGTTGCAATGGAAAATATCAAAACGACAAAACCGATTGTTAACCAAAACCACTGAGCGTTAAATGATTTTAACAATTCAACGGGAACCCCACTAATGAACCCTGCCGGGATGATAGTTAACAAAATAAATTTGGTCACACCTTGATAAACACTTAACGGATATGAAGCTAATGAAAGTGTTCCCATAAAAATGTTTCGGCTAGTGGCTTCAGCATTCCCAAAAAAGAAAGCCAGTGAACCACTAAGTATCGCGACCGAAAGGAGTATTGATGTACTTGCCAGTACTAAAATCAAGAAAAGTGAAAGACTTGCAAGAGACAGTACAATAAATGCAAGGATTATTCCAAAGACAACATCTCCAAGTCCATAAAAGCTAGACCTACTTATCAAAACATGAAACAACACGTTCTTAGGAAGGGCCAAATAAAAATCAAGCTTTCCCTGATTAACTATTTCAGCAATCCTGTTACGATTTCCAAAAAATACACTACTCAAACCATAAGAGAGAGTTATAATAGCATATAACATTAACATGTCTCCCAGGACCCAGCCCCCAACGTTTTGAAATCTGTTGAAAAAGATTAACCAAAAGATTATCCAAACAACATCATTAAACACCATTGCTAACACTTGGATTATGAAGTTGATTTTATACTCCATAGCTGTGCTTAGGGCAACCTTCAAATACTCCCAGTGTACTCTCAAATGATTAACCACCATTAACACTCACCTTCTTAACACAAACTCTGAAAACTAAAAAAATGAATAAACTTATGACAGCAATCCAAATAATTTGGAATACTAATACTGAAAAAAAGCTTGAAAACGAAAAGTTAACAAACAATTTAGCAGGATGATAAGCAACATAACTAAATGGTAAAACCGCACTAATTCTTTCTAACCAAAAAGGGAAAATTTCTAGGGGTAACAGCATTCCTCCAATCGTAAAAACGATTTTCTGATAAATAAAATGCATTGATTTAGCATCCTCAAACCAAAACGCAAAAACCCCTAACAGAGCCATCATTGCAAAGTGTAAAGTAATAGCTAAAAAAACAGTAATTAAAACAGGAATTATTGAAATCAGTGGAATTGTTATTCCTCCAAGAAATATAAGAACAACTATACTCGCAACCAGAAAAGTTAGGAAAAATCTAAAAACTCCATTACCAATATTTGATGCATACTTATAAAAGATGTAATTGTAAGGTTTGTTCAAATAATTTGCAATCTGGCCGCTTTTTATTTCCTCTCCGATTTCTTCTACAACATGACCCTGAGCAGTAACAATAGATTCAGTCATGACAAGATACCACAACATCATTGAAATTGTGAAACCCTCAATCATTATCTGACCCCCAAATACAACCTTCCACAAACTAACAAAAATAAAAAGTATAAGAGCTACAAAAACAGAACTTGCCAATAAATCAAAGGTGTAAGCAAAGCTATTAATAAAATTAATCTTCCCTATTTCAAAGTATTTAGTTAGGGTCATCTTTGGTATATTTCTGCAATTACCTCTTCAACAGGAGTTTCTTCAACTGAAAGATCATTAATAGTGTTGTTCTTAGTTAAAAAATCAATTAGTTTTCCCATAGATGTTTCTTTTGTGTTAACCTCTAACTCGATTGAAAACTTGGTTTTCTTAACTATTTCCACCCCTTTCATTTCAAACGAGTTTATTGGGGTTTCTGAGAGAACCTTAACAAACTTTTTCGCAAGGTACTGTTTTTTTATTCTCTCAAAACTACCATCATACACGATTTTACCTTTGTTTACGATGATAACCCTATTACAAATATTTTCAACATCAGCAATATCATGACTTGTTAAAATAACAGTAACATTATCTTCCTTGTTAATCTTCTTTATCAGTTCACGAATAGTTTTCTTGACAACAACATCCAAACCAATTGTTGGTTCATCCAAAAATAAAACTTTGGGGTTGTGAAGTAAAGATAGAACGAATTCGCAACGCATTCGTTGACCTAATGAAAGCTTTCTAACAGGTTGATGAATGAGATCTTCAATCTCGAACTTTTTAACTAATGAAAGCATCCTCTTGGTATATTCTTCTTTATCTAACTCATAGATTTTAGAGAACAAGTTGAAGGATTCTATTGCAGGAAGGTGAAACCACAACTGAGGTTTTTGACCAAACACAGTACCTATCTGAAATGCCAACTGCTTTCTTTGTGTTTGAGGATCAAGAGAGTTAACTCTACACTCCCCCTTATCCTGGAACAAGATACCTGAAAGCATCTTCAGAGTAGTAGACTTTCCAGCACCATTAGGCCCTATGAAAGCAACAAGCTCTCCCTCTTTAACATCAAAAGAAATGTTGTTTACCGCATGGACTTTCTTGTAGTTAGGCTTGAATATGGCCTTAAAACTAGCTGAAACTCCTGCCTCTCTTGTTTTTGTTCGAAACGTTTTTGTTAGGTTTTTTACACTTATGGCTGAATTCATTTTAGGTCCTCGTACTTGCTAGGTTAAAAAAAATGTTAAGTTAATGAACGCAAAAGCTAATAAGAATTGCCAGTGTGCATTGGTTTGGCGTTCATATCGTTTGGAAAGTATAGGTTCTATTTAAAGTTTTTTGTTGACTACTTTTCAACCACCAACTCCACTACATCATTATCTTCTAGCATGTGCTTAAGTCCAACCTGCTGGTTAGGAAACTTTGCACTTCTACCTGTAACCCTAGCAAACCTAAACTTATCTAGTAAACTAGTATGGACGTGCTCAACAAACTCTTTTATTGTGGCGTTTTTCTTTAACACAATTGGTAGGGGTTCATGCTTAGGGAAAATCCTAATAAGATTACTTGCATCCCATAATTCTTGCTTTAACCGAGTTATTCCTTCCCCTGTTATTGTCGATATTCCAATTACCTTGTTAGGAAAGTATTGTTCTAATTTTGGAAGATTAGCTCTAGCTAAATCAATCTTATTACCCACAACTATCAAAGGTTTGTTGATGTTTGCTTTTCTTAATTCATTAGCAATGGTTTCAACACTTGAAAGCGGCTTTGAAAGATCGTGCATTAAAATTATGCCATCACTACCCTTGACTAAACCAATTAACCGTTTACCACTTCCAACATCTTCAACTGCACCCTCAACTAAACCTGGAAGATCAACTATCTGAAAGTCTGCATGATTAATGTTAACGATTGCAGGCAGGGGTTTAAGTGTTGTAAACTCGTAAGCTGCAACCTTCGTTTGCAAACCTGAAAGCAATTTTAGTAATGAACTCTTTCCAACACTTGGACTACCGACTAACATAAACTGTTTCTTGCCCTGACGTTTAACACCTAACCAATCTTGATGTTTTACATTTGCAACTGTTTTAGTTTTCTTGACTTGATTTCTTAACCAAGTTTTAAGCTCACCATAAGGTCCGGTGTTGTAACCGGGCAATTCTTCCATGATTTTTTCAATTTCCAGTAGTTTTGTTTTTCCTTCTTTTCCAATTAATCGTTTTTTTATCAACTGTTTTTGAATTATATGTGGCAGTGCCATTTTAACCTCTTGAATCTTTTTTTTAAAGAAAAAATAAGTTAGCTAAAGCTATGACTAATAAAGAAACTATGCGCATGCATTCAATTTAAGAAGAGAGATCACTCTATCAAACTCGTCATTTTTTTTACCAAGATTGTTTGATCTCATAAAGAAAAGTAATGAGCTGAGTTATATAAATATTTACATTATTCTATGACATAAATGTCCCACTACCTTGTTTAAAAGTCTACGAGTGTTTATAAGTTAAAATGCGTTTAGATAGTATGGTGAGACAAAAATGTCACAAGATAAAGATAACCCAACAATAACCCCTGAAGAAGCAACATACAGATTGCTTTTGACAAAAGGGTTTGAACCAGAACTGTTAACCACACTATTAGCTGACGAAGCATACACAAAACCCTTACAAGAAGCAAGAACCGTAGCAGTAATAGAAAGAATAGCAGAATCAGATCCCTACGCTGCAATGGCAGCATTAAAATCAATGACGTTAGAAGAAACAACAAGCCAGGCAGCATATGCATCAATAGCTGCACGCATTGATGATTCCTCTGAAATGTCAAGACGAGCCCGAAGATATTGCATGATGCAAACGGGTCCAATAGAAAGGTGTAAAAAAGATGAGTAAAGGAGCAGGAGGATATAGTGGGGGAGGCAGTAGAGCCGCACCCGCCGGAGGATATGCTGGAGGTAGACGCGCTCCAACAGCAATAGCAAACGCAGGAGGATATACTGGTGGAACAAGCAGACTACCCCCTGGAAGAAGAGCCCCAACAGCAATAGCGAATGCAGGCGGATATGATGGTGGCAGAGGAAAACCCCAAAAAGGATACGCAAACCTGGGAGGACAAAACAACACAAACTTAACCTCAAGAACACTTTCACAAACAATCACCCAACACCCAGACGGAGCAGTAAGTCAAACCACTGCCCTAACCGAAACTTATTCTTTTGAGATGAATACATCAACACCAACAGAAGGGTTCAATGCAATGCCCTATGGACCAATAAGAACTGCACCACCCCAAGGAAGTTTACAAATGCCTGGACAGGATTACCTATCCGCAGAACTATTTAGTGGAGGGATTTATGATAAACTAAACAAACAAGCAGATGAAGATGAAAGAAGAAGAAAATCACAAGCAGTAGAAGCACAAAAAGGGAGCCAACACAAATTCCAGGTATTTGATCCAGGAACGTTAGTAAATAAAAAAACAAGATTTGTAGACGAAGCTGAAGAACTACTGCCCTATTTAGAAAATACACACCTAGAAGTCACAGGCACACCCTTGCCAACAAACTTCAGTTTAAAATTATGTGATAAAGACGAATTAAAAGTAGCTTATGAATTCTTTAAAGGAACCTGGCAAAAAGGAATCCAAGGATTTTGTATAAACAGAAAACAAGGAACTTCGCGCGTATTTGTATTAAAAGATGAACTAGCAAAAGTAATGCTAACAATAGGTCATGAAGTAGGACATTTACAAACCGCTTCGTTACAAGGGGTAGAAGAAGAAGCAAAAGCATACGCCTTCTCTCTAGAATGGATGGAAGCCATAAAAAGAAAAAACATAGCAGGACTTGGCTCAGTACTTATTTCAGAACGCCCTGCAGAAAACGGATTACACAACGTAGCATTTGAATTTGTCTTAGGAATGATGAGACAGGGAACAAATGCCAAAGCAGTTTTTAACCAACTAATAAATGGATTAAAAATTGCAAGCTAATCGATAAGTTTAAATAGTCAAAAAAGAGGAAAAACAACATGGCCGATTATTACCATTCTTTAGACCGAAAAGAGATAGAGGGAGTTCCACTAGGAGAGATAGGTTTTTCAACTGCCCCAATGAAAGATCAGCTAGACGAGCTGAAAGCTAAAATACGGGCAGGAGTATCAAAAGTTGAATTAGGTTTCTGGGGAAAAGGAAAAGGGTATGGAGAAAATTTCACGCCCGGAACGTATGGTGCTGAACAAAGAAAAGCAATAAAAGACTTTGCAAAAGTAAACAGAGTAGAATTAAGTACACACGCAACACCAAACGTTGGACCCATTTCAGGCTTTACACAACAAGGATTCAAAGAAGAATCAAGAAAAGAATCAGTAGACGAAATCAAAAGAGCAATCGACTTTGCAGCAGACGTAACAGAAGGAGGACCCGTAGTAATGCATACGGGAGAGTTTGTAAGACCCATCTTTGATGCAGGACAAAGAATAGAAGGAAAAGATAAGAAAAATAAATTCCAGGGATACAGATACCATGGAGAAACAGACAAAGATGGAAACTTAATCCAACAAACCGAAGAAGATCAAGCAACAATGTACCTAGCAGACGAACTAACCGGCCAAATCATAGACTCAGTAAAAAAAGATCAACCAATATTCTTACCAATATATGAAAAAGATGATGATGGAAACATAGTCTTTGAAAAAGAAGAAAATGGTAATGGTGACAAATTAGTACCAAAAATAAAAGAAAAACCAAATGGTGAAGCAGAAATAAAACAATACGATTGGCAAGACATAGAAAAACTAAAAGATCAATCTAACAAAAAAAATGGCACAAACTACGGAACCCAAGAATGGTACTTCCAGCAAAAAATAGAAGAAAAAATGAATGAGATGGAAGGAAGCAAAGCATACTACCAAGAATTATTAGATGAAAAAAGTCAATTTAACGTAAGCGACGAAAGAAGAAAAGGACTAAAAAAATCAATCATGGCAACAGATCAAAGAATAGAAGAAATGAAACTAATGAGAAGCCATGCAAAACCAATCGAAAAAGTAGCAATAGCAAAATCAGCAGAAAGCCTAGCAGATTTAGGACTGCATGCAATGGCAAAACAAAAATCAGCAAAACTAAAAAAAGACCTGTACGTTTCTCCAGAAAACATATTCCCCGAACAATACGGTGGACACCCAGACGAACTCAAAAAAATGGTACAAGAAGGAAGAGCTAGAATGGTTGACAAACTAAAAGACAAGGGCTGGGGAAAGGAAAGAGCAACAGAAGAAGCGGAAAAACATATCAAAGCAACATTTGACATAGGACACGCCAATACCTGGCGAAGATACTTTAAGGGAAGCGATAAAGAATTTCAAGGCTGGTTAATGGACAAAGTTAAAGACCTAAAAAAATCAAACGTACTTGGACACGTACACGTATCAGACAATTTTGGATATTATGATGAACACGTTGACCCAGGACAAGGAACCGCCCCAATCAAAGAGGCAATAGAAAAACTAAAAGGAGAAGGAGTAGACTTTGTAGTTGAAACCGGCAGACAAGGAGAGAGAGCATTATTATCCGCATTTAAAGAATTTGGAAGCCCAATCTACGGATTAAGAACAGGACAATTTGATCCCTGGGATGTTGTAGAAAACTCATACTTTGGACGAACCTCACCACCCTACTTCTTAGTTGGAGAGGTAACACAACAAATGGGTGAAAGAGTTAGTAAAGACTTTAGTTCATGGGCAGGAATACCCTTTGAATAATTATTTTAAATAAGAACACATTGATTCTGCATCAGGTTTAAACTTGGAATTAACACCCTCAACAACCTCACTACCATTCATAGTAGAATAATAAATCATCATAGTATTACGTAAAGTAATCAAAGCATCCGCACCAGTAACACGTTCAGCATGTTCTCCACGAACCCCTCTACCAATAAGTTCTAACTGTCTAAAATGGCCACCATGACCTGACGCGTCAGCAACAACCCCATTTCTAGCCAGAGCGGGTTCAATAGTAGGCCCAGCATATAATCCACTCCCTTCAATAAATTGATAATTCCGTAACATTAATTGGCCTTGTTCTCCAACAAAGGTTAAACACTCAGCATCCCCTTCATGACAGTTCGTTGTAGCAGAAACATCAAAATCTGCACCAGTTAAGAATCTACCCTCTGCACTAACACAATCTTCAACCTCAATATCATGATCACGAGCACTTGCACTTGCGGTAACCAGATCAAAACCACCCAGTAAATAAGCTAAAACATCCATTCCATGAACTGCCTGATTCATCAAAACGCCACCACCTTCACCTTGCCAGGTACCACGCCAATCAGCCTGATCAAAATAGTCTTGACATCTAGACCAATAAGAACCTAATTCAGCATAAGTCACCTCACCAAAATCCGGATGTGAAATAATATCTCTAGCACGTTGAACATCAGGATCAAAACGATGCTGACTAATAACATCCAAACTAACATCTGCCTCATCACAAACATGCATCATTTCATAAGCTTCAGCAAGAGTACGCGCAAAAGGTTTTTCAACAACAACATTATGACCTGCTCCAGCCACAGCTTTAACAAGAGGTAGTTTAGCAAAAGGAGGGGTGTTAATACAAACAAAATCTAAATCATCCCTGGCTAAAAAACCACTAAGAGTAGAATTCAAATCTAATGTAAGACTGGGGTCAACTCGTTGTAGACCGGCATAAAGACCCTGCATAGCCAGCTCACAAGTATCATGAACTGCAATTAACTGTGCAAGACTTTTATTTTCAATACAAGATTTAGCCTGCAAATAAGTAGCCATACCTCCGCCAATAGCACCAAATCGTATAGGTTCATTCATAATAATTAAAGAAGTAGAAGACCATTTTTAAAGATATTCCTTCTAATAATACTTCATAATTTTATCAAGTAATTGTTCTGTACGTTCAACAACATCCCGATCATTACCCTGCATGTAATCTGGATTAACATCATCAAATTGTTTCTTGTAAAATGAAAGATTTTCTTGCTCTTGCTGAGTTATAGTACCCTGTTGAGCCTTTTCAACAAGACCTCTTACCTTATCATAAGTTTCCTCTCTTGCCAAAGAATAATTTCCAATACGACTATTAATCTCTTCTTGTGTTGGTTTGGGTGCAGTTTCAGCCTTATCTTCTAACGACTCTTCCTTTTTTTCATCACGTTTAACATCTTCTTTTTTATCATCAAATAAATCTTCAACATTAACCTTTCTCAACTCAGGCTTTTTTATTCTTCTAACAACCTCATCAATCTCTTCCTGTTCAACATCATGAACAGATTGTTTTATGAGTTCTTCAGCCTCCTCTATCTCTTTCTTATCCTCTTCTTGTAATTCTTTTAACCGTTTTAGTCTTTCTTTTGGCGAAAGTTCTTTAAGTTCATCAAGTGACATGATAAGAATATACGTATTAAATATTTAAAGTTATAGTATTTATAATTGAAAGTATGGTTCCCAAACTCTAAACTCTCTTTCACCTTCTTTAGGGCAATCAGAACGATGTATCACACATCTCATAACTCTATTTTCAGCCAGGGCTGCCTCAACTGAATCGTCCCCAAACATTCTCCGAATAGTTCCAGGAACACACTCTAAAGGATTTGTACGCCGACCCGTAACATCCATTATTTTATCAACCACTTTTTCTCCTTCATACGCAGCAACAACAACGCACTGACCAACTAAAGAATTAACAAGCAAAGGAAAAAACGGCTTTTCTCTATGAGGTGCATAATGAGCTTCAACAGTCTCCCGACGAAGATTAGCTACAGCAATATCTGCTATTTTTTCACCACAAGGATCCAACATTCCCAACATAAACCCAGCAACACCAACCTGACTTGGGTATATCATAACAGTACTTATTTCAACCATAACACAGAGAAATACACTAATACTTTTAAAGATTTACTCTATTCAAATTGACTACCAACTCAGCAAACCATGTGCCTTCTTATAATATTTGTAAAGTGTCCAGGCATGTTTTGCAGCTGCACCCTCTGCCTTCTTAGCATTTCCACTTTTAGAAGAACTTCCTCTCCACCAAGACATATTAAATGTGAACGGTTTGAACAATAAACCAAAACCCTCAAATAAAGAAGCAAAAGGTGTGAAAACAGAATCTTGTCTAACTTTACCCTTAGCAGCATTCTCATCAACAACTTCAGCAATCTTGCCTCTTTTTAACACCCACTTCTTAGGTTTGTCTTTTTTAACATTATCTTCAGGACGCTCCTTATCATCTAAATATTTCTTAATATCTTCACCAAGCGTTTCCATTGCCTCTTTAATAGTATCATTAATTTCTTTTAACAATTCAATATCTTCCTCTTCCTTCATCTTAACATAATTTTGCCATTGTTCCTTAGTCCAACCATATGCACGCAAATGCATCTCCGCCCTTCCCGTCATGGTAGATCTTCTTTCTTGATGTCCAGGAACCCATTCAAGCTGGGGAACTGTTCGATACTCAAAATTAGCAATAATCACAGCATAAAAACCACTTTTATCAACAGTTTTATGAGCAAGAATTTCAACCTCAATCATCTCACCCTCAAACGCAGCAACTAACTCCGCAGAATCGCTTTTCTTAGCACTAGGCGAGAGACGTTTAATATTTCTTAAATAAGGCTTCACCCAATTCATATACAAACGAATATTATTATAATGCTGACGAAGATAACTCTTGTAAAGCTTTCTATAGGTATTCAACTGTTTAAACGTACGGAACTTCCAACGATAATACTGAGAAAGTTTTCGTTCTAAAACTGTTTTCAGGGTATCATTACCAAACTCTTTACTAACTTTTGCAACATAATCTGGCAAGTTTCTAATAATTTCATCTTCAGTTTTTCCAGCAACTTTAGCCTGAAAAAATAAGTTAGGCAAAGTAACAAAGTTATACTGTTGAGCCATTCCAAAAACCGAAGCAGGACTTTTAGGACCGCCCTCTACAAGATCTGCATACTGTCCTTTTAAAACAGTATCTCCATCCTGGGCTTTCTTAGGATCATCACTAAAAGAGTCAGTATAATAACCTAACTTTTCATCAACAATATTCAAATCACGAATAAGTTGAAACATACTCTTAACCATGTCTGCAATGAACTTTAAGTATTGGGAAGCACGATCTTGCTGTATTGAAATCCTCTGAGCAGAAATACCCCAATACGTGGACATTTCAGAAGCAGAAAACACATCAGTAATCTTAATAATTTGATCTTTTCTATACCCCTGATCAACAGTAAGCTGATTTAAAATCCAGAAATACATTTCTTCAACACTCATAGAATAATTTTCATACACTAATCGATTAGAATACGAAGATTGAGGATAACCTGTAAAACTCGGTTTTGATTTAAAAATAGAAGAATGTACCTCTCTCATCTCCATATCGGCAAGCTCCTCAAAATCACCACCATAACTATCAGCAAATCGTTTCAACCCCTCCAGAGAGGTATCGTCAATTAGAGACCTACCTTTACTACTAAGAAATCCATACTTAACAAGTTGTTTAGCTTCAACCATTTTTTATCGAAAAAACATTACCCACCAAAGTTCCTTTAACTTTTAATGTATCTTTTAATTCACTCGCTAACTGCTTTCTATCCTGATTTCCAAGTGCAGCCTTTAAAAACCTAACTTTAACTGATTTTTTAGCTTTTAAATGTTTCCTAATTTCAGACAATAAAGCAGAAGTTAACCCCTGTTTACCAATCTGAACCCTAACGATGTCTTGTGACATGTTCTTGCCTCCGTTGTAGTTCGTGTAAATTTTCCAACTTGTTTTTCATAATTTCTTTAACATTGAATTTTGCTTTCTTAACCATCAAAGACAGATGTTTGCCCCCAACATAACGTGGAATAATAACATAATCGGCACCTTCTTTATATAATTTAAGCGCACCATCAACAGTTTCAGAAGTAAGAAAAATAAACCCTCGCTTATTAATTTCTTTAAATCTTCTTATTAAAAGTGCACTAGCCTGCATATCAGGAACAGTTGAAATAATCAATTTACACTCCTTTAAATGTAAATTATCAAGAAGATCGGAATCAGTAACATCCCCATAAACACAATTAACCTTATCCTCCCTTAATTGTTGAATAACCTCTGGATTAAAATCGACAACAACAGGTATATCCTTCAACTTCTTCAGGGTTTCAAGGATACTGAATCCCAACCTATCATATCCAACCAACAGAACAAACTTCTTTCTAAACGTTTTAGGAAGATACGCAAGAGACATTTCCCTCCCTGTTTTGACAAAAGGAGAAAAAGGACGTTTAAGCTTAGAAAATATAATATTTCTATGTTGAGTAAGATAAGACGTTAAAGCAATAGTAACAATGGCAATAATCACAATCGAGGCAAAAAGATCTTGAGAAATCTGCTTGGTTGCAATACCAAAAAATGCCAGGATTAAAGCAAACTCAGAAACTTGTGATTGAGAAATTGCAGTAAGAAATGAAACCCGAGGCATATAACCAAACGCTTTTACTAAGAAAAATGTGATTAAAGGCTTTGCCATAATAATTAAAACAAGGAATACAATAGTTGGAACAAGTAATGATGAAAGCTGTGTAAGAGGCAGCAACATTCCTAAAGAGATAAAAAAAAGCATTGCAAAAAAATCTTTTAACGGAGAAATTCTTGAAATTATTTCCAGATTATACGGTAAGTTAGCTAGTGCCAAACCTGCAATAAACGCCCCAATCCCAAGAGCCTCTGCTGAAATGAAAAATCCAAACAAAGAAGCAAAAAAGAGACAAAGTGCAATTGCCGTAATCAATAACAATTCTTGTGACTCTGCAACAAACTTGAAAAGCTTTGGAAAAACAAATTTTGAAAGCAAATAAACTCCTCCCAAAATAGCCACAATAATCAGAGCCAACCAACCCAGCCTACCAATGGAAAAATCTTGATAGGATGAAAGCAAAATAAAAGCAACAATTGCAAACACATCCTGAACTATTAACAAACCCAAACCAATCTTACCATGCAAAGAATCCAATTCATTTTTATCAGAGAGCAATTTAACAATAACCATAGTTGAAGAAAAAGATAAAACTAACCCCATATAAACCGAACTTATACTTGTAAAACCAAACGCTTTTGAAACAGCAAAACCTAAAGCAAAAAGTAAACCCACTAAAATCGAACCACCCAAAATAGAAACCTTAGTAACATTCTTTAATCTAGTGAAATCTAGTTCTAACCCTGCAATGAAAAGTAAGAAGACAATTCCAAATTGTGAAATTGCAGAAACAAAAGCATCATTATGAAGTATATTAAAAACAGGAACTAATAAAATACCCGTAATAATATAAACCGGAATTAATGGCTGCTTAAACATCTTAGCAAAAAAAGCTAAAATAGCCACTGCAACAAAAATTATTGTCAAATCTAAAAAAATACTACCTGTCAGCATTAACTCACCTCTCCTATGCCTGAATATTGCACTAATGGTTTAAATAGTTTGTTATTTTATTACTTTTTCATTTTAAAACTTCCTGCAGGGAGAGCTCGAATTATCTCATCCAAGTCACCATCAAGAACGTGTTGAATCTTTTTTGCAATAGATGATGCCTTTTCCTCACCCTGAAGTAATTGAACTGATTGAGTGCAGTGCTTCTTGATTGCATCACAAGGACCTGCCATGATTGCGTTATCTTTTGTAAGTCCAATACAAAGATTTGTTTTATTCTCAACATAAGTAGTCTTACCATAAATCATAAACGCGCCCTTAGCTAAATGGGTTGTTCCAGACTCTTGTTTCTTCGATACTTGTTCAGGATCAACATAAAACACATCCTGAGACTGCAATCCTAATTTCCAAGCACGAGAGAAGGTTGCTGTTGCATCTGCCACCTCTCTTAAAGTTGCTTTAGTTGGCTTTTTATTTTTTGTTTTCAGTACAAAAAACGGACTCCCTGCCATATCAGTATGAAATACCAAATCACCAGGTTCTGCATGCTTTTTAATCACAATCTCATTAGAGGTTGCATCTCTTCCCCCAACCACAAGAAGATTAGTTGAGGTATAAAACCATCGAAACTTTTCAAACCACTCTTTTTTTCGATCTTTAAATTTTGCTTCTTGTTCTTGCCTTTCTTTTTCTTTCTTTTCAAACAGGTCTTTTTCTTTTAGAAGTTTAGTTAATTCTTTTTCTGTTTTTTTAACAACCTCTTCAGCCCCAATAATTTTTCTTTTAGCCTTCTTAGACTTCTCAAAATAAATCGCAGCATTCTGATTTACAGTTTTATTAAGATCAATAGTAACATCCATACAAACTAATAACCTCACTACAATTTAAAGTTTACTGAAGTTACTGCATCACAAACAGAGGAGAAGACTGATCAACCTGTCTAAACGTAGAATCACAAATACTAGAACCAATTTGAGGAATAACTTTAACCTCATAAACACTCGAAATTTTCTGCGTATCAATCAGGAGATTCATAACACCCACTTCGTAAGGAAGGATGGTTTGAGAAATTCTTTCAGAATAACCCTCAGTGTAAGATTCATCAAATAGTTTAATCAAAAACCCATCAATCTGAAAATCACCATTATCCACAATAATTTTCAATTCGTTAGTGTTTTGATTATAATTAACTCTCTTTAAATCATAAGAAACTTCACTACAAGAAGCAGACAAAGGATCTGCTTGAGAAACATAATCTTGTCCAAGACTCATAACAATAGAACCTAAAGCAACAGAAACTGCAATAAGAAAAATAGTTGCAATCAACGGTGAAACTGCTCTCTCATTCATTTATGTCTTGCCTCCTCAAAAAATACTAAACATCCCACAAGGACGATTACTGAAATAATTGCTTTACTAAAGCTAAAACCCCCTTCAACAGGAGCTGTCGCGTGACCGGTGTAAGCTCGTACAAGCAGCATACCTCCAAAAGCAATAACCAAAGCAATCAGAGCGAATGCATAGTGATGCTTCACATGATCCATAAAAAAACAATTGCAGAGCTAATATATAAACTTTTTTAAAAGTTTACGTGCAAAATCAAGTAAGAATATCAAATAAAAAAAATAAAAAATGCTCAGAAACATTTAGTTTCTGGCACGACCAAAGTCGAATTATTTAGTTTTAGATAAGCGCCAAACATTCTTAATACAAACTACAATCACTGCCGGAACAGTAAAAGCAAGCATTGCAGAAAATAGGTCAGCTAAAACAAATCCAACATATGCAACAGATCTTAGTAGAGTAATGCTTAAAGAAGCAACAATTACTAAAACTACTGTTGTTAACAAAAACTCTCTTGTTTCTTTACCTGTAATGTTAACCATACCAACAACTATACCTAACAAAATCAATAAAGAAGTTAGTGCTGTTTGTGTGCCTGTACTAAATTTTGCCGAACTAGCTATTCCTAAAATAATTGCTAAAAGAATACCTATAACGAAAGAATAATGTCCAAATCTTTTATCCATTGTGTATCACCCCACTCATTATCAAAAGGCAACATATATAAATGTTTATAACTATGTTAAAGTAATAATACAAATTTATAAATAAACGAGTGTAAGAAAAAAGATGGGTGTTTTTAAAGATAAAGAATCTGCTTTTGGAGCGTATGACGTTAGAGGCATATATCCGACTCAAGTAAATGAATGGTTAGTGCAACAAATTGCAAACGCATTTCCATCCATTGTAAAAACAAAGAAAGTATTAGTTGGATACGATGCAAGAAATTCTTCAAAAGATTTAGTAAACGCAACAATCGAAGGGCTTAGACTTACAGGAGTTGATGTTTATGACATCGGACTTTGTACCTCGCCCAAATTTTATTTTGCTTCTGCATTTTATAACTTCAAGGGAGGGATAATGATCACCGCATCCCACAACCCAAAAGACCAAAACGGAATGAAATTTGTAACAAGCAAAGCATTTCCACTCTCATTCAAGCAATTAAAAAAACTTGAAAGTAAAGTGAGAGAGAAATTAAGAATTACAAAAAAAAAGGGGCAACACATAAAACTAAATTCTGATGAAGAATATGAAACATTTCTAAACTCAAATTGCAAAATTAAACGCAAACTAAAAATTGTTATTGATGCAAGCAACGGACTTGGCGGAAAAGAGATAGAAAAAGCATTAAGTAAACAAGACCTAATAAAATTAAACTTCAAACCTGATGGGAATTTTCCTGCACACACTCCAAACCCAATAAAAAAAGCGACCTTAAAAGAGTTAATAAAAACAGTTAAATCACGAAAAGCAGACCTTGGCCTGGCATTTGATGGAGATGCAGATAGAGTAGTATTTATTGACGAAACAGGGACGCCAATAAAGGGAGATTACATAATGGCATTGTTTATTGATGAACTTGCTGAGAAAAAAGACAGGATAGTTGTAGATTTACGATTAAGCAAGATACTAGAAGAACTTGCTAAAACAAAAAAAGCCAAAATAGTTAGAAGCCGAGTTGGACACACCTTCTTAAGTAGAATAATGCGAAAGAAAAAAGCACTATTAGGCGGAGAACTATCAGGGCACTACTATTTTAGAGAAAACTACTATGCTGACTCAGCACTCCTAACCACATTAAAAGTATTAAACATCCTATCTAAAAATAAAAAACCCCTCTCTTTACTAGTGAAAAAATTTCAAAAAACATTCCTTTCAGATGAAATTAACTTCGAGGTAGAAGATAAAGAAAAAGTGCTGAAAAAGTTTAAACAATTTGAAGGAAAGAAAAACTATCTAGATGGAGTAAGCGTAGTTTGTGAAGATTATAGATTTAATGTTAGAAAATCAAACACCCAAAACTTAATTAGATTCAGAGGGGAAGCAGAAAGTATGGCCGAACTTAAAGAGACAATAAATAAAGTAAAAAAAACAGTTGGTGTTTCGTATAAAAAAATCAGTTATCACTTTTAATAATTGCTGCACAAACCATAAAAACATAAAAAGCAACCAATCAATTTTTAATCATGTACATAGCAGACTTACATATACACGGAAGATTTTCTAGAGGTACTTCAAAAGATCTAACAATAAAAAATCTAGAAAAATATGCAAGACTAAAAGGTACAGACCTACTTGGAACAGGGGACTTTACTCATCCTGAATGGATAGAAGAAATAAAAGCAGACCTAACAGAACAAGGAAACGGAATTCTTGAAACAAAAACAGGTTACCCCTTCCTACTAACAAGTGAGATAGCGCTAGTTTATACAGACGAAGGCAAGGGGAGACGAGTACACAACATAATTCTTGCACCAGATCTTGGAACAGTAGAACAGATAACTGAATGGTTAAAATCAAAAGGAAGAATAGACTATGATGGCAGGCCCATCTTCAAAATTCCTTGTGAAGAATTCGTTGAAAAATTAACAGAAATAAATCCAAAAGTTGAGGTAATACCTGCACACATTTGGACCCCCTGGTTCAGCATGTTTGGATCAAAATCAGGATTTGATACTGTAAAAGAATGTTTTAAAGATCAAACACACAAAATACATGCAATAGAAACAGGCCTGAGTAGCGATCCACAAATGAACTGGAGACTAAGCCAACTAGACAAGTACACCAAAGTTAGTTTTTCCGACCTACATAGTTTTTGGCCCTGGAGAATGGGAAGAGAGGCAACATTATTCAACGGAGAAAAGAGTTATGATTCGATTTTGACACAACTAAAAGAAAACTCAATTCAGGGAACAATAGAGGTTGAACCTGCATATGGAAAATATCATTACGATGGACACAGAAATTGTAATGTAGTAATGTCCCCAAAAGAGAGTCAAAACGCAGGCGGGCTTTGTCCGAAATGTGGAAAACAACTAACAATTGGGGTAGAATACCGAGTAGAAGAATTAGCTGATCGTGAAGAAGGATACGTTCCAAAAGATGCTCCTGAAGTTTTCAAACTAATCCCCTTATCTGAATTAATCTCTGCAGTTTACAAAAAAGGAGTTGCAACCAAAACAGTTTGGGAAGTCTACAACTCCTTTGTTAAAGACAAAACAGAATTTGAAATATTATTAAATGAACCCTTTGAAGAACTTGCAAAAATAGATGCAAAATTAGCTAAAGCAATCATAATGAACAGAGAGGGAAAAATAAGAGTTAAACCAGGATATGATGGAGTTTATGGTGAACCCTTATTTAATGGAGAAAAAATTAAACTAACAAAAGCACAAGAGAAACAAGAAAAATTAAATTGTTAAAAAAGTAAAAAAGTTTATACCGTCTCATTGCATTCATAGAATAAATTTTTTACCAAAAATTTATACGCCATCACTGACGTTCTGTGCCTAAACTTTTAAAAAAGTTTATAAACTATAAATTCTAAAATATATGATGGTAAACAAAAAAAATCCACTAAGCAGCTTAATTTCTGACATGGTAAATGAAGCCATAATAAGTTTTGTAGGTACAATAAGAACCCAGGTACTAAAACCGTTTCCAAACCTAATCAAAAAAATATCAAAAAAAGTAATGCAAAAATATGTTATAATGGCTGTATTCGGACTAGCAGGAATACTCCTAATCGGATTCGGAATTGCAGAATACCTATATCAATGGCTCTATGAATGGGCATACATACTAATTGGTTTACTACTCATACTAATTGGGTACTTACAATTTAAGAGGTGAAAAATGGCAAAGAAAAAAGCAACAAAAGGTGCAGTAAAAAAAGTAATGCAAAGTAAAGCAGCTCAAGACCTAATTAAAAAAGAGAGAGCAATAATTGGTGATCTGCTAGTAGAACTTGGAAAAGCACTAAAGAAAAAGAAATAATTATTTTATAATCAATCTTCCTTTATTTTGTTCTTTTATTAAACCATACTCAAAGGTTCCTTCTTTGGTTGCTTTAAAATAAAAGTTAGCGCGTCCATTAACCAAACGCTCCTCACCATAACCTTCTACCAAAAAAACATCAGTTCGATTATCATGATCAAAAACATTCAAAATAACAATAGAGTTCTGTGGAATATTAAGTGAATCAGGATTGATCACACCACTATTTAATTCAACAGTAAACTCACTAGCATAAACTGCATCAGAAGAAACAATGTTTCCAGTGATTCCACTAGTTGTAGTCTGACCCTCAGATGAACATCCAACTAACAAAAGAATTGGTAATAATATCAATAAATACTTCATTTTGTCCCCCATACTTAATGTAAATAATTAGATTTTATAAAGATTATTATACTTTACTGTATTTCGACCTTTTTCAATCTCATACCAGTAGCTTGAACAGAAACATACTTACATTCACCACACTCATACCTAAAGTCAGTTTTTTTAGTTAACTTCTTACCCGTCATTTTAAACTTAGTAATAGCTTTACGTGAGAATCGTCCTCGGTTTCCCATTCCAATACCAACACCTCTATTACGCAGGCTCTGTCTTTTACGACTTCCCCAGGTTTGGTGATGAGTAGCATTCAAACCCTTTCTTTTAGCCTGAGATACCTTATGTGGAGTGTGTTTTTTACACTTTGGACATAATCTTTTCATCTGTTTAGGTACTTTCATAGGTTAAAGAATTTATGGATGGTTTATAAAGGTTTTTATTCAACAACCTCGACGCAACCTCGTTTAATAAGAATATCTGCAACTTTTTTAGGAAAAGTGCCCATATCGTCCTTAACAAAAGGTCCCAACATTTCCATATCTGGAGAGGCAAACTCTGGAGTGTCTTCAACAAATTTAAGATTTAACTCTTTTACTTCCTCTTTAGGTTCAGCATCAACACTAACCGTGGGCATCTCAGCATTCAACAACTTCATCAAAATATCTTGCCTACTAACATCGAGAGTCTTAACCAAAGAATCATATAGTAATCTTTCCTCTTTTAACAAAGTAGTTTCATCAATTAATGGAGATTGAGTTCGAGATTTATTCATTGCCATCTCAATAACCTTCTTCTCCCTCTGCTCATAAAGATCTCTTAAAATCTTTTTAATATTAAATAATTGTTTCTCAGCGCTAAGCTTTTCCTCCTCAGCAAACAAGGTACTCTGATCAGTATTAGCATCAAGAATTGCTTTCTTCTTAACAAGATAAGAAATAACATTCATCAAAAAAGAGTCATCTAACAATTGTAACTCTCCCCGATTCTTTTCTCGTCTAAAGATTTCAAAAAGAGTCTCATAAGTTATGACTACTTCGTCTTCTTTTTTTTCATCCCCCATACCGAAACGAAGAAGAAGGGAATATTTAAAGTTTTACATTCTTGAAACTGAGGAAAAGTTTTATAAACATTCAATCCCCATTTAATCATATGCAATTTGAATATGAAGACATAAAATTCAAACAAGAAAAAGAGGGTGTAAATGCAATATTCTTAGAAATCTTCAGCTTTAAGATTAAGAATGAAGAATTAGAACGGTTAGGAACGTATTCAGTAAACAAAGGCAAAATAGTCTTTAAAACAAACATTAATGAAAGAAAGTTTGGCGAACTAATCAACAAAGGGTTTAACTCACTAACTAATCTAACAAATGGCAAACCTACAACATACATTCACAAGAACTCAGGCATTCCACTAATGGGCAACGTCTCATTTGGTATAATTGACCGCGGAACCAACATACTAGAAATAAAACCAATCACATCATGTAATCTGGACTGTGTATTTTGTTCGGTAGATGAAAATAGAAGGATAAGAGACTTTGTAGTTGAAGCAGACTACTTAATCGAAGAAATCAACAAACTAATTGCTTACAAAGAGTGCAATGAGATGGAAATACATGTAGGTTGCCAGGGAGAGCCCCTACGTTATTCCAAACTAACATATTTAATAAAAAAGCTACGTCACAACAAAGCAATAAAACGTGTCTCAATGGACACAAATGCGACCTTTCTGACAGAAAACAAAATAGATGAACTAATCAATGCAGGATTTACACGATTAAACATATCACTAAACGCAATTGATCCCGTATTAGCTACTAAAATGGCAGGCAAACCATACCAAGTAACAAACATATTGAATGCGATCAAGTATGTCGCAAGTAAAAACATAGAGGTAGTTGTGGCCCCAGTAATAGTAAAAGGACTAAATGATGAAGAATTGGAGAATATTGTAAAATTTGCTAAAAACCTAAATAAAAAACAAAAAGCACCCCTATTAGGGGTACAAAAATATCTTTACTATCCAAAAGGCAAAAAATTGAAAGAAGAAGAATGGGACCCGTTCTTTGAACGCCTAAAAAGATTAGAAAAAAAACATACAATCAGACTAATATTGAAAGAAACAGATTTTAGTGTAATTAAGACAAAAGAACTCCCAAAACCATTCAAGAAAAAAGAAATAATCGAGGCAGAAGTTAAATGTGAAGGAAGATTAAAAAATGAAAAGATTGCGGTCGCTCAAAACAGAACAATATCATTCACAGGACCTGCTAAAAGCAAAGCAAAACTCAAAATAACAAGAATAAAACATAATATTTACAAAGCATCAATTAACTAAGATTTCTTTCTGCTGAGCAAAAAAGACTTCCATAAAATCTGACAAAGGCAAGGCATAATCATAGTAATTTGCAATAACTCTCGAAGCTCTACGCGTATCCATTGCAGAATAACCTGCAACAACAACAGAAAACCTATTCTCAAACTCATAAAGCTTGATCATTCCAGTATTTGGAGGTATGGCATCTGAACAAGAAGGAGGAAAACCCATGATCTCAGCAGTAACCCCATTAGCACAAGGTCCTCCAACAGAAATTAAGTTCTCACTAGTAAAATCTTCCACCTCAGAAGCAAGAACTGCCCTCAGCCCATGAAAAGACTGATTAGTAGTTGGATTGTACTGTAAAGACGTAGCTATCTCAATAGCACCAATAGTATCAGAAGCAATAGCAGTGTCTCCCACCACAATCTTCACATTTAATGTATTCCCATTAACAAAAAAGTCAGGATAATCCCTCAAAGTAAAAGATAAAACTGAAGGCACCATTACAAGTATCAATAATAAAACAATGAACTTTTTCATAGTAATACTGAGAAAGAGGTAGTTTATAATTTTTTTGCTTTAGAAGTATAATAAAAAAAAAGAAAAAAAGAAAAGGTTTTACCCTTATTCTACGGTTGCCACAACAATATTGCTAAAGTCTGTTCCAGAAACAACAACTTCATCACCCATTAGGTCATAATCGTTGTAATTTGCAAGAACTCTTGAAGCTCTTCGTGTGTCGATTGCGTCGTATCCGTTAACTAACATAGCAACATAGTCACCATATTCTTTCAGTTTCACAACTGCGGTGTTAGCTTCTGGTGCTCCTTCAGAACATGTTGCTGAAGTAACTCCTAGGAATTCAGCTGCTTTTTCGTTAGCACATGGTCCACCTACTATGATAGAATTTTGTGCTGACAAACTATCCACTTCGGATGCTAGTTTAGCTGTTCCAACTGCAATCTTTTTATCTGCTCCACCCATTCCGCCACCAAGAACTGATGCTCCTACTGGAGAAACGAATACATTAGCATATAATTCCTTTTCAGGGAACAATGCTTTAGCAGATCTTTTGTTTTCATTGTCGTAGTCAACTCTTGTACCGTAATTAGTGTAGTACACTTGGTCGTTGTTACTATCTGCAACCTTATCAACAGCAGCGTAAGATGCTTGTCTTAGGGTTGGGGTTTTGATGTTTAACTCGTCATCAGAGGTATCAACATACACGATGAATTCTATCTCGTCTCTTGGATCTTCTGTTCCAGTAGATGAGTCAACTTCACCTTCACTTTCGTTAATACTAATTGTTAAATTAGATATAACTCCAGCAGCGCCGGTTGTATTCTCTGTGGTTCCGTTTAAACCTATTCCAGTTAGTTCAACATATCCTTCGTATTCAGTATACATAACTTCATCTACGTCAACAACAACACTTCCTGCAACTGCACTGAAATTAATCCAGTAACTGTCAGGTTCTACTGCTAGATTTACGGTAGGACCGCCTGCAGGTAAATTCATAGCAACAAAGTCACCATTAATTGAATTACTTGTTGTTTTTGAACCGCCGTATGTAACGTCTTTCAAAGTTGTTTTGTTGTCACTTAGGTCTATGTCATCAACTTCAATAACGTGAAGTTCTTTTCCTTCAATTACAAGGAATCGAGCTCCTTCACAATCAGTTACAGCACCAGATCCCAGACATACTCCGCCTGCAAAATAGTATCTATCTTCTGCATCAACAGATGTTCCGAAGAAAAGTGCATCATCCAAAGAATCACAATTTCCTTCACAGAAGAACGGTAAACTTATTGCTTTTCCGTCTATGTTGTTAAATTTCAAGGTCAAATCATCTCCTGAAATACCCATATCAATTTCTGTGGTTTTTGCCACAATATTAGCAAACTTAATTTCGAAGTTTCCTAAAACAGGGTCTGCCATACTTTCGCCTTCAGCTAGATAAACTTTATCTTCTGGTGAGTACCAGATGCTCATAGACTCAAGTTGACTTTCACTAGATTCTTTGTATTGAACTTCGGATCCGTCAATTTTTTTACCATTGATGTTAACCTTTTTGTTTTGTTCTAAAACAATTTCGGTTGCTCCCAAGTTTACTTCACAAACGTCTGTGTCTTTTGTATCTGAGTGTACAACAATTGCGTCGGTAACTCCGATTTCAACACCATTAACTTTTTTGGATGATCCTTTATCAACCCATTGAAGTGTAGCATCAACCATGATTCCACATTTATCTTCATTTTCGTTAACGTCTACAAGTTCAACTTCATGTTCTTCTCCACCAACAATTCTTGTTATTGGAGTTCCTTGTTCAAGCCAAACAGTTGTGTCGCCAGCTTGCATGGTTAACTTATCGATTTTTCCTGTAGAACTAACTTTTGCAGCAGTTATTGTGTACAAGTTTCCTTGTATTTCAATTTTTGCTGTTTCTAAATCAGCATTTGTTGTTGTTTGGGATGTATTATCGAATTCCATGTAGTCATCAAATTCCAAAGTATAATTGTACATTGGGAAATTATTTGATCTACTGAATACCATATATAATCCACCATTTGCAGCATCGTCGTCATCTTGAGCAAGTTGTAGCTCTCCTGTTCCGTCGATAAAAGCAATTTCTTGTGTGTAGGATTCATCGTTGTCAGTATTACCTTCACTTTCTTCGAAAACTCCGTTTCCAAGAACTGTTGGTAAATCATCTCCGTCTAATGAGGTATCAACATCATAAATACTTTCATTTATGTTTAATTGATCTCCAGATGCTGAAATAGCAACTCCATCATCAACAGAAACTTCTGATGCTCCGCCACTATATTGTAGACCTGTTGCAATATCAATTGCGCCAAGTGTGTCGGCAGCTATAGCATTATCTCCTAATACTATTGAACCTTGGAACTCTCCTCCGTTAATAAATAGCGGACTTGGGTAGTCACTTAGGTCAGCAGCCATTGCACCTAGAACTGTAGCTCCTAGCATGGAAGCCCCTATTCCCAATGCAATCATTTTTTTTATTGTTTTTTTCACTTTCATCTAAACACCTCCGTGTTTGATTTTAATGCCTTTATCGGCTTTGTTTTATCACCTGAAACCAACACCATATTTAAAGATTGTGGCGTAAATACCTATACACTCACAATTCTTCTATGACGAAGTTTCAAGTATTTCACTAAGGTCTAAATAATCATTTATAAGCTTTTCGCAACTTTTTGTGCGATGTTGGTGAAATCATACTGGAGAGCGCCCGTAGTGGCCGAATTCGAAAAAAAGACACATTCATCACTCAAAAATAGTACAACGAAGGAGGTGTGTTTTTTGAAGTTTATTTAAAAAGAGACAGTATTTGTTTTATAAATAAACTGATATTGAAAGCAACATCTTAACTCTTAAACTGAAAACATCCAAATAAACTAAAAAAACCAACCCCAAAATTCATACTATATAATATAGTATAAGTGAAGTTGGCATAAAAATAAACATGGTTGACACCCAAAAGTTCTCGCTTCGCTTGAACACAAAAAATTAGAAAATAATAAATGCGGGGCACAGGGCTCGAACCTGCGTAGGCACTAAGCCAATAGGGCCTAAACCTATCCCGTTTGACCACTCCGGCAACCCCGCGTATATAATATAGATAAATGCGTTTATTTATAAAATTATTGATTGACATTCATTCCAAACATTTAAATATATCATATATAATATAGTATAGAGATGAAAAACACCAAACCAACTCATCAGGAATATGTTCATCCTAAAACAATACTACAACAACATTCTGCAGCCAAACATGCAGGAATGCTAACCCTATTCTTTGGACACTTAGTAAAAAGCAAAATAAAAACAAAAGCCTTCGGATTATTTATGATCAGTCTATTATTTGCAATAGCAATACTATTCTTTTCAGTCATTCCAACCCAAACAGTAGTTGTTGGATTTAAAAATTCGGGATTCGTAAGCCATTTACTATCTTATTTCATACTATCCTTTCTAATAGCAATGTATCTAAAAGAGAAAAAAGCAAGATTTGGCAAAGGATGGGGCCACTTCATAAGCGGAATAATCAAATTTAAAGAAGAAAACATAATAAAAATCATACTCAAAGCAGCAATAATCTCGGGATGTTACGGAGTCTTAATTGAAATCATACAATATCACGTGCCCTATAGACACTTCCAATACTTAGATATGTTAGTTAACTTTACTGGAGCATTCTTAATATTCGTAATATTGCCATTTCTAATAAGAAAAGATGATTAATTGTCAATTATAATTAATTTAAGAACTAACTAATCCTTTTTTTGCCAAGAATAAGATCTCAGTTTAGCAGAAGCACCATAACCACATGAACTACAAACTTTTTTTCTCATAAGATAGGTACGTTTACCACACCGTCTACAATGAGTGCAAGTAATTTTCCCCGACTTTTTTCCCATAGAAGGTGTTCCTTTAGTCATTTTCTAATCCTGCGGTGCAATAAAGATAATAGTATCTCCTCTAATAAAGAGTTTACCCAATTGTCTCTTAGTCTCTCCGTTTTCTCTTTCTTCTGCATTATCAAGAACAGTATTAATGTGAATGTCAAAAGCTACTAGATTTCCAATAAATTGTTTGCCGTTTTTTAATTCAACGATTACTCTTTTGTTTCTTGCGTTGTTAAGTGCATCTAAAGGTCTTGATGTTTCCATTTTAATTTATGAAATAATTAGCCCTATTTAAAGCTTATTATTTTTAGATTAGAGCAAAGGATAAGATTTATAAATGCTCTATTTTTTCTCTATACTATGATTTCAAGAAAAAGATCAAAAAGGAAAAGTTCCGGCGGATTATATACTGCTTCACGTAAAAAAAGAAAAAGTGAATTAGGCAGTGTTCCGACTACAACCAAACTTGGAGAGGTTAAACGAAGACTGTCAAGAGTACTTGGTGGAAATGTTAAAACCCGAAATGTTCAAACAAACGTTCTAAATCTTTTTGATGGAAAAACTTATGTTAAAGCAACAATAAAAAATGTTACAGAAAACAGTGCTAACAAAAACTTTATTCGACAAAACATTCTAACTAAAGGCGCTATTGTTGAAACCGACAAAGGTAAAGCAAAAATAACTTCTCGACCTGGACAAACAGGCAGCTTAAACGGAATTCTTATTAAATAGAATAACGAAATATTTATTAAGTGCTTCCCCGAAAAAAGGGTATGAAAAAACTATTATGATTTATTACCTTTCTAATCCTCTTAACCACAATCACATATGCAACACAAGAAATTAGTGTATTAAGTACCCCAAAAGAAACATACCACCTTGGCGAAGAACTAAATAGCGAAGTATCCTTCACAAATAATGAAACAAAACAAGCAGTAGCAAGTATCGCACTCGTCTGTGACGATGTTGATTTTGAATTCTACAGACAATTATTCACAAGTTCAACACAGAAACAAATAATTCAGGGACCAAAAATAAGCGTAACAGACGAACTAAATGGAGAGTGTTATGTACTTGCATCACTCCAAGACCTACTTGGTAAAACACTAACACAAGATAGAACAGATGCATTTACCATCACCAACACATTAAACATACAATTAGAGGTTACACCAAGTTCAGTAAGACCCACAGAACCAATACAAATAACCGGAACCATCGATAGAGCGGGAGAGTACACTCTAACAACAACACTTAATCAAGAAACAAAAAAGTATGATGTAACTGAAAACGTCGACATAAGCTATGGACTACCAAACGATTTAGAACCTGGAAATCATGTAATTCTTATTTCTGCAAATGATGAGGAAGGCAACATCGCAGAAGAAGAACTAATCATTACTATTAAACAAGTACCCACTGAATTAACAATACAAGAAATTAATGACATACTACCTCCTGCTGATGCAAGAATTGAGACAAAACTAATTGATCAAGCCGGTGAAGAGATGAGTTCACCAATTACTGTTCTAATTACTTACCCTGATGAAACAAACAAAGAGGTAACCTCAACAACAGGAACAACCCTCAATCTTCCAATTGGAAATACAGACTTACCCGGACAATACAATCTTAAGATCACGTCAGAAGAGTTATCATCTGAAAAAACATTTCAGGTACTAGAAAAGATCGAATTAGATGCAGCCATAGAAGGTAATGAATTACTAATATCTAACTTAGGCAATGTTCTCTACGAAGAAACAATATTTCTTGAACTAGAAAAAGAGGGCAAGATGATCACCCTTGTTTTGAAAAGTGAAATAGAAGTTGGTGAGAAAGAAACATTTGACATAGGAACAAAAACCGAAGACGGAACTTACAACCTTAAACTAACAACAAAGGCACTAGAAAAAGAGTGGTCCAACATAGTTATAGAAGATCATCGAAATGGGGTAAAAAAAGCAAAAGACGGACTTTATTCAATAACCGGGGCATTAACCTGGAACTCAGAAAATGGATCTAAAACTCCAATGTATCTTGTTATTGTAGCCATAATCATAATTGTGTTAGCAATAGTATTTCATCAAAGAGTGGGAAGTAAACTAAAAAAAGTAATAAAAAAACAAGATGAAGCCCCAACCAAAACCGAAACAGTACAACTCAAAAATGAATTATTCAGCGAACAACAAAACAACAAACAACTACAAAAAATAATTGAACAATACATAGACAAACAGGTTGTTAAAGAACATTTACAAGATGGCAATACTGGAATGACAAGAAAAGAAATTTCCGTATTGTTCACAGACATGAGAGGATTCTCAAAATTATTTGGGGAATTCCAAGACGAAGAAATAATCCAACTATTAAACTCTTACTTTGAAAAATCAAGTAAAACAATCAAACAACATGGCGGACTAATAAACAAATTTATTGGCGATAGTGTAATGGCACTATTCAATGCAACAAAACCACAACAAGACCACGTAATGCAAGCAATTTGTTCAGCACTAACACTACAAGAAGAACTAAAAGAACTAGATACAGAATTACAAAAAAAAGGATATCCCTCTCTCAAAGTTGGCATTGGCATCTCAACTGGAATGGCAAGTGTTGGCTACTTAGGCGGGAAAGAAAAACTTGAATATACTGCAATAGGAGTACCAGTAAATACTGCATTCCGAATGCAAGGAAAAGCGCAAACTGGAGAGGTAATCATTTCTGAAGCAACCTACAAACGAGTCAAAGACAAAATTGAGGTTGAAGAAATAGGAGAGGAAGAATTCAAAAACATACAAGGAAAAATAAAACTATTCAGAGTTCTGAGTGTAAGACATTCTTAAAGTTCCAGTAGATCTAATTGTGGGAGTTGAGGTATCAGCCAAAGGTTTTCTAGCAGTAAAAGAAAGATCATCCACTAAAGCTCGAATTGAATCATTTGTAATCACTGCATGAGACATTCCGGTTGCAAGCGGATTATTAAACATGAACTGATTTAACTCTGCCCCAAACTCACCCAAAGTCTGATAACGCTTGGCAGGATCAGGATGTAATGCCTGTCTTAAAGCATCATTCAAATAGTTTGTTTCAGGTTGAGAAAAAAAACTATTTTCAAGAGGAGTTATAGGCTGAAACACGCAACCTGCAACCTGCTTGCAAACTACATCTCGCTGAGTAATAACACTGGAAAGCGCACCTGCCTGGCTTTCAACAAAACGTGTAATTAAATCCTGTTGAGGGTTCTTATAACGCAAAATTTCCTCCACAGTCCGAGCAAGAGCATAAACATCTGCACTCTGTTTTACGCCATTAGGGTCATCAAATTGTTCAGGAGGCATGTACGCTGGAGAACCAAAAAACGCCCTATAATCAACATCCCCCACAAGTCTACCCCCAAAATCAGTCAAAACTGCTCTGCCATTAGAGGTAACAAAAAGATTTTCCGGTTTGATATCGCGATGCACCCCCGCATAATCAACGCGACAAATTCTCTCAGCCAAAAATGCAATAACCCAAGGATCAAAGAAATCAAAACCCACAGATTTGGCACGTCTTAAAGTTTGAGCACGCACCATGAGCTCTCTTAAATTTTGTCCATCTAAATATTCCATTGGAACAACACGTAACTCTACACCCTCTGAACTCCCCCATAAAAAGGGCTGTTCTGTAGCAACACAGAAGGGAGAGGTAATGTCAATTGCTGCTGCCTCACTAAAAAATGCCTCTTTACGTTTAGCAGGCATGGATAACTTAGCTACCTTACAAGCAACCCTTCGCGACATATTACCTGAACGCTGACTAGCCTGCCAAACTTCACCCTCCTGACCTTTACCCAATAAATGTTCTAAACAATAAGTCATGGTCGCTTTAAAATCTGAAACAGAAGAAGATTTGCCTTGTTCCAACCGAGTCAACGCAGGAGTAATATAATGTAAATCACCCTCTTCAGGAGAAGCAACAAGTCTTGCATTTAGAGGTACGTTCGGACCCAACCCATAATTATGCTTTAGACTCCAACGACGATTACCCCCCAACCAACAATCATCCCGACCAGTATTATAAGTAAAACCAACAAGTTCTGACAAAAAATCTTGAGGGTTAGCATAAGTACCATTTTGCAATCCATCCAACAAATTAGCAAGAGTGCTTTTAACTTTGGAAGATTCATCAACAAACCGACCAAGTTGTCTAGAGGTTATACCCCCTGTTTTGCTTCCACGAGTAACCATAAAACCAAAAAGATCACCCAAACTTTTCATCGCAAGTTTAGGATCATCACGCTGAGAACCCCACAAACTTGCAAGATCTACACGCGTATAACCATCAGAACCAGTATAACAACATTCAGGCGTGACACAACAAAAGTACTCTGCACTAAACGCCTCTCTTAATGCTTCTGTAACCTTTTGAACATCAAGTAAAACTTTAGCCAACCAGGTTTTCTTATCAGGTACTAATCCACGATCAACAAATTCCTTTAATGTTAAACCACCATGATATGGTTTGACTGCATACCACCTATCCCCATTACGAACCACCTTATCAACAGGCAAGACAGGTTCCCATGCCATGTCTTCTTGCATAGAACCAACAAGATTTCGCCACTCAATATTAGCCACTAAATCTGAAACATCATCAAGCAGAACTCGTCTCTGAAACCTTCTCGAACCCAATTCTGGACCACGTTCAACAGCAGGAAAGGGTCCGTCTCCAGGCTTATCTAAAAAATAAGTGTTCTCAGTTTCAAGCGGATGCTGACGTAAAAGACCAAAAAAAGTATGCAAATGAGTATCTAACCCCTCGGCCTGTCCCAACTGTTGAACAATCTCAAAAAATGGAAGAAACGCAGGATAAACTTCAGAAGTAAAATAGGCAACGCCCGCATTAGATGCTCTTGCCCCTCTTAACGCACCCACAACACACATCTCTGCCTGTCGTTCAGGAGAAAATTGATTAGTTAAACAGAAACCCTTTGATGCTGCGACCGGAATTCTACCAAGCAAACCAGACTGATTTGTTCCGGGCTCAAAATACTGTGGAAGATTTCGCACCAACATAGATCTTAGTGTTGAAGTTATTTGATCCTCCCCCAAATCATGACCTGCATCCATCTGATCATTTGCCTGCTTAAGAATTCTTAACAGGTCCATGCCCACAGAATAACAAGAAAGTGTTTCAGTAAGATCCGGTTGAAACCTAGAGGGGGCTGGTTTAGAGGGAACAAAACCCCTATGAATATTTCCAACATCCCACAAAACAGATTTAATCGCTTCAATATCAAAAGATAATTCATTACGTAGTGCTTCTGTCGCCCGAACACTATCACATACTAACTTATCTTCAGAGTTCATACTTTATTATGTGAAAATGTGTTTTTAAACATTTATAGCATACAATGCAACCATAAAAGTGTAATTACCACCCATAAGTAACAAAGATGCGAAAGATTTATATATTTAAGCACATTTAGTACCTTATGGTGAAACTCCCCCCATTCATAACAGAACCTGGAATCGCACTTGACACTGAAACTCAATATCATGAACTTTATGAACTTATCCTCTCAACAGGTACAAGCTTAACGATTCAAATTGAAGAACTAAGCGGCTACCCCCCCACATATAGAATAACACATTATGCTTCAACCCCACCCCAATTCGCACTACGACAATCACATAGCATAGCAGATGAAAATGAAAAAGGCGTTCTGGATGAGCTTCTTAGAACATTTCAGAGCAATTATACTCGCCAAGGATGCGACGTTTCACGAAACGGACAATCTGTGCTAATAACCCCCATCGAAACAAGAAACTTGCCCGAATTAATAGATGACTTAACTGAAGGACAAACACATAAAATATTAAATGCCTGTTTACCTTACCAAGAAAGAGAACGCAAAAGAGCCCACACTCGAGCACAAACCGCATCAAGGGCAGACATAGGCCACGTAGAAGGAATTTATGGAACAAACCACCTAATTAACACAATTACAAAAGAAAAAGTTCCACTTAAAGTTGCCAGAGCAGCACTCCACATCCTATTTCCAAAAAAAGATTATGAACCCAAAGATCTTGAACTACCTCAAACAATAACCTATCGCCAAATAAAACAACTTAAAGAAGCACTAGGGGGAGAAACACAACCCCTCAATCCTGAACTGGCAGATAAAACTTATGATCCCACAAGAGTGATCTTTCATTTTGCAAAAGATCCAACTCTACCTCACGGAATTGATGACATGCGACGCATGACAAACATATTATTCCTAAAAAGAACGCAATACCACCCAGGACAACAATCACTTCCAGGTTTTGAAGACGTATGTAATCTAGATTAATTCTCCTTCACACATGCCCTGAATTCCAGCAGCATTACCCTCATCAGCATCAAGATGTAAAGCCAATTTTGCATTTTCTTTTATTCTAACAGGAATGTCATGAAATGTCATGGGTCGGGTGTTGTCAACTCTAACAGAAACTAACTGTCCATCCTTCAAAGAAAGCCTTTTTGCATCCTCTTCAGAACAATGCAGATGACGCTTAGCAATAATTATAGGAACCTTAACAGAACCCAACTCAGTTGAAATTTCAGCAACAGGAACATCAGCCACATCTCCTGAAAGTCTAAGCTCTGCCTTGTGTTTTAGATTTCTAGCATCAGTATGAGAAATTTCCAGTTGAGAGTGAGCTCGAACTGGTCCAAGGACTCTTACCTCAAGATTTTGAAAACTGACCTTCTCTTCTGCAGCAAACTCTCCAGGCTGAGAAAGATCCTTTAATTTTGTTAAAGCATAATCCTTGCCAAACAATACTTCAAGATCATCCTTACAAAGATGAACATGTCGATTTGAAACCTCAACTAAAACCATGAAGTACTGGAGTAAAGAACTCTATATAAATTTTTGTTTTAAATGCATTCTTTCGCCAATGCCAAGCGAAGTGGGTCTCCCCTTGGTCGAGCCCACATTTTAAAAAATTTTGTTTAAAATACTGCTTAGAAGGTTCCCTTTAACAAAACGCAAGATTTAAATAGAAACTAAACGATAAAATACATATGTTCGGATTAGGCAAAAAAAAAGAAGAGGACAACTTACCTCCAGAAGGTGATACGCCCTTTCCTCCAATGGATGGTGAAGGAAAATTTCCCCCACCAGAACAAGCATTTGATGAACCCACTCCATTGGATGGATTGTCAAAACCAGAATTTCCCTCAACTCCAATGGAAACTCCACAAACCTCATTTGAAATACAAAAACCACAACCACTTCAACCAACACAAGCTGCACCACAATTAACTGGGGACAGAATTGAAATTGTTATTGCTAAAATAGATGCACTCAAATCAATGATGGAAGTACTAAATCAAAGAATAGCAAATATAGAATCCAGGTTAGCACAAAATGAAAGAAGATGGTAAGTTTATTCTTTTTGCTTTACTGATAATAATTGTTGATATTATAACAAAACAATTAATTGTAATATTTAATCCAAATTTGAAACTATTGCCCTTTTTCTCCTTAATATATGTTAAGAATACTGGCGCAGGATTTGGGATATTAAGTGGAATGAATGTGTTGTTAATTGTTATTTCTGTTTTAGTATTAGTGGGAATAGGGTATTACTATAAGAAAATTCCCAAAGAGAGTTGGGTGTTGGTTGCATCCGGGTTGATAACTGGAGGCATCGTTGGTAATTTAATTGATCGTGTGTTCAGAGGGTTTGTTGTAGACTTCTTAGACTTCTTTGTTTCTAGTTGGCACTGGCCAGCATTTAATGTTGCAGATAGTGCATTAGTAATTGGAGTGGTGATATTAATTATTTATTACTGGAAGAAATAACTTTAAAAGATAATAAAGAGTTCTTAACCATATGGAGACAGTGATTGCAGAAGTAAGACAAGAAAGAACCTATATGACTTGTTGTGTTTATTCAGCAGAAAGAGTTGTTGTTAGTTCAACCCCCACCCGAAGAGTAACCGAGGACCAAAATGCAGAATTACTCTGTACACTCAAAACAGGAATAGGTAAAGGCGATAGAAAACTTGCAAAAAGAATAAACCAAGAACTTGCAAGAACAAGATATACACAAAGAATAAGACCTGAAAATGTTTTCTTTATTTAAGACAATTATGTTTCTTTAATTTTAGTTCCTTAGCTTCGGTTTCAGTTATAACCTTCTTATTCTTAATCCGTTTAGCCCACTCACAAGATTCAGCATGATAATATTTTGAGGAAGGTGAATAGATTAACTGATCCTCTTTTAACTCATCGAACTCTTGCTCCAATGCACGTTTTTCTTCTACCAAGTTTGCCAACTCTTTTTTCAACTTATCAGTTTTATCCTCAGAAGGTACTGGCGGAACTAAATCTGTTTTAATTGAAAGTGTAGAAACAATAAACGCAATTATGTTGAGCACGATTAAAATAAAAACCGCCATTGAACTACTTAAAACAAACAATCCAACCGTGTAAGCGATTAAAAAAGCGAATAAAATCATTAATAAGAACCATGCCCATCTCTTTTCTTCCCCAATACCAATCAAAGAAAGCATCGAAATAATTATGAAAATGGAGAATAAAACAAGATCTAATGATTTAAACGATTCAGAAATTAGTTTAGTAGCGATAAATGCAAAAGTAAGAGCTAAGACAACAAAATTGAAATAATATGTTAATTTCCCCACAGCCATAAAGAAAAGAAAAGAAAAATAACTTATAAAGATTTCTATGGAGGAGAATACGCTTGCCATTCCTCACTTGTTTGTGATGCCAACAAGTTTGTCTTGAATAAAGACTCCATTGCCAATCTTGCAGAAGAGTCATACTCCCCAAAAACCAACATTTTACCACTAGCTTCGGCCAGACCATCCATAAAAACAGATAGTGAGATAATTGAAGAAGCAGTAAGTTCGCCCTCCCTTAGTTGATCCCTAAGAAACCCATCATAAACCTCAGCAAGTTGAAGATATAACTTAAGATTCTTCCTACTATCAACATACCTTACTACGTTCTGCTGGGTAATCATTCGCCTCAAACCCTGCTTGTTAATTTCAGCAAAACAAACACCCAAATCTTCTTCACAAGTTGCAATTGCAACCTCCAAACCATCCCTTCGCTTAAGATTTTCATCAAACTCAACATCAGTATGATCAGAACTTGCTACCAAAGTTTGCATAGCATCAAACTGTTCACTAGCCTGAACTCTCAACCCAGATGCAGTATCATACCCCCTCTTTGCCAAAACATAACCCGAAATTGCCTCATCACGTTCTGCTTCCAAATCAGTTATTGCCTTATCAAACGCCTTAACCACTCCATTTATTGCTCTTGAACCCGATGCAACATTAGTGGAGGCATCTCTTAACCTAGAGAGTATTTCCGGCATGTACTTTTCAAACTGCTTTTTAATTTCTGCCGAAACATTCTGATTAACTCTTCGATAAAGCCCCAGAGTTTCACCAAACCGTCCCCAAATAGGAAGTCTTACAAAACCACCATGGACATCCATGTGTTCAACCACCTCAGCAGGATTGTTCTTTTCCAACGAACCCTGAATGCTCTGAACAGAACCTCGTAAAACCGAGTAATCAATAACCAAGGGATGTTTAACCTTTGAGGGAGTCTGAACCTCAGATTTTGAAACGAGTTTATCAACCAACTCCAAATCAACATTCATCTTTTCACCTCAGCAAGAGCGTGCCTAACCCTATCAGGATCTTCCTGCAATAAATAAGTCAACATATTTTCTGGGTCTGAATGTACAAAAGTTTCTCCGTCTCGATTGTAAATAACATCCGCTCCTCGCGCTGTTTCCACCTCATACTGTTCAGGTAAAAACTGTTCTACAACATAAACTGCTCCACCAACTAAACTACCTGCTAAAGTTAAACCACCGACTAGAGTTGCTAATCGTCTCATTTTTCACCTCCGGACTAAAAAAGTCTGTTAATTGTCTAAAATTTTCATTTTGGTATTCCTGATTATAACGATGAAGTCCGCCACTGACTCTCTTTCTCAGGTAATTAAATCCAGATTTCATCCCGGTGTAAACAACCTCACACTGTTGATCAATTGCATCATCCAATAATGTACCACAAATCTTTTGACGCTCTGAATCAGAAAGAGAGTTATAACCCATTTTGACTAGATATGCTTGGTCTTTTGGAGTTAATGTATTCCAAAACTCATCAATAGATAGGGGAGTTCTGACAGGGGTTGTGACTGCTGGTTCTTTTACTTGCGGTTCAACTGCCGGTTGTCTAAACTGTCTTGCTCCAAAAAAAAGAGCTGTTGCAGTAGCGCCAATTATTAAAAACTTTGCTGGTCCCTCAATGACATAACTTCCGAATCTCATGATATTATATTAGAGGGAGTTTTAATAGATTTTTTTGAGAGAAAGTCGGAAAGAATTAGTTAAAGAATGTAGGTGTTTCTATATCCCTGTAAGAGTTTCAAGAACAACTTTACTTATTGAAAGATTTTCAAGAATGTTAGAACTAGCGTCGAGGTAGTTTTTCCGTTTCAACTTGAGGTAATAAAGGAAGATTTGCAAATAACTCTCCCACCTCAGGAGTTTGTGTAAGATCATAAACAAATATTGGTTTAACCTCAAAAGTATCTAGAATCTCGACAGTGCCATCCTGTCTTTCAATACCAATTTGATACACGTTATTATCAGGCATTAGTGAAGGAAATGTGTAGAAGTTTTTAAAGATTACTTACCAAAGTTACGTTTTCTTTCTTTGAATTCAGCAATTAATTCTACTAAACGTTCTTTAGAAAATGCAGGCCAGTGTTCTTTAATAAAAAACCACTCAGAATATGCACTTTGCCAGGGAAGAAAGTTAGATGTTCTCATCGCACCCCCAGTTCTAATAACCAGGTCAGGTTGTTTGTTTAAGTATAAAAGATTAGCAAATTCTTCTTCAGTAATTGGTTTGCCTAATGCTATTGCTTTATTTGCGGCTTGAACGATCTCTTCATGACCCCCATAAGCAACACACAAATTAAAAGAATGTTTGGTGTAATCCTTAGTTTTAGCTTCTACCTCTTTCATAACTTTCTGAAGGTCTTCAGGAAATAAATCTAATTTACCAATGAACCTAACCTGAATTTCATTATCATGAATTTCTTTAGATGTTAGCAATTCAGAGAAATATTTCTTCATGATATTGAATAAGGATTTGGTTTCTTCTTCAGAACGCTTGAAGTTTTCAGTAGAAAAACCATAAACAGTAATGTCTTTAATGCCCAACTCAACACACCATTTAATTGATTTTTTAAGAGTTTTAGCTCCATGATGATGGCCCATAAGCTTAGGGAGTTGATTCTCAACAGCCCATCTTCGGTTACCGTCCAATACAAATGCTACGTGTAAGTCGTCCATAGAGAGAGTTTTACTCATTCATATATAAAACTAATGGTTAATAGCACAATCTTTTAAAATGCGTATTTGTTCCTCTCCCTTATGAACTATGAACTATTTGGGAGAAGGGTAGAGGCATACTTATTATCAGAATCTCCTCGAACAGTAGTAATAGATGTACTACAAAAAATGGAGGATTGTCCAAGAAGAATACCTCTTGGCGCACGAGACATAGCATGCAGTTGGGATTGCGGTGAAAGTTTTGCATTAGTTTATTATGATGCAGACAGACAACAAATATTTTCTAGAGGGTTACTTTTAACTGAGGAAGAGGTCCAATTAAGAGAAAAAACAGGCAAATTAAGAACCATTACAGTAGTTGGTGATAAAACCGGATGTTCATATGATGGAGATCGAATGACAATCCAGGGTGCAGTAGAGGGGGGAACTATCCTGCCCGGATGTATTATTGCAATGGCTAAACCAACAGGAAAAGTTGGAAATCCAGAAGTAGACAGATTCTTTGATTATATTGCGACCCACACAAGAGAGGTCCTAGAAAACTGCGGGATAACCATAACTAAACATCAGGGCATAACACAAATTATCACAGCATATCCAAATCAAATTAGATCTTCGGAAGACAGCAAAAACAGGAGAAGAGCCGGGTCAAACTAAAGATTTATGAATTTAACGCGTCAGAGCAGCAATTTTAGAATGATAAATTACTGGAATGTTTTTTTTAAACCGTCCAACTCTCGTTAAAACTCTACAACTCATACCACGGGGAACTTTAAGATCAACTGCAGGTTGTTCTGATAACAAACCTTCATTAAAAGCAGGTACCCATAATTTAGTATAATCTTTTGTTGGTTCGGGATCCGCACCCATCAGAATTGCCAACCCAGTTATGGGATCATGATGCTTTTCTATTTCGCTTATAGCCGCCATAAAAAGATTCTTGCCCTCTCTCAATCCGCGATCTTCCAGAATTCTAGAACAAGTGTCGTAAATACTCCAATAAAACAAACAGTTCAGGAAAGCAGCCCAATTAGAAGGTTTTGCCCCAGTAAGTTTTTTTGCCAAACTTTGCACCCCTACCAATTGCTCTTCTTCAACTCCCCCATTATTGGACGAGGCAACAACATCCCAGTATAACGGGAGGAGTTGTGGACCAATCTGCCTTCTCAATCGGATCCATGATTCAACCTTCTTTTGTCGCCGACAAGTCCAATCCGCAACAGCAGATGCCATGTTCTCTTCAATATCAATATAACCCAAGCCATAATGGCCTTCAAACCCCTCAGCCTGCACTCGCTTGTGCCAGGCCTCATGAGCCACAGTATGTTTATCTTTAACAAAAAGTTCAGTACCCCTTGGACCATAAAATCCCAGCACCTTAACAAGAGTTGCCTCGAAACCCTTACGTTTCATATAAGACAATGTTGAACTAGAAAAATCATCAAAAACATCAGTTAATGAAGCAGAGTCCCGTCTAATAGTAACTCTGGTACCGATTCTCGCACCAACACTCTTACAACAATAAATTAGATTAGCAGCTTTCTCTGTCATAACTATCAACTAGAGATAATATGCCGCAATATAAAAACGTTATTGAATCTCTTACCAAAACTTTATAAACGTTTTATTCTTTGTTTTGAATATGGTAAAACCCGGAGATTCAGTTGTTGTAATCACACAGGATGAAAGAATAGAGGGAATGTATTTAGAAAAACCTGCACTATTAAAACAAGACACTATTATTATTAAGTTAAGTAGTGGATATAATATTGGAATAGATAAAGATAAAGTAAAATCAATAAGAGTTGTGAAAGAGTATGTAAAACCACGTTCTAAGAATAAAGAAATAAAACAAGATTCTAAACTACCTAATGTTTCAGTGTTATCTACGGGGGGAACCATTTCTTCCAAAGTAGATTATAATACTGGTGGAGTAATTGCAGATTATTCTGCTGAAGATTTCTTAGAAATGTGTCCAGAATTATCTAATGTTGCAAATTTGAAAGCAAAAAAAGTAATGGGTATGATGACAGAGAACATAACTTATGATGAAATTTCTAAAATAGCTATCGAGGTTGCTAAAGAATTAGAAAAAGCAGATGGAGTTGTTGTAACCATGGGAACAGATATGCTTGGGTACATTGCTGCTGCTCTAAGTTTTTGTTTAGATGTTAACAAACCCGTTATTATTACCGCTGCCCAGAAAAGTATTGATAGAGGTAGCAGTGATTCATTCTTTAACTTGATCTCTAGTGTTAATGCAGCTGCAAACTTCAATGGAAGTGGAGTGTATGTTTGTATGCATGGTTCATCTTCTGATGATTATTGTAATTTGATAAAGGGAGTTAAAGTGCGTAAGATGCATACTTCACGAAGAGATGCATTTCGTTCAATAAATGAGAAACCAGTTGCTCAAATTTACGGTGAGGGAGAGATTAAAGTTGTTAATGATAGTTTTGAAAAAAGAGGTATGGGAAAAACAAGTGTTAAGAATAAGTTTGAAAAGAAAGTGGGACTTGTTTACATCTATCCCGAGATTAATGTCGAATTATTTGATGTTTATATGGATTACAAAGGAATTATATTAATGGGAACTGGATTGGGACATGTACCTCAAACAATTTATCCCGGAATTAAAAAGTTAATAGATAAGGGAGTATTTGTAGGAATGACCTCTCAATGTTTGTATAGTCGTGTTTCTTCTACAGTGTATTCAGGGTTACGTGAAATAAAAGCACTAGGTGTTGTTTATTTAGAAGATCAATTACCCGAAACAGCACTAATGAAATTAAGTTGGTTATTGGGTAATGGAAAAGATGTTAGTTTAATGACTTCAGACCTGAAAGGTGAGATGAATGATAGAATAGAGTATGATACGTTTCTAATTTGAACACTTTTTAACTTCTTCTAAATCAAAAGTTTTCGGACATTGTTTATTACAATCAATGTCTCTGGTTTGTTTACATAATTGACGTGCGTAAACTCTTTCTTGAACACACCCAAAAGGTTCAAAACCTTTCTTTCCACAAAAATCATCAGAACAATTACCCCTTACAGAATATTTTCTAACTCTAGAACAAACAAACTGAGTATCAAAATTAACATCACTAACAGTAACATCTGCCTCTGCCCAGGTTCTCGTACCAAAATCATATGCTTTGAAAGTTATCAACCCAGTTTTAGGGGGCCTGTAAGTAACCACCCGAGCAGCTAGCGGAGAGAACTTTTCCTTGTTTAGATTGAAAATAAGACCTTCGGTTTTTATATGACCAAACCTTCTAGACTCTGAAAAAACATTAACATAACGATAAGTACCATCCCCACTCGGAGTAACAGTTATGGTAACTTCCTCACCCAAAGTAATTACAGATTTAGAAGTAGAAATTTCAGTAGCAGAGACAAAGCTAAGGGATAACAACAACACTATAAGAATAATCCACCTCTTCATTTACACCTCTTTTTTATCTTATTGGAAGATGTGTTTAAAAATTTATTGGTGGTTAAGAGAAATTTTTCCAAAGTTGTAGAGTTTATCTTCCATTGGAATTATGACCTCAACTTCTTTAAGATCTTTTAGAAAGGGATCATTAATTGCTTCTCTTGTGATGTCAGTACCCTCAGTAGTTTGAAGAAAAGAGGGAAGAACATACAAAGTTTTATCTTGATAATTAGCTTTAAGAAAACACTTGTACTTTTCTGACTTTGCTTCATCCTTCAAAGTAATAGCAGGGTGTAGATGAGCAATGATTATTGTGTTCTGTTTTATATCCACTAGTTTATTACCATGACAGATGTAAATGTCATCAGTAATGTAATGATCAACTATTTCCACATTTCTTTTGTTTGCAATTGGACCAATAACCTTGTCATGATTGCCCTTTATTATGATAAGTTTAGAGTTTTCAGTAATTAAATCAATTATCTTCAGGGTTTCTCTCCACTCCTGTTCAGAGATAGTACCAAACTCGTGTTTTATGTCTCCGTTAATGATTACTGTTTCAGGATTTGTTTGTTTTAATAGTTTTGTTAGACGGTTTTTTAACTTGTTAAATTGCAATCTTGGAACTAGAACCCCTTGTTTGTTTAATGCTTCTTCATAGCCAATGTGCAGATCTGCGATTATGAGCGTTTTGTTTGCTAATATCCCCAGATCAATTAGTTTAATCATATGAGTAGTAGAATGTATATTATTAAAAAGCTTTTTAAAGCAAGTTTGAACCCTTGAATTTATGACCCCCTTAGAAGTCGGACAGAGTTATAGTCGAAGAGAAATATTAGATCGTGGAGCAATCAATTTAGGAATGTTTTCAGATTGTTTAATGTATAAACAAGGAGAAGATACTCTATTTTTTCGTGCTAACAAGACTCAGGGAACAATGTGGGGAACACCATGTTACACAATACTGATTTCAGATATGGAACATAACATGGAAGAAAGAATGCCCTTAGTTACAGTCCTCGGCCCATCCAGACGTCAAGCCATTTTGCTAGCTAGTCCAGTTACTGCTAAAGACCCATCCAGACGTCAATCTCCTTTGCCAGTGTTGCCAGATCGTCCATAGAAGAGGCCAAATCTTTTTTAATTTCATTAATTACAATTTCTAAATTTTCTTCTCTAAGATAATAACGGTTTCTTATGTTAACAGCAATACCTGCATCCATAAGTTTGTTAAGATGATGAACAACAGTTCCTCTTGTTAAACTAAGTTTGTACGCTAATTCATCACTTGACAATCCAAGCTTTTGTTTAGCTGCCTTAAGAAGTTCTAAGAAAATTCGGTAACAAGATTTATCTTTATCTCTTAATCCAAAAAGACCTAGTGCCGATCCAAAGTATTGAAGATCTTTGTTAACATCAGTTTCTTTAGGTTTTCTAACCTGGATGATAGTAATCTTTCTACTGAACCTCATGGTGTGTTTATAGTAATGTAGTTTAAATAAGTTTTGGTGTTTGCGAATTATCTATAAAATCTCTCAAGAATTTCTTTAATAATCAAAATAGCAGATAGTAAAGAAGATACACCAAATGCTATGGCAACACCCTGTTGTTTTCTTATATCTCTAATACCAATTAAATCAAAGTAATGGACTGTGTTTTCAGTACGTTCAAACTCTACGGCAACCTCTTTTATACTATTGGATTTTGCGATTTGCATATAAGAAAAGTTAGGAATACAATTACCAGTACACTTGTAATTTTTACCCAGGTCAAAAGATACTTTTGGAATTGTGCCTGCTAATTTTGTTTTAGTGTGCGAGAAAACAAACGTTCCAGAGGGTTCAATAAACATTTTGTAAGTTACCTCAAATTCCCCTGCTTTTATAGGAGTGAAAGAGATCACAGAACCCTTCTTCTTAAAATCCACATTAGCATCGACATTAGAAATTTTGGTGGGAAGTTCAATATTAACTGTGGGCTTGCCTAGATAATCTTCTTCCGCTATTGCAAACGTTATTTTCCCTTGACTTTTTGTGAAATCGTGATATATTTTTAGATCACTAACCGTGTCAGCAACAGTTGAATCTAACTCCACACCATAAAGGTAACGTTGCGGAGGAATGTATTCGTCTATGTTTGCTATATAATTAAAAGAAACTATTGAAATAATAATTAAAACTAATAAAAATAGAATTTCAACAGTAATAGCTCGACCATTTCCCATAACCTATATTTTGTATAGTATATATAAAAATGTTTTTAAAAAAAATGCTCAGAAAGCTATGCTTTCTGGCACCCAGAATCGGGAAATAAAAAAAGTGCGATTACCAATCATCGCTATTGTCATCGTTGCTAGCATCGTAGTCGTCATCATCTTCAAACATTATATGTTTCATGGTTTGACCTCCTATTTCTTTTTAGCTTTCGCTTTAGTTTTTTTAGCCATTTACTCACCTTTTTTTCGTTATTTCCTGAGTAACAGGAATCGCGGTGTACAATTTAACAAGTATTTAAATGTTATGTTTAATAAAAAAGAAAGAATAGAAAAAAATTAATGAGAAAACCGAGGTCGTCTACTTCTACCACGATGTTGGTTAGAAGCAACAACTCTTGCTATCTTAATTCTGCTTAATTCTGGAGTTTGAGTTTTATTAATCTCAAATTCCCTATATTCACTCTTAACTCTACCAAAGTTATCATGATCATAGTCACAAAGTAAGTTAATTACTTGTCCTTGTTCTCCTGCTCTTGCAGTTCTTCCAATCCTATGAACGTATTCTTTAGGACTTTTAGGAATGTCATAATTGTAAACGTGAGAAACGTTATCAATATGTAATCCTCTAGCTGCAACATCAGTACAAACTAAAACGCCAAACTTACCATCATTAAACATTTCTAATGATTTGTTTCTTTTGTTTTGTGTAAACCCGCCATGAATTGCGATTGATTTAATCCCATTCACTTTAAGAGTTTTCGCTACAAAATCAACAGTTTTTCTAGTATTACAGAAAACCATTACTAAACCACGATCTTCTTTTTGTAAAAGATGTGTTAGTAAAGAAAGTTTAACATTTCTTTGAACGTCATAATAAACTTGTGTAAGCTTAGTTGGATCTACCATTTTCTTAGCAGAAACTTTCAAGGGTTCTTTCATATACTTTTGTGCAAGTCTTTTAACTTCACTAGGCATAGTAGCTGAAAAGAATAATGTTTGTCTATTAGTTGGACATTTTGTTATAATTCTTTCAACATCTTCAATGAAACCCATATCTAACATATGATCAGCTTCATCTAAAACTAAAAGTTTTACCTTATCTAGGTTAATTGTTCTTCTTTCTAAGTGATCTAAAAGTCTTCCTGGTGTTGCAACAACAACATCAGCCACCCTTAAATTCTTAATTTGTGGTTCAATTCCCACACCACCATAAACTGCCATAATATGTAGTTTACTTGATAGTTGTTTTAACATAGTTTTAACCTGCTCTGCTAGTTCTCTAGTAGGGGTTAACACTAATGCTTGAACTCCGTGTTTTGGTACGGAATGTTCAACAATACCTGCTCCGAAAGCAAGTGTTTTACCTGAACCTGTTGCTGATTCTCCAATAACATCCATTCCGTTCATAATTGCAGGAATAGATTCTTCTTGAATCTGTGTAGGTTCTGTGAATTTTAGTTCACGTATTTTTGCGAGTGTATCATTACTCAATTTAAAGTCGTCAAATTTCATTTTATATTTCTCCGAAAGCACTTATTATAGAAAAAGCGAAATGATTTAAACAAAAAATTTCTCATATTCGGTTAAATTTTTTGAAGTTCAAAATGTAAGCATTTTAAACACTCAGGTGCTCTCTCTTCATGCTGTCTTATTAATTATCAGGGGTTGGAGTTGGTTTATAAAGCTTTCGGTTTGTTACTGTGTAGTGGTTAAACTTTCACACGCAATTCCATCATTATTACTATCTAAATGATGAACATCTTCATCACACAGATCAAATACTTCTTGTGCGGCCTCTTGTGAAGTAAAATTGTTGCAGTTGTACAGGTCTTCTTGACAGGTACTTACTGGCTCACTAGCAAATATTAAAACAATCAATACCACAAAAATCAGAAGCAATATTGCTAACGCATACGGTTTCATAATTATAAATTAGTAAAAGAATATTAAAATGTTTTTAATTATGCATTGCCCCTAGCACCATTAACATACTTAGTTGGGGTGTAATTCACTTTATGGCCCAGATAATCATACTCGTCATGAGGAAGCACCATTAGAAGAATAGTTTTATCCCGTTCAATCACATAAATTCCTCGCCAATGGTGAGGTAACTTTATCTTAAAATAGGTGCGCTCACCAAGATAACTAAAAATTCGACTTAAGTTATCCTGGGGTCCTTCTTTAACCTTCTTAATAGGTTTAGTTCCAGGTGGGTTTTTTAATCTTAATAACCTCTCTGCTCGACTTAAAACATCTTCGGGGGCGTTTTTAACAGAGAATGCAACCTCAACAGGTTCTACTTCATCCTCAGACAATAATGCTACCTGCTGTTCTAAATCAGAAACCTGGTCTTCTAAATCATCTACACGTTTCTGACTAGCTTCATATGCAGTAGTAACTTCAGCACATTCTAATTCTGCTTTTCTTGCTTGTTCTTCAACATAAGTTAACCTACCAAGATCTCTTTGAACATCAGCAAATTCTTGCGCTCTAGAGGTCTTGTGTTTTTCCACTGCCGCTGCAACAGTTTTCTCTCGGCTAGCATGAACGTCAGCCAATTCTTCCCTAAGAGCTGCCTCACTCTCCTTGTGACTTCTTACTTCTGATTTCAAATATGCAGTTCTTCCTGAAAGTGACTCAATCTGCTTACCTTGCTCACGTGACTGTCTTGTTACCTCTTTTAATTCAGCTTTCATTCTATCATAATCCTCAGTTATTTCAGCACCTTTCTCTAAAACATACTTTGAAAGAGTTGACTGTAAACCCAATTGCGTATCTAAACTCCTTTCTTTTTCAGCTTCAGACAGAGTACAAATGTCAAAAGGCAAACCATGCTGAATAGCCCACTTCATTTTTTCTCCAGTAACTAAAGAATATAGTGCCTCCCACTTACCAAAATGAGCCTTTCTAGAAAACCCAATAAAATGTGTTAGCAAAGAGAATTTTAATTCTGGGACTGCCAAAGAACTTGTGGGATGAGCACTCAATTCTCCAGAACCAAAAGCCTTATGCCAGCCCGCAACAAATCCCTCATCTTCAAGCATCTTATACGAAAAAACTCTACTTGCATCAATACACGCCTTATGACGATTCATTAAACAGAGCAATAACCTTCCCTGAGTTTCAGCTATAAAAGAGGGAACTTCAGTTCCTTCATTAAGTCGAGTTCTTGCTTTACCAGACAATCTAAACCCTGCCTCATTAAACTCTTCAGACCAATGATCATAAAATGTCGTGGGCGAATAAATTAAATTAATGATATCATCAACATGACCCAGAGTCGCTTTTCTTTTCTTCTTTCTAGATAGTGTTCGACCTGCCTTAGAAACAGCCCGACACAACCTAGTTGTCAGTCCCACATAATTATCTGCTATTAAAGATTTAATTAGGGGCGCGATCTGCTCTTCTCCCGAACAATTATTTCTAACTAAATTTGCAAATACATCTCTTGGGAAAAAAGAATCTGTTCTGACACCATCCTTATCAATTATTGCGCGTTGAAGTGCCTTATCAGCTGTTTCGGCAAGAGCATCTCCCCGAACATATTCAATCCTTAACTTGTAAGGTACTTTAGTAACCATACATGCGGCAACTAAAGCTGCCTGTTTAACTGGATCCTCTTGAGGATTTGGGTTAAATTCAATAGGGAAATTCCCGTCTACAAGTAAGTTATCTAAACCTGTCACTATCTCGGTCATTACTTAAAGTAGTCCGACGGTATTTAAAAAAGTTTAGCAAAAATAAGCACAATTAAAGCAAAGTCAACATATGCTCTCTAAAGAAGTTCATTGATCGTGGAAACGTATTAACCTTCAAAATAGTCTTTTGATAATTATCCCTTAACTTAGCAGCTTGCTTTTGTGTTAAACCTGATTTAACCTCATAAGTTAGATTTGGTTCTAGAACAGTACGAGGATGTTCAGTGATAGATTTAATTTGAAACTTATTTGGGTTGGAAAATATTTCCGTATTCTTTTGCAAACCAAAAACAGAAAAAGAAACTAAATCTATTGGATTAGTTTCAATTAATTTAATTGATTCCAAGAATTCTTCTTTGGTTTCAGAAGGAAATCCCGCAATCATGTACACAACGTTCTTTATGCCTGCATCGTGAGAGTTCTTTAAAACAGTTTGAATATCTTTAACATTAGTTCCTTTATTTATTAATTTAAGAATTCTGTTACTAGCTGATTCAACCCCCCACATAATCATCTTTAAACCAGATTCTCTTAAAATTGTTAAGGTGTTAAGGTCTAGGTCTATTGTTGGTTTTAGCTGACAGGTCCAAGAAATGTTTAATGGCTTGAATGCTTTGGCTAATTTTAGTAATCTAGTTTTGTGGATCATATCATCAATTAAGAAAAAATGCTTTTGTTTAGATGAAATAATTGTTTTTAGGATGTCTTCAATAGGGAGTTCTTGATAAGGTTGCTGATTGTAATGAGTACAAAAAGTACACTTCTTATAATAACAAGAAGAAGACGTTTTTAGTGGGATAACTGGATGCGGGGTGAAGTATTCATCTAGGTTATAAATTGAAAAATCAGGAACTGAAGGGAGAGTGTTGGTCGTGTTTAAGTAATTTAATAATTCAGCTTCATCACTTAAATACGTTGAGAGCTTCTTTAACTTATCATTCACTGCAGGCCCACCAATAACCGTTGGAATGTTTAGTTCTCTTAGTAATGCAGTTGCGTAAAACGCCTGACTTGAATAAACAATACTGAACGCGACTAGGTCAGGTTTTTGCTCTTTTATCTTATTTAATAATTCGTTGAACAATTCTGGCTTTTCTCCGTTTACCACTTTCTTATTGTTTTCAGAATAAACTTTTCCGGACTCTTTAGTAAACTTAGAAGCAACCTCTTCATAATCATCCCAATTAGTTTGTTTACAGTATTTTTTGAACTCGGGAAACTTTAACTTATGAAATTCTAAGTTTAGGTCAAGTACGGTTATGTTATGATCAGTATTGGCTTTTAAAACCGAATGTAAATGCGTTAAAGAATAGGGAGGAGTAACAGGCGTACAAAAAGGAAGATATACCAATAATATGTTTTTCATACTTATTGTTAAACTGATTAGATTATAATAGTATTGGTTGAATGCCCCAAAAAAAGAATTAAAAAGATAGATGTTTATGTTTAGACAACGTTAGATTCAATAATTTTACAAATATTTTTAACAGTTTCCTCAAAGTCCCCTGAATTATCAACCTCAACAACATTATGATCTGAAACCCGTTCATAAATTAGATCTCTTTGCTTGTAAATTGATCTCATGTCATCTGTGACAGTCTCCCCACGTTCACAAAGACGCGCCTCTTGCACTTCAGCAGGCAACTTTAACATAATTGTTAAATCAGGCTTCTTAAGGGGTTTTAGTAATTCACCCATCCAATCAATTAATTCGGAAATACTTTTAGACTCGTAATCAGAAAGGATTTTTGGAATTTCACAAGAGAAAACACTTGCGACATGACGATCTTTAAGAATAATTTTATTACTACTCAACGCAGGAATTATGAACTTTTCATTAAAATAAACCAGATCGGAAAAAACTAAGGAAAACCCATACATTGACAAAGGACCCTTCTCTTTTGGAACCAAAAAAGAATCTTGTTCAAGCAAAGTCTGAAGTGCAACTCCAACTTCTGAATCAGAAAACTCCGCTAATTTTAATATCTCTCGCCCACGCTTTTGCAGTTCTTGACTTACCGCCTCAATAAGTGATGACTTGCCACAAGCATCCAATCCTTCAAAAGCAACCAAAAGACCCGACAACTCAACACCCCTCAAGAATGTTCCTAACCTCTGATGTGATTCGGTTGTATTCTGCAGAATCTTTTGTCGCCCAACAAGAGGCATCATGTTCAGTAAGAACAACAGGCCCTTCACTAACCTCAACTAAAAAATTAAACTGTCTTACAGACTTACCACTTCCAGAAACATAGTCAAAAGAACCAACATATGATTTAAAATCTTGAACATCCAACCCAGTCTCTTCTTTAACCTCTCGCACAGTGCCCTCTTTTAATCCTTCCCCTGGATTTAAATTCCCACTTGGCAGTTCATAAATTCCCCCCATAAAGTCTGAAGAAGGCCGGTGTAATAACAAGAACTTACCCTCGCGTTTTATTACTGCGCCTACAACAAGTTTTTGTATTCCTTCCTCCTCAGACACTTTTATTAATTCAGTAATGGTTTCATCCAACATTTTTGGTTTTAAGAGAGCTTTGTGGCTTTTTATAACTTTCCTAAATGCCCTAATATATTCTTCGACAAGCTCTAAATCATCCAAATCATGCCAAACAGGAATCTTAAGAGCGTTCTTGTAAAAGCTTTCCGCATGAGGCATATCTCCCCACGTATAGTTTAACTTCCCATCATAATTTGGAAAAAGCTTTTCGGGCTGTTGCAATAACGGTAATAGGTTAAGAGCTCCAGTTGATCCCGGATGGTCCAATTCACAACACCCTTCAGCCAATAACGCATCATAAAACGTATCAAATGGCAAACCATCTAACTCCGCGGAAACGTATTGAATTGTAAAAGCATACCAACTAGGGTCTTTATCTTCAAAGTCCGGAATGTGAATCCCTTTTAACCCCTTTAACCCCTCAACAAGTCGCGATGCAATAATCCTCCGCGTCTCAACTAATTCCTCAACAGACTCCAATTGTTCGTAAACAATAGCAGCAGCGATAGGGTGAATTCTGAATTTTAATCCCATTCCCGTAACTGCGTATTTGTAATATTCTGAATCTTTTGGAATCTCATTCTTACAACGCTTGTTATAATGGCCCAATAATAAAGCGCGATGAAAAACTTCGTCATTGTTTGTTATTAAACAACCTCCTTCCCCCCCTGTAACAGTTTTAGGACCTTGAATGCTGAACGCGGCGGCATCGCCAAAGGTTCCAACGAACCGACCTTTATACTTAGCAAAATGTGCATGGGAACAATCTTCCAATAACAAAAGATTATTTTCTTTAGCAATCTTAACAATCGCATCCATATCGCATGGAACCCCCCACATATGTGTAATAATAATCGCTTTAGTCTTGGAAGAAATCTTCTTTTTAATCTCTAACGGATCTATATTCCCATCTGCATTACAATCTGCCAAGACAGGTATTGCCCCTGTAAAAAAAAGCGGAGTAATAGTTGCATGAAACGTATATGCCGGACAAATAACTTCATCCCCCTCCTTTAAATTTGCAGCAACAAATAAAGAGTGTAAAGCAGAAGTTCCTGAATTCGTTAGTAATGCGTGTTTAACCCCATAAATCTTACAAAACTTATCCTCCAACTCCTCAATAATCCCTGATCGATCATAAATTGAAATGTTTGAATATAACTGTTTCTTTACTGCTTCTTCTGTTCGCTTTGAAATTATTGGCCAAGAATAATGTGAATGAATACGCGTTACAACCTTTTTTCCACCCAGGATTGCTAATTTATCTTCATCCAAAAAACCATTCAAAAATGTTAGTTGTTGTTCCCTATACTCTTTAACATCTGAAGCGAAGGGCGAAGAAGAATTAATCTTAGATATCACCTCTTTTAACTCCATAAACTTGCTTCCTTCCCAATAATCTTCAACCTCCTCAACTGAAGAACAGGATAAGACTTTTCCAAAGAAAAAATACATGTTGTCCCCTTTATACTTCAAATAACGTGCTTTTTGTTTTTCTGTTTTAGCCCAGGTATCTCCCCAAACAGTTTTTAATTGACCCAAGCTCCCAACAATCTTTACATTAAACCCAGTCTCTTCAAGCGTTTCACGAATCATTCCAGTTTTAACATTCTCATTATCAATCCCGCCTCCTGGAAAGATGATCAGACCATTATCTTCCTTAGCGAGGATCTCACCCTTATCATTAAAAAAATACCCTTCACAATTTTTTCGTAAAGGCAATAAACCTCTGTTCATTTTAACACCTCATGTTTAACCAAGCCATAAATTTCATCAGCAATAATACGCTCATCCCTCTGTCCATCAACACGAATAAATCTTGTGTTTCTTAACGTTGAGGGTCGTTCACTTCCCATTATTCTCTCATAAGCACCTTTAAAGTTTATTAATTCGCCAAGATTCTCGTCACATAACCTTCCTTTACGGTTTTCGATTCGCTCAAATGCTTGTTCAGGTTCAACATCCAAAAACAAAACCGTTCTAGGCACTGCTGAAATCTCAACCAAGTCCAAAAACCAAAATGGAAGTAGATCTAGGTGACTTGCATATGCAGTAACAATAGACCTATCTGCAATAAGCACGTTCCCTTCACCAGATTTGGCCTTTTTATAACTTGCTCTTGACGACAACGCATACAATGTTTCTTGAAAGTACCGCGATTGTCTTACGCACCTTATTGGTGCAGGAACATCTTCAGAATAACATGCCTTTATCATATTCCCCCAAAAGTTATCCTTGGCAGTATAATGCCAGAAACGGACAGGCATTAATTCCTCAACTAATCGTTTTATTAACAATTCTGCCTGCGTGGTTTTGCCTGAACCATCAATACCCTCAAAAGCTAAATCAAAGTACTCAATCATTTTTAAGCAAAATAATCCTCCATAACCTCATCACGTCTAACATCAACAGTCGAACAATGAATACCCCCACCAAACAATTCACTATGTCTTAGCCTAAACGGAATTGGTTCAAATCCAGCACGTTCTAATGCCTTAATTGTTAATTCTGCAGTATCTCGAATGAGAACTCGCCTTTCATCTAAGGAAATAACATTTACACTCATACCAACATTAGTTGCCATCTGTAAATGATCATCAGGATAATCAAAATCTGTTGATTTATCAAAGATCGGAATTACATCCCATCTTTGAAGTTCGTCAGGCAACTGCTGATAAAAACCATGCATGGCACCTTCATTAACTAACAATTTTCCAGGCGCAAGAGGAACCAAATGTCCATCAATGTGCGTATCACAAAGACGAATTGGATGAACGCGATAAGAATCCCCAAGATGACGCTGTAACCAGGTTGCTCCCAGTTCATGATTCATAGTCCCAACATTCATAACCACATCCCTACCAAACTTCAAACAGTTTGCAGCATCAAAAGCGATGTCTAAACTTTCAGGCAGGTCTTCGGGTTGCCTTATTGGATCGTGTAAGTTCTCTTTCCAATAAGAAAAATCAAGTGAATCTTCCCTCATAGAAGGCCGCGGAGCCACAGTCCATTTTGCACCCGCCCTAAAATACTCCATAAAAACATTTCTTAAAAGTAAGTGCTCAAAATATCTCTTTCGATTTGTTGGGGGGGACTCAATAACCTCGTTCCCAATACAAAAATACATATCTCTTGGTGAATCGCACCCAGTAGTGTAAGACTCAAAATGAGGAGTCTTAACTGCCTCAATCGCATCTAAACGTGCGGGACGACGAACCACTATGCCTTCACCCTCTAAAAGAGCCTGCATTGCATCAAGATCTTCCTGTCTTTCATCAAGATATCTTTGATCAATCTTATGTGGATCATCTCGATCAGCAAATTTGCCATCACGATTCTCATACATAAACCTAAACGTTTCATCAATGCCCTGCATGTTAAAATTAACACAAGACCCAATAATTATTTCACGTAACGGGGCCCATTCAGTAAATACATTCACTCTCTGATTGTTTGTTTGTCCATTCATTTTTCTTTTTATAAGGACAAGAACTCCCAAGATAACTTAAAGCTAACCTAATCTTATTAATTAAATTGAGTTCTGCTCTGTCCTTAATTTCCTCCAAAATATTTATCATTTTTAATTGCGACCTGCAAGGCTTAATCTCGCCTTGCGGAGTAACAAAAAGATCATTATATTTTCTACAAAACTTACACGGATGACTAATCTCCTCTGCAAATGCACAAAAAATTCTACTTAATCGCACATGAAGTTTGCCCCTTAAAAAATCAATTGTTCTGTTACCTGCATCCACACGCTTAAATTTTAACTTGTTCAACAACTTTTTAAAATCAGAAATCGAATAAAATCCTTCAGCAGTCTTAGGAAACAATTCTACAAACTTGACAGACGCATTAAGTTGTTTAGCCAAGGTGAAGTACTCTTCCAGGGATTCTTCAGAGGTGTTAACCCCATTAATTATTGTTGCATTAAGCCTAATCTCAACTTGAGGATGGGCTAACCTAAACAAAAATAACCCATCCAATACCTTGTCAAAAGAATCCTTTTGGCACACTAACTTTTCATAAACCTTCTTATCTAATGAATGAAGAGAAATGTTTATTCTATCAATGTATTTACCAATTTCAAGCTTGTCTTTCAGAAAAAACCCATTAGAAGTTATTACAATCTTACCCCCTTGTTTCTTTATTTCTTTTGCTATCTCAACTATATCGGATCTAACCAAAGGTTCGCCACCAGTAAGAGTCACATCAGTAAATCCAAACTTTTTTTTCCCAGTTTTAAACAAAACCCCGTAGTCCTTAGATGAAAGCAAATCAGCATTAACATTCTTGATCCCTTCACCATGACAGAAAACACAATCGTAATTACAACGCTTAGTTACAACAAATCTAAACTCTCGCTGAGCCATTTAAACCGTTAATGAGTGAACGTATTTAAAAGTAGTTTACGAGGATTAAATAGTTTTCTCAGAAGAGTTTAGAATTAAACAAATTTTTAAACCATTTAAGAGTTTAGTTAAACAAACTTAAAAACCCGCTTCAAAGTTAATTTTAACACCTTTCACATTACGTTTAAGCTTTCCCGCAGAATCCAAACGCAAAAATCCCTGAGATTTAAGTTTACTAACATACGAACTGATTGTGGCTATGGATTTTTTTAGTTCCCTTGAAACTTCACTGATTGTCTTTGTTCCATCAGCAAGAAGCAGAATATCCAGCGAAATTTTACTTTTAAGAAGGCTACCTACTTGATTTGCTTCTTCAGGTTTAGAAATTGACATAACAGACTCATCAAACTCGTTACTATTTTTTAAATAGGTTTCTTTATGTTTTAACAAATACGTGAATACCAATTCAGAAAGTTTTTCGACCACGTCCTCTTTGGACTTCAACTTACTCCAATCCTTCTTTCCATCAAAATAATTAAGGAGTTTAAAATAATCTTCAAGAGGATTACCTGCATGCATTAAAATATCTCTTATTTCTTCAAGATCCATATTCCATTCAGGAACACGCTCATCAAAAACAACATAAGGTACGGGCGCCATCAACAAAAAACAAGGTTTGGTTTTAATTAATCCCTCTTCCATCATCTTTTTTCTAGTTGCCACATACAACTTCTTTTTATAATAATCAGAGAACACCAAATCAATAGTTTCGATATCATCCTCAGGACACAACTTATTAAAATAAGTTGAAAAAAACAAATCAATAGAAATTTGAAAGATGTGAGAACATTTTCTAAACTCACTAAAATCGCCAACAGGCAAACGCGCAAGAATAGAAAAGAATTCTTGAAACAAATTATCCTCTTTGTATAAAACCAAACGTTTCCAAAGATCAGATGCCTTATACAAAAAAAACTCATCTTCCTTAAAACCAACAGATCTTGCAATCCCCTTAATCTCATGAAGATTGTTCTCAATAAATTCGTCTTTATCCTTAACAATATTAGCACAATACTTCTTAAAATAAGGATTCGCTAAAGCATTCATATCCCACATCAAAAGATATAACCTACAATCCAAATCTTTCAGAAACTTATACAATTCCTCAAGCATAGCAATAACATCGTAATTTGGAGTTACATAAGTGAAAGAACACAATACATTAATTTTAGAGCCTTTCTTCAAAACAGAAACCTTTTGCTTAAAATCTTCCAGGTCTTCATCAAATATTTTTGTTGGAACTCCAAACATTCAAGAGAGTAACTTAATACTACTTAAATAGTTTTCTATAATTGGTTAAACAAATTACTAAAACGTTTAAGTAAGGTTATAATTCAAACAAGGGTTATTCTGAAAAAGATTTAACTATTCTTAATTACGTCAATAAGTTCAGGGAAAGTTTCTACTTTGAAATGACCGTTTTTGTCTTTTAAAACATGAATTGTTGCGTTAGGTAAACGTTCTTTATACTTTTCTATTTGATCAGGAGGAACAATTGGGTCATCTTCAGAAAAGAAGAAAATAGGGTTTAATGCGTTAAGTTTAGAGAGAGCTTCACTTAGTTCAAAACCATTACACAACTCTTCATCAGGCAATGAATCATCAAAAGGTGCACCGACCAAAATAAGAGCTTTAATCTTTTTAGGAAAGATGTTTTCTGACAGGTATCTTGTTAAGAATATAGAACCTAATGAGTTGCCGATGATGATAAGGTTATCTTCTAATAAAGGGATGAAGCGTTCAAAGTAAATCTTCCATTCGTTGTAGTGTGCATTAAAATCATTTGGAAACTGAGGTTTAATAATTTTATAGTCAGGTAGTTGAGCTTTAAGATATTCTCCACTCCAACTTATTCTTTCATCAATATCAACATCTAATGTTTTCAACCAATCTAAGTATCTCTCATTAGAACTAAAGGTCATACCTCCGTGAACAAAAAATATTTGATTCATGATGTTATCAATAGTGAGAGTTTAATAAAGTTTTATAATTTAGTTGAATCCCCTTGGAACGTGAGGAGCAGGTCCACAATACCCTGGCGTCAAAATCAAATCAGGTTTAGCCATGCCCGTTTCCCGCATCATTAAATCGCCACTAGTTAATCTTGCTGAAAGCGATACATCAGGAGTTGGAGGAGCACACTGCCAAAGAGGTTTAGGTTCAGGAGGCATACAACTCAAAAGTGTAGATACAGAAGATGCCCGAGAAGTAAGTCCAAAATCAAGAGTTTCTCTAATACGCGCATCACGATCCATACCTGCCTGCATCTGCTCCACCCGTTCCATTATTGTTAAAATTGGCATTCCATTAACATCATATTGTCTCATCATTTTAATTTTCCTCCAATATTAATAGGGAAACTTTAAATAGCATAATAACTTAATGTAATTATAATAACACAATTTGTTTAAAATGTAAAATGGTATCAATAGCACACCTAGTAAAACAATGGCTAAAAGAAAGAGCATTCATAGATGAATACCTAAAAGAAGGATTGATCAACTATGGAGCACTAGCAGAAAAAATACAACCCGAAATAGAAGCAGACCTAGGAAAAGTCAAACTTCTAACCATAGCAATGGCACTAAGAAGATATGCAGAAACTTCTAAAAAAGAAAAAGTGTCTACACCCTCATTCAAAAACTTTGAACTATCCATGAAAGGCAACTTATGTGATGTTTGCGTTTACAAATCACCACACCTATTCAAAAAACTTGAAGAAATCTATAAATTAGTAGATTATAACAAAGGAGACACACTAAACATAATACACGGAAACCACGACGTATCAATACTAATAAACGAAAAGTTTGAAACAAAACTAAAAAACATACTAAAAGGAGAAAAAATACTACACGCAGAAGAAAATCTAGTAGCACTAACAGTAAAGTTTGGAGAAAGCGTACTCTACACACCAGGCGTAGACTTCGAACTTATCAAACAACTAGTAATAGAAAACGTAAACCTAATAGAAATAGTATCCTCAATGATAGAACTAAGTTTTATCATAAATAAAAAAGACGCATCCAAAGGATATAGGGCATTGCAAGAGTTTATTGAAAAGTAACGTTTAAAGCAATTCAGTCTTTAAGATATCTTTAGAAGGAATTGATGCTTTAAGCTTCAATTCCCACATGCCATCAGGCTTGTTAATATCTAAACTTTCTTTTTTTGCTTGAACTAATGCTTCATCCAACCCAACCCTGTTTGTAATCACTGTCTGATTAACCAAACTCAAAAAAACATCAAAATCACCCATGCACTGTTTGAATTTACGCGGAAGCGCCCTATAAATCGGTTTGCTTCGAGGATTCAAATATAATAAAACAGGTTTATGATCTTTCATTTTTTGCTTAACAACCTTAATGAAATACTGTAACCTTTGCTTATCTCTCAAACTCGCAACCTTGTCCGATCCGTCTTCTTGAATCTTTTCAGCAATCCTAAGAGGAAACTCCAATCGTTCAGGTCCTCTCCGAGCAAATCCCTCTGCGGCCTCCTTTTCATGCGTAATACAAATTTCTATCATATCAGACGTTCTTTTTGAATCAGCAATTCTTTCATAAAACCTCAAAAGCGAACTCTCAATAAATTGGATATTGGGTTTAAGCCCATCCCGTTTTATGTTATCCAAACCTGCAGAAGAGGTACCATGATAAAATATAATGTTACTAATTTCTTTTTCCCAAAAATCCTTAATCTTACCCAACCTTTCTTTTTCAAAGTTTTCAAGTTGTGAAAAGAAAGAACGCCCCCGTTGAAGCAGTTTATTTCTGAAGTAACTCGAAACGACCCGCAACCCAGAAACGTTTTCAGATTCTAACTCATTTGCTATTCCAAAAACATCAGAAGACTCTGCAAACTCTTTTTGTTTTGTAATACTCCCACTTATAACAATTAATGCGGCATTAAGGTCTTCTAGATCCTTACGAAAATCATAAGTCACTTGACTCCACAAACGTGTACCAAGATCCGTGCACAATTTTTCTAAATCTAGTAATAACACTTCTTGTTTGTCTATCAAAGGAAACTCTGCTTCCTCTTTACCCACAAGCTTCAACAATCTTGTTTTGGACTTATTTACTCTTTTCCCTTTACGAATTTTAGCAATTAGGCTTTCTTTTTGTTTATAAGAACCCTCAAGAATTACAACCGTTTGAAACGTGGAAGTTATCTCAGTTAATAATACTGATTCTTCCACAACTTTTTTCTTAAAAAACAACATAAGAACATTTCTTTAGTTTAAATATATTAATGTTACTTTTTTTCAGCCAACATACCCATGTCTTTTCTTAACCTATTCATTTTCCTAATACCTTTTCCCAAATGAAAAACGGCATTTGTACGTGAAGTTATTGCAATTAAAGGAGTTATTCCATGTTTCATACACACAGATTCATATTCTCTTAACAAAGTCACATGATTTAACTTTGCCATTGTCTTTATTGGCATTCTTTCAAACTTAAAAATTGTTGCAGGAATCGCAGGAGCAACCTTATAAGTTAAAGGAATTAACGCGTTTTTGTCACCAATAATCTTAGAAACAAGAGTGTCAAATGAACCCCTTGCACATAACACAAGTTCAGCCAGGTCCGATTTTCTAAATGGAACAGGACTCTTCTTGTAAACTCTTTTAAGAGATCCAAATTCTAACGCTGTTAAAATAAACTCAAAAGATGCCTTCATTTCAGAAATGTGCTTCTCCCCAACTTGAATCATTTCATCACATGACCTCGCTTCAATAACAAACTTTTCTATAAAAAGTGCCATACCCTCCCAACAAATACGCAATTTAACTTCTTCAACCAACTTCCTAACGTTTATATATGCTTGTAAAACATATTTTTGCAACGTTTCTAAATCTTTCACCTTCTTTCTTTCTAAATGTTTAAGGCCTGCCAACTCTCTTTTCTCTCCCCCAGAAATCCTTTCCAACCTTGCAATGTTTTTTTTTCTTATCTGTTTGGAATTACTCATATGATAATGGCGTAAATGAACCAATTCATGAATTAAACAGGCCAACAAAGTTTTTCTAAAATTATCTTTCGCTCTCTCTCTAATATTTTCAGGCTGCTCTGAATGAGACTGAAGTAATTCTAAACTAAAAACGTCCTCAATATTTAAATAAATTACATCCTTGCTTTTATCAAGATCATCTATAACAACCTTACCAAGTTCAAGAGATGAATTGTGAAGTTTTTCTTTTACTTTTTCTCGAGACACCTTTTTTTCAACTTTAAACACTATGTCAACATCATTAAACACGAACCCAATCCGTTTTGTCTTTAAAACAACACTCATAATCTCATTAAGAAGTCTGCCATCAATTAATGAAAACACCAAGCCTCGTTTATAATTGGCCCAAAAACGAACAGTACAATTATCATACTGCATTTCATTAAGTAAGCTATAACGCAATCTTTGAATTAAACTCAGATTAGTCATACAAATACAATTATGTTTATGTATATAAACATTATCTAATTAGAAAGGAATATTATTCTTAGACTAAAACTCACTTACTTAGTATGTCTATAACAGTAATCCTTGGATCTGCCCTCTAAGGTGATCTCTTCACACAATTCCGGATTGTGAGTAGTCACTGCAATCCCTGCCAAACAAGAGTTTTTTCTGGTTTCGTTAAGATTAGTTTTACAAAGATTAACATCTTCTAAATTTATTGCAACCTTAAAAATACATGATTCTTTAGCATTAAGATCAACCAAAGCAGCACTTACCAAACCGACTTCACTAAAAACAATCAGGTTACCACAATCATCAAACAAGGGTTCACGATTTTGACCAACATAACCAGAATCACTAACAGACATACCTCTTTGAAAATCTTGATTGGCTGCAGCACGAAGACTTTGATGTGCACCAGCTAATGCCTGTCTCTCTTCATAATTCATACGCTTGCTAATGTAAACAATTATTTAAAGCTTTATTATTTAAATAAGAACTTATTCTAAACTTAGTAATTTATCCTTTTCTAAAACTTCTTCATGATATTGATTATCTTTCCAATAACACTTGTAAGCGTTAGCTTCAGGTTTAGAAGAAATAATTTTGTATTGGTTGTTTTCTTTTACTAAAGCAGCACACTCATCTAATGCTATGCCAATTGAACCATTTCTTAACAATTCCTTAAATGGTTGCGCTCTTTTCTCAGTATCATAATGAGGACAGTTTGTGAATGGAATAAAGTTTAACCCTTCAACATCGCACCACTCATCTTTTCCTTCCATAATTAACGAATCAGACAACCCATCTTTAAACCAACAGATAGAACCCGCACTCAAACCAGAAAGAACAATATCATCCTTTAATGCATCCTTTAACAAATGGTCAACACATCTTTCTTTCCACAATTTCATCATCTTCTTAGTATTGCCCCCACCAACATAAATAATATCAGCTGCAAGAATTGCATCTCTAATCTCTTCATCAGAAGGATTCTTAGTCAAGTACAAAACATCAGTTTGACAACCCAACCCACTAAAATAACCTTTTACAACATCATAATAAGATTCAGAATCTCCACTAGCAGTAGGTAAAAATAATAACAAAGGATTGGGTTTGTTTGTGAGTTTGATTATTTCTTTATCTATACTTTCTGTTTCAATCTCGGTTCCTGGCCTTCCTATTTCGCCACCACCAATTGCTACAATCTTCATAACAGTTACGAAGAAGAACGATTTAATAAATGTGTTGCTTTTAGACGATAAATTCAGGAATCTTTATAAAAGTAGCTCCATTAATATTTATAAAATGAAACGAGTGGCTTTGGTTTATCTGCCTTACTCGGATATTATTTTTGGGTCTGAGAAAAGCACGAAAGGAATAACCCCTCCACTCGGATTGCTCTACCTACAATCTTATAACAAAGACTTTGCTAACATAAAAGTTTTTGACGGCGAAATTTACGATTCTATAACCGGCCTAATTAACGCAATTAAAATATTTAATCCAGAAATCATAGGCGTTACCTTGCTTACCTCAACGTTTCCGCGTGCAAAAGAATTCATTTCCCAATTTGATAAACGAATAACACGAATTGCAGGAGGACCATATGCCACCGCACGCCCAACAGAAGTTCTACAACACTTTGACATAGCTGCGTCTGGAGAGGCCGAACAAACCCTCAGAGAAATAATTCAAAACAAGCCATTAAGAGATATAAAAGGGATCTATTACAAAGAAAACAACAAAATAAAGAAAACAGAAAAAAGAGAACCAATAACCAATCTCGATCATCTTCCTCAAATTATCTGGGAAGACGTAGACCTATCCAAATATCAACAATCCTATGAAAGAGGAAACTTCTCAAACGTAGGGGCAATAATGACCTCCAGAGGATGCGGATTTAACTGTGACTACTGTTGTAGTGAATCAATGTATGGAAGTAACGTAAGATTTAGATCAAATACAAACATAATTGAAGAGTTAGAAACACTAAAAAAAAACCACAATGTAAAGTTCATAGAATTTTGGGACGACACATTTACTTTAGGCTATAAGAAAAGAACCGAACTGTTTACTTATTTGAGAAAAAAAGGCATTCATTTCAGTTGTAATGCTCGCGCAGACACTGTTGATGAAGAGTGCATAAAAATATTAACTAAAGCTGGATGCAAAAACATATTTTTTGGCATAGAATCAGCAAACCCAAACACATTAAAAGACCTTGGACGGAGCATGGATCAGAATAAAATAACCAATGCATTCAAACTTGCAAAAAAATATGGACTTAAGACAATAGGGAGTTTTATGTTTGGAGCCCCAAATGAAAACCTAGCAAGTGTACACCAAACAATTGCACTAGCAAAAAAACTTAATCCAGACAGAGTACTGTTTAACATTGTAACTGCCCATCCCGGAACTAAACTATACAAAAGATGTGTTGAAGAAAAAATAATTCCCAGGTACAAAGTAGATCCACAGAAATACGCAAAAGAACCAATAGGGGTTCCTTCGTCCTGCAAAAATATTAATCGAGAGAAACTCCAAAGACTAAAGTTCCAAGCTTACAAAGAATATTATGTTAGGCCTAAATTCATAATTTCACAATTACTTAAATGTAGAAGTATAACCGAGATAAAAACATTAATTGATTTAACAAAAACATATAAAAAATGACTACAAAAAGCTTTGCATACAATGCTAAAACACACGTGTTTAGTTTTGACCCTGCAACAGAAGGATTCTTTAACCTAGCTATGCAAATAACAAAAAGATGTGGGCTCAATTGTTTACCCTGTTGTGAATCTGACCCCACAAGCGAACTACAAACTCCAGAATTGGTTACAGTCGTAAAAAGATTAGAAGAACACGCAGTTAGAAGAGTGTGCTTAACCGGAGGAGAACCAACAATAAGAAAAGATTTTGTTCAAATAGTCAATGAATTATATAATGCGGGCATAATTGTTACACTGGCATCAAACTGTTACCAAATAATTCCCTCAATCCCAGAAATTCAGGGAAAGGTTGCAAACATTCGAGCAACACTGTTTGGCACAAAAACAACTCATGACAACATTACAAAACAACCAGGAAGTTACAGAAAACTCCAAAACGCGGTATCTCAATTATTAGAAGCAGAAATTCCAGTTTATGCTTGTATGACCTTAATGCAGTCAAATTTACAAGAACTAGAACAGGTCTGGCAAACCTGCCAAGAGTGGGGGATTGAAAAACTACTTACTTTTTCCTTAATGAACAAAGGAAGAGGGAAAACAATATTTGAAAGAGAGAGGGTCACAGATGCTGAGGTTCAGAGACAATTAAAAACAGTGACTGGCAATATATACTGGACAAATTTTATGCGTGAAGGACAGTGTGCAATGATCCAACCAGATGGCAACCTAATTGCTACTCCCTGTTATTCAGAACCAACAGGAGTGAAAGTTGTGGGTAGTGTTTTGAAAGAACCACTTTTGGCCCTATGGCAAAAATATCCTTACAAAAAGAACTATTTAGCGTATTACGGAGAAAAAACAGAATGATAAAAAAAGAACAAAAAACTGAACGCATCACAGCATACACGTTCAGTGCACAAAAAGTAACAGACTTAACAAAAGCACACACCCTACTTTGTAAAGCATTCAAAGAGAGACCAATAGGTACATATGGAGGGGTGAACACAGACACGCTTTATGAAGCAATAACAAGAAAAGGATATGACATAACCAGAGAAGAGATTTGTGCAAAAGATGATGAAGATGTAGGATTACACATGCCAAACTTCTGGCCAATAAATATAGGAGAGTGGGCGATGAGCATTGCAATGTATTATTCTTACATGCAAATGAGGTACACTTCAGGATTTCCCACATTTCCTTCATGGAACCGGCAAGCAAGAACAGAAATTGGGTGGGAAAGCACAATAGAGGTTTATGATTTGAATAGGCTCACAAAAAGACTAGAAACAAATGAATGGCCCTTTTTTAGTAGCCCCCTGACTCTAACTGAATGCATGAGACATTTAGAAGGTTGGCAAATGCGAAGATTAAATGCTTACAAAGAGTATTCTAGAAAAATTGAAGCATGGGCAAAAAAGCAACCATTTTATGACGCTACAGAATGGCATTTAGGAAGAGAACAAAGCAAAAGACTAATGCAAAAAACAGGACAGATAACAAATGTAAGATACTGTGTAAAAAGATTCTGGCAAGACGTTCTTACCCAGAGAGAGTTGCAAGAAGGCGATCGCGAATTAGATATTGTAACTCCTTTATTTTCACAAGATAGAATGCCTGACCTAATGTTAGTTGGTGAAGACTTCTTCGAAACAGATGGAAGATTCACCCCTTTTGACCCAGAACAACACTCCACACTAACATTTAAATACAATTTTCAAAGCAGGGTGGAACATACCAATCCCGTTAGAAAAGAGGATCCCAAACAACACAATTATATGACTGCACAAATAGCAACAGAACAACATCCCCACACCAACGTTGTACTACTCTCCTTTGATCCACAGCAAAGAAAATTATTCAAATTAATAAAAGAAGATGGAACAAAAGAGGGATTAAGCTTAGAAGTTATTTTGGCATCTGCCGCCTGTCTAGATTATTTAGGTGTTAACATACTCAAAGAGGTGGAAACATGTCTCTCGTAGTTCCAAAGAAGTATTTTATGATGACCACGAGAAGATGTAATTGTGATTGTGATTACTGCTACGCTTCACCAGACAATAGAGATATGTCTGAAGAGGTATTAACCACCAGCACTAGACAAATAATGAAAACAGTAGCTAAACCTTTGTTCATGTGGTACGGCGGAGAACCCATTCTAAGAGCTAGGGGGTTTTTTGAGAAAGCAATAGAACTTCAAGAAGGAAAAGCTAGAAACTTAATCCAAACAAACCTCACGTTAAACAAACCAGAACTACTAGAATTTCTTTTAGAAAACTCGTTTACAATTAGCACAAGCATTGACGGGCCAAGAAGACTACATGACCTTAGAAGAAGATACTGCTCAGGAAACTCAAACTTTTCTGACATTGAAACTAATCGGGCATTATTACAAGAAAAAGGTTATACTCCTTGGGCAATATGTGTAGTATCAAAAACTAATGTTGCACATCCTGAAGAAATCTTTGATTTCTTCTACGAAAAAGGTCTTAACATAAGATTCTGCCCAACAACAACCGCAGAAGTTAATCCCGTTGATTACATCAAGTTTATGCAACGCATTCATAAAAAATGGCAACAAAAACCTGAGATCAAAATTTCTAATTTCTCTAAAGCGCGACAAACAGTTATTACTGGAACCCCGCAAGAATGTGACAATATGTCAAACTGTCTTGAAAACAATCTTTGCATTGATGTTGATGGACAAATTTATCCTTGCAATAGATTTGCAGGAAACCAAGAGTTCTCACTTGGAGAGGTAGAGAACGGAGTTTTAACTGCTTTAAATTCTAAAAAAGGAAGAGAACTAGCCGAACGCACAACAAACTGCGAACACAATTGCACTACCTGCCTAAACGGAGGATGTATGTTTAATGCATTATCCCAACATGGAGATTGGAAAACTGTTGACGATTTTTGCATTGCGAACCAAGAACTGCTAAATATTGTGAGGCAAGATGAGTAATTACCCAGTAATTAATAATGTGATGGGACATCTGGAAAGAGATGAATCTGCAGATTTCGGAGAACACAATCTTGAAAGTTGTAGCATATGTCGAGAGTTAAAGCATGAAAAAAATATTATTTGTGGATCAGAAAGGTTTGTAGCCTTCCCAGACATAGGACAAATCGTCGAAGGATATGTTCAGGTTGTAACAAGATGGCACAAATTACAAGAAGAACTAACCTCCGTTGGACAGATCCCCTCAGAATGGATTCCTGAACTGCAAAAGTTTATTGTTGCAATGCAAGAAGGTGTAGAAAGCATTTATGGTCCCTCGATCATATTTGAACATGGCGAGGTCCCAACATATAGAAAAGATGGAAGGATAAGAACAGTTCACATGCACATGCATATCATTCCAACCAACCAGTCCCTACTAGACCAGATTACAAACAGCAACATATTTACAGTTAAACCAATCGATGATTTAACTCCTCTACGCGAAAAATCTGCTTCGGGTGAACCGTACTACTTTTATCAAGACCTAAACAGACAAAACTACTTACTTGAATTTGGAGAAGAATTACCATCTCAAATATTACGAAAGTTGGTGAGTGGATTACCAAAGGTTACAGAAAGAAATCAACACTGGTTAAAAGAAAACCAATCAGAAGTTCAACTTAATAATTGTTGGGAATGTATGGCATTCAGACCCGCAGACAGATTTTATGCAACAGTAAGAAAATTAAGGCAAGAATATTTAAATAGGAATACTAACACAACTCAAGCAGAGGTGAAATAAATGATAACACACGAAGAAGCATTAGACTTACTAAAAAAACACGGAATTGAGGGGTTTGTACTAAAACACGTTCTCAGAGTAAACCAGATTGCAGTTTATTTAGCTAAAAAGCTAAAAGAAAAAGGAGAGAGTGTTAATGTTGAACTTACAGACATTGCAAGCTTGTTACATGACATTGGGAAAAAATTAGCAGACTCCACACCAATGAACCACATAGACGCGGGTGTAAAAATACTAAATGATGAAGGAATGAAAGAGATTGGTGAAGTAATCAAAAAACATTCAATTAATGCAATAGTTGAAGAAGACAAAATTCCAACTACATGGGAAGAAAAACTGATCTTCTATGCTGACAGACGAGTAATAGAGGACAAAATTGCAAGTCTTGATGAAAGAATCACAGATCTAAAAACTAGATACCCAGATATTGAAAAGTTCTTAGGAGAAGCTGTTCCAAAAATTAAAAAGCTAGAAGAAACAATATTCAACATACTTGACATTTCAAAAGACCTAACAGAGTTAAAGAATGACTGACAGAACAGAATTACTAAAAGAATATGTAGCAGAAATACAAACAAAAGAAAGAGTTTGTGCGGCACACTCTTTTGATCACACCTTAAGAGTTCTTGAAAACATAAAACAAATGTTAAAATATTCTGACGTAGACCCAGAACAAGCACTTGCAAGTGCTCTGTTACATGACATAATCAGACCACCATATAGGGAAAAAGGGGGGAAAGAACACGCAGAACTAAGTGCAAAAGAAGCCAGAAAAGTATTACCTAAATTCGGATTTGACCAAGAAAGCACAAATGCAATAACACAAGCAATACGCGAACACAGCGCAACCAAGGACGTTAACAGGGGAGAATTATCCCAACTACTCTTTGAAGCAGATAAACTAGACACCTTTGGGAAAACCGGACTCGAAAGATGGATGTGTTTAGGCAAAGGAGATGGACTATCTCAACAAGAAATTTTAGAAGGAATATTAAAAATACAACTCAAACTATTAGTATTTAACACATTTAAAAACAAATATGCAAAAGAGGAACTCAAAAAAAGAAAGAAAATGCTATTTGATCACATAAAAAAAGAAATTGGAGAAGGCAAATTTGAACATATAGTAAACAACTTTGACTCAAATTACGACCCATACGCACACCTAATCAAATGAAACAAAAAATATCTGTAGGAGGAATGCTAGTTAAAGATGGAAAGGTATTAGTTGTAAGAAGAAGTAGTGTTGAAGAGGTGTTATCTGGCTATTACGAATTACCTGGAGGCAAGGTCGAATTTGGCGATCATCCAGAAGAGACCGTTGTTAGGGAGTTTAAAGAAGAAACCGGATTGGATGTTTCAGTAATTAAGTTGTTTAAAGTGTTTACTTATGTCATTGGTGAGAATCACACTGTTGAACTAGTTTACATTGTTTCTGGAGAGGGAGAGGTTGTTCTGAGTGAAGAACATGATGATTACAAATGGGTTAGTGATGTAAATGATTTACAAATGACTGAAAAAATGAAAAAAAATATTAAAGAAGGGCTAAATCTTCAAATTATTTAGGACCCAACTTCAACCTCAAAGCATTTAGTTTAATGAAACCCTTAGCATCAGTCTGGTCATAACCACCCAACTTGTCCATACTTGCAATATTTTCATTATACAAAGACTTATCAGACTCTCTGCTTGTAACAAAAGCGTTCCCTTTGTATAACGTTAGGTACACCTTACCATCAACATTAATCTGGCTCTGGTTAACAGCAGACATGAGAAAATCCATCTCAGGACTGAACCAAAAACCGTTATATATAAGTTCAGCAATCTTAGGCATTAACATATCCTTCAAATGACAGACTTCTCTATCCAATACCAACCCCTCAATGTCTTTGTGAGCTATAAGTAGAATAGTTCCAGCAGGAGTTTCATAAACCCCACGAGATTTCATCCCAACAAACCTATTTTCTACTAAATCTATTCTTCCAATTCCATTCTCAGAACCAAGCTTGTTAAGATACTGAAAAAGTTCCAAAGAACCAGTAACAGTGTTGTTCTCATGAGTAACACTAACAGGAATTCCCTCTTTAAACTCTATCATAATCTTAGTCTCCTTATCAGGAGCGTTTAATGGAGAGGTAGTTTTCTTAAACATATCCTCTTTAGGCTCATACTTTGGGTCTTCTAACTTTCCAGCCTCATAACTAATATGCATAAGATTATCATCCATGCTATATGGCTTCTCAGCAGTAGACTCTATAGGAATCTTGTGTTTGTGTGCATAATTAATCAGATCAGTTCTTCCCTTGAACTTAGCTAGAAATTCAGGATCTTTCCAGGGACTAATTATTTCAGCATCAGGAACAAACTTCATAATAGTTAACTCAAATCTAACCTGATCATTCCCCTTACCAGTAGCACCATGAGCAAAAATATTAGTAGATTCTTTCTCTGCTATCTCTATATGCTTCTTTGCTATAATTGGTCTAGCCAGAGAGGTACCTAAAAGGTACTTGCCTTCATAAACTGAGTTGGCTTTCAGGGCCTGAAAAATATATTCTTGAACAAACTCCTCTTTCAAATCTTCGATGTAAACTTTAGAAGCACCAAGTAAAAGTGCTTTCTCTTTAGCCTTATCAAAATCCTCTTCTTGACCCACATCAGCCACATAACAAACAACTTCATATCCTTTATTGATTAACCAATGCAAAATAATTGAGGTATCCAAACCACCAGAATATGCCAATATTACTTTTTTCATTTTATCCCTCCAAACTTTAATCCAATCTTTTTGTATGATTCTCTAAACGGCATGCCCTGTTTTACTAGTTCATAAGTTTCTTGCGTTGCATACATTTCATCTGTTATTGCCTTTTCACAATTACTTTTGTTTATTTTCAGGTTAGGTACTACCGACGCAATAATTACCAAACACTCTTTAACCAACTCAAAAGATTTCATCAACGGTTCTTTTGTCAACTGAGTATCTCGATTATAACCAAAAATAAGATTCCCAATCAAACTCTTAATCTTAAATTCTTCACCTAAAACAACATGATACTTTGCTCTTATTAATTCAACCACGTCCAAATTATTCTTTTGGGGCATTATAGAACTACCAGTACAAAACTCAGGAGACAATTCAATATAACCAAACTCTTTCATACCAAATAACATTAAATCTGTTGTGAATTTATTCAGATCAAACATAATTGCAGAAATAACATTCAAAATCTGAGCTTCAAATTTACCCCTGCTCAACTGACAATAAATTGGGTTCTCCATCACCTTAGAAAAATTCAATTCTGCAGCAGTCATGCTTTTATCAATCTTAAATACAGGAACACCGAACCCAGCAGCACTCCCAAGAGGATTTTGATCTATCAATTTAGTGATGGCATCAAGCAGGATCAAGTTATCATTCATTGAATCTTTGTAGCTTACAAGCCAGGTTTTAACATTAGTAGGCATTGCCTTCTGCATATGCGTATACCCCGGCAAACCAATATCTCCATTTGACTTAATGGCAGTATCAATTACCTCTGTGAATTTTTTAACTAAGTCGATAATATTCTTTAATTCCTCCTTCTCATACAAACGCAAGGCGGTTAAAACCTGATCATTTCTTGATCTTGCAGTGTGAATCTTTTTTCCAGTATCGCCATATTTTTTAATCAAATAATTTTCAATAGCAGTATGACAATCCTCATCTTCCTGTTTTATCTCAAACTGACCTTTTGCATCAAGAATTAGAATGTTATTTAATCCTTTAACCAAATCCTGCAACTCCGTTTCAGAAAGTATATTGATACTCTTTAACATTTTTGCGTGAGCTATGGACGCCAGACAATCAAACTTGACCAAATTTTTATCTAACAGATAATCATTACCTACTGTAAACTTTTCAACTTCCTTTTTCAGACCAATTCCCTTATCCCATAACTTCATAGTTAAATAATATTTTAAACAAAGATTTATAATTAACGACTGAAATGAAACTTGAATGAACAGAAGTGTTCTATTTAGAACACTTTAGTAAAGTTTATAAATATGAAAGGTTTCCTCCTTACATGAAATCAACAGCAGAACAAACAACAGACTACATCAAAGAACACCCACACATAAAATCGTGTTTGAAAAAAGGCCTGATAAACTATTCAGCACTGGCTCGTTTAATATCAAAAGAATTGAATATTGATAAGAAAACATCCAAAGAGGCTATTCTTATTGCAGCAAGAAGGTTTCAACAAAAGATTAAAAAAGAGTTTGGATATGATCGCGATATCAAAAAGTTACTATCTACCTCTGAAATAGAGGTAAAGAATAAAATCAATGTTTATGTTGTTGACAAAAACGTAAAAGTAGATGCAATAACACTAGAAGGATCAGAAAATAATACAGTGATAGTATCAGACAAGAATAAGTGTTTAATTGAGAAAAAATTCAAGAATAGCATAATTAAGAAGCATACAGACCTAGTCTTAATAATAATCAAATCCTCAAAAGACATTGAGAGCATTCCAGGAGTAGTAGCATACATAACCTCACTATTCTCAGAAAACGGAGTTAATATCGTGGAATTTTTATCTTGTTGGACAGATACGTTGTTTGTAATTGAAGCTAAAGATTTGCACAAAGCCATAGAATTCTTAAAGTTTTAAGATGAAATTATTCTAAAACACAATATTCAAGAATCTTTATAAAAAAATAAACAATTCTACCCACGTATGACCTATGATCCCACAAGAGATAGAGCTCTTCTCTGGAGAAATCAAGATAGGCAACACTCTCCTGGAGCTGAAGAAGCATTCAGCGCAGTTCAAGATTATATCCGGGAAAAAATGGAAGAACTTGGAATAACAGCAAACCAACTTGCAAACCACATTCATAGAAAAATGGAACTTGCTCCTTCATCTTGCTACCAAAAAATCACTGCAGCAATGCGTGGCAACATCTGCCCTTCCCCAAATGCGGGGTATAAAACAATTTCAACCATACTTAACAGAACATCCATCCTTCTTTATGCACTTCAATTAGAGGAAACTGATCCTTTAGTGAGACAGATGAAAGAAGCTTGGCCAAATTTTGAATTTCCTCCTCTTTCAGGTAAAAAAAGATTTAGTCGAACAACAAGCCTCCCAACTAAACCCCAAAAAAGTCTCGCCGAAGAAGAAACTGACAAAATAGCTGGGAAAATCTTACGTCTCACATACCGCGACAGAAGAGTTGTAAACAGTTTAGTTAATTCCATGCTCCGACCAGATAATCAACCTTCAACACAGCAGTATTAGAAAAGTATCAGAAGTTCTCATAATTTAAACAAGAAATTATTCTTAGACCAAAACCATAACACAGGATGCATTTGAATAGGGGTAATGTTTGATCCTTTAAGTGCCTCTCTCCATATGTTAGATATTTGTTCTTTAGATTCGTTTCCTTTTATTACACCTAACTTAATAGAACACTTAGTGATATGAGTATCAGGAGCTATTTCTATTAAGTTAGAGTTATTCATATTTAAGTTACAGTATTGGTTTAATATAAAACACCAGTAATTGAAAATCTTAGGTCCACTTAGGTAGGGAAAACCTTTCTTGTGTTTTATTTGTAATAATTGTTTTAGAGTCAAATAATCTGGATTTTTTAAAAGATTAGAAAGAGTAGAGAAATTAGTTGTTATGGTTTGTGCTATAGTCTTCCAGTTATGAGTGTGTTTGTTAGGTTGTAATGCTAGTTTATGTTTAGATAGTAATTGTTGTAATTGGTTAGTATCCATGTTGGAAACTTCTTTAAGATTGAATACTATGTTAGTAGTTGGATCATTGTACGTAGCTAAAGCAGCTTTCCATAAAGCGTAACTATCCCTTTGGTAGTTTAAAGACATAGGAAGAGTGAAGTAGATTAGTTTAGACTCTTGGTCTTTGAATACTGGATGAGAATCTTCGGGCATGATTGTTTGACCTAGACTGCCATCTTTGTAGGCTTGTAGAAGGGTTTGGCAGGATTGGATTAATGACATTGTTATAAGCAGATGGATTAGATATATAAACCTACTGTCAATTGCTCTTTGTTTAATTTATTAACCTGAATGTAATTAAGGGCGGATTTAATTAAATAGAAATGTTTTTAAGGAGATTTAGTTTTTATTGACATATGAAAGACATAATTGCGGTGGATCTATTCTGTGGAGCAGGAGGATTAACCCGCGGCCTTTTAGATGCTAAAATCAAAGTAACAAAAGGATTTGACAATAATGAAAACTTTAAAGAGACCTATGAAAAGAATAATCCTGGCACCGTTTTTAGTTCAAAGGACATATGTGATTTAACAGGTAGTGAAGTCTTAAAAGATCTTGATTTAAAAAACAATTATCTTCTTCTGGCGGGGTGTGCACCATGCCAACCGTTTTCAAACATTAATAAAAAAGAAGTTACAAAAGATAACAGAAAATTCCTATTACTTGAATTTGGAAGATTGGTTGAAGAAACCAAACCCGACTTTATTTTTATTGAAAATGTTCCTGGACTAGCAACAGGTAAAGGTAGAATAATATTTGAAACATTTAAGAAAAAACTTAAAAAAATGAAGTATCATTTTGATTATAACGTTGTTGATGCTAAAAGTTATGGCGTTCCACAAAAACGAATGCGTTTAATCCTTTTAGCTTCGGCACATACCCCCATAAAGTTCCCAAAACCCACGCATGGGAAAGAAAAATCGTTAAGTTCTTATGTCACAGTACGAGATGCGATTTCTTCCTACCCTGCAATAAAAGCAGGAGCTAAGCACAAAACAATATTTAATCATAACACCCGAAGTTTATCCACCATCAATAAAACCAGGTTAGAACATATTAAAAAGAATGGAGGTTCAAGATTTGACCTGCCAGACGATTTAGTGTTGGATTGCCATAAGAAACATAATGGACATTCTGATGTTTACGGAAGAATGTGGTGGGATAAAGCATCACCAACACTAACTTGCAAATGTACGAGTATCTCAAATGGAAGATTTGCTCATCCCACTCAGAAAAGAGGAATTAGTGTAAGAGAAGCTGCTGCTCTTCAAACATTTGATGACAATTATCGATTTTATGGTACCCTAACAAACAACACAATAATGGTGGGAAATGCCGTTCCGCCTCTCTTAGCAAAGAAAATTGGGATAGTATTTTTAAATAAAGACTCATTCTAAATCCAAATGTTAAAAGAAAAACAGTATCCTGAATTAATTCTGACTTTCACTCCAAATACAATAGAACATTTAGGCGTGAGGATGTATTCAACAGCCCCCCCCGTAATTGCCGAATTGGTAGCAAATTCGTATGATGCGGATGCAACCGAAGTCCACATCCATTTAAAAGACAAGGTTAAAAAAGAAATTGTTATATCTGATAACGGCCACGGCATGTCTTTTCAAGACATTAATGACAAGTTTTTAAGAATTGGAAGAAATCGCAGAACTGAAGAAGAAAGTCAAACATCCCCAAAAGGAAGAAAAGTAATTGGGAAAAAAGGATTAGGGAAATTATCTTTTTTTGGTATTGCTCAAGAAATCGAAGTCCAGACAATAAAAGATGGAAAAAAGAATTCTTTTTTAATGCGCTGGACGGACATTACTAAAAAAGGTGATAAAACCAAACAAAGAGATTACGCCCCCACCATTTTAGAATTTGATGTTAAAAACAACAAACCAAGTGGAACATCAATAATTTTGAGGTCAATCAACAGAGTTAGTGATTTTGATGCGAATACACTTGCTAACAGTTTATCCAAAATATTCATAACTGAACCCGACTTTAAAATATATGTAAAACATAATGAAAATCCAGACATATTAATTGATAATAAACGAAAGTATTCCCAACTAGAACCACAGGTCAAATGGAACATTCCAAAAGACATCGATCTTGAATCGCAGCATAATAACATTAAACTAATAAAAGGACAGTTACTTGCTACTAAAAAACCAATATCCCCCAACACTCATCTTCGCGGCATAACCTTGTTTTCAAGAAAAAAGCTTGTAAATGCCCCAGAATACTTCTCCGACAGTACTTCAAGTCACTTTTTTTCATATTTGACAGGTTGGCTCGAGGTCGATTTTATAGATGACCTTGAAGAAGACGTAATTGGAACTAACCGCCAATCCCTAAATTGGGGAAATAAAGACATGATTGAGTTAAGAAAACAATTACAAGACTTGTTAAGATGGCTTGAAAAAGATTGGAGAAAAAAACGTTCAGAAATCCGAGAAGAAAACATTGAAAAAACTACAGGAGTAAAAATCAGTGAATGGTTTGACAAGTTACCAAAAAAACTTCGGCAAAAAGTAAAACCCATCGTAGAATCAATTGTTAGAGAGTCTGAATTGCCAGATGAAGTGGGAACTCAAGCTGTAAAAAACTTTCATGAAATTGTTCCAGAATACCCCTTTTACCACTGGCGTAACTTACATCCTGAAGTAAGATTCAAATCTGAGAAGTATTATAAGACTAAGGACTATTATACCGCGTTATCTGAATGTGCAAAAAGATATCTAAATGCTGTAAAGGTTAAAACTTCATCCCCCCTTATTGAGAGAAACCTACTGGAAAGTGTTTTTTCAATTAAAGATCCAATTTTGTCAGTAACTAATAAATTCAAAAAACCCGATGGAAAAGAGTTCGAATCAAAAACTATAGTTAACATTAATGAGGGTCATCGTATGCTGGCTATTGCTTTGTGGACCGCATTTAGGTGTCCTATCGCACACGAAGAAGTTGTTGATCTACGAAAATCAGGGTTGTTTACTGAAAAGGATTGTTTAGATGCTTTAAGCTTACTTTCTCATCTGTTTCATAGATTAGATGGATCTGAAGTTATTACTAATTCTGAATAAGTTTTTGTTTAAACCTTTTGTAAAAATAACCAAAACCTTTACACAACATCACTACGCTTCGCTTTGTTCTGAGCATAAAGCTTTCTTTAAACAGGGTTTGCATAAGAAGTGTGAATTGCACATTAAGTGGTTAGGAAGATTGATAATGGAGAATTTTTGTAGTGATGACGGGTTTTTGTGCAATCTTGTAGTGGAAGTTGCATAAAAAAACAAAAAGATTAAATAAACTAAATAAATATGTATTAAAATGAAAAAAGCAATAATAACAATAATCCTGATTCTTATTTTATTAATTAGCGCATACATTTACATTCAAACAACAAACCTTCAAGACTACCCCCCTGTTCGAGATTGCAAATCAAGAGGAGGAGAATGTGTTAGTGAAAACATAGGATGTGATGAAGGAATAGAAGAATATCCAAAAACTGTTTGTGAAAAAGAAGATAAAATATGTTGTCTTGTTAATGTTTAATTATTTCTGAAGTTATAATACTCCCACTCTTCGCTTCAAACTTGACATCCAATTCTCCTGGTAGAGTTTTTGTGCAAAGCCCAAATAACCAAAACCTTTATATACTAGCTTGGTTTAGTGTAGTTGTTGTTGAGTTAAAGTCAACGCGTAAAAGGTGGGAATATGGATAAAAAAGCAGAAATCAAAGAAGCAGTAAAGAAATGCAAAACAGAAAAAAAAGAACTAAAGAAAGAAGTAAAGAGTGAAAAAGTACAAATCTCTGAACTAACAATACTACTCCAAAGAACACAAGCAGACTTTGAAAACTTCAGAAAGCGAGCAGAAGTAGCAAAAAAAGAACTAACATACTATTTTAAAAAAGAAATAATCACAAGTTTACTACCAACTCTAGACATGTTCAACCTAGCCCTAAAACACACAGAAAACAAAGACGAATTCATAAAAGGAATGGAGATGATATACGCCCAATTCCTAGCAACCCTAGAAAACGAAGGATTAGAGCCGATCAAGGACATTAAGGTTTTTGATGCTGAACTACACGAAGCCATAATGGCAGAAGAATCAGACCAAAAAGACGGAACCATACTAGAAGAATTACAAAAAGGATACAAAATCAATGGAAAAGTAGTAAGATGTTCACGAGTAAAGGTATCACAAAAGAATGCAAAATAAATTCATATGCGAAGATTGTGGAAAATGTTGCTTAATGGGAAGTGGATTCCTAGCAGGTAATGACAAAAAATTAATCGCAAAGTTCCTCAAGATAAGCGAGGAACAATTAGAAAAATCACATTTAGAAAAAGTGGATATGAACGGTGTGGAAGCATGGAGACCAAAATTCAAAAAACCATTTGGACCATGCACATTTTACAAAGAAGAGGTTCACTGCATCATACACCCCGTAAAGCCTGAGTTATGCCGACTTGCAAACTGCAAACATGACGCAACTCAGGAATTTTACAAAAAATATTATCAAAAAGAACAAAAAGAGCTATGGAAGATAGCAGAAGAAATCGGAGGAAAATAAAATGACAGATAAAAAAGAAGAAGTTAAAGGAAGAACAATCGGAATAGATTTAGGTACAACATTCTCAGCAGTAGCAGTAATGGAAGGTGGAAAAGCAACCATAATCCCAAATGCAGAAGGAGAAAGAACAACCCCCTCAGTAGTACTAATTAAAGGCGGAGAAAGAATAGTTGGAAAGTTAGCAAAAAACCAAGCAGTAACCAACCCACAACACACAATCAGATCCATCAAAAGAAAAATGGGAACTGACGAAAAAGTAACTGTTGATGGAAAAGACTACTCCTCACAAGAAATCTCAGCAATAATTTTACAAAAACTAAAAACAGACGCTGAAGCCTACTTGGGAGGACAAGTAGACAATGCAGTAATCACAGTACCCGCATACTTTAACGACGCACAAAGACAAGCAACAAAAGACGCAGGAAAAGTAGCAGGACTAAACGTTTTAAGAATAGTAAACGAACCAACCGCAGCATCACTAGCATACGGAATGGACAAAAGCAACGACCACACCGTACTAGTATTTGATTTCGGAGGCGGAACATTTGATGTAAGTGTAATGGAATTGGGGGATGGAGTATTCGAAGTTAAATCCACTAGTGGAAATAACAAACTAGGAGGAGATGACATTGACGAAATAATTATAGACTTTTTAGCAGACAAATTCAAAACCGAACAAGGAATTGATCTAAAAAGCGATGCACAAGCATTACAAAGACTAAAAGAAGCAGCAGAAAACGCAAAAAGAGAACTAAGTACTTCTCAACAAACAACAATAAACATACCCTTTGTAACATCTGACGCAAACGGACCAAAACACTTAAACGTTGATCTAACAAGAGCTAAGTTCGAAGAATTAATATCAGACATCTTAGACAAACTAAAAGGACCAACAGAACAAGCACTAAAAGACTCCGGAGTAAAAGAAGTAGACAAAGTATTACTAGTTGGAGGATCAACAAGAATTCCATCCGTACAAGCACTAGTAAAAGATCTAACCAACAAAGAGGGAGATAAAAGTGTTAATCCAGATGAGGCAGTAGCATTAGGTGCTGCAATACAAGCAGGAATTTTAGGTGGAGATGTAAAAGATGTTTTATTACTCGATGTAACACCACTATCACTGGGAATAGAAACCCTGGGTGGAGTAGCTACTAAGTTAATAGAAAGAAACACTACCATACCTACTAAGAAAAGCCAGGTGTTCTCAACCGCAGCAGACAATCAACCAGAAGTAACCATAAATGTACTTCAGGGTGAAAGAGCAATGGCAACTGACAACAAAACACTAGGAACATTCAACCTAGATGGAATACCGCCAGCTCCAAGAGGAGTACCACAAATTGAGGTAACCTTCGACATTGATGCAAACGGCATTGTAAACGTATCTGCAAAAGATTTAGGAACCAAAAAAGAACAAAAAATAACCGTAACCGGAAGTTCTAACCTAAAAGACGAAGATATTGAAAAAATGCAGAAAGACGCAGAAGCACACGCAGAAGAAGATAAGAAAAATCTAGAAAAGATCAACACTCTAAACGAAGCTGAAAGCCTAGTTGCACAATACGAAAAAACCATAAAAGATATGGGAGACAAAGTTGACAAGAAACAACTAGAACCTATTAAGAAAGATATTGAATCCTTAAAAGAATTGCTGAAAGACAAAGAAAAAAATTATGAAGCAATCAAAAAGAAAAAGGAAGAAGTAACTGAAAAGTTCAATAAGGTTGCGCAAGAAATGTACTCCAAAGTCAACGAAGAACAAGCAGCAAAAAGCAAAGAAGACAAAAAAGACGAAAAAGTTGTTGATGCTGAAGTTGTTGACGAGAAAGACAAAAGCGAAAAGGATAAAAAGAAAGAGTGAGTCTAGCTTAGAATGGAGTTCGACATAAGCTGGATATTTTTTTTACTTATTTTAATATATTTCCTAAGTAAACTCTGGAAAGATACAAAAGTAAGCAGAAAAATGAAAAAACACTTCCAGTGGGAACTTAACGAAGTACTCACTAATGAAAAACACAAAGTAAAAGGCAAACATGACTAACGATTACTACGAAACACTAGGAATAGAAAAAGGTGCAAGTAAAGAAGAGATCAAAAAAGCATATAAGACACTAGCTAAAAAATATCATCCAGACATAAACAAAGAATCAGGTTCTGAAGAAAAATTTAAAGAAATAAACGAAGCAGCTGCCGTACTAGGTGATGATGCAAAAAGAGAACAATATGATCGCTTCGGAACAGCAGACAATACTGGCCAAGGATTTGGAGGAGGATTTGACTTCGGAGGAATGGATTTCGGAGATATCTTCGACCAAGTATTCAGCGGATTCGGAGGCGGATTTGGCGGAAGAAAAAAACAACCCCGAAGAGGATCAGACTTACGATACGATATTGAAATCAGTTTAGAAGAAGCAGCCGAAGGAATGGAAAAAGAAGTTACAATACCAAAACTAGACACCTGCGACCAATGTAGCGGAACAGGCGCAGATGAAGACAGCCAAGTAAAAACTTGTTCAGAATGTGGTGGAAGTGGAGTAACAAACAAACAGCAAAGAACACCCTTTGGAATAGTAAACATGCAAACAAGTTGTAGAAAATGTCACGGTGAAGGCGAAACCATAGAAAAACCATGCATAGAATGCCACGGAACTGGAAGAAGAGAAGTAAACAAAAAAGTAACCATAAAAATACCTCCTGGCGTAGACAATGGAAACAGACTAAGAGTACACGGTGAAGGAGAAGCCGGAGAAAAAGGAGCAGAAACCGGAGACCTATACATATTCATTACAGTTAAAGAACACAAACAATTCAACAGAGAGGGATATGATATTAACATAGAAATACCAATAAGATTTGGGCTAGCAACATTAGGAGGGGAAGTAGAAGTACCAACCCTAACTGGAGAAGCAACCCTAAAAATACCTGCAGGAACACAATCAGAAACAGTATTCAAAATGAAAGGAAAAGGAATACCTCATCTAAACGGATACGGAACAGGAAGCGAAAACGTAAAAGTAACCGTACAAGTACCCAAAAAACTAAACAAAAAACAAAAGAAATTATTAGAAGATTTTGAAAAGAGTATAAAGAAGTAATCTTTAAATAAACTAATATGTTCTAAACAAATTATGAAAGAAAAACAACCTCCAATCTTAAGAAGAATCTTAACAATACTAGCAACAGCAGTAGCAAATGCAAACAAGTGTTATTCGGAAGCAATAAGTCGTACTTCAGATGGAGCAGGCAATCCAATTCTACCCGATGGCCCAATGTCACAAGATCCATACCCTGCAGACCCAATGGAAAGAGTATGCGGATACATACGCCCACTTGCAAGAAGTATGCCCACACTAGAAGGCCCAATAAGAGTAAGTGTATACGGACACAGAACACCCTCAACCAATACTGGAAACACAGAACAAAGCATAGCAAGATTTCAAAAACAGGTAACTCGAGACCGACTCCCAAATAGTTTTGGCGGCGATGTGGTGCGAGCTTTTCATGGTGCAAACGAAGATATATGTGCAGAAGAAGAATCGCAAGAGTAATTCTCCATTGATTATATAAATAAATTTCTAAATAAAAGACCAACCCAAGTAATGTAACTACTTAACAGTAGTTAATAAACACAACATTTATATATTAGAACTTGCTTCTCGTGCATATGGCAAGAAGATCTGTTATGAGAAGCGCATATAACATAGGTAAAATTCTAGGCCTATCTTCAATATTAGCAGTCTTATTAGACGCATACAGAATAAGAAACCGACCAAATATAGACTTCTCACTAGAAACACACAACAAACACGCACTTGAACCCACCAATCCTGTAACCCAAAAAGAAAGAGGAACAAAATATGCAATACTAATAACCGGAGACAGAGATATTGGACCAGGAAAAATACAAACTGCTCAAGATGCACAAGAACTAGTATTCTTTATCAACACAGCATTTGCATATCAAGCACTAGAACGAAGAGGAGTTGAAAGAAAAAACATGCATTTATTCTCATCCTCAGGTACCACCAGCCCAATGATCGAGGGCCCAACCAGAGTGGAAAACATCCTAAAAAGCTTAAGACACATGGCAAAAAAATCAAAACCAGGAGACACACTACTCATCCAATACTCCGGACATGGTGATTTAGAAAAAGAAACTAAAAGACCATACATGCACCTCCCCACACCTTCAAGCCCTTTATCACAAAGACTCTACGTCGAGGACCTAACAGACATAATAAAAGATTCGCAATTTGATTACGTTGTTGCAATGTTTGGGTGCTGCTATGGTGGAAACATGGCAAAAAGGGCAGGAAGAAACAACATAATCGGCATCTCCCCCTCCGCAGAGGGAAAACTCGGTTATTCCAGACTGACCCTTGAACAAATTAATACAACCTTCATAACCAACTTCTTAAACGCGCTAGGTGGAGAGACCATGGATGGACAACCAGTAAACGCAGATAGAAACCAGGATGGCAGAGTAACACTAGAGGAAATGTTTGATCATGGAGTTGAACAAAGCCCATTCACAGCAAAAGAAAGGATAAAAAGAGATTTTAAAAAACGAAACATAATGGGAAAATTTTTCTTACACCACTACTTCCAGGAAGGAGAAAGACCTCAACTCATATACCAAAACGCAAACCCCTCAGAATTATCCTTGCCTGAAGAAAGAAGAAAAGGAATGCTAAAAAAAGCATATGGTTGGGTTAGAAACAAATTTAGATAAGGGAAGAATTAATAAAGACCCAAGTTATTTCTTAAGTTATGGTACAATATAAACAAAAATGCACAAGATGCAGAAAAAATTATGTTCTAGTAAAATCATGGAAAGATCGTTACCCAGTATGTTATGATTGTGATAAAAAAGAAATGGATACAGAAATCACAGATCCAAAAATGAAAAGGATGTTCAACATACCAGAAGAACTATACAAAAAGAGTAAATTCCTAAGAAGCATAAAGATTAATCACATTAGATACGGTGAATTAACTCCCAATCAAATAAAAACATTCAAGAAAACAGTTAAGGACCTAAAAAACCCACAACCTGAAGAAAAAGAAGAAAAGAAGAAACCAAAACCCAAAAAGAAAAAATGAACAAAACAATAGCAACAGTGCTGTTTATTCTAATATTTTTAATAACTTTTGAACTCATAGCAATATCAATGTCAGGCATAAGTGACTTCTTCAAAACTGGAGAAACCGAAATAGAAATGAGTGAAGACGAACTACGCCACATGCAATCTGTAAAGAATGTCAATGACGGCGTAAAAATAACAATCTACGCATTAATAATTGTACTAGGAATATTACTTTATCGTACAAACTTTGAATTTTACAAAATATTTTACAATATGTGGATACCTTTAGCAGTATTTTTAGCTATTTGTGCCTTTGCATCCATATTCCCAAACTTTTCCTTTGAATTACTACATAAAATCTTTTTTCCACAAGGAAATTATACATTTCCAACAGGAACTACACTTGTAACAATGTACCCATTTAGCTTTTTCAAAAGTTTATTCCTTCGCGTCTTTACAACAACAACTATCCTCTCGGGAATATTGGTGTTGATTGGCTATTATAGAAAACAATAGTTCACGCACAATAATGTTTAAATATGTTTTTTCTGAAGAATAGTTAATGGAGGCAAAAATGAAACAACTAATATTTATCGTGTTTATAACCAGCTTATTATTCTTAGTAGCGTGTGGAACAGAAACCATACAAGAAACCTGCAACATAGTAACCGGAGAGTGTAGCGGAGAAGAAGTAGAACTAACAGACGCAGAACAAAACTGCAAAGATAATCAAGGATTCCTAGATAAAAGAGAGAGTGAAACATATTGCATATTTAATGACGGAACTGAGTGCAAAGTAGAAGAATGCGACTTTGAAAAAGAAGAAGAAACTACTGAGGTTGAAGAAGAAGTTGAAACAACTCCAACAGAATACACAACCCAAATAAGAGTAAAAGAGGGTGAAAAAGTTAAAGTTAACGTTGAAGCAACAGATGCAGACGGTGACAAACTAACATACAAATTTGATGCACCACTAAATAATAACGGAGAATGGCAAACAAAAGAGGGAGATGAAGGAAATTATGAAGTTGAAGTAATCGTAAGTGATGGAGAAGCAGAAGCAAAAAGTGTAATACTAGTAATGGTAGAAGCACTAAATAAAGCTCCAACACTAGAGGTGAAAGGAAATCTAGAAGTTAACGAAGGAGAAGAAGTAATTCTAGAAATAATTACCTCAGACAATGAAGATGATGAAGTAATAATAACTGTATTCAACCCAAAATTCATACAAGAGGGGAAGGTATTTACCTGGAAAACAGGATTTAATGATGCAGGAGAGTATGATATTAAAGTTGAAGCAAGCGATGGGAAAAGTGGAGTATCAGAAACAATAACAGTAATTGTTAAAGATAAAAACAGAGCTCCAGTAATAACCCAAATAACACAAGAATAATTTATTTTTTTCTTTTTACATTCTATCTTTGTAAGGAACTTCAAAACCTAAAAGAAACTGTTTAGCAGCATCCTTACCTGCAACAAAACCCGAATACACACATAAAGCTCTATAAGCATGCTTTAACTCTCCACCCAAAGATTCCGGGGAAAGAGAATCCAGATCTCTAAATGTTCTTATTCTTTCAACAAAATCATCAACGGGTTCAACAATATCAGTACGCTCAAGAGTGCCCATCCGCTCAATAAAATGCGCAACGTCTGAAGGATCATTCACAACCAAAAGAGCATCCAGAACAGCAAGATGATTACGCGTACTAAAATAAGGTTTAACCTGCCCACAAGAATATGTTTCATCATGAAGTAAACGTGGAGCATTAAGATAAACAGCAAGAATAATAATTTCAGCCTCTGCAATACGCGGATCTGCACGACTACCAATTTGAGCATCGACCCATGCAAGCTCTTTAGCCACAACAGCAGCATTTACTTTAATCTCATCAGCAGAAACCGGGAAACGTCTAGGAATATACCACTCATCCGAAGGATCATGAAGCCAATCTTGTACTGTTTCTTGATCTTCATCAGAAGGAACAACACATCTTACTCCAAACTCATCATGAACAATTTCCAAACCATCTCTAGTTAGCGTCATTAATAGAAAGTAATATTAAATTATTTAAAAGTATTATTGTTCTTTATTTAACCAGGCCCAATCAGCATCAATCTTATCCTGAAGCATCTGGATTTGTTCTTTAGAAATATTCTTAAACCTACCTTGAATTTTAACAAACTCTTCAACAGGAACTTTAGTTTCAGGAACGTAATTAATCTTGGTCTTACCATTCTCAATCTCAAAAGAGGACCAAAAACATGTATCTGCAGCAAGTTGAACAACCTTTCTTAAATTAATAGGCTCAACTCTCCAAAAACGTGGACAGGCAGTAAGAACGTTAACCAAAGCAGGTCCTTTAACCTCTAAAGCCTTTTTCAATTTCATCTTTAAATCTTCTAAATCAAAAGTAGAGGCCTGAGCAACATAAGGAATATTATGAGCAGCAGCAATCTTAGTAAGATCTTTTCTAAATCTTGTTTTACCTGCAGGAGTAGTAGAAGTTGAAGAACCTAAAGGAGAGGCAGAACTTCGCTGACCACCAGTATTCATATATCCCCCATTATCCAAAACAACATAAACAAAATTATGACCTCGTTCTAGAGCACCAGAAAGAGCCTGTAACCCAATATCATACGTTCCACCATCACCAGCAAAAACAACAAACTTGACATCTTCCTTCATACCCTTCTTTTTCAAAACATTATAAGCAATTTCCATACCAGAAATTGTAGCAGCAGAATTACCAAAAGCAGAATGAATTGTAGGAATTGGCCACGCAGTATTTGGATATTTTGTAGAAGCAACCTCTAAACAACCAGTAGCAATCGATGCAACAACGTGTTCAGCAGAATCAATTACTAACTTCGCAACCAAAGGTGCAACACACCCAGTACAAGTATTCAAATTTTCATGCTTTAACGTCATTTTATATAACGGATCTTTTCACTATAATCCTTTTTCTCCATCTTTCTAAAAACATCTTTAATATCCTCTTCAAAAATATCTCTTCCACCAAGTCCAAAAACATAAGACTGAATATTACCAAAAAAGCAATTCTTAATTTCAGAAAACATAGGAGGCATACTTCCAAAAGACATTGACCTATCTAAAACAGCAACACCCTTAGCATTCTTTAAAGCATCAACAACATCTTTATGAGGGAAGGGCCTAAACATTCTGATCTTTAAACAACCAACCTTAAATCCATCCTCTCTTAATTTGTTAACAACATCCTTAACCAATCCAGCAGTAGAACTATTAGTAACAATAACATAATCTGCCTGACTAACCTTATAACGTGCAACCGCAGGATATTCTTTATCTCGAATTTTAGAAAATTTCTTCTGAAGTACTTCGTACCTTTTCAAAGCAAGTTCCATTGCTTTCTCTTGACCCTCCTTAAACTCAAAATAAGAATCAGGCATAGCAAAATGTCCCAAAGTAATTGGTTTTTTGAAATCAAAAAGGTTTACCTTAGAATTATAACTACCCACAAAATGTTTAATCTTCTTATCATCTAACACTTCAACAGGCTCGTAAGTATGAGTTGTAATAAAACCATCCATACAAACCATAACCGGAAGTTTAACCTCTTCAGCAAGCCTTAAAGCAATAAAAGATAGATCATAAACTTCTTGAGCATTCTCACAATAAAATTGTAACCAACCCTGATCTCTTGCAGCCATACTATCAGAATGATCACAGTGAATATTAATCGGAGCAGACAGTGCCCTATTCCCAATATACATCAACATAGGAAGTCTTAAACCAGAAGCCACACCAAGCACCTCAAACATGTAAGCAAGCCCTTGAGAAGCAGTAGCAGTAGCAGTACGAACACCACAAGCAGCAGCACCAACACAAGCAGATAATGCAGAATGTTCAGATTCAACAGTAATCAACTCGCCAGTAACCTTGCCTTCAGCAAGAATTTTAGAATAACCCTCCGGAATTCCAGTAGCAGGAGTAATTGGATAGGCAGCAATAACTTCTGGGTCAATCTGTCTTAACGCCTCAACAGCTGCAGACATCCCATTCATAGCCTTTCTATTTTGCATTTTTAAAACCCTCATCAAAACATTTCAGATTCATATCTGCAATTTTTCCCTTAAACGAATCCTTAATCGCCTTCTCAACAGATTCTTTCTTTAAAATTTTAGTAATCTTAACCAACGCGCCAAGCATGATAATATTTGGAAGAGACCTACCAACAATTTCTTTGGCAATCTTCTCAGCATCAACAAAATGATACTTCTTCTCATCAACAGAATTAACAATAATCATCCCTTTCTTCTTTATTCCAGAAGCAAACTTGTCCAAAGATGTATCTAATACTAAGATGATATCTGGGCTCTTAATAGGCGAACGACTCCTTACAAGAGTATCATTTAACTTAAAATACGCATTAATTGGGGTACCTGAACGTTCAGGACCAAACTCAGGATAGGCTAAAAAGAACTTATCTTCATGGTTAGCAGCTCTTGCTAAAACCTCAACAGCGGTCTTTGCACCCTGACCTCCACGTCCCTTCACAACAACCTCAATCATCCAGCTGAGATATAGAGAGTCCTTTAAATAGTTTTTGTTGAATAACACAATAAATTCTGAAAAGTTATCCAATCCATAAAAGAACGCTAATTTCTAACATCAAGGATGATAATTTTTTTCATAATACTCAGTATTTTGTTTCAATGCCTTTCCCAGTTTATTCCTAATCCCCTGATCAAAAAAATCAAAATCAACCGCTTTACGCTTAAACCATTTCGTATTATGACCCCCATCCCACTTACAAAGACTAGCTGAAACCGCACGTGAAAACGATTTTAGCGCCCCACTTAATCTTTTTAAATTTTCAAATATTTTTTTAACTTGTTTAGGAGACCTTTTAGAAGGATTAAACCTCAAATCATTACCTGCTTTTGAAACCAAACGTCGTTGTCTATCCAATCTATCAAATAAATTATTAAAACCATTAACGAACACACTACTGGACCAAGACTTCCCGTCCTCATTACGGTCTGATCTAAAAAAGACTTCCCGTCCTCATTACGGTCTGATCTAAAAAATTCATCAAACCAAACAACACCATGTGGATTTTTATCAAAATTAATTAACTCATCCTGACTTAAACTACAAACATATTCCATCCAAGAATAAGTCACAAGAAACCTATACGAGTTGATTAACTTAGCTATATCTTCTTTAATTTCGGACTCAGAATCGGGACTAGACTCTTCAAATTCAATCAACATTTTCTTAAGGTCTCCCAATATTAGTTCTCCTTTAACAACCAAATCCGACCACGCTTTCATGGGGAATCCACTATCACGATTAGAACTTCTAAAATCCCCATCACTCACATCAAGTGGATCTTCAAAATAAGTTGTTTTAATCACATGAGCCTTAGCAATATCGCGAATTGGCTCTATTACATCTCTAAGCGACTTTATCTTTTCATCCAAACTCTTAGCAAGATCCTTTGAAATTTCTTTTTTTAACTTAGATTTTCTCTTCTTTTCTTTAGAAGTTAATGCTGTTTCATCCGCTTTCACCAACCCTTTAAACTCCTGGACAACTTGAGCTTTTGGTAAATCATTACCTGCTTTAGAATCAATACTTTTATCATTTTTAAGAGAAACCAATGAAGCAACCAGTGCAGCAGCAGAAAGACCTAGAACAAGAGCCTTAACACTCCTTCTAGCCTGCTTAAAGCGCTTAAAAACCTTCCTTAGTTCACCCATAAATATTTTTTATCATAAACTTATTTAAAGTTTTCTTTGTTGAAACATTAACTAGTTCTTAAATAACATCAAAAACCGGCTCTTGAGTGGAATATCTTCGATCAAACTCGCTTGTTTCTGCAGTTATCTCATCAGGAGACATTAAATCAAGTCGTTCTCTTGCACGATCCAACCTTGAAGCTACCTCTCCCATCCTGATTCTCCAACTAGCACGAGAATGAGCCTGATGAAATGTAATTCCTGGCATAAACTCATGTCTTCTAAACGAATAAAAAGATTTTAACCGCCCATTATAGAACGCAACTCCTAACCTGCCCACCTCTAAAGAAGACAGGTCTGGAACATTTAAATCGTTTAGTATAGTTCGGGCTTCTTCCAAAGGCACATATCTTGTTAATTGTTCTAAAATCCTGCGATCAGTTAAATTAGGTCCACGAACCCGAGTCATCTGAAGAAGCGAATATATGACTGCAGAGTTTTCTTTATCGTTCATCCCAGAACTAATTAATAAACTTTGAAATATATAATGCGTCGTTGTAGAAGTAACTACAACAAACCTTAAATAGTTGTTGAATATTCTACAACAACATGCAAGTAGAAAAAGTATTAGAAAATTTAGGATTTAGTCCAAACGAAATCAAAGTATATCTCACTCTCACAGACCATGGTTCAAACAAAGCAGGCAAAATATCTAAACTTGCCAAAATAGATAGAAGCAGCTGCTATAACTCACTAAAAACACTAACTGAAAAAGGGCTGATCAGTTACGTTATAATAGGCAAAGTAAAATGGTTCCAGGCAACAGGCCCAAGAAGATTACTAGACTATGTAAAAGAACAAGAACAAGAAGTAAAAGACATACTTCCTGAACTACAGGGAAGACACAAAGCCAATAAAGCCGAAGGACAGGTAAGTTTATTCAAAGGAATAAAAGGAATAAAAACAATATTCTTAGACATAATACGAACAGGAGAAGACAATTACGTATTTGGATCAGAAGGACAACTATCAGAAAGAATGCCTGAATTCGTACAACAATTCAATCGAATGAAAAAAGAAAAAGGCATTAAAACAAAAATGATCATAAGAAAAGGAAGAGAGGAACTAGATGAAAGCAATGCCCAACATCATTTCTTAGATGTTAAAGGAAGCCCAGCAGTAACAAACATATATGGAGACAAAATAGCAATAATCATCTGGACCGACGAACCAGAAGGAATACTAATAGAAAATGCTTCTGCAGCAAAAGCATATAAAAGCTATTTTGAAATAATGTGGAGTTAGTACTCTTTCTCAATTCTTAACTCAACCAAAGATAAAGTAAACTTACTAATCATCATAAAGTGGCCAGACATGCTCTTACTCTGCTCATTTAATTTTTGTTTAATCTTAAAGTGTTCCTGATAAATATTATAATCATTATTACCAAACTTAATTGCTGCGTCCCTATTAAACTTGTAGAAAAGATGATAATACATCTCAAAATGAGCCTTTGCCATTTTAGCTAGGGGTAAAACTCCTTTCAATGATTCTTTTGAAAGTGCAATGTGTTTACCTGCATATTTGAATTCATCTCCAACAAGTTCCAATAAGAAAAGAGTAGAAAATAACAACATTTTTTCGTGATCTGAAAAAGATGCATGCTTCTTATTTAAAATCCTACAACAGTAATCAACAAATCTATCAATATTAAGATCAATAGTGTGGATTTCTTTACAAAAATCTGAATCACCAAATTCATCATTACTCAACGCCTCAATCAAACGATCAAACATTTGTAGAATAACCAAAAAAATTCTTCTTAGTGAATTATCGAATTCTTTAATAGTTGATTCCCCCATTTCACGAACAATACAATAACTTTTTCCCGTCTCAATAATTCCCATCCCAATAAACCGATCAACAACTCCCTGAATCATAACAATTGGGGGCTTAGAAGGAACCTTTTCACCCAACTTAGAATAATCAAATTGTGAAGTGTAAAAATGATATGCGTCTTCACATACTTTACGATTAGTATCGAACAATACCTTAATCTCATTACAACCAGACCTATACGCTGATTGAAAGAATCTCCAAAGTAAAGGAATAGTAAAGTTAGTAATATCAATTATGGCTGGTTTGTCCTCAAAATGACCCTCCGAAGAAACTAACAGATTTCCATTTTTTTCTGCAACTTCCAACTCATCACCGGGCTTAACATTAAGCGCCTTTACCCACTCAGAGGGCAACGTCAGAGTCAAAGTATTGTGTCCTTGCTTTATAACTTTCCGCATCATTACTTTAAGAAGAGGGGAAGAATATATATAAAGGTTTTGTGAATATTGACAATATACTCTCTATTGAAAAATATATTGCCCATATCTGAATTGGGTAGAATTGGGGAAAGTATTCTTTTCTGGAAAAATATTGACAAATAATAAGCTAAAACACCAATAACCAATTGGCATGCAATCAAATGAGACCATCGAAAGATTTCTAGATAGAGAGCGACCCCCGTTTAATTATGAACGACAGTTATTCAACGACCACTTCTGCTGGGTTTTACCTGCACTACGTGAAGACACGCCAACACCCTACGAACTTGAAATACAACCCAGTTCCAAGTGTAATTTAAGATGCGAATGGTGTTTTGGCACAGCATTAACATGCGGCAAACTACCAGATAAGTTAGGTTCAGAAGAAATGCGAACCATTGCAGGCAGAGTAGCCGACCTATCTGATGAAGAATTTGGAATAGAAACAGTAAAGTTTTGTGGAACAACAGGCGAACCACTAATGAACCCACACACAGCACACACAATAAGTATGTTCAAAAATTTAGGAAAACGAGTGATACTATTTACAAATGGAGTGCTATTAGATGTAGAAGATAGCGCAGGAATCCCAAACCTGGATTATGTTGCGCTAGGCGATAGATTAAATGTTAGTCTGGATTGTGGATCAGAAGAAACCTTTCAAGCAATAAAAAAAGCAAAAGGATTTGGACGAATAGTGAAAAACCTTGAAAGAATAGTGAGACGAAAAACTGAACTTGGAACAGACCTAGACATCAGATTAAGTTATGTAATTAGTACAAAAAATCAAGCAGAAATATATCAAACTGCGAAACTAGCACAAAGATTGGGGTTAACGAAATAATATACCGTGTTGATTTTGTAGCCCACGACCAAGTTCATGAATCTGCAGCATACATTGAAGACCAACTACAAAGAGCAACAGAATTAGAACATGAAGATTTCACTGTAACCTGCGCCAACACAAAATCAGAAATTGAAGAAGGCGGTGATGCATTTACTGCACAAGGAAGAAAATGTTACAACCACAACTTCTGGGCATGCATAGGACCTGATGGGGAATTATACCCTTGTGGACATCGAACATACAAAGGCGTCCCATCATATGGAAGCGTTCTTGAGAACGATTTGGGCGACTTACTAAGATCTGCAAAACGAACTCAAAGCTTAAGTTGCTTACCTGATGAGCATTGTAAGTTTTGCTCCCCCTCATCACTTAGAAGGAATCAGTTTATGAACTATCTTGCCACATTAAGTGAACCAGAAATTGTTGAGGCACATGAAAAATTAGTACTGCAGAGTTAGCTTTATATACTAAAAACCATATGTTATTCTTATGTGCGGAATAATTGGAATCTTTAATTCAAACAAGATTAGAACTCAACTCAAACAAGGAATGCAAGAGATGAAGCACCGCGGAAGAGATGGTTCAGGCACGTTTATTAAAGAAAATAATGGAATAGGACATGTACTACATGCAATAGTGAGCAAAGTAAAACAACCACTAAATTCCAAACTAGTTGCCAACTGCGAAATATACAACTGGCAATCACATGGAATAAAAGCACGCAATGATGCAGAAATGATTCTAAGATTATTAGAAAAAGAAGGCATAACTGGAATTGAAAAACTCGATGGAGTGTTTGCTTTAGCATACTGGAATGAAAACAAAATCTACTTGGCTCGAGACATAATCGGAATAAAACCCATCTGGTACAGTCACTCAGACACATTTGCCTTCGCATCAGAAAAAAAAGTACTAGAAAAGTTAGGATTCGTAGATGTAATAGAATTAAATCCAAGAAAAATACTTGTTTATGACATTAAAACAAATGAAATAGACTTCATTGAAAGAGAATTCTTCAAACTAAAAGAAATCAAAAAACGAAAACAAGAAATCAAAAAAGAACTAAAGAAAAAACTACTTAGCGCACTAGAAAAACGAATTCCAACAAAAAAAGTGGGGGTGTTGTTTTCTGGCGGAATTGACTCAACAATAATTGCATATCTACTGAAAAAATGGAAAGTTGATTTCACTTGCTACACCGCTGTACTAGACGAAAAAGGAATGACAAAAGCAGAAGACCTAGACTGGGCAGAAAAAATAGCAAAAAAATACAAATTTAAATTAAAAACACGAAAAATTGGAATAAAAGAAGTAGAAAAATACATCAAAAAAATTGTTCCACTAATAGAAGACTCAAACGTAGTAAAAGTGGGTGTTGCTTTACCATTTTATTTAGCATGTGAACAAGCCAAAAAAGACGGTGTTAAAGTAATATTCTCTGGACTTGGAAGTGAAGAAATATTTGCCGGATATGAAAGACACGAAAAAAGTTCCAACATCAATGAAGAATGCATTTATGGATTGAAACAAATGTACCAACGAGACTTATATCGAGACGATGTTGTAACAATGTACCACTCAATAGAACTACGCGTACCTTTTCTAGATAAAGAACTAGTAAATTATGCAACAAGCATTCCAGAAAAATACAAAATCGTTAAAGGAATAAAAAAACACATATTACGTGAAGTAGCACTAGAGTTAGGACTGGAAAAAGAATTTGCAATGCGAAAGAAAAAAGCAGCACAATACGGATCAAAATTTGATAAAGCAATAGGAAAACTAGCAAAAAAAGAAGGGAAAAAAAAATCAGAATACTTACGAAAATTCTACCCCTCACACAACCTACGAATTGGAGCATTATTCTCCTCAGGAAAAGACTCAACATATGCTGTTCATATAATGCAAAAAATGAATTACGAAATCAGTTGCCTAATTACAATCAAATCTGAAAATAAAGACAGTTACATGTTCCACACCCCGAACATAGAGATGGTGAACTTACAAGCTGAAGCAATGAACATTCCACTAGTAAGTGTTAACACAAAAGGAGAAAAAGAAAAAGAATTAGAAGATTTAGAGAATGCAATCAAAATAGCAAAAGGAAAATACAACCTAGACGGAATCGTAACCGGGGCATTGTTTTCAACATACCAAAGAAACAGGATTGAAAAAATATGCGACAAACTCGGACTAAAATGTTTTGCACCCCTCTGGCACAAAAACCAAGAAGAATACATGAAAGAACTAGTAAAATCCGGCTTTAAGATCCTGATTGTCAAAATTGCTGCCGACGGATTAAGCCAACAGTGGGTTGGAAAAGAATTAGATAACGAAGACATAAAAAAACTTGTTGCACTTAATAAAAAAAATAAAATAAACGTGGCATTTGAAGGCGGTGAAGCTGAAACATTAGTTATTGATGGGCCTTGCTTCAATAAACAAATTCTCATTAAGAAAAGCAAGATAATAACGGAATCTGACTGTATTAGTGAACTAGTAATACAGAACGCAGAGCTAAACTAATTCATACCGCCCTTTACCAACACGATTGATCAAACCTTTCTTACAATAACGCCAAAGATAAACTGAAGGACTTTGATAACCCAATGAGTTCAAACGCGTTTTGAACTGCTTTCTTGTAAATACGCCTTCCTTGTCAGCAATAATTTTCATAATCCGCAAACAGAAATACTGAGGATTGCGTGCTTTGATCTTCTTCATTGCGTTCAGAATAGTATTCTTCCTCTTTGATAAAAAGCCCACTTCTGAAATAAATCGATTTATGTTTGTAGCATAAATAATTAAAACCCAGCGGGCAGTTATTTTTCCTGCTCTAAATCCAGTATGGTTATTACGAACCGCCTCGAAGTAAAGTTTTGACTCAATATTAAAATGCTTTTGCAACATTTTCTGCTCATCCAAAAGTAGCACAGGAGGTTTGGATTCAATTGCAACACAGACTTCAGGATTAAACTGCTTAAGTTTGCCCTTAAAAACCCGTTTTGCCAAAGGTAATAAATCTACTTTTACGCAATCATCCACACTTGTATAACGTGTCAATTTTATGTAACGCTTATGTGATGCAATATCCAGTATTGGACTGCCCTCCGCTTCAAATGCTACACGCAAATAACTTTTAGCTAAACTCTTATTGTTTTTTATTAAAGCTGGAACAGAAACAGGGAGCGGAATCATATACCGCACCTGTGCTGGAGCTCTTGAACGCTTAAAACCACTATTGTAATCATACATGATCTTATTCGCAACATCAACAGAAAGTAAACCCTTAATGCATTCAAAAAACATCTTGTGAAAAAAATCTTCGGGCAAGTTTAAACTGAATTCTGTATTAAATGATCCTTCTGAAAGCATTAATGCATATAGTTTAGCATACAATTCCGAATTAAAAACTAAAGGAAATTTTAGTTTAAGATGTTTGGACGATCTTATGTGATGTTTAATCCCCATTACCAAGTTTGTTATTTCGCCATAATCAGCATAACGCTTGCACTTTCGTACAGTAACTAACGTTCTATCCTTACTTAACTCAGGAAGGGGGTTTTTCAATTTTAACTGTAAAGAATCGGGCAAATCCCACCAATTAACTATTAATTCTTCTTCATTCATTTTTCGATTCCTCCAAAGTTTTTCAACTACTGAGAACTTTGGAATGGCAGTATAAAAAGAGACTCAACTAGCGAAACTGCTCTTAAACTTTTAACTTAAGTGACCACAGAGTGGGAAGAGTTTAAGTTGGGAGTTTTGCGCGAGGATCTTTTTCCAAAAGAATCAAAATTTATTTATAAACCTGGCGTCAGGACCTGTCCAGTGACCAATGGTTTAAGTATGAAAAATTTCCGGTTTGGCCAGTGGTTTTTTCCACAATTTAAGCAAAAAATTAAAATAGTTAAGAAAAAAACAGAGATGGAAAATGAAAATACTGGAAAACTTAGGATTGAAAAAGCAGAATCTAAACTCAAAAGAGTATGCCGCTGCTGTTAAAAGAAAAGACATGCAAATAAAGCAGTTAGAAAGAGATAAAGAAGTGCTAAGAACCACATTATTAAAAAAAGAAAGAGAAATTCTAGAAATGAAAGACATCCTCAAAAAAGCTCAAAAATCACTATAAGCACAGTATCTACTAGCAAGGGACAAATACCAATAATGCTTATAAATAGTTCTTTGTTCTTAACAATATGCCTAGAAGAAAAACCAATACAGTTGAAGAAATCATAGAATTTGTACTAGAACATGAAGGCCCAGATCTGGATGGATGTGCCCACCCAACTAAGAGAAGAGTTATGTTTGCTGAGTTAGATGAGGCAATAACCCACATTCACGAGATGGCACTTCTGCCGAACTTAAGAACGTATCATTTTAATAGCGTTATGTCGATTTGGAAAACGGATAAAGAATCAGGCAAACCTTTAGCAAGAGAACTTACAGGATTGTTAATGGATAGAATGCTACAAAGACACCGCACACTACTAGACGTAATAAAAAATATCAAACAGGAAGATTTCAAAAACGAACAATTCAAATTTGAAACCAAAGACGGAACAATACAATATAACTTAAGGGCAATGCTGGGAACTGCGTATGCATCTTCACTAAACGCAGCAGTAATGGACTGGATAACACACAATCCTAATGCAGAAATAAGAACAGAATACGCAGGAATAAAACCATGGCACTTCGGAAGAGTTCCAAATGGTACGTGGGAAGGGGAAAAAGGAAAACAAAACGCAAGAGAAGCAACAGGACAACTAATAGCAAAACTACAACAAAGACACGGAACATTACTAGAGGTAATACAACATATTACCTCAGACCACTTCAAAAATGAGCAACTTGAATTCACCAACAAAGATGGAACACTACAATACAATTTAGCATCAATGGCACACCACGTTTATCAAGGTTCACCAAGTGCAGCAGTAATAGACTGGATAACACACAATCCTAATGCAGAAATAAGAACAGAATACGCAGGAATAAAACCATGGCACTTCGGAATGGCCCCCCTAGGAACATGGAAAGGAAAACAAGGAAAACAAAACGCAAGAGAAGCAACAGAATTGTTAATGGCTAGAATGCTACAAAGACACAGCACACTACTAGATGTAATAAAAAACATAAGCCAAGAAGACTTTCACAAACCTCTCGAATTCACAAACAAAGACGGAACACTACAACATAACTTAAGGGCAATGCTCCGAATGGCTTATCTGAGTTCACCAAGTGCAGCAGTAATAGACTGGATAACACACAATCCTAATGCAGAACTAAAAACAGAATACGCAGGAATAAAACCATGGCACTTCGGAATGGCCCCCCTAGGAACATGGAAAGGAAAACAAGGAAAACAAAACGCAAGACAACTAACCGGACAACTAATAGCAAAACTACAACAAAGACACGGAACACTAATAGAAGTAATAAAAAACATAAGCCAAGAAGACTTTCGCAAACCGCTCGAATTCACAAACAAAGACGGAACACTAAGGCACAATGCCCAAGCAATGTTTGAAGTCGCCTATAACAGCTCACCAAGTGCAGCAGTAATAGACTGGATAACACACAATCCTAATGCAGAAATAAGAACAGAATACGCAGGAATAAAACCATGGCACTTTAAAAAATCCCCCCTAAGAACATGGAAAGGAAAACAAGGAAAACAAAACGCAAGACAACTAACCGGACAACTAATACAAAAACTACACAAAATATATGGAACATTAACAGATATCATAACACACGTAACGGCGGAGGACTTTCACAAAGAACGACTTGCATTCCAAAATAGAGATGGAGTAATAACCCACACCATTGAATCAGCTTTCTGTGAAGTTTACCGAAGTTCACCAAGTGCAGCAATACTGGACTGGATAAAACAGCAACCAGAACGAGTAAGAGCCCAATATTCTTTTGTAAAACCGATACATTTTGTTGGAACAGCCCGAACTAGGGCAAGAAGACTGGCAGGAAAACTAAGCCCATATGATTTAAGATCGGTAAAAAAACAAAATACATATGATACTTCAGTATTTGGATTTAAACAATATCATTCTAGTGATAAAGATGTAATGCGCTGGATCATGGCTGAAGAAGCAATAAAAGTGTTGGGAGATAGAGACGTTAGATATCTGGGCTTGGAAACCGAACAATTTAGAGGCATATCTGCAGTTTATGACCAACTAAATCTTAATAGTTTTAGATCAACTGTTATTGAAAGAGATCCCAGAGTTTATAATGCCATGCTAGCGGTGAAACAGAGAGTCCGAAGCAAACCAGGCAAAGCGGTAAGAGGAACCCAGATCATTAACGGCCAATTAGCGGAAGAGGTAAGCAAAATACGAGGGCGAAGATACAATTATGTCAACTATGATTTCCAAGGATTCCTAAGCAAGGGTAATGTGCAGGCAATAGAAACCTTATTTCGAAAGGAATTACTTACAAAAAAAGCCATAATTTATGTTACTTTACAAGAAACTCAACTCGCCAAAAGCCGAGCTAAAAAAGCTGGATTTGAAGACCAAGTAAGTGCATTAAATCAATTAATGCAAGACCAGAGTTCAACACACACCTGTAAACAAATGTTCACCCTAGATTATCAAGGTGGAACTACAGATAGACATAAGACCCCCATGATTGTTGTAGGTTATGAAGTTACAAGACTTGCAGCATAAGATTTAATAGTCGAGAAATGCCAAAAAGCTTTATAAGTGGACTGAAAGTTCTAAGAGTTATGACAGACGATTACCGACAGGAACTCCTTGAAAGAGGACTGGACTTAACAGGATTTGGAGCAGTGATAGAAGTAACAAATGGTTTACGTGATAAAAGAGGAACATTTAATCATACAAGAGATCATAAATTAGAACAAGCTGTTTTGTGTCGTGACTACCTAAGACAAACCCTTCAACCCGAAACAAGACTTGATGTGGGAATTGCCTACTGTACAGATAAAGAAAGATCCCAACGACAACTAACCCCTGACTTTACAATAAAAGCAATTGAATTTGATCTACCCACATTACGATCTGCGCTTGAAAGCATAACTCTAAACAGAACTTCACGTCAAGAGGTAAGGGTATTGGCAAGAGCAATGCTATTAAATGCTGGTCGAAACTTTCCATTACAAAAATTCTTTGAACCAAATGAAGGCCAAACAAAACAGGCAGCAAGAAAAATCGGCATGCCCTTTCGCCAATACATGATAAACCGTACCAAACTTAGAGGAGTTGCAGCAGAAAGATACTTGTATAATGCCCTAATGCAAAGATTAGATTTTTGTTTGCCTGTTCATGGATTCAAATTTAAAGAGGGGAAAGTTCCAAGAGAGGCAGACCTGGTAATTGCATGTCACCAGCAAAACTTTTACGATACATTAAGAAATCTAAATCAACAAGGATGCTTTGGCGTAAAAGTTAATGCAGAATAAACTACTTCTTTAATTTAGACTTAATAGCTTTATCAGAAATAATAGCACTATTACCACTTGGATCTTCAATAGTTATCTTAACCTTATCACGACCCCAAAGAACTCTTTGAATCTTCTTCAACATATTCTTACACTTTTTCTGAACTGTTGGATCCTCATCAGAATCACGCATGGTTTGAACAGCATCCTTCGCACGCTCCAAAAGCCCCTCAACATTAGTTATGTACCCATTAGAAGCAGGGCCAGGCTCCATGGTAATGATATGAGGAATTTTAACAGTAGCTTCAGAAGACTTAACAACTCTTATCTTCAAATCTTCTTCAGAATCTATCTCAATAGAAAACTTAGCAGGTTCTTGCTGTGCTAAAGCCTCAATATCAGATTTTTTGAAACCACAATCAGAACAGATCATAGAAAATATAGCTAGCTTACCAAAAAAAGGCACTTCTTGTTCATCTTCCATTAAAGTCAAAGTATTCTTCTGACAAATCGGGCAAGGTTGTTTTGTTAATTGTTCCATTTTTATCAGTAGATTTAATAGGTTTAAAAAGATTATTATTTCAAATTCCTAGTTTGACTCCTACCCCTGTCTAATTCATCCGTTTGTTGCTTATATTTCTCAGTAACATGATTAATTTGAACAAACAACATGTAAATAAATAAAGCAACCATGATTAATTCGAAGACCGCATTAAACCATCTTGGAATTGCACTCTCAGAAATGATATTAAAAAATTTTAGGGCAGTAATCAATTCTTCTAAGATAAAAACAGATAATGCAGAAAGTAAATAATACCAGGGTTTGATGAAAACCTTATTGTGATTCATCTTAATAGAAATTAGTGCAATTAGAAGACCAAATGCAATAACACTAAACGCTAAATTATAAAGAGGAGCAATCTTACCCACACAAGCAATAGCACCACATACCATCAGGAACACGCCCTCGCTTTAGTTACCCAAATCTGTTGAATAATTGCAATAATCATAAAAATTAAAACGAAGGAAGGAATAATATGACGCATATAATTTATTTCTCTCCAAATATTAAAGGCATCCAGAACTCCCACTATCTCAACGATAGCAAATAAAACAAGAACCACCATTAAACTTTTCCAAGCAACCAATTCAGGATTTTTTCTAGAAACTCTAAATAGTGTTAAAGAAATAAGACCCGCAGCAATAGCAAGAAATACAACGGTAAGCTGTAACACCCCAATATAAAACAGTACCTCAACCATGGAAGAACTAGTGAAAAACTAGTATATAAATGTTGTGAAATAACTTTATATATGATTTCCACCACAATAAAACATGGAATACGCAGATGCAAGAAAATATAATCGGCTAAGAAAAGATGAACAACTCAAAAAAGCCAGAATCATATTTAACGAATTAGGAAATGAAAAAACACTAGATGTCGGGTGTGGAACAGGCATAAGCAGTAAACTATTTTCTAACGTAATGGGAATAGACCCAAGTAAAGAACTAATTGCAATGAATCCCGGCCAGTGCACTTTAGGAAGGGCGGAAGAACTTCCATTCAAAGACAACTCATTTGAAAACGTAATCTGTGTTACAAGCATCCACAACTTTGAAGACATACAAAAAGGATTAGAAGAAATAAAAAGAGTTGGAAAAAGATTTGGATTTAGTATACTAAAAAAAAGTTCTAAATTCGAAATGATTGTTTCTAAAGTAAAAGAATTATTCAAAATAGAAAAAGAGATAGATGAAGGAATAGATTTAGTGATTATTTGTGAAAAATAACTGCTCCCCCCATAGCTAATAGCATAATCTTTATAATGTGACTTTTGATCCCATTCTTATGAATATTGAAAAAGCATTATTTACATACCTCCAAGAACATCACAAGACAAGCCTAACTACATTCTCAACCACAGAAGATGCAAGATTTGAACGTGAACACGTATACGAACGCGTAGAAGAACTAACAAAAGGATTTGAAACTGCAACACGCAGAAGAAAAAGGTTTTTAGGACAAGCATTCAATACAGCATATAGGGTGGCAACATCAGCAACAATGGGCTGTTGGGCAGGAATGGTGCGAAGTCTCATAACTAACGAACCCATGCAAAATGCGGTATTTGAAGGAGCAATTTATACTGGCGCAACTGCAGCCTTGTTAAGTTGTGCCCATCAACTCAGCTCTAGTTTACTTAAAGAGGTGCACAGTGTGGGCGTAACTCTTTCTAAAGAAGCTACAAACGAACAAAGAGCTGTTGTTGAAAGACTACAAAACGCATTAACACTAGTAGTCAATACTAACACCGATCCTGAATTGGCATCGCGACTCAAAACCCTGGATTATCTTCAAAACCCACCCCCACAAGATTCCAAAGTAGCACATTTTATACAAGGCTCATTTGCATATGCCATCATTGCGATTCCCGCAGAGATCATTGGAAGATCCCTGTTTCCCGCTCTTTCAGTAATTGTTGGGGGCGGACTTGAAAATTCATTCACAAAGAGCATGTCTGCAATAATAGAAACAAAAAGAAGGAGAACATTTAATCAAGAAATAGGACCACTCACACAATTAGAACGAAAACAACTTGCTGCCGGACTAATTCACCGATGGTATGATGAAATATTAAGAACTGCTTAACGTACTTCAGAACCATCTGCAGCATCAACACTAACATCTTCTTTATCTGTTTTTAATTGTTTATTCTCAAACCAAACTTGTTTGTACTTCACATCCAAATTAACCTTTTGAAAATCATCATAAGAAATCTGATTAACATTATTCTGAAAACCCTCCACAACAACCTCTGCTCCTGGTGAAGAAGCAGGACATTCTAAAAGTCTAACCCTCTCATCCTTTGATGCTGCTAACAACATTCCCTTACTTTCAAACCCTCTCAATTTTACTTTCTTAAGGTTTGCAACAACAACAATGTGTTTACCAACAATCTCTTCTTCAGAATAATGAGGTACCATGCCAGCAACGATTTGACGCTTTTCCTTACCCAGATTAATTTGCAAAACATATAGCTTATCTGCATCAGGAATGCGTTTAGCCTCTAACACTTCTGCAACCTTCAAATTTAGGGGGAAAACAGGGGTTTCTTCAACCTCAATTTTGGGAAATAATATTTTCTGTTCTGTTAAAACATATTTATTAGAACCAAATTCTAACTTTTCAAAATCAACAAACTTAAAATCCAACTGTTCAGCAATACGTTGAGCACTCTCAGGAATAAATGAACGTAACAAGTGAACAACAATTCTTGCATTTTCTAAAGTATTGTAAATAACTTGATCTCTCTTAGCTTCATTCTTCCAGGGCTCTTTCTCATTCAAATAAGCATTTATTTTTTTAAGATTCGTCCAGATCAACTCTAATGCTTTATGATATTCTAAATCAGACATTAACTTATCAACTTGTGGGAATGAATCCAAAATCTTAATTTCATCCTTAAAGCTTTTATTTTCTAAAATACCATCAAAGAATTTTAAGGAAAGTACCTGAACTCGCTTAACCAAATTACCAAGATCATTACCCAACTCACCATTATACTTAGCAATTAGATCCTTCTCTGAAAAGTTACCATCCTCACCAGAAGGTACAGTTCTTAAAAGATAAAACCTCAAAGCATCCACTCCATAAAGATCAACAAGTTCTACCGGGTCAATAACATTCCCCTTTGATTTACTCATTGCCTCTCCACTAGCATCATTAATAAAACCATGTGCATACACAGTTTTAGGCAAAGGAATATCTAGCGCCATCAACATAGCAGGCCAAATAACTGCATGAAACCACAAAATGTCCTTACCAATAACCTGAACATCAGCAGGCCACAACTCAGAAGGATAATTAATAATTGAAAGATAATTCAATAAAGCATCAAACCAAACATAAATTATGTGTTCAGAATCATTAGGCAAAGGAATTCCCCAAGAAAAAGAGGAACGTGAAACACATAAATCCCTTAACTCATCCCCTTTTAATCTAGATAATATCTCGTTCTTTCGTGATTCAGGTTTTATAAAATCAGGATTTGCCTCAATATGTTTTACTAATTGATCTTGATATTTGTTAAGTTTGAAAAAGTAAGCTTCTTCAGAAACAATCTTTGTTGGACGACCACACTCAGGACAGTTGCCATCATCTAACTGAAAATCAGTATAAAATGTTTCTTCATAAATACAATAATTACCCTTATACTCCCCTTTGTAAATTTCTTTTTTATCCAAAACTTTCTGAAATGCCTCTTGACAAAACTTTTCGTGCTTAGCATCAGTGGTTCTTACCAAAGCATCGTTAGAAACATTAATTGATTTCATAAACTTCTTAAAAATCGCGTGTTGTTGATCAACAAACTTTTTAGGAGATAAATCCTTAGATTCTGCTACGGCATTGATTTTCTGCCCATGTTCATCCAGGCCATATGAATAAAACACTTTTTCATTTTTTAACCTATGCCACCTAGCAAAAACATCCGCTACAATCTTTTCATAAGCATGCCCCAGGTGCGGATTAGCATTAGGGTAATCTATAGCCGTAGTTATGTAAAACTTATTCATAAACTTAAATAAACAGAAGTGGTATTTAAAAGTTATTGCTTCAAAGATCTTTTTCCTTAATAAAATCCTTAAGATCGCGAACAACAGGTTCATTAAATAAGTAAATAAGAACAAAATAAACAATTGCTCCCACAAGCATAACAAAGATTAAAGTTAGAATATTCATTACAAAAAGATTCTTAACATGATACACTGCATATGCCATTATTCCTGAAAAAACAACGTACTTCAACAAGACAAAAAGAAAGTTTCGTAAGAATTCTTTAATATAAACAAATAAGTGAGCAAAGTAGTACACAAATGTAACAATAGAGGTAATAGTTGCAACCCATGCCGCACCCTTAATTCCCAACCAGATAACAAAAGGATATATTAAAACCACAAAAATAATAAAATTGATCAAACTTAAGTTTTTAACAATTTTAGGTTTGCCCTTAGCCAAGAAAAATGAACCCGCAGGGAAAACCAGGGTTCGCAACAAAGCACCAATCGCTAAAACATAAATGATTGGAACGATAGGTAACCATTTTTCACCGATCAAAACCAGGGTCAAATCTTCAGCTAAAATAACCAACCCAATAATTGCAGGAATAACAACTAGAGTGCCAAACTCTGTAACTCTAAAATAAAGTTTCCGCAATTTATTCTTCTGTGAATTAATTTGACAAAAAATTGGAAATAAAACATTTGAAATCGCAACCTCTATTCCCTCAATAACCACATTCATTATTACTGCACCCAAGTGATATATACCCAACATTGAAGCACCCAAAACTCTACCAACCACTGCCTGGTTCCCCTCCTTTCTAACAATGAACACTAAAGAACTAACAAACAAGTTCTTACCAAACTTCACATACTTCTTTGCAAGCTTTAAACTAAAAGAGAAAGAAGGTACGAATGGTACGAACATGAAAACCATCACTGTTGAAACCACTGAAGTAACCATCTGACCATAAATCATACTCCACGCACCAAAACCAGAAAATGCCAAAACAATAGCAACAACAACATACGACAACGTTCCAATAAACTGAGCGAGTTTTAACTGCTTAAACTTAACCTGTTTGTTTAAAACAGCGGAAGGAACAATTGCAAAAATGTAAATTAGTCTTTCAAAAACCAAAATTCTAATCATCAAAGTTAAAGTCAGAATTAACTGAGGGGATTCCTTCATAAAAAAGGAAGCAATTTGAGGAGCAAAGAAAAACGCAACACCAAACGCAACAACATTAATCAAAGCATCAATATAAAATAAAGTGTTTTTAGCCTTTCGCGAATTGTTCTTAATCTTAATAAAAGCCTGAGATGCCCCAATATTCTGGAATATAGCCAAAAAGGAAATAAACAAAACCGCAACAGAAACTATACCAAAATCTTTTGGAATTAATAACCCTGCTAAAACAAACTTTAAAACAATTCTAATAGCCTCAGAACCAAAGAAACCAGAAAGATTCCACAAAACTCCAAACTCTAACTTTTGTTTTAGTTCCTCATGCATGATATAACTTTAGAAAAATGGAATATAAATGTTTCTATTTAAGCTTTTTAGTAATAGGAATTCTTTCACCACAATGTTCACAATCAAAAACAACTGCCTTAACAGAAACATCCTTTTGCTTTTCTTCATTAAATATTTTAACATTCTTTCTCTTAAAAGGCATCTCAGCCTCTCCGGCCTTGTTACATTTAGGACAAACATATTTTGCTTCACAAATAAGAGTTTCCTCAAAAGAATCTTTTTCTTCAGAATGACCACATTCACTGCAAATATATTCTTTAGCTCGAATTTTAACTTTGCCAGTTTTTTCATCACGAGGCTTGCCCATGATTCCTTTTTTACATTTAGGGCAGGGTCCCTTATAAACCCAGGCAGTAACTTTACCCTCTGCAATAGTTCTATTAGTAAAGTATATCAGATCATCCATTGACTCAGGTTCTTTTATTGCCATACAATTATTAAGAAGAGGTTATTTAAATAGTTTTCTAAAGACAATAATCTTTAAATAGTTCACAATATTACTTAATACCATGCCAACTGAAAGCGATGCTAACGATACTTCTACTAAAGAACCAGATAAAGAGCTGGCACGAGCAATTGAACTTCTACCACAACATATTCCAGATTTGGACCCTAGCTCTACCGCATTTGATGTTATGGATTTAGGAGCATTCTGTCTTGAACACGGAATAGCTTGTAAAAAAAATTATGCTGGAACACCCGTATTAGTACCTGTTGATCCCAAAGGAGAAAAAATTTATGATCTTGAAATCGAGGGAGCTACACACCTAAGAAGACTCCCTCAAACCAACGCATGGGTGGACAAAGACGTTCTTCATGATGCAGGAATTGAATACGAAGCAGGCTTTTTAGCAAAAAAAGAACCTAAAGTGAGAAAATTTCCTGACGCATATCTTGTTGAAAGATGTCAAGAATGATTAGTTTGATTTATTATTTCTGAGCCTTCTGGAAGCCACTCTTGATCAATAATATGGCCTGTAATATCTTTTATATTCTTACCTAAATGAAACACCCAACGTGCAAACTTAAAAACAAACTCTGTACGACCCTCTCCTTCTTTTAAATCAAGATCATCAGTTTTAACAATAACATAACCTCCGATAATAAGAAAAAGAATCACTGCAACAGGCCAAAGTTTCATAAGATTATATTCCCCCGCCATTATTTAAGTTTTCTTGTTTTGTAGTGTTCATAACTGCCTGAACATTACGAAAAGAGGTTTTAGTAAACTTAGTAAAATCTAATTTTTTATCCCTTAACCTAACTAAAGCATCAAGAACATGTGTTGAACCCAGGGGAAGTTTGAAACCTGCCCTAATAGACAATTCTTGCATTTGTTTAAGTGCTTCTGCCCTAGCTACAATTGAGGCTGCAGCAACCTCAACAAACTGATCTTCAGCCTTAGTTAAACAATTAGCACCATCAACCTTACAACCAGGGTACTGATCAACAATAACCTCTTCTGAAGCAGACTTAAGGGTGTTAGTACACTTTGTGTGTAACTTGTTTAAAACCCCCGTAAGACTATATAACGCAACCTCTTTATTAAATTCTTCAGGAAAGAAATTAACAAAAAAAACTTGAGAGACTTCTTTAATTCTATCCGCCATAAGCGAGATACGATGATCAGTTAATTTTTTAGAATCCTTAACGCCCATATCTTCTAGCAAAGCTCGAGTTGCATCATCTGCTTTAACAGCAGCAACAACCATTCCACCAAAAGTATCCCCTTTCAAAGATTCATCTGAACCAATTCTTAAAACCATACAAACCAGATAATTTAATAAGTATTTAAATTTATCTGCACTACATGAACTTAAAAGACTTGAAGAATGAGTTGGAAACGTTAAAAAGTGAAGATAACGTAGATCACAGATTTCATAAAACAGAAAAGGGGAGTTATGCAGAGGATAGAATTTCAATAGGAATAACCACAAAAGATCAAATCAGGATCTCAAAAAAATATTGGACACTAAACTTAAACGAATTAGAAGAACTACTTAATTCAAAAATAAGTGATTACAAATCAATTGCACTAAGAACACTAGTTGAAAAATATAAACGAACAAATCTGAAAAAAGAAATTTATGAATTGTATATAAGAAATACAAAACAAATAAATGGATGGGACCTCGTTGACATCTCTGCATGGAAAATAGTCGGAAACTGGCTAATAGATAAAGATAAATCAAGATTGTATAAACTAGCAGTTTCTTCTGATTTGTGGGAAAGAAGAATTGCAATAGTATCAACATATGCGTTTATTCGAGAAGGGAGGATTGAAGACACACTAAAGATTGCGGCAATATTACTTAATGACAAACACGACCTAATACACAAAGCCGTCGGATGGATGTTACGTGAAGTGGGAAAGAAAAATCAAGAAATGTTAGACGAATTCTTAATGAAACATGTAAAACAAATGCCTCGAACTATGTTGCGATACGCAATAGAGAAGTTTGAAGAAACAAAAAGACAGCATTATTTAAAGAAATAGATCATCATAAAGTTTTTATATTAAGAGATAAATAATACTAAAAAATGACATGGGTATTTGGTTATGGTTCATTAATGTGGGATTCTGTAGTAGATAGTTATAAAAAAAAAGAGTAATGGCCCCCTAAAATTTGGAGGGTATAAAGCAACATTAAAAAAATGGCATAGAACATTAGATCTTGTTTCCACTGGCGGAAGTTGGGGAGACAGAGGAAAACGAGTGCCAGTATTTGGAATGCAAAAAAGAGGAAAGTGTTTAGGTGTTGCATTTAACATGGAAGATTCTGAAATTAGAACTCTAGAAAGAAGAGAGGGTTCAGGTTATGAAAAAAAAGACGTTAAAATAGACGTTGAAGGTGTTGGAAGAGTAGACGGAGTTGTTTTTGTAACTGACAATGACAGCGAAAAGTTTATTGGAGATTTAGATCAAGGTGAGGTTGCACTCTTAACACTTCACTCCGGAAAAGGCAGAAAAGGAACCGGTGAAGAATACCTAGAAAATACACAAAACTACTTAGAAGATCAACTAGGTGAAGGAGATACATTAATAGATGACATTCTTGAAACTACCGAAGAAACTGAAGACGATAGCATCTCAATGCAACTTCCAGTTTATGATAATGCAGGAAACATGAAACCCGATCAGATTGGAATGCCAAAAGTAGTAAGAGACGAACTAGAGGTTAGTCCAAATGATCACGTTATCGTAAAAGCAGGAGATAATACAAAGATATTACGAGTCAGAAGAGCTCCTTCAGACTTAGTATCTGGAGACTCACAAGCACACACCCCTAAATTTATAACAATAAGTAGGGCAGTACGAAACGAACTTGGAACTAACACTGTTGCAAACAGAAGATCCACCCCAAAGTTCAAAACAATTTTCCAATCAGTTGAAATAAGAAGTGCTGGTTAAAAATTAAAGATTTTTATTCATTCTATGCCCGTTTATTTGAAACTATAACCTTCTAGCTTCATTAAGAACTTGTTCAGATTTTGGGGAGTTAAGCAGCTTAAAACCGACCGCTTGCAAACAAAGAAGTTCAATTTTAGCAAAACGTTCTGCCCCTGCAACCTTCGCAGCAACACCCTCTTCAAGACCTTCAGAATGTCGTTGATATGCTTCAACACCCCGATTTTTTAACACAATTGTATCAAATAACTCATCAAACCTACTCACACCATACGTTTTACTAAAAAAATTAAACAATGCATCAGCATAATCATTCATTAACAGAGGTAAAGAAGGGTTTTTATAAAGATAACTCGAAAAGAAGTTAGTTTTTTAAAGACAGAACAGTTAACATTCTCATGACAGAACCAAAAACTAAAACAAGACGACAAGAACTAGCAAAAGGAATTACACTAGGTCTCCCTTTACTACATATTGCACCAATAGCAGTTCCACTTATAAGGACTGCTAAAAATAAACCCTCCAGAAGACAACTCATTTATGCAGGATTAACTGCTGCTGCAATAACCGCAACATACGCAGTATTAGCACGGAACGGCATTAACGCCTACCAAATCCCTTTATGGACAAATGGACTTAGTGCAGCAATATACTTAATTGCTGGACGAATGGGGAGTGCCCAGTCATTAGACACACATTAGACAAATTTTCTCACTTGCAACCTTTTTTCTTTGAAAAGTAGACAGTTTTATAAGTTAATCTACGTTAACAACCACATGCCTGAAACAAGAAGAGAAGAAATATTGGGAGGAATAAAACTAGGATTACTAGTTGCACACTTCATACCAACAACAATATCAAATTGCAATGAATTTAAACCCGAACTTTCAAAAAGAAAATTAATTAGCACAGCATTAACCATCACTGCAACCGCTGCAACATACGCAGTTTTAGCATACAAAGGACTACCTGCTTACCATATTCCACTATTCACAAATGGACTAACGGCATTCATCTCAGGCATGAATTGGTGGGCAGAATGGGATGCAACAAGATATAGTTAAAAACTACCTAAAGACTTTTGTTCACTTGCAACCTTTTTTCTTTGAAAAGTAGACCAAGACTTTCTAATCAAATGAGAATATAACTTATTGTTCCAGTGCTCATCCATAAATACCTTTGTTTTAGGATCAGAACAATAACCACTTCCAAAATCCATTTTATGAATATTTCTTAACTCTGCCATTTTTCTATCACGAATAACCTTAGCAATAATAGAAGCAGCAGCCACAATAGCATACTTTTCTGCTTTGTGTTCAACAACTAATTCACAATCAAGATTTAAACGTGCTTTATGACGTTCAGTATTAATATCAGGACAATCAACATATGCTTTATCTGGATTCAACTGCTTAAGAATTTCTGAAGTTTTAACTGCCTCAAGTTTGTTAAGATTAGAATTGGGGTTGCGTAAAATATTATCATCAATCTCTTCAGGATCAATTATGGATAGTTTGTAATCTTTAACTATCTTAATAATATCTTCATATAATGCTTCACGTTCTTCTTTTTTTAACAATTTAGAATCCTTGACATTAATATGCTCTAACTTAAGAAGGTCTTTTTTATCTATTGACGCTGCACAAATAACCAAACTACCAAGAACTGGACCCTTACCTGCCTCATCAACCCCTGCAATAATCATAAACAAAAGTAATTTTGTTAGTTATATAAATATTTATGAAAAACTTATTAAAAACAACAAAGAATACACCAACATGACTGGAATACATAACAACACTGAATGCGTAAGATGTGGAGCGTGCTGTGTGTACTTCATGGTATGTGATGAAGCGGATAAACTTGTTACAGAACCAGAAAAGAAATGTGAGTTCTTAGAATTTAATGAGGGAATTGCAAGCTGTAAAAAATACAATTCACGACCAAAAATGTGCAAAGACTTCTTCTGTTCAAGAGACCGACCAATATTCCAAAAAGAGGAAGGGAAAAAAATCTGGAATGAACTAAAAGAAGTAGCTGACAAACTTAAGAACTAACTTTTTAACAACTTCATAACAGCACCCATGTCTTTCCCCAATAATTTAGCAAGTTCTTTTGCACCTTTGTCAGGGTCAGTTAAAATAGTTTTAATTTCTTTTGCTTGCGCTCGGAAATCAGCGCTCTTAAACAATGCACCCCAATTATACTCTACTTCTTTGGGCTTATCTGCATTAATTGCGTCCGTCAACACCTTTTTAAATTTGTCAGACGGCTTACCATCACATTCTCTTCCGAAAGAAGCAACAACCTTGCTATGTTTACCATAAAAATTAGTGGTTTCGAAATCAAAATCAATACTACGCTCATCCAAAAAACCATGTAATGGTAACTTCAAGGGTTTACCTATATCATGAACATCCCCCTTTCCAGATTTCATCAACAAAGTAATGTGCGGATTAGTAAATATAAAACTTGAATCTTCAATGCCGGCCAATCCCAAGATTTCATGAACTTTAACACGTATTGCATGAACCTCACTAGACTCAACTGCCGCCCAGACAACATCTGAACTTTTGACATCGTGCTTATCAAATCCAATGCCCTTGATAGTGCATTTTCCATTAAATAACTTTTTTAATTCCGCATAAGCACCAGGATGCGTCCTAAGAAAATTTAAAAGATGTTTAAACAACCCTTTATTAGATTGAAAAACCCCTGGATGAAACACACCAAGCGTAACATGAAACTCAGGTTTAACAACAATTTTCTTTGTTAAATCCTTGGCAACACCAAGAGAAGGTTCCTGTCTTGCAATAGAAATTATAAGTTCATTTAATTTATCCGCAGTTTTCTGATCAACCGGGACTCCCAATACATACGCATCTGCACCAAACATAATTTCATTAACAAATTTGAAATATATAAATTTTATGAAAACACTTAAATACCTTACTCAATCAGTTCTAATATGGAATTTGCATACTACGATAAACATATCAATAAGAAAACGAAGTTACGTTATGATGTTACTCCGCTTTTCCATGATCCAAAAGTATTTGCTAATCTCATAACTGATCTAATCAAACCGTTTAAGAATAAAAAAATAGATGTGGTTGCAGGACTTGACGCATTCGGATTCATACTTGGAGCGCCAATAGCACTCAAACTCAAAAAAAGTTTTGTGCCAATAAGAAAAGGCGGGAAACTTCCAGGAATTAAAGGAACAATAATCAGAACATCATTCATAGACTATTCTAAAAAAAGAAAGTCACTAGAAATAAGCACTAATGCCATAAAGAAAGGGGACAAAGTTCTTATTGTAGATGAATGGATAGAAACCGGAACACAAATGAAAGCAGCAATTCGACTAATTGAAAAATTAGGGGGAACAGTAATTGGCATAAGTGTTCTTTGTTCACATAAAAATGCAAAAACCAAACCTCTTTTTGATAAGTATAATTGTCAGGCAATAAGAAAATCAAGGTTTGGACAGTAATTAATAACATTTAAATAATGTGTTTACAAAATATACTAAAAAGATGGTGAAAAAAAAGAGTGTTAAAAAGAAGAGTAAGAATTCTCGAGATTTAAAGAGTAAAAAAGATTTAAAACATATTATGAGCGGAAAACGAACCTTTGGACAAAAAGTATCTGACAACCTAACAAGAGTGGCAGGAAGTTGGGGATTTATAATATGGTTTTTAGTATTAATAGCAATTTGGATAATAATCAACATAACGTTAATTACAAAAATAACAGGAAGTGCACCCTGGGACCCATACCCATTTATTTTACTAAACCTGGGACTTTCATTGTTAGCTGCAATACAAGCACCAATAATATTAATGAGTCAAAACAGAACAACAGAAAGAGACCGAAGAAAAGCAGAAGCAGACCTGGCTGTTGATAGAAAAGCAGAAAGAGAAATAGAAGCAATACAAAAAGAATTATCAAGTATCAGAAGACTTCTTAAGAACAAGCTTTAAGATTTAAAGAACAGTAAGAACTTCACAACCATCTTTAGTAACTAAAACAGTGTGTTCTGCCTGACTAACAATTCCCTTACCAATATCAATCAAAGGAGGATACGATTTTATTATACCTAATTGTTCAAATTGTTTAAGAGCAAGTCTAACCTTTATTTCAGAAAATTCCAACCACCTTTTAGTAAAAGGAAGGCCTTCATAAGAATCAATTTGTTGTAATATTTCCCTACCCATCCTAACGGGTTTAGAATCAATCTGTGAGAACAGAGTAGCATTACCTGCCTCTTTAATCTTGCCTGCACCAGTAGAAGCAAAAGGTTCAATTGCAAAAACCATTCCCTCCTCTAATTCAGTATCGTCTTCAGTATCAAAATTAGGAATAGTTGGACTGCAATGAATGTCATTATAATCTAACCCATGTCCCGAAAGGTTAACAACTGGATTGAACCCTGCAGACTCAATAGTTTTTTGAATAGTTCTACCAATTTCGCCAAGAGTTGTTCCTGGTCGAATAATTCTAATTGCGGCTTCTAAAGCATCTCTTGACGCAGTAACTAAAGCAGCATTTTTTTCAGATAAATCAACAGTACAAGCATTATCACCAATAGCACCATTAACAACAACACCAACATCAAGTTTAACCACTTGATCAGTTAACTCAATATCATCCTTATCAGGACAAAAATGTGCAGCGGTTGAATTAAGGGAGAGTTGTGTAGGAAATGCAGGTTGTGCATCAAGTGTTCTAATTTTTTCATCCACCTGATTACAAACATCAAGAACTTTAGCACCCTTAACAATCAACAAACGACCAAACTCAAGAGCTTCAGCAGCAATCTTGCCTGCTTTACGCCAATCTTCAATGTTCTTAGTATAATGATCAGACATTTTCAGATGTGATATACCCCTTCAATAATAGCCTGCCTAAAGTAGAAATACGAATGTCAGTTCTTCCTTTATTTTCTAGGGTATCTACTAACCCCAACTCTTTCAAACCCTCAGATTTTAGATTTCCATTAACATGATAAGAAATCAGGGGCATACTCATACCCGTACGAGTAGCTAACTCATCCAAAGAGGCACAACAAGACTCATCACCCAAGTGTTTTAAGATCTCCATTTTTTTATCAGTTAATAATTTGTAATATGAAAATTTTAGAACGGGTAATAATACAGTTTCTTCGTTTTCTACTGAAATCGCTTTAAGTCCATTAACAAAAGCAGCAGAGGTAACAGCACACTGAGTCAACCTATTTCCAGTAGCAGTATTAACAATAATCTCTTGATCTTTTTCTAACCGTTTAAGTTCTGCAATCTTCTGAAAAAATGCTTCCCAAATACTACCCTCAATCTCAATAATCTGAGTAGCTATCTTAAACTTATCCAGGTCAACCTGAGTCTCTTTTGCCTTTTCCAACTGATTCTTTGTGGCCAGCAAAACAACTCGCGCTGCAGGAAACTCTCTCAAACCAATAAATAAGTTTTCCATATAATCTCCAACCGGAGCAATAATTAAATTCGTCATAATAAGATTAACCTAACCCGCTTTATAAAAGTTTAGTTAAAATCGAAGAAGACATTAACTTACCGGTCTCATTCTAAATAGTAAGAGATTGAACGCTCTTACTAAAACACAAAGTATTTAAACCAAAAATCTAAATAACACGTATGATCTGGGTAGCAGCAATAAGTTTAGGAATAATTTTGTTTCTTCTACACTTCTTCAGCGATGCATTATACATTAAAAAAATAGAAAAAAGAACCCATCTTAAAACATTTGTAGCAGGAATATCATTAACATACATATTTCTACATTTAATACCTCAAGCACTTCCATCAGAAAATAATGAACTATTTTTTGCATTTTTCTTAGTAGGATTTGTAATATTCAACATGTTCGAAAGCATGATATACAACATAAGAAGTTCAAAAAAACGACAAAGAGAACTAAAAGAAGAACACGCAACAGCATTTTTCCTTTACAACTTTTTACTAGGAGTTTCTATTTTATTTTTCTTAAGACAAGACCTATTTATTGGCATAATCTTTTTCATTCCGGTTGCACTACATGCCTTAATAAGTGCATCAGCCCTAAGAGAGATGCATACGTTAGTAAAACAGAATCAAGGATATAGAATTTTATTATCAATTTCAACACTCCTGGGAATGGCCCTTGCACTGATTTTTGCACTACCTGAAAATGTTTCACGTTCAGTAATTGGATTTGTAGCAGGGAGTTTATTGTATATAATCTTTAGAGACCTAATCCCAAAAGTAAATAATTGCAGAATGAATTACTTCTTAAGTGGAATATTTGTAATGCTTGTGCTATTAGCGATTAGCTGGATATTATAGGAACATATAACTTAGCGCAAAATTAAAACTATAACCCTTTTCTAGATTTATTCAACCTACCAACCCATTTTGAAAAAGTAAACCTAGCCGAACCATGATTCAGAATCAATGGTCGACTCACAGCTTTTTTATATAAATCGAAAAGTTCAACCAAACTAAGTTTAACTAATTCTTCAATATCTCTTACTGCTGACGTTGTATTTGAATAATAAACTTCAACAAAAATATGTGCACCAATAACTCTGCCCTGCCAGTGAGCATTTATGGAAACCAGACAATCAAGATAATTAGAACTTGTCTTTTTAAACTGTTCCACTTGCTTAGCGGTACCACGCACAACAGTATCTGCTGCCCCTTTTAAACCAGACAAAACTTCTGCTGCTTTAGTGACTACACTCTCGACCTTTTCTAATTCTTCTAAAGCTTTTGTACGACAAACAGTTCTTACTGCATGTATATCTTCCGTACTTTTGAAAATAGTTTCAAAAAACTCTGCAAAACCTTCCCGTAAAATATAATCTTTAAAACCATCTAAATAATCAAAAAGCTTTTGGGATTGTTTTATTAAGTCGACAACCAAAGCTCTTCTCTCTTCTGCAGCATCATCAACCCCCAGAGAATCAACGGCTAACTTCAATCTGATCACATCATCATTTCGTCTGTCTCGTCTACCAATTTTATCCAGATTACGATTCTTAAACTGGTTCTTTTCATGTACTAAGTGACCAATTTCATGAACTAAAGCGTGTCGAATAAACGCTTTTAATTCAATTTCCCCGCCCTCTAAAAGATAGAGGAAAACCAAAAGGAAATTAAGAACTATGTATCCGGAAGGCTCTGCTGCAACATAACAACCAGCATTAACTTTTTTTTCTTTTAATTGTTCTCTTAAAACTGCAACAACATTAGGAAAAAGGTTTCTTTTACTTAAAAAATGAATAAGATAATCTGTTCCTCGTCCTTTGAAAGGTAATGCTAAAACTATTTTGATCTCTTTTGCAATAGTGTTGTGTTTAATCTCTTTAATAAGGTCAAAACAAATATTCCAAATCTTTTCTGGCACTTTTCTGGCGTGTTTAATTTCAGTTTCCTCGTCTAACAATTCAGCCACATCAGAAGAGGTAATTAAAGTAATAAGAGGACCATGAACTTTAAAACCCAACACTCGCTTATAATCTTTTGATATTTGAGAAGCAAATTCTCCTCCTTCTACTTCAGACCTAGATTTAGAAAAATGTTTCGACCAACCAATACCAAAAGAACGATCTCGCAATCCCTGTAAAGCGCCAAGTCGATCGGCTTCTAAATCCCGTGCATTCATTTTTAATCTTAATCTTTTTGTGTTTATTAACTTTTTTATTTAAAATTTTATTAATTTTAAGAATCCAATTACTGTGCAATTCCATAGTAAAATATATAAACAACTAATCCAACATAATATAAAAGGGGTGAATAATGTTATACTTAGGGGCAGATCATGCAGGCTTTAAACTAAAAGAAGCAGTCAAGAAATTCTTAGATAAAAAAGGAATAAAGTATAAAGACCTAGGAGCAAAGGAATTAAATAATCAGGATGATTATGTGGAATACGCTTATGAAGTTGGTAAAAAAATAAGAAAAGGGGTTAAAGGGATATTATTCTGCGGAAGCGGCTTTGGTATGTGCATAGCAGCAAATAAAATAAAAAATGTAAGAGCGGTAAACCTGTATACAGTTCGTGAAGCAGAACTAGCGCGGATGCACAACGATGCAAACATACTATGCTTGTCAGGTTGGATGATCACAAGAAGACAGGCCAAAAAAATAATTACAAAATTTCTAAATACGAAATTCAGTAAAGCGAAAAGACATGAACGCAGACTTAAAGAAATAAAAAAACTCAGAAAATGATAAAGATAGAACCCTCAATCCTAGACATTGACGCAAGTAAACTAAACTTTAAAAAGATCGAAAAATATGTAGAAAGAGTACATATCGATGTAGTCCCAAAAGGCAAGTATACTCCTACAGCAGTTAAGAGAATTAGAACTGAATTAGAAAAAGACGTACACTTAATGATTTTAGATGTTGAAAAAAACATAATTCCTTACAAAAACGCAGGAGCGTCAATAATTAATTTCAACGTCATGTCTGAAAACGTAATTGAAAAAATAAAAAAAATAAGAAAAGCAGGAATGAAAGTGGGCCTAGCAATAAACCCAGAAACCCATGTTAATGTTTTACTTCCATTTATTAAAAAAATAGATGAAGTTTTAGTCATGAGTGTTCATCCCGGTAAGGGAGGACAACGTTTCATTAACATCAGTTCTAAGATAAAGAAAATAAAACAAATGAATCCTGATGTTTTGATAAAAGTAGATGGAGGAATAAAAGAGAGCACGCTACGTAAAATTAAAAATGCAGATGTGGCAATAATTGGAAGTTACATCTTCAATAAGAAAAAACCAATTGAGGTTATCAAAAAATTAAGTTTAAAGCATGTTGCAAACAATGTTCGTAAAGACATTATAAAAATGATAAACAAAGCAAGTTCTGGACACCCTGGAGGTGCGCTAGGAATGGCCGATGTGTTTACAACACTATATTTTGATGAACTAAAATATGATGTGAATAATGTTAAATGGGATAAGCGCGATTACCTTGTTCTGTCAAATGGACACATCTGTACAGCATTATATTCCTGTTTAGCGCGAGTAGGATTCTTTTCTCGCTCAGAACTAGAAGGATTTAGAAAAACTGGAAGAATGCTAGAAGGACATCCCTCAGTACACATACCCGGAATTGAAAACGGATCAGGACCACTAGGAATCGGGTTATCCCAGGCAGCAGGAATGGCACTAGGCTCCAGCAATAGAGTTTTTTGTGTTGTATCCGATGGAGAACAAGATGAAGGAAACAACTGGGAAGCAGTAATGCTCGCAGCAAAATATAAGTTGGGAAACTTGATTACAATAATGGACAGAAACAAAATCCAACTATCTGGGAATACAAAAGAGGTAATGGAATTAAAAAATTTAAAGAAAAAATACTTAACATTTGGATGGAATGTTCGTTCAATAAATGGAAACAATCTCAAACAAATAAAAAAATCGTTACAATACAAAGGAAAGAAACCATTAATGATAATCGCAAATACTACCCCTGGAAAGGGAGTTAGTTTTATGGAAGGAAAATATGAATGGCATGGCAAAGCACCAAACGATAAAGAAGCAATGAAAGCACTGGAGGAACTAGATGAAAGCAGGTAGAGACGGATTCGGCGATGCACTACTAGCACTAGGAAAGAATAAACAGGTAGTTGCACTAACCGCAGATTTATCACCCTCTGTTCGAATGGACGCATTTAAAAAAAAATATCCTACAAGATTCTTTGATGTAGGCGTGGCAGAACAAAACCTAATCGGAGTTGCGTCAGGGCTGTCTCACGTTGGAAAAATACCATTTACATCCAGCTTTGGAGCATTCATGCCAGGAATGTGCTACCAACAAATTCGAACCACTGTAGCATATAACAATAATAACGTCAAATTAGTAGCAACTCACTGCGGAATCGACGTTGGAGAGGACGGAGCAATGCACCAAATGCTAGAAGATATAGCGTTGATGAGAGTCCTTCCCAACATGACTGTTGTGGTTCCCTGCGATTATAATCAAGCATACAAAGCAACACTAGCAATGGCTAAATTAAAAGGACCTTGCTACATGCGAGTAGGAAGAAGTAAAACAATGGAAATAACTTCCAAACGAACACCATTTAAGATAGGTCGTGCACAAACATTACGCAAAGGGAAAAAAGCATGCATTATTGCTTCAGGTCCAGTACTGTATGATGCTTTGAAGGCAGCAGATGAAGTCGGCAATGTACGAGTAATTAACTTACACACAATTAAACCAATAGATACAAGAACTATTCTAAAAGCTGCAAAAGAATGCAAAAAAATAATAACAATTGAAGACCACCAAATAGCTGGCGGAATGGGATCCGCAGTTAGCGAATTAGTTTCTGGCAAATGTGAAGTGGTTAGGTTAGGAATTGATGATGAGTTTGGTGAAAGTGGAAATTCTCAAGAATTAATGAAAAAGTTTGGGTTAACAAAAGAACATATCAAGAAAGCACTATAACTACTTCTTAACAAAACCACTAAAGAAATACTTGCCATCAGGACCTTTCTCAAAAACATGATTGTCTTGAACAATTCTACTTGGAGAAGACTCCGAAGCAGACTCATTAACCTTGAAATGTAAAGCAGGCTCAAAAAACATGCCTCCTCGATTAACAAATTTAGGATTTGAAACACTGCCCACATTCTGAATAACAGTAGAAGAAATAATCGACACCATACGTTTACCTTTCTCACTTAACATCTCAGACTCCATTGCTTTAGCCTTAATCTTCTTTATTTGATCGCTCTGAGTGGCAGCTTTAAGCTGTTTTAAAATCACTTTTTGATACCTTCGCAAAGTCCTTTGTGTACGTGCATCCTCTCCTTCTTGAATTGTGTAAAAGAAAACACCAATTAAATTACCCGCTTTATCAAACGCAAACTTGCTTTTGTATGCATAGCCTTTTCCCAAATGTCCTATTGCTGATCGTTCAGTGACTTTTGCAATCCATTCAGCAATATTATCTAAGTTCTTACTTGCCTTACGTCCCTTCCAATTATTAACCGAACAACTAAGTAAAACAACATTACCATTAGGTTTCATGAAGTTTTTAACCTCTCCAAAAACATCTTCATCAGAACGATCCAAAATTGCTTCATCAACTTCAGGCATTTTCTTAAATGCTGCAATCGCCTCATCAATCTGCTTATCAGAATGCAAGCCAGGATATTCTAAAGGATGAATTTGTCTCAACTCTTTCCGGAACTTTTTAAGATCTCCCAAAGTTATTGAAGATGGCGAACCATGACCTGCAAGAAACAAATGAGAAATTTTTCCTCGAAGTTCAGATTCATAGCGTTCAAGCATTTTTAAAATTTGAGAATCCTTACCAACAGAAAAGAATAAAACATTATGTGATTTATTAAGACTGCTCCAATCCATACCCTCAAAAGCACCCGTGTCATCAGATTCAGCTAAAAAAACAACACTAATTGGACGATTATCACTAAATAAAACCCCTGTTTCTTTTTGATGTTCCCGAATTAAAATTTGTGTTTTTAAAACATCCAAAGATAATTTATCCGCATTTACTTCCCCCTTTAAAACATCTCTTCGAGAAATATATGCGTTAAACTCTTGAATCTCACTCAATAAGCGATCAGAGTCTACCTTAAGTAAAGCAGTTTTTCCTCCATACAATTTACTAACCTCTTCACCAACATCAATACCTGAATCAATAGCAGATTCTATCTTCTTCCACTTAGAAGGTTTAACAAACATTGCAGTCTTAAAAAGTGAATCTGAAACCTTCTTCGCTTCAAAACCCTTGTCAAAAAACAACCGTTTAAGATTTCTAACTATTCCTTTAAATTTAAAATGATGTATTTCTTTTCCTGCATTGAATTCATTAAACCGTTTCCAAAAATCAACTGCATCATCTTCGTCCATAAACTTCTGAACCGGAACATAAAAAAGCTTAAAAGAACCCCCAATTCCAAGAGAAACAAACTCACTAAAAAAGAATATTGCGTTTGCAGAATTAGCCTTCTTAGCAAGACTTGGAAACCTACGATACAAAAAAGCAAGTCTCTGAAAAAGACGCAGACTTAAAGGACCAGGAGTAAAATTTTCTTTTTTTAATAAACCCAACTCATTAAGCTTTAAAGCTGCTTTAACAACTGGCTCATCCCAGGATTCAAGTGCTTTAGCCTCAGCAAGGGAGTCTCTCTGCTTCTTAACAAAATCAAGGTACCATTTTTCATTCTCATCCGTCTTTTCAGCCTCTTTTTCCCACCAGTCTTTAACCTCAGCCAACTTATGTTGAAGATTCTCAATGCTAACACTCACAGAACCAATATCCTTCAGATTCTTTGAAGTAAGCATTTCCAAAGTAACCTGCACTAAAAGTACATAATCAGATTTACTCATTGAACTCTTAAGTTTTGACCACTCAGCTCCTTGTAGAATTGTCTTCTCTGCAAATGCCACACCATAAGTATGAGACAATTTAAACTTCTCAACATTCCTAGTTACATCCAAGGTTTGATCAACCTCTCTTACAGGAACAGACATTTCTTCTAACTCTTTAAGAAGTTGTAACAAGTAATCCTTTTTTTTAGAATCCCCTGCTTTAACAACCTTACGCAACTTAGCAATCCTAGCCTTAAAAGCATCAAGCTTATTCCCTTTGGAAATAGTCTCCAACTCAACCTGCATAGAAGAAATCTGAGAAACAACATCAAAATCAACAGAAGAAGGACGAGCAGTCATAGGACCCAACAAAGACGAAGCAACAACACCAGTACGAACCAAATTCTTAATCAAACCATTAGTCGCACCAACCATACGCTCAACAACACCCCACTCCTTCTTAGCAGTACGCCACATTCTACGCTTAATCTTTCTTAACGCAGAATCCTCAACAACCTGCATCTTAGAAAACTTTGCCAACGCAGCATCATCCTGCTTTAAATCTTCAGAAACTAATTCATCTTGAGAAGCAAATACCTTCAACAACTTATGCTCAACCTGAAAAACATAATAAATAATTTGTTCACTCACCTCAGCACGAGAAAAAAGAAAACCCACCAACTTACTAAAATCTTTCTTAAACAAAGACAAACTCTGACGAAGCTCATCAGACTTTTTACCACCAAATTTTCTCAAAATACCAATATGCTTTGCTAAAACCTCTGAAATAGAACTCACATGACTATCCAACGCCCTCTTTTTACGTTCCCTGCGCTTAATTCGCTTCTCCAACCCCGAAACTGAAAGCAAAGTTAATTGTGAAAGAAGACTTCTATTCCTATGACGAACCTTTCTAAAATCCGAAGAAACATCTTCAAGAATTTGTTCAACCTCAAACAAAACCATCTCAAAACCATTAGTCAACTCAAGAATCAATAACTGCAAAACTGGACGCAACTCCGCAAAATCAGACCTTTCAGACAACTCCTTAAGCGAAGACAAAAACCCCTTCAACAAATTAAAAGGAGCTTCAACATCACTTTCCAACGCCACTTCTTCATTTAAAGCAATAGCCTTTAAAAATCCAAGAACCTCCAACAACAACTCATTACGATTTTCCAAACTAACAAAAAGCGTTTCAACCTTCTTTTTCGCAACATCAACAGACTCACCAGGAATCTTATTAGCCAACTCCTTGACAACAGCCAAAGTATCATCCAACTCTGAACTAGCCTTTATTGCCCGCCTAGCCTTAATAAAACTCTTACGATCTAAACGCTTAGAACTACGTTGCCTAGCCATCCACAAAGAAACAAGTTCAACAACCATACACGACATCAAACAAACTAGTATTTAAATATTGTTATCCAAAACCATTATAAACTAAGTGTGAACACCTTTAAACATGGAAAACTTATGTCAACTAGAAGGAATGAGCTGTTTTGGATGCTGTGGAAATAGTTACAAAAGCGTTAAAGAAATCAAAGAAGACATTAAACAGAACACTGCAGAATTTAAAGAATGTGTTAGTTTAGAAGACTTTCGAGACAGATCTGGGAAGTGGGATTTACGAGAAAGCGGAGTGTGCAGAAACGTAATAGAAAATGAGGGCAAAATATTCTGTCCATTACACCCAAAATTTTGTGGTACTGAATTAAGAGAGGATCATTGCGAACCAGAATATTTATGTAAAACATTTAAGGCATTTCAAAACTGGAAGGATAAGAAAAAACAAGAGTTTATCACATTCATAAAATCCAAAAAACTAGATAGTTACAGATATTCCATATTAATGGATGCAAACAAATTATTAGACGAATTTAATGAGAAAACAATATAAATAGTTCTAAATTTCCTGCTATATGCAGATAAGAAGAAGAGTAGCAAACTACTTATGCGGAACAGATGCTGAAGAACTAGCTAAAGAATGCACACAGCGAATAAATAACGCAATTCCCGTTAAAAGAAAGCGAATGTTCGAAATTGAGGAACTTGAAACATTAGAATTCTGGGCAACTAGAATGTTACCCAACTTAGTAACTTTAGGATCAATCGCATGTGGAAATTTGAAAGGAATCATGTTAAGTGAGGTAACCAGACATTATGGAAGCAAAGCTATTCGATGGTGGATGGAAAAAACCGCAACACGTTATGAACAAATGTATGGTCCACTTAATAGAAATGAATTACCCGCACCACAATATCCTGGAACAAGCTTTTCTAAAAAATCTTAACACTTAATCTTGCCGCCTTGCCAATCTTTTAGAACTAATCTTGCTGCACTTCTTGTATCAGGTAGGCCTTTCTTCAAAAGAAACTGACGCTTAATAGCCAACTCTTCCAAATCTTTTACTCCGTAATGATGTAGTAACCTAGGAAACTTTTCCAACAAATCATAAAACGCATCTTCAGGATCTTTAACCTTAGAAAAATCAACACTACCCTTCATGATACTTTCATCCTCCCGATAAGGAATAACTCCAGGAGTGTCAACCAACATAAACTGTTTAGCAGAAATATTCTGCTTACCCTTAGTAAAACCAGAAGAAGAAGAAGTCTTCGCAGAACCCCTGCCGTTTAAAGCATTAATAACAGAACTCTTACCAACATTGGGATAACCAAGAACTCCAACCAAAGGCTTTTCAACCTTTAATCGCTTACCCTCAATAATTATCATCTCTTTTAACTTCCTAATTCCATGATATTCCTTAGAAGAAACAAAAACTGCTCTTTTGAAACGTCGTTTAGCCAGTTCTAACACTGATTTATGTACTAAATCACACTTGTTTAAAACATAAATTAGGGGTTGTTTAACCTTATTAACGATTTCTTCATTAATAGTTTCATCAATATTCCTTGCATCCAACACTAATAAGATTATATCAGACTTTCTTAATACCTCATTAACAACTGTCCAAAAACGTGCCATAACCAATATTTAACTAAGGATACTTTTATAGTTAACTGTTTGATAGATTAAAACTCTTAAAAACAAAATATTTGAAATCATCAGAAGAAAAATTCAGATAACCCACATCAATCGAAACGGGTTTAGACTTACCAATAGGCAGTTCAGTTTTAAAAAGTTGAATTAATTCTTTAATTTCATCCTTAGATTTACTTTCTAAAAAACGAGCAACAGTGATGTGAGCACCCCAAGGCAGTCTAAATTCCATGCCTTTTTTTGATGCTTGATTAACAATCTGTTCAACAACCCCATAAAAAGCAGAATTAGGTTTTCCCGCAGCCACCCCCGCATCTTGATTTAATAACCAACAATCATAATCAACAACAACCCGTTCCAATAATGGCAAGCAGCCCTCAACAACTTCAGACAAACGCTCTAACATTTTCGTATCACATACAAAATCGTCTTTGGCTTGAAAAATAATAATAGTTGTATGCGCATTACTTTTGTCATATTTAATCGAACGTACTAGTTTAGAAACCTTATTTGAAAAGTCCATTATTTTATTGGTTATTTCATCTGAATGACGAAAAGCAATCATATATGCGCCTTGTCTGTGACTTTTTGGAACTACGCCTTTATCGCTTTTAATAAATGCCTTAAAACTCTCATATATCCCATCTTGCTGCTCAAGAAAACTTTCAAAACTCATGAGTATATGAATTAAAGATAGTTTATAATGCTTATGATATATTTTAAAAAGAAATATGGCCCCGCGGAACTCCAAACCAAGGGTCTTGTTCCTTGATCCCGCCACCAAGTACGATCTCATTACATTCAATCGCACGAAAAAACAAAAAAAAGAAAAATGGCCCCGCGGAGATTTGAACTCCGGACCTTTCGATTATCAGTCGAACGCACCACCAGACTATGCTACAGGGCCAATGAATTATAGGCTTGACGAACAACGCGAGGAAACCTATTTCGACGTCAACTAACGAAACGGTTGCCAGGGTGTGCTACTTAAGCTGTAATAAGAGAAAAACTAGGTTATTTTATAAATATTGCTGTTAAACTTAACCAAAGAAAGAAACACCAGGATTACAAAACGCGGGACTCATACCAGAAGGCACGTAAGGCATTGCTCCACCAACTGCAAAACCTACAAGAGGGGTTCTATGACCAAAAGCAGCATTCCACTGATATGGTAACTCATCCAAATCAAGCATTCTTCTCTCCTTAGACGAACCAGTTAATTCAGAAGTTAACTTGCCTCCTTTATGAACTACATCAGGACCTTTATTTTGAGGACGTCTAAAATGAGATTGAATATCAGAACCAGGTGTTGATGATACTTCATTCTGAATACATTAAAAAATGAGCAAGATCATAATTTGAAACACTTTCTCCAGCACTAGTAACCCAACCAACATCTGCCCTAGTATATGGATGCCACATACCATCTAACTTTAACATAATAAATCTTCCAGGCTTAACAGCATTTAAAGCCGGAATTGCACTTCTATAAGAAGTATCTTGAGGTTGTTTTCCTTTATTAACCCAACTTACCATGGTTCTGTGAAATTCTCTTCCTGCAGCTTTGTCATGATGAGTGTGTTTATCTCTTCTTTTTTGTAAAGGAGAATTAGATTCAATAATTCGATAAGAACCATCTTTTTGCTTTTTTAACTTTATAGGCAAATAACCCATATCAACAAACCTTACATCTCTTCTGCTCTGTCTTTCAGCCTCACGTTCATAACTTAAACCACTATGAACCGGGATGAGAGAATGTTCCAGTTCAGTATGATAAGCATTCAGTTCATCTTGAAGAGTATCCGCAGGTAAGACGTTATCTTTTAATTCTCTTCGCCTTCCAGCCCAGGCCAAAGCAGTTTCACTAGCAAGCTTAGCATCCCTTTGAGTCCAACTAAGCTCTGTTTCTGCAACTATATCAAACCTAACTTCTTCACGTAACGCAGCATTAAGCTCGTATCTCTCTCGCCTATGAGCAAGAACCTTGTGAACTTTACCAACACTGCCTCCGCACCTAATAAGGGGTTCTTTTTCTATCGTCATAACTATCAACAAAAAATAACTTGAGATAGTTTAAAAAGCTTACTGGGAAAAATCAGGTTATTTTATAAATATTGCAGTATAAATAGAAAATAATGAAACAAAATAAACATTATTCATACAATCAAAAAAGCATCTGTGACGGGTGTAAATTGTGCGTAAAAGGGAGAAAATCAGTGATTTTCATAACAGGACTCTGTCCACGTAGTTGTGAATACTGCCCATTATCTGATGAAAAGTACAAAAAAGACGTAATGTACTGTAATGAACGGAAAGTAAACAAATTAGATGAGATAATTGCTGAAGTAAAGATTTCTAGATCAACCGGTGCAGGAATAACGGGAGGAGATCCACTAGTTAAACTTGGAAGAACCGTCGAAATCATTAAGATGTTGAAAAAAAGCTTTGGAAGTAAGTTTCACATCCATCTTTATACCTCTCCAAACCTAGTTACCGAAGATAAATTAAATCAACTACATAAAGCAGGGTTAGATGAAATAAGATTTCACCCAGATATTGAAAGTGATAAATTATGGAATAAAATCAATGTTGCCAAAACGTTTAACTGGAAAGTTGGAATAGAAATCCCGGTAATTCCAGGAAAATATACTGAAACCGTTAAATTGATTGAATATTTCAAGTGGGTTGATTTTATCAACCTAAACGAACTGGAAATGTCAGACGGAAACGCATATGTACAAACAGGCAAATGTAAAGATACACTAAGTTATGCAATAACGGGGAGTAAAGCATTGGCAATGAGACTAATGAAACGATTTAGTAAGTTACAAATACACTTCTGCACAGCCAAACTAAAAGACAGAGTACAACTAGCAAACAGAATTAAGTTAAGAGCTAAAAGTGTAGCACGTAAACTGGATTACGTAGATGAAGAAGGACTCATCACACACGGTGAGATTAAAGGAACTGAAAAAGATATGATTGCAATTAAGAAAGAGTTTAGCATTCCCACTTCTTTGATTGAGTTTGATGGAATAATAAACATTGCTGCATGGGTATTGTTAGATATTTACAAAGAAATACGTCACAAATGCTATATTGTAAAAGAATACCCAACATATGATAAATTGATTATTGAGAAGGAAGAATTGAAATAAAAAATAAAAAAACGCCCCCGGTCAGACTTGAACTGACGACCTAAACCGAAATTAGTCATTTCTGGCTAATTTTTGCGGTAACTGCTTAACAGATTAACAGCTTCGTGATCTCAAAAGCGAGATTCGCACGCTCTACCTGTTGCTCCGCAGAAGCGTTAACTCCATACGTCTAAGCTACAGGGGCAATTATTTTTTGTAGAGCGTGTAGGTCTGAAATAAAGAAAGTTACAATCACTTTATAAAATTTTCTGTATTTTATTACCTTTTCTATGATGGTTTGATCCTATCAACAACCCCCATTTTTCAAGGTTCTTGAATCCGGGAAGTTCCAACCTTGATGCATTTCCCTTCTTAGAAATTGAACCATAAAAACCACAATCTTCTAGTTTACTCAATATTTGAACAAGAAACGATTTGGCATTGCTAGTAATCTCAATTCTCGGATAATAAGGTATTGTTCTATGTTGTTTACTCAAAACACAACAACCATCCGTATCAAACAAACCCCTTAAGAAATCAAAGAAGAATTGGGAGTTAATCAAGTCATTACCAATCTTCAAATTTGAATATTTCTTTCCCACAGGCATACCCCAACTTTTAAAAGTATCAAATATACCTTTATCACTGAATCTTAAAAACAGGGTATTTTCTTTTTTTCTAAATCCGATGTTAACAGTTTTATTAAAAACTTCTAAGAATAACTTTTTTGTAACCTGAGTATGATACGCAAAATCGTCTAGTTTGTGACCGCTGATATAGATTAAGTGTCTATTTCCTGCTCGCGATAAACAGCCATCTCCAAACATGATCCCCAACAGTTCTGCTTTTGCTACATCCATTTTCATTTTATTTTCCTCCAAAGTTTTCACTATTGTAAACTTTGGATTTGGCAGAAGGATAAAACTTAGTTTACAGAAGAAGTTTTATTTATAAATAATTTGGCAGCGTTTGTCCAGTGCCACACAAAAATGTCCAGTGGTTATCTGACCAACCTAGAATGACCCCATTGAATAAGAAGATCAACGTTTAATGACTTAAGCTCTACTGGAACATCACAAGCACCAAAACAAGTACCTGCCCAAATAATCACTTTAGCAGAGGTATTAGACTCGATTTCTTTCTGTATTTTATCTGCTTGAGGTTTTAAACCATCAGGCAATTGAATACAAACAAGTTTGGCTTTAGAAGCTTTTACTTGTTTTATTACCTTGTTTAGTTCTAAATCGTAATTCATAAACTAAGATAAGAAAAAGGGTTTAAAAATGTTATTACTCCTTAACTACATCCACAACCAAGAAAGAAGGATAACGAGAATCAGGTTCCATATCAGGGTACTTTTCAACAAATTCTTTTGAAATTGAGGGTTCATTAAAACTAACAAGCTTAAAACCCGCATTTACTAACGTGTTTAAATACTCCTGAATACTATGAAAATTGGCCCCAATATTTTTCCAATCACCATTAGTTAATCTTACCTTTCCAGTAAAAGGAAAATTAGAAAAATAAGAACTACCCTCTTCAAACTTGCACTTTTCCCAATTAGATGTGTTCATCATAATCAGCATAGGGTGTGGTACCCAGAACACAAAATGCCCCCCAGTATTAAGAGAATCAAAGATTTGTTTAATTAAACCTGCTAATTGTACGTTATCAACAGAGTATTGAATAACACTCAACGCAGTTATCACGTCAAACGTCTTATTTAACGCTCTTAATTCGAACATATCCACTAAAGAATAAGTTATGTTGTCAGAGGGATTAAGTTTTTTTGAGATATCAATCATGGCTTTAACAGAATCGATCCCAACTACTGATTCATAATCTACTGCCATCTTCTTTGTCCACCTTCCAGTCCCACACCCAACATCTAAAAGAGATTTATCTTTAGAACTGTACTTCTTAACTATTTCAAGAACTAAAGGCCGAGCAACAAAATCAGGCATAGACTCATTTAGCTCCCACTTCATAGAATTTTCATGCGTGTAAATATCTTCAGGTTTGAGCGACATAACACCACTAACTAAAGACAGTATAAGAATCTTCTGATATTACTTTCTAATTGCAATACCTGCTTTAATTATAAAACCAATAACTAAGAAAATAAGTGTTTCTATACCAAGAAAGTTAGCAACATAAACATAATTGAATCCTAGTGCAACCGCTGCCCCTATAAGTGAGATTAATGCAATAACAAAACAAATGTTAGACACAAACCGCGATCTTTGAAAATTAAGAACCTCTTTTTTTATTTTATTCACTTTATTATAAAGATCTAAAAATTCTCGCTTAAGAGGATTAATTTCAGAAGCAACCTCATCTGCATCCAAATACTTCTTTCTAACATCCTTTAAGAACATGTCTCTAACTTCATTAACTTTTAATAAACTAGCTTCCAAATTCTTGATTCGTGATTCTTTAACAACCTCTCGAGATTTTTTAAGTTTAACAATATCCTTCTTTAGATGATCTACATCTGAAGAAGAATTTTTTGATTGACGTTGAAACTCTGAACGTAGAACTGCATCTTTTTGAAGCATTGAAAGAACATCAGAAAACTCCTTAACAGACTTTTGTTCATAAGAAATCTTTTCAACCTTTAATCGCATTTTATGCAAGTCTTCATCTTTAGCAGCATTCTTATCTGCTTCTAACTGTTTAAGATTAAGTTCATTAAGCTCTGTAGCCATAAGTTTCCGAGATTTTTTAAGACTGACAATCTCTTCTTTTATTTTAGAAAAAGAATTTGATAAGTGTTCATCAATTTCCTTTAATGTTTTTTCCCCCATATCCAATTAGATAGAAAAATGGTTTAAAAGGATTATTGTAGTTAAATATTGAGGTTACTTTATAGGGAATCTTGTTTGCTTATTACAATGCAAGCAAGTATATACAATTCCTTTAGGAGTTCTTCTCACTCTAACTGTTTTACCCTGCCTCAAATATTTGTAACAGTGTTTACAAAATCGTCGCTTAAGCTCAGAAGGAATGCGTACTTTGTACTTCATAGAAATCTTTCTAGCCAGGGTTACATACCTGTTAGATAAAGTGTCATCAGCACACTTTGCTTGTTTAAAGAGTTCATTAATACGTTCTTTAGCAGTTTTAATAATCTTTGGAGACTTTGGATTATACTTTCGCATAAGGTTAATAAAAAAAAGAAGTTTATAATATTTACTCTTTAATCTCTTTAAGTTCTTTAATTTCGAACTTATCGCCCTTTTTTCTATCAAATTCGTGAAGAGTTTTATCTTTGTCTTCTTCCACATCTTCAATTAAGAAATTTAAAAAACGCCTAACCCAACCCTTTTCCTCTTTCTTTTTAGAAATTACCTCAAGTTTAGGTTCAACTACCTTTTTTTCAACAACTTTAGTTTTTTCTATGACTTTAGGTTTTTGGTTTTCTAACTTTTCCAACTTAGAAGCAAGTTTTGTAAGATTCTTCTTTAAATCAGTAACTTCCTGATTTAATGACTTCTTCTCAGCTACTTGTTCGTTTAGCTCTTTCTTTAATTCCAACATGCCTTTCTGTAACTTGACATTTTCTAATTTGAAAGATTTTTTAATTTCCTCTGCCTTCTTAGTTATTGACTTTTTAGACATTAACTTTTTAACAGATTCCATGTCTTCAAGCATTCTTCGAGAGATGTCTTTTTCTAACTTATCAAGATTAACATTGTTAGTTTTATTTGAGAGATCCAACTTTTTATCAACATTAGAAATTTTAGATTCTAATGCTGCTTTTTCATCATCAATATTTTTGGTGACTCCTGCTTTTAATATGTCTTGACCTACCTTTAAACGTTCTAACTTTTTATTAATATCTGACCGTAGTTTTGTGCTATCTTTTTTGTAATCTTTAGTGTGAACCGCAACTGCATCAATAGTTTTAACTTGTTTATCAAGAACTTGTATTCTTTCCAGCTCTGTTCTTAAAAACTTGATCTTCTTTAATTCAGACCCAATCTCTTCAGCTTTAGCTGAGTTCTCATCCAATTTAAGAATTTTTGAATTCCACACAGTAATTTTAGCATTAGTCTGATCCAAGAACTTATCTGTTGAAATTGCAATATCTTTAACCTGTTTTTCAAGGTCTTTAGTTTTATTTGTTAATTGTTTGTCTAGATAATCAGTCTTGTTTTTTAACTCTCTGAATATTAACTCATTAAGCTCTTTTAATCTCCCTCGAAAAATGTCTAAAGAGGTATCCACCTTCTCCTCTAACTGAATAAATTCTTCCCTTGTTTCAATGAAATCCTTCTTAACAGAAGCAAAAGTAATTCTCAAAATCTTATCTAATTTTGGTACATGTTCAATATGAATCTTTTTCTGCATTTTATCCCCTAACAAAAGATAGAGAAGTCATTTATAAGGATTATTATAGAAAAAAAGAGGTGTTAGAAAGGTTAAATATGTGTTCCGGATTTAACTCCTACAGGAACGGGCATTCTCCCACCCAACAAATAAGCACGAACTGTTTGTTCAACTGCATCATCCAAATGACCTTGAGCATGAGTAAGTGATTCTAACTCAGAAGCAGATAACTCTTCCCTTGTTACCCTAACAAACCCACGATAAAACTCACCTGCATTCCGTGCATTAAATGAAGAAACATTTTGTTTTATGGCTCCTGCCTCAAGAAACAGTCCCCCCCTAGTTTTTCTCAAGCCCCAACAAGACTCAAGAGGTTCTCCCAACATTCCCACTGCAAGATTATACGCCTGTTCAGGATAAGATTTGATAAAAGCTTCACAAGCATCCCTTCTCCCAACATATTTTATATCAGGAACTGTAGGAATTATTTTGAAGGTAAACACAGGAGGATCTGGTTCGGTTTCATATCCATTAATCGTTTCTCTTTGAGAAAGAACCAACTTTGCCAATGCATCCCGGATCTCTGCAACTTCACCTAATCGCCATAAAGCAAGGGCAAGAACTCCCACCGTCGCTGTCTCACATACTGTCCTTAAACTCGGTATCCGCATAATAAGAGAATAATTAGAAGAATTATTTAAAGTTTATTCCTTTCTCTTGCTTTTTGCTCCTTAAGATAATGAATAAAAGATAGGTTTACACGTTCTTGAAATGATAAGATCGCAGAATACACCTTTACCAAATTCATATGACCTACGTTCTTAAGCGGAACTTGACGTCCATCACGATACAAAATACAATCAGCATTATCTTCAGTAACATCCATAAACAGGCGGGTATTAGCAACCTTAAACAGAATTCTATCATCTCTAATCAAAAACAGGGAAGGATTTTTATCAACCATGTGATCCAAACCTTGCTGATATGCTCGTTCAGGATTGTTCCGAAGTGCAGCATCATAGTCAGCATTCTTTTCAGTTAGTTCTGGAAGAAGTACCCGAATGTAAACTGCGCGTGTTTTAACCGGTTCTGTCTTTTTTTCCCTTAATAACGGAGTAGCCAGAGCCGCAGCAAGAATAATACTTAACCCAACCCAAGTTCTTCGTCTTAGCATAAAGAATGAAAAATAAGAATTTATTTAAAGCTTATCCCAAATAAAGTTAAAGTAAACTCTAAAAGAACTAGCAACTTCCTTCTCATGAATTAAAATCGCATAAGGATTCTGTTCATCCCACATGATAAACGCAACATTATCACCATAAATGTTAATTGCTGTATGACCTGCAGATTTCATAAACTTTATCTCCGAAAGTGGCAATGAAATCTTCTCTTTTTTACCAGAAAAGACGATCTTGAATTTTATGTTTTTTTCTTTCCTTAAGAGATGGTACTTGGGAAAATAATGTTTTAAAGAAGAACTGCTTTCTAAACTACCCCCTAAAACTAAAACTTCCTTTCCAGTTCTTAACTGATCATCAAGAACGTAACGAATCCCCTTTTCCCCTATAAAGAACTGAGTTGATTTTTTTTCTGCATTTTGCTGAAAAAGCTTTTGCAAATCAGGAAGTCCTTGACTTACAACATTTGCTTTCTCGTCAACAAGTTCTTTCAACTTCTTTGGATTATTAGCAAAATAGTTCTTTGTGTTATCCACAGTTAAATACGAAACCAGTCCCTTTTCAGCCAACCTTTGGAGAACATCATAAACGCTTCTACGATGAATACCTGTACGTTTAGCGAGTTCGGTAACGTTTGAACTAGAGAGTTGTAAGAGAATCTTGTAAAGTTTTGTTTCATTCTTTGTTAGGCCTGCCGCCTCTAACGCATTCATAGATAAATTAACCCCCTGGATTATTTAAATGTTGTGGTGATAAGTACTCCCACATACCTTTATGTTATTAAATTACTTTAATCTCTTTGGTGATAAATATGACGAAGAAAAAATCATTTTTCAAAGAAAAAACAATAAGTGAATTAAAAGCAATGAATGTTTGGGGAGTAGAAACCCCAGAAGATTTAGTTGCAACAATACAAGAATTAGGAGATGAAGACGCATTACTGTTAGACTTTGGCCTAACTCCTGCCAGGTTTGGACCAGATCCAACAGTGGCTTCACGCCGTAATTTAAGACACGGATTTTATTGCAACCTAAACCAACCCTATTCTGCTGAACAAGCAGAAGCTACAACGGCAATCCCACTAGATATAAGACAAACCAGCATGGACAGAGTATTAGCAAGACAAGAAGAAAATGTTTTCTGTTTGGGATATAGTTTCAGACCAATAATTGGAGCAGATAGAAGAAGAGTATACGTTCCCTTTTGGAGTGTGATGGAAGGATGTAAAAGAGACACTTACGATCAATGGATAAAACAAAAGTTCGCACATTTAGGAGCAGGCTCCAGCATAGAGGTATATGATGACAATCCAGTTGTAAAAGTGTCTTCGAGTACAAAAGGCCAGGGCCGTTACAGAATAAGATGGAAAAATGTGTGTGTTGACGAGGAAGACAAAAGAGTTAAATGTTGGGGAACCCGACCAGTATACGAAGGAACAGGAGATGTAGAACCAACACATAAAGTGTATAACATCGCATTAGGAAAAGACCAAGCAATGATCTATCCCCACGATGTTCATTCCCACCAAGTAATCGTTCGTGAACACATGAGAGAGCACAACCTACTTCCATTAGAAAGATCACAATATGCTATTCCGTCACGAATGGCTGCTGCTTTCTGGGGAAACCTGGATAGAGTGTTAGTGGCGGATAACGGATTACGAAAATTACACATAGACGAGAAAAGCATGATGATATCTAGATTAGCCGCAGTCAAGGGTGTTGACGAAGTATTATTTTGGGATGCAGAAAGAGATGGAAGAATAAGAGATTATGAATGGAGTTAATCCGTTTCCAGTGCTTTAACAGCAGGAAGAGACCGTCCAGCAATAAGATCAAGAAATGCTCCGCCCGCAGTAGTTGAATGAGTAAACTTAGTTAAGAAAGATTTCAAAGCCATTGCAGTTTCACCACCCCCAACCAATGATGTAACTTTCGAATTGATCAGGGTTTTAGCTAATAGATTAGTTGCTTTAGTAAATCCCCCTTCAACATAACCCATAGGTCCATTCCAAATAACGGTTTTAGCTTTTTTTAGAATTTCTGAATAAATTAGGGTGGTTTGTTCCCCAATATCATACCCAATACTACTTTTATGCATGTTTTCTACAGGCACAGTTTTCTTATTATCTAACAAAACATCAATCGGCAAAATTATTTTTTTATTCTTTATTAATTGTTTAGCTAGAGCAACCTCTTCCTTTTCGTAATAACTTCGACCAACCTCTTGTTTAAGAGCTTTCATAAATGTGAACATCATAGCACCACCAATCAGAACTGCATCCGCCCTCTTAATTAATGGGCCGAGAGTGTGAAGCTTGTCAACTTTTTTACTTCCGATTAAAAGAATTAATGGATGTTTTGGCTTGTTTAATATTTGTCGGGTATTCTTTACTTCCTTTTCTAAATCAAAACCAGGATAAGACGGGAGGAATTTAGTAATAGCAACCATAGAAGCATGCTTTCGATGAGAATTAGCAAACGCGTCATTAACATAAATATCAGCATATGAAGCTAACACTTTAGCATATCTTGGATTATTCTGTTTTTCGAAAGGATGAAACCTCAAGTTTTCTAACATTACAAATTTTTCTTTAGGAAGCACAGTTATTGACTCTTCCATAAAAGCTATCTTAGTGTTTAATAGTTTAGACAATCTAAGAGCAATCTTATCAAAAGAAAGACATTTCTCATATTTTTTAGGCCGGCCACCATGACCCATTATAATAACCTGTTTAGCCTTCTTTAGAAAGTTTAAGGTTGGAAGAGATTTCATTAATCTAGAATCATCAAGAATTTTACCATCTTTATCTCTTGGCAAATCCAAATCTAAACGGATAATAACCTTCTTATTTTTTATTCTAACTTTTTTTAAAGATTTCATTTGATTACTTCATCTTTGACATTAAATCAATCATTCGAGTAGAATACCCCCACTCGCTATCATACCATCCAAATACAGTAACCATGTTTCCATTAACCATAGTTAATTTTGAATCAAAAATAACAGAACATGAACAACCCACAATATCAGAACTAACCAATTCATCTTCAGAATATTCCAAAACTTTCATTTTTTTAGACGCTTTCTTAAATGCGTTATTAACCTGTCTAATTGTTGGTTTTTTAGACAAAGTAACTGTGAAGTCTGTTAAAGAACCAACTGCCAAAGGAACTCTAAGTGCTTTTCCATTAAGTTTGCCCTTCATTTCAGGAATAACTAGCCCCACTGCCTCTGATGCACCAGTAGTGGTAGGAATCATATTAACTGCAGCAGCCCGTGCTCTACGCCAATCCTTATGAGGACCATCAATAAGATTCTGGGTAGAAGTATAGGCGTGCGCAGTTGTAAAAAAACCTTTCTTAATTTTAAAAGCATCATTAAGAACCTTTACCATGGGTGCTAAACAATTAGTTGTACAAGACGCATTTGAAAGAATAACATCCTTTTTTGTTATATCTTTATGATTTACTCCCATAACAATAGTTTTAACTGGCTGATCACCCTTAGCAGGTGCAGATATCAATACCTTCTTAGCACCAGCAACAATATGTTGTGAAGCGAGTTCCCTTGTTCTAAAAAAACCAGTTGATTCACAAACAGTATGGATCTTTAATCGCTTCCAAGGAAGTTTAGTTGGATCCTTTTCAGAAAAAACTTTAATCTTATGACCATCAGCAATAATAGTATTTCCTTTCACTCGTACTTTTTTAAATTTAAAAGGTTGAACAGAATCATATTTTAATAAATGCGCCATTAAATTTATGTCGCCCAAATCATTAACTGCAACAACATTAACTCGGGGATTCTTTAAGGATGCCTTAAAAACCATCCTGCCAATTCTTCCAAAACCATTAATAGCTACACGCAAAATATCACCTCTTACTCATCAATAGAAAAAGTAGTTAATAAGGTTTTTGTTTTTCAATTGAAACTAACATCGGGGATAAGGAAAGTTCTTCTGACCTCGAGACTGGAGCGAAACCTCGCAGGCTCGAGCTGGAAGAAGAATTTGGGTGGAAGAAACTGCAAGTTTCTGGAACTCTTTATCCCCTGTTCTGTTTCCCGAAGGGCTAAAATTTAGTGCAACGATGCTGAAGGCAAAATTTTAGAGTTTTTGAGAATGTCGTTTTTGTATTAAGAAATCATATTTTCGGGTGGGCATTGTATTAGAGAAGGCACTGGTTTCGTTTTGTTGGGGCTGACTATCTAAGTTTTGCTTCTTTTTCTAAAAGAAGATTTTTAGGGGGCTGACTTTTGTTGCTTTTATCATAATATAAATTGGATTTTTTATATAATCTTGCCAAAAAGTTTTTCCATATTCTTTTATTCCTTCTTCGGAAACAATTCCGTGAATCCATTCGACTTTAAATCCCTCGTTTTCCAACAATTTGGTATAAGTCTCTTTTTTCCAATAGTAATTAGTAAACTCGCAATATTTATCTCCTTCAAAACTATGAAGTTCTGTTAAAACTGAATCTCCTTCTTTTTTGGGACTACTTATCTTTATTCCATATTTGTTATATCCAAAAGCTAAAACATCAGGATTTATGGTTAAAGAGTAAATAATTCCCTTTTTATTTAATGCACTTGAAATATTTTTTATTAAATTTTTTAACTGATTTAAAGAATTTGAATAATGAAGAATCATAATCCCTGTAATAATATCAAACTTTCCAAATTTAGATAAATCTTCTGAAAATATATCACAAACAAAATATTCTATATCTTCTCCGCCAGTTTCTTTTGCCTTTTTTATTAATTCTTCTGAAACATCAACTCCTATAACCTTTTTTGCACCTAGTGATTTTATCATACGACTGGAAACACCTTCCCCGCATGCAATATCTAAAACTACTTTCCCCTTAATTTCAGAAATTGCATTTAAAATAGTAGGTTCATATGCGAATTTTCTCATTGGGCGAATTGTAGCTTTTGTATATCCCTTTGCACATTTATTATACTCCTCTTTTGCTTTATTCATTTTTTCTCCATTAAACATAACCACCTCTCCCTTTTTCTTTTGCCTTTTCTCCCCATATAGACTTTCTCTGTTTTTTCAATTTTGAAATATTTCCCAAAAAGCTTTTGAAAATCCTTTTCTTCTAAAGGATAAACGGTGTTGTCTAAATCTTGGAAATATAAGCTTTCTCTTCCTTGAAAAAGCAAATCATCTTTACTAAAAGAACAAACTAGAAGTTTTCCATTCTTATTTAAGACCGAACAAATATTTTTTATATATTCTGCTCTTTTTTTTGGTTCGATATTGTGCAAAATGGAAATTTCATAAACAAAATCATATTTTTCTTTAATCTCTTTTAATTTAAAAATATCATAAACTTTAAACTGAAGATTTTTGTTTGAGGAGTATTTTTCTTTGGCCATCTTTATTGCGGTTTCTGATATATCTATTCCTAAAACTTCAAATTCATTTAAAGCCAGATAATTTGAGTAATCTCCAATTCCGCAACCCATATCTAAAGTTTTGCAAGGCTTTACCCAACCAGATTCAATTAATGATTTAAAAAATTTAGGAACCCCTTCTAAACACCAAGGAAGATTCTTCCCGAATTTCTTATATATCTTTTCATATCTGTGTTCTTTCATTTTGCTTTTTTATTTTCCCCTCCAATGAACAATCTTCTTTTCCACCAAAATAAAACCCTTGTTTATTAAAAAACCCAAAATACCAGTAATTAAAATAGTTGCATACATCTCAGAAATTCTATAAACAAGTTGTGCATTTATAATTCTATGTCCTAATCCAAAATTAGTTCCTATGAACATCTCAGTTACAATCACTATAACAAGAGACAAGGATATTGCAATTCTCATACCGCTAAAAATCTGAGGTAATGCTTCTG